>DASTXB010000053.1:0-9327 GCA_035765695.1 Nocardioides sp. | reverse complement strand
CGTCTCGCGCGTGGCGTACATGGCCGTCAGCCACCGCGCCGACACCCATGTGCTGGAGCGCTTCTGCAGCGACTTCAACTACGAGCCGATGGCCTTCGAGGCCGTCGACTCCGACGGCGTGCCCGTCTACCACACCAACGTGATCGCCTGCGTCGGCACCGACGTCGCGCTGATCGCGCTGGACATGATCCCCGACGAGCATCGGCGCGAGCAGGTCCGCGAGCGCCTGACCGTCAACGGCCGCAAGGTCGTCGCCCTCACCGAGGAGCAGATCCGGGAGTTCGCCGGCAACGCGGTGGAGCTGTGCGGGCGCACGCCGGAGGGCAAGCGCCGCTACATCATGGCGATGTCCGGCCGCGCCCGGCGCAGCCTGCGCCCCGACCAGGTTGCGGTCATCGAGGAGTCCTGCGAGATCGTCGCGGTCGACATCCCCACCATCGAGCTGGCCGGCGGGTCGGTGCGCTGCATGATCGCGGGCATCCACCTCGACCGGCGCCCGGTGGCCGCCGAGCCCGAGCTCACCGAGGCGGTCGAGGCGATCAACGAGGAGCACCCCACGACGGCCGACGGCCAGGACGTGTCGATGGCCGGCGTGCACGCCTGAGCCCGCGGTCAGGCCAGCGCCTCGGCGAGCGGCCTCGGATCGGGTGCGTCGCCCGGCGCCTGCACGACCACGGTGTCGGCGCCGGCTGCACCGAGCTCCGCGACCCGGTCCCCCAGGCCGGCGAGCCCGGCGCGCGGGTCGACCTCGGTGTAGACGCAGACATGGGCGGTGTCGCCCACGAGCTCCCGCGCCCGCCGTACGACGTCGGGGTCGGTCACGGAGTCGAGGAGCACGCCGTCCGCGATCTCCCCGCCGAGGGCCACCGTCCGCGGCCCGCGCGCTCCGACGAGGAGCCGGGGTGGCGTGGCCGGCGGCCAGTCGAGCGCGACGTCGTCGAGCCGCACGTACCGGCCCGACACGGTCACGGTCTCGCCGGCCAGCAGTGCGCGGACCGCGGTGACGTGCTCGCGCAGCAGCGTCATCGGCGACACGACCCGCGCCCCCACCTGCGCCATCCACGGCTGGACCCCGTGGCCGAGCGCCACCGTGAGCCGGTCGGGGAACATCCGCGCGAGCGTGGCGATCTCCATCGCCGTGACCGCAGGGTTGCGCAGCGGCACCGGCAGCAGCCCGATGCCGACCCGGAGCCGGGACGACCACGCCAGCGCGGCTGCCGCCGTCGTCAGCCCACCCTCGAGGAAGCAGTCCTCCCACAGCCACAACTCGGCCACGCCGGCCGCCTCGACGTGGGCGACGGCCGCACCCAGCTCCTCCGGCGGTGACTGCGGACGGAAGACGACACCGGTGACGGGAGGCATCCCGACAGCGTGGCACGGAGTGGATCGTGTGGCATCGCGCAAGCGGCCGTCACGACAAGGCGAAACCCGGCGAACCTGCCGGTTCACCGGGCTTCCGATGTCCTGAGACATACACGGAGCCGCCTGTCGGAATCGAACCGACGACCTATTCATTACGAGTGAATCGCTCTACCGACTGAGCTAAGGCGGCGCGCTGCCCGGGTCCGGAGCAGTCCGGTCCGGGCAACCCGAGGAAGTATACGGACGCCGGTCCGGTGCGCGAAAACGGCATCGGGACCGGCGTCCGGGGGCTCCGCGGGGGACGGCGAACGCGACTACGCCGGCCCTGCCTCGGAGGGTCTCGAGGGCTCGCTCAGGCGGCGAGCGTGACCTTGGCGGCGGTCGTCGCCGCGCGGCCGGTGAGCAGCTTCTGGTCGGCGCCGCACCAGCAGGTGAAGCTCACGACGATGCCGTGGTCGGTGTTCGCCATGCCCGTGACCTGGCTCGGGAAGATCAACTGGCGCTTGGCGCAGGCGGTGCAGTGGTGGTCGAACATGGTGACCTCCCTCGGTGGGGTGTGGACAGGAGTGCGCAGCACCATGGTTCAACACCTGTAGACATAGGGGTAGCCTTGCTTTCCTTCAGGAAACCAAGGATTCGCCTATGTTGTCCCTGCACCAGCTGACCTGCTTCCTCGCGACCTACGAGCACGGCTCGCTGACGGCCGCGGCCGAGGAGCTCGGGTACGCCCAGCCTTCGGTCTCGGAGCAGATCCGGGCCCTGGAGAAGTCGCTCGGCGTCCAGCTGTTCCGCCGCGTCGGCCGCGGCGTCGTCCCGACCACGGTGGCCGACACGCTGCGACCGCACGCGGAGCGCGTGCTCGCGGCGGTCGACGAGACGCGGCGCGCCGTGCAGAGCGTGAAGTCGTTCGAGACCGGCACGATCCGGTTCGGGATGTTCGGCATCGCCCGGCTGTACGCCGGGTCCGGGCTGATCGCCGACGTGCTCTCGCGCTACCCCGGGGTGCGGGTCGAGCTGATCGGCCAGAACTCCATCGAGGTCGCCGAGGACCTGCGCCGGGGCCGGCTCGAGGCCGCGATGCTCGCGGTCTCCACGGTGGCGAGCGAGGGCCTCACGATCACGCCGGTCGCGCGGGAGGAGCTGGTCTACGTCAGCGCCGACCCGACCCGGCTGGAGACGCCCGTCACCGCGCACCGGCTGTCCCTGGCCTCGCTGGTGATGCCCGAGACGACGTTCCGCGCCCAGGACTCCACCCGCCAGACGCTGCGGCAGATGCTGCACGAGACCGGCCGCAACCCGCAGACCCGCATCGAGGTCGAGGACATCGAGACGGCGGTCGAGCTGGTCGGGATGGGCTTCGCCGACACCGTGATCCCGAAGGGGGCCGCCGAACAGCTGCTCCCCCGGCTCGCGCCGAAGGCCAGCTGGGTGTCGCTGCGTCCGCGGCAGTACGACACGTTCGCGGTCGTGCACCGCTCCGGTGCGACGCTGTCCCCCGCCGCCCAGCTGATGATCGAGCTGGCGACCGCCCGGATCCAGGAGATCGCCGAGCCGATCAGTCCCCGGGGCAGCGCTACCGTCGGAGCATGACCGCCCCGGCACAGGCAGAGACAGTCGTACGCAGCTTCCTCGAGCACCTCGCCCGCAAGGAGACCGACCAGGCGCTGGCGCTCCTCGACGACGAGGTGGTCTGGCGCAACACCGGGCTGCCGGTGTTCCAGGGCGAGCGCGTGCACGCGATGCTGCGCGACATGGAACGCCGCGGCGTCGGGTTCGAGGTGCGGTGGAAGCACGTCGCCGCCGACGGCGACACGGTGCTCACCGACCGCACCGACGTGATCCGCATGGGCCCGGTGGAGACGTCGTTCGGCGTGCGCGGCACGTTCGTGGTCCGCGACGGGAAGATCGTGCTCTGGGACGACGCGTTCAGCTGGCTGGAGCTGCTCGGCTCGGGCGTCGTCGGACTCGGCCGGTTCCTCACCAGCCGGTAGCCGACAGCCCTAGGCTGCGCAGCGTGTGCGACACCTTCGTGCTGCGGGCCGACACCGGCATGGTGCTGGCGAAGAACTCCGACCGGGACCCCAACGAGGCCCAGCTGTGGGAGTGGACGCCGGCCGCCGACCACGAGCCCGGCGCGCGGGCGCGCACGACGTACGTCGACCTCCCCCAGGTCGCTCACACCCACGCCACCGTGGTCTCACGCCCGTGGTGGATGTGGGGCGCCGAGATGGGCGCGAACGAGCACGGCGTGGCGATCGGCAACGAGGCGGTGTTCACCAAGGAGCCGACCAGCCTGGAGCCCGGCCTTCTCGGCATGGACCTGCTGCGACTCGCGCTCGAGCGGTCCACGACCGCCGACGAGGCCGTCGAGACGATGGTCGGGCTGCTCGAGGAGCACGGGCAGAGCGGGCCGTGCAGCATCGAGCACCCGAAGTTCACCTACCACAACAGCTTCCTGGTCGCGGACCGCGCCGGCGCCGCCGTGCTCGAGACCGCGGGCCGGCGGTGGGCGACCGAACGCGTCACCGGCGCCGCGCGCAGCATCAGCAACGGCCTGACCATCCCGGGCTTCGCGGAGAAGTACGCCGACCGTCTCCGCGGCCGGGTCGCGTCCTGCGACGCCCGGCAGATGCTGACCCAGACCCGGGCCTCCACCGCGTACGGCGTGCGCGACGCCATGCGCATCCTGCGCGACAACGGCACCGGCCGTGGGCCGCGGTGGTCGCCACTGACCGGGTCGATGGTCGGCCCGAACATGCACGCGGGCGGGCTGGTGGCCTCCAGCCAGACGGTGTCCTCGTGGGTCAGCCACCTCGGCACCGGGATCCACTGGTCCACCGGCTGCGCCGACCCGGCGTTCGCGCCGTTCGTCCCGCTGCGGGTGGACCGGCCGGTCGGCGAGGACGCCTACCCGACCACCGGGATCGACAACCACCGCGACGACCGGTCGCTGTGGTGGCGCCACGAGCGGCTGCACCGGCAGGCGCTGCGCGACTGGTCGCGTGCGGAGGCGGTGATCGCCGCCGACCGCGACCGGCTCGAGCGGGCCTGGATCGCCGACCCGCCCAGCACCGAGGAGGCGCTCGCCGCCGGCGACGAGATGCGCGAGCGCTGGTGGCCGGCGGTCGAGCAGGTGACCCGCCGTGACTCACGTCCCTGGTGGCTGCGCCGGCGGTGGGACTCGTTCGAGAGGGCCGCCGCATGACCACCCCGATGAGCACGGACGTCGTGGTGGTCGGCGCCGGCCTCTCCGGGCTCGCCGCCGCACGACGCGTCGCCGCCGCGGGCCGGTCGGTCGTCGTGGTCGAGGCGCGGGACCGGGTCGGCGGCCGCACCGAGGCCGGGCGGCTCTCCGACGGGCAGTGGATCGAGCTCGGCGGGCAGTGGATCGGGCCGACCCAGGACCGGATGTACGAGCTGGTCGCCGAGCTCGGCCTCGAGACGGTCCCGACGTACAACGACGGCGACATCGTCTTCGGCCTCGGGCGGCGCACCGGCCGGCTCCCCGGCCGCAAGGGCGCGGTGCCGCGGCTCAACCCGTTCGCGATCGCCGACCTCGCCCAGGGGACCCTGCGCTGGGCCCGGCTGGCCCGCACCGTCGACCTCGAGCAGCCCTGGCGCACCCCGCACGCCCGCGAGCTGGACGGCCAGACGTTCCGCAGCTGGGTGCACCGCAACCTGCGCACCCCGCAGGGCCGCGCCTACTTCGAGCTCTACTGCGACGCGGTCTTCTCCGCCGACCTCTCCGACGTCTCGCTGCTGCACGCGCTGTTCTACACCCACTCCGGCACCGACATGGACACGCTGATGGCCGTCGACCGCGGCGCCCAGCAGGACCGGATCGACGGCGGCTCCTGGCGGATCAGCGAGCGGCTGGCCGCCGGCCTCGACGTCCGCCTCGGCCAGCCGGTGCGCACGGTGCAGCAGACCGGCGACGGCGTCCGGGTCACGACCCGCGCCGGCACGACGTACGACGCGAGCCGGGCGATCGTCACCCTGCCGCCGACCCTGGCCGGCCGGCTGGACTACGATCCGCCACTGCCGAGCTGGCGCGACCAGCTCACCCAGAAGCTGCCGGCCGGCAGCGTGTTCAAGGTGTACGCCGTCTACCCCACGCCGTTCTGGCGCGAGGACGGGCTCAACGGCCAGGCGGGCTCGGACTGCGGTCCGGTGAAGGTCACCTTCGACAACACCCCGCCCGGCTACGCGCGCGGCATCCTGATGGGCTTCATCGAGGCCGAGGACGGCCGGCACTGGGCCCGGCGTACACCGGAGGAGCGGCGCGCCGCGGTCGTCGACTGCTTCGTGCGCTACTTCGGGCCGCGCGCCGCCGAGCCGCTGGAGTACCTCGAGCGCGACTGGATGGCCGAGGAGTTCAGCCGCGGCTGCTACGGCGCACACTTCGCCCCGGGCGTGTGGACCGGCTTCGGGCCGGCGCTGCGCGAGCCGATCGGGCGGCTGCACTGGGCCGGCGCCGAGTGCAGCCCGGTGTGGAACGGCTACATGGAGGGCGCGGTCCGCTCCGGCGAGGCCACGGCCGACGAGGTGCTGGCCGCGCTCAGCAGCTGAGTCCGTCCTCGGGCACCGTGCCGTCGACCAGGTAGTCCTCGACGGCGTCGTCGACGCAGTCGTTGCCGGAGTTGTAGCCGGTGTGGCCGTCACCGTCGCGGCTGACCAGCACGCCGGAGTCGAGCTGGTCGGCGAGGTGCACCGCCCACTCGTACGGCGTCGCCGGGTCGCGGGTCGTCCCGACCACCACGATCGGGGGCGCGCCCTCGGCGTCGACGTGGCGGTCCCGGGCGGTGGCCTGCACCTGCATCCCGCCGCAGGTCGTCAGGCCCCAGGCGAAGACCCGGCCGAACGTCGGCGACGCCTCCTCGAAGTCCGGGACGTTCGCCGGCACCTGGCTCGCCGGGATCGCGTACGGGTCGTCGAGGCAGTTGATCGCGTACAGCGCCTCGGTGCTGTTGTCGGTGTAGCCGCTCGGTCCGCGCGAGTTGTAGAGGTCGGAGAACCGCAGCAGCAGGGTGCCGTCGCCGTCGAGCCCCGACTTCAACGCCTGGTCGAGGTAGGCCCAGTAGTCGCGGTTGTAGAGCGGCAGCACGACGCCGTAGAAGGCGTTGCCGACCCGGAGCATGCGGTCGCCGTCGTCGGTCGGGAGCGGCTGCGCGTCGACCTGGTCGAGGAAGTCCTTGATCCGCGCGAGGCCGGCATCGACGCTGTCGCCCAGGTAGCAGTCGCCCTGGTCGACGCAGTTCGCGACGTAGGCCCGCAGCGCGGTCTCGAAGCCGGCGGCCTGCTCGAGGCTGAGCTCGCGCGAGCTGATCGAGAGGTCGACCGCCCCGTCGAGCACCAGCCGGCCGACACGGTCGGGGAACAGGTCGGCGTACGTCGCCCCGAGCTTGGTGCCGTACGACGCCCCGAAGTACGCCATCGTCGACTCACCGAGCGCGGCGCGCAGCACGTCCATGTCGCGCGCGGCCTCGACCGTCGTCACGTGCGCCGCCAGCTCGCCCGAGCGCTCCGCGCAGCCGCGCCCCAGCTCATCGACCCAGCGGAGGTACGTCGCGGTCTCGGCGGCCGTGTCGGGGTCGGGGTCCTCGGCGACGTACTCGTCGAGCTGGTCGTCGGTCAGGCAGTCCACCGGGTCGCTCGCGCCGGTGCCGCGCGGGTCGAAGCCGACGACGTCGTAGGCGTCGAGCACGCGCTGGCGGAAGACGGCCGAGGCGTTGGCGGCGTAGTCGGTGCCGGGCGCGCCGGGGCCACCGGGGTTCACGACGAGCGAGCCGATCCGCCGGCCGGCGTCGGCCGCAGGGACCTTGAGCAGCGCCAGGTCGAGGGTCTCCCCGTCGGGGTGGCGGTAGTCGAGCGGCACCCGGAGCGTCGCGCACAGGTCGCCGTCGCGGCACGACGACCAGGTCAGCTGCTGGCGGTAGAAGGCCGCCAGCGCTGGGCGCGGCGGCCGCTGCGCCCCCGGCGCCGGGCTGGTGGTCGGCGGGGCGGACCCCGAGCCGGTCTCCTCGAGCGCCGCGAGCGTGGCCACCGCGCCGGCGCTGAGGAGCAGCGCGATCACGACGAGCGCGACGACCAGGCGCCTCACCGGGTGCGGGCCTCGGGCGCGACCAGCGCCACCATCATCGACTCCAGCGCCAGCGCCGGCTGGACGTTGAACTCCAGCATCTGCTCGCGGGCCTCGAAGACCGCCGAGATCCGGCGCAGGTTGGTCTCCGGCGACGAGACGCGCGCGAGGAGCTCGACGTCGCCGCGGATCTCCTCGTTCACCAGGCGCCCGGGCGCCCCCGACGCGACCGCGATCGCGTCGCGGTAGACCGAGACGAGGTCCATCAGGCCGCGGTCGACCACGTCGAGCTGGCGCCGCTTGGCGCGCTTCTTCTGGTCGCTCTCGAGGTCGCGGAGGGCCGGGGCGTACTCGCGCGGCCGGCGTCCGCGCTCGACCACGCCGTACGCCGTGTCCAGCTGGGCCTTCTCGCGGGCGTCGAGGTCGGTGGTGATCGCGTCGGCCTCCTCCTTCGCGACCTCCGTGAGCCGCGCGGCGGCCTGCATGCAGCGACCGAGCGAGGTCAGCTGCGCCGGGATCGCGACCACCTCGCGCCGGCGGTTGCGGGTCTGCTCGTCGCGGGCCAGGGCGCGGGCGCGGCCGATGTGGCCCTGGCTGGCGCGGGCGGCGTACGACGCGAGCGCGGGGTCGACGCCGTCCTTGCGGACCAGGAAGTCGGCGACGTCGTCCGCGGTCGGTGTCGTCAGGCTGACCAGCCGGCACCGGGACCGGATCGTCGGCAGCACGTCCTCGACCGTCGGCGTGCACAGCATCCAGACCGTGCGCTCGGCCGGCTCCTCGATCGCCTTGAGCAGCGCGTTGAAGGCCGACTCGGTGACGCGGTCTGCGTCCTCGACGATGACGATCTGCCAGCGGCGGCCGACCGGCGAGAGCGCCGACCGGCGGACCAGGTCGCGCACCTCCTTGACACCGATCGACAGTCCCTCGGTGCGCACCACGGAGACGTCGGCGTGGGAGCCGGCGAGCACGGTGTGGCAGGCGTGGCAGGTGCCGCAGCCCGGCGGTTGCTCCTCGCACTGCAGCGCCGCGGCGAACGCGACGGCGGCGTTGGAGCGGCCCGAGCCGGGTGGACCGGTGAACAGGAACGCGTGGCTCATGCCGTGGCCGTCGGCCGCGGACCGCAGCGCCTCGATCACCTGGCGCTGGCCGACCAGCCCGTCCCAGACGGTTCCTGAGGAGGGGGCCCCGCGCCCGTCTCGAAGGGCCGTCATCGGCGGGCCGCCTGGGCGAGCAGCGGGGTGACGGCGTCGCGCACCTGGGCGGCGATCCCCTCGACGTCGGCGCGGGCGTCGAGGACGAGGTAGTGGTCGGGATCGGCCTTCGCCATCCGGAGGAACTCCTCGCGGACCCGCTGGTGGAACTCCAACGACTCCCCCTCGATCCGGTCGCGCTCCTCGAACCGCCCCAGGCCGTGCTCGGGCTCGAGGTCGAGCACCACGGTCAGGTGCGGCCGCAGGTCGTGCGTGGCCCAGCGGGCGACCTGCTCGACCTCGTCGAGGTCCAGCGCCCGGCCGGCCCCCTGGTAGGCCAGCATCGAGTCGACGTACCGGTCGGTGATGACGACCTCGCCGCGGTCGAGCGCCGGCTGGACGACGGCGTCGACGTGCTCGGCCTTGTCGGCCGCGTAGAGCAGCGCCTCGGTGCGGTCGGAGATCGCGCCGGTCTCGGGGCTGAGCACGATCGTGCGGAGCTGGCGACCGACCTCGGTGTCGCCGGGCTCGAAGGTGAGCAGCGCGACGTAACCGTCCGCCTCCAGCCAGGCCGCGAGCCGCTGCGCCTGGGTGGACTTGCCCGACCCCTCGCCGCCCTCGAAGCAGACGAACACGCCGGTGTCGGCGTACGTCGGGGTGCTCACGGCGTACAGACTAGGTGGCCGCGCCGACGCC
>DASTXB010000052.1:0-35673 GCA_035765695.1 Nocardioides sp. | reverse complement strand
GCCGTCGAGGAGGGCATCGTCGCCGGCGGCGGCGTGGCCCTGGTGCAGGCGTCGGTCACGGCGTTCGACAAGCTGGACCTGACCGGTGACGAGGCAGTCGGCGCGAACATCGTGCGCGTCGCGACCGAGGCTCCGCTCAAGCAGATCGCGGTCAACGCCGGCCTCGAGGGCGGCGTCGTGGCGGAGAAGGTCAAGGGCCTGACCCCGGGCCACGGCCTCAACGCCGCCACCGGCGAGTACGTCGACATGATCGCCGAGGGCATCATCGACCCCGCCAAGGTGACCCGCAGCGCGCTGCAGAACGCCGCCTCCATCGCGGCGCTCTTCCTCACCACCGAGGCCGTCGTGGCCGACAAGCCGGAGAAGGCCGCCCCGATGGGCGACCCGTCCGGCGGCATGGGTGGCATGGACTTCTGAGTCCGGCTCGCTCCACGTAGCACCTCGAACGGCCCCGGTCCCCAGCGGACCGGGGCCGTTCGTTCATGTCGGGTAGTCCCTGACGATCGGACGACGACACGCCGTGGCCCGTCGCTCGATCGTCAGGGACTACCGCTCCCGAAACTCACGAGCGTCGGAGGTGGGATCTCGGGCACGATCGCGCCCATGCCCGTCGAGCTCGTGCGCGCCCCCACCCTGTCCGACGACGTCCCGTACGCCTACGCCGCGATGGTCGGGCCGGGCAGCCTGGTGTTCACCGCCGGCGCCTGCCCGCTCGACGACGACGGGGCGGTCGTCGCGCCCGGTGACGCGGCCGCGCAGGCCCGGCGCGTGATGGACAACCTCGAGGTCGCGCTCGCGGCGTCGGGGTGCACGCTCGCCGACGTCGCGAAGTCGACCGTGTACGTCGCGAGCGCGCGGCGGGACGACCTGGTCACGGTCTGGCAGGTCGTCCGGCAGCGGTTCGGCGACCACGACGCGCCCAGCACGCTGCTCGGCGTCGCGGCCCTCGGCTACCCCGACCAGCTCGTCGAGGTCGAGGCGGTCGCCGTCAGCGCACCGCGATGATCCCGTGGGCGCCCCGCTCGGCGTCGACGATCTGGTGGTCCACGAACGGGTAGTGCCCCGGCTCGCGGAAGCTCAGCTCGACGAACCCTCCGGAGCCGGCCGTCAACGACAGCACCTGCGCCCCGCCGGCGCCGGGGCCGGGACGCAGCAGGTACGCACCCTCGGCGTACGTCGTGTCGAACTGGCCGCCCACGACGTGGAACGACAGCGCGCGCGACGGCCCGGCGTCGAGCACCCACAACCGGACCCGTTCGCCGACGCGCGCGTGCAGCGGGCGGGCGTCGTACTGCGCGTCGTAGCCGTTGAAGACGACCAGGTCGGGGTCCTCGGCGGCGATCTTGTCGACGTCGACCTCGCCGCCCTGCGGGCCGAGGTACAGCTCGGACTGCACCAGCACGTAGGAGCGGTCCACCGGCGGGAGGCCGGGCGGGTCGATGACCACGGCCCCGAACAGCCCGTTGGCAATGTGCGCGGACATCGGCATCGACGAGCAGTGGTACATCCAGATGCCCGCGTGGTCGGCGCGGAACCGGTAGACCAGCCGCCCGCCGGGCGGGATCGTGCGCATCAACCGGTCCGGCGCCCGCGAGCCGGCGTGGAAGTCGATCGAGTGGCCGGTCGAGGCGTCGTTGACGAGCGTGATCACGAACCGGTCGCCGACCCGCCCGTGCAGCGTCGGGCCGGGCGCGCTGCCGCCGAACGTCCACAGCCGCTGGGTGACCCCCGGGGCGACCTCACGGACCACCTCGCGGACGTGGAGGGTACGCCGGTGCACCCGGCCGGCCGGGGCCGGCGGGAGCGTCGCGTCGTGGGCCTCGAACCCGGGCGCCGGGGTGGCTTGCGGGTCCACGACGGCGTCGGCGCCGGCCGAGCCGTGGTCCATGCCGGCCATCGACCCGTCGGCGGTGTCATCGGCGCCGGCGGTGGGGGCGGAGCCGGTCCCGCCGATCGCCCGGATCGTCAGCGTCATCCCCAGCTGCCGGTGCCCGATCACCGAGCACCAGCCGTCGACGTCGCGGCCGACCACGCCGACGTCCAGCCGGGCGTGCTCGCCGGGCGACAGCCGACCCGTGTCGGATCCGTCGTCGAGCACCAGGTCGTGCACGTCCTCGTCGTCGGTGTTGGTCAGCTCGATCACCAGCCGGTCGCCCGCGGGCACCTCGACCACGGACGGCGTGAACCGCATGTCCGCCGCCTCCATCTCGACGACCGTCGTGTGGCCGGTGGCGGCCACCCCGGCCGCGATCGGCGGCGCGTCGCTCAGGAACGGCAGCCCGCCGTCGTCGACCGCGACGCCGCCGACCGCCGCGACCAGCACGAGTGCCACCGCGAGCCCGGCGGCGCGGGTGGAGAACGCGTGGGTGACGCCGCGGGGCGGTGGCTCCGCCGCACCCTGCCGGACCCGCCGGGACGCGCGGATCGCGCGGAACAGCAGCGGCAGGAACGCCGCGAGCCCGGCCAGCACCACCACGGAGCAGAGCACCCGCACCGCCGGGTCCACCGGCAGCACGCACACGAGCAGTCCGCCGTTGACCGCGACCACGCGGAACGTCGCCCCGCGGTCGAGCACGGCCGTCGCGGCGGCCACCGGGCCGCCGCCACCGCCGAGCGCGACCGGCACGAGGTACGACAGGGCACCGAGCAGGATCTGCGCGCCGAACCCGGCGGCGAGGTACGGCGTGAACCACGTGAAGCGGTCGCCGACCTCGTCCCAGGAGCCCGCGGTCGCGAACGCGACGACCAGGCTCACCAGGCAGCCCACCAGCCAGCCGAGGGCGGCCAGCGTCGAGTACGTCGCGAAGCTGGCGGGCCGCCGCGACCGCAGGGCCCGCACGAACGGCCCGGCCAGGATCCCGACGCCGACGAGGTAGCCGGCCAGCCCGAGCGTGGCAGCCGGGCGGACGCCGGCGAGCGCACCACCGGAGACCACGACCACCGACCCGGCCAGCACCGGCAGGGCCCGCGCCGACGCCCGCTCCGCGCCGGCGGCCATCCGGGTGCGCAGCATCGTCGGCCACAGCGTGAGCAGGGTGCCGAGGACGGTCAGGCCGATCCAGCCCAGCACGTTGACCGCGGCGTGCGCGACCACCAAGCGCTCGTGCCAGGGGTCCGCCTGCACGCGGGCCAGGGTGGCGCCGAGGGCGGCGCCGGCGGGCAGGAGCGCCGCCGCGGCGACGTAGTAGCGCACGGTCACCCCGAACCGCGCCGGCAGCGCCGTACGCAGCTGCCGCAGCAGCGCGGCGCCGTGCCAGCCGACCGCCACGGCGACCGCGGTCGCGCCGGCGACGGCCAGCGGCCACCGGTCGGAGAGGACGCCGGCCAGCACGGCGACGACGCCGAGGTCGAGGACCACGAGGCGGCGGTTCTGCCGGCGGCGGTCGTCCGGTCCGTGCGCGGTGTGCAGCAGCGTGTCCGCGAAGTAGCGGCTCCAGACCAGGATCGCGTGGGTCAGCGCGCCGAGCAGCAACAGGTGGATGAGCAGCCACCGCGGCGCCGGTACGACGGGGTGCGCCAGCGCGACCGCGACCGTGAGGGCCAGGAAGCCCACCACGGGGAGGTCGCGCATCGGCCAGAACCCGCGCGCCGGCGCGGCCTGCTCGGGGCGCGCCGTCGTGGTCATGCCGGGTCCGCCGGGAGCGGCGGGACCACCAGCAGGCACGCACCGGGCTCGGCGAACGGCTCGAGAGCGGTGCCCTCGGGGTCGGCGCCGTACTCCGTCAGCGCGCCGCGGACCATGCCCATGTGCACGCCGCAGACCACGTCGCGATGCCGGTGCGCGGCCTCGAGGAGGGGGCAGCGCCGCAGCCGCACCAGGTCCGGCCGCTCGGCCGCCCGGTCGGGGTCGAAGCCGATCTCGCCGAGGAGCGACACGACCTCGTCCCGCGCGCCCGTGGGCGTGGACGGGGTGGCCTCGCGGTTGCGGGCCAGCTCGTGCCCCCACTCCTCCCCGGCCGCGACCGCCGTCGCGACCGGCGTGGGGCTGGTCCTGGCGATGCTCGCCGCGAGCGCCGCGGCCAGCCCGGCGTACTCCTGCTGCTCGCGACCCTCGACCGCCTCGTAGAGCCAGGCCGGCCGCCCCCGGCCGGACGGCTCCTGGCGGAACCGGTGCACCCAGCCCTGGGCGACCAGCCCGTCCAGGTGCTCGCGGACGGTGTTCGGGTGCAGGCCGCTGGCCTCGACCAGCGCCGCCAGCGTCGTCGGCTCGGGCTGGTCGACCAGCAGCTCGAGGATCGCGGCGCGCTTCGCCGTCAGCGGCCCGGGCCCGCGGCCGCGGCGGGGTCCGAGGGAGGACGTGAGGGGCGGAACAGCGCGATCACTATTTTCCACGGGACGAACTGTAGTAAATAGGAGGTACTGACCGCCAGCGGGGTGGTCCGCACGGCAGCCCGGAGCGCCGGGCGGAGGAGTGACGATGAACGACGTGATGGTGGCTTCGAGCGAGGCCGACGCCCGGGCGGGGGAGGCCGTGGTCGCCCACCATGCCGAGCTGGCCGGGGCGCTCGCGGGGTACGCCGACCAGCTGCTCGCCGCGGCTCGCAGCGGCCGAGCCGGGGAGGCCGAGCGGTCGCGGACGGCGCTGGTCGCGTGGTGCCGCGCCGAGCTGGTCCCGCACGCGCTGGCCGAGGAGGAGGCGCTCTACCCGGCGGCGGCCGCGCGACCGGAGGCCGCGCTGCTGGTCACCGGGATGCTCGCCGAGCACCAGGCGATCCTGCGACTGGTCGCCGACCTCGACGAGGCCCGCGACGACGTCAGCGCGGCCGCGTCCGCCGCCGCCCTTCGGGCGGTCTTCGACGGCCACCTGGCCAAGGAGAACGAGCTGGTGCTCCCGCTGCTGCTCTCCGCACCCGGCGTCTCGGTCGCCGCGCTGCTCGCCGGGATGCACGACGCCCTCGGTGGCGGAGACGCCGCAGAGCCCGCCGCCGGGGCCGGGCACGCGGCACACACCGGTCACGCCTGCGGCTGCGGCGAGGTGGACCCGGACGGATTCCCGGAGCTGGACGCCCGCAGCGTGCCGCACGCGATCCGGCACGCGACCGTGTTCGGCGCCCTCGACGCGGTGCGGCCCGGCGGCGGCCTGGTCCTGGTGGCCCCGCACGACCCGCTGCCGCTGCTCGCGCAGATCGAGCGCCGCGAGCCGGACACCTTCGACGTCGAGTACCTCCAGCGCGGACCCGAGGCCTGGCGGCTCGCGATCGTCCGGAGGCCGTCATGAGCCGGTTTTTCACGGTTCCGGTCCCGGGCGAATTCCGACAGGCTGGGTCCACGCCGACGAGACGGCGGTCGCGACAGGGGGCGACCGTGAAGGAGGTGACGGGCGTGGACCCGGTCCCCGCCGCGAGCGAGGCCGAACGCTCGCCCGGCCTCATGCTGGCGCTGGCCACGATCGGCTTCGCGGTGAACTTCTGGGCCTGGGCCCTGATCAGCCCGCTCGGCCCGATGTTCCGCGACGCCGGCAACCTCGGGACGCTCAGCGAGTCCGACGTGGCCCTCATGGTCGCGGTCCCGGTCATCGTCGGGTCGCTGGGGCGGATCGTCGTCGGCGCGCTCACCGACCGGTACGGCGGTCGGGTGATGTTCACCCTGATCTCGGCCTTCACGACCGTGCCGGTGCTGTTCCTGGCCTTCTTCGCCCTCGACTCCTACGCCCTGATCCTCGTCGGCGGGTTCTTCCTCGGCATCGCCGGGACGTCGTTCGCGGTGGGCGTCCCGTTCGTCAACGCGTGGTTCCCGCCGGAGCGGCGCGGCCTGGCGGTCGGCATCTTCGGGGCCGGCATGGGTGGCACGGCGATCAGCGCGCTGACCACCGTCAAGCTGTACGAGAACGTCGGTGCCAAGGCGCCCTTCCTCATCACGGGGGCCGTGCTCGCGGTGTACGCCGTGGTCGCGTGGCTGCTGCTGCGTGACGCGCCCGGCCGGGTCGTGCCGACCACGTCGCTCGGGACCCGGATCGCCGCCAACGCGCGGTTGCCGATCACCTGGCAGGCCTGCGTGCTCTACGCGGTCGCGTTCGGCGGGTACGTCGCCTTCTCGGTCTACCTGCCCGCCTACCTCAAGACCGCCCACCACCTCGACCCGGCCGACGCCGCGAACCGGATGGCCGGCTTCGTGGTCGTCGCGGTCGTCATGCGCCCGGTCGGGGGCTGGCTCTCCGACCGCCTGGGCGCGGTCCCGGTGCTCGCGACCGGCTTCGGCGTCGTCGCCGTCGGTGCCGCGCTCTCGTCCGGCACGCCGCCGCTCGACGGCATCGGCACCGTCGCCTTCCTCGCGATGGCGGCCGCGCTGGGGTCCGGCAGCGGCGCGACGTTCGCCCTCATCGCCCAGGTCACCGAGCCGGCCCGGGTCGGCGGCGTCACCGGCCTGGTCGGGGCCGCCGGTGGCCTCGGCGGCTTCGTCCCGCCGCTGGTGATGGGCTACATCTACGGCCGCACCGACTCCTACTCGATCGGTCTGTGGATGCTGTGCGGCACGGCGGTGCTGGCCGTGGTGCTGACCTTGACCGTGGTCCGGCACACCGCGCACGCGAGGTCGGGCGCACCGGAGGTCGCCGTGGGCGGTCGTCAGGGATGAGGGGTGCGGACCGCCACTCGACACAGGTGGCCGAGCATCGCCGCGAACACGAGCGTGCCGGCGCCGAAGGCGACCCACAGCTCGACCGCGGCGATGTCGGTCACGAGCGGGAGCGAGTCCGCCTGACCCAGGTAGATGCCGCCCGCGGCGTACATGCCGAGCGGGAAGACCATGCTCCACAGGGTGGGGTCGTACCGGAGCGGGATCCGGCGGGTCACGTGCCGCCACCAACCGGCCGCGACCAGCACCGGGATCAGCCAGGTGGCGAACGCCCAGCAGACCACCGAGAGCCCGGCGATCAGCCCGCGGGTGGCGGCCACCATGGGGGCGTCGGCCATCTCGACGATGCGCGCGCCGGCCAGCACCGTGATGGCGAGGGCGCCCATCGCGACCCAGTACGGCGGCTCGAGCTCCTCGGGGCCGAACGCGTAGAGCATCAGCCGCAGCGTGACGACCACGCCGGTGGCGGCGTACAGGAACGCGCCGACCGACCAGGCGACCACGGCCAGCAGGGCGAGTGCCGAGCGCCCGCTGGTGACGTGCGGCTCGAGGGTCGCCGCCGCGGTCGCCACGGACTGGGTGGCCACGGTCCAGATGAACCACGTGCCGTTCGCCGCCGCGACGACCGGCCGCTCCGCGCGGCCGAGGACGGCGGTCCACGGGACGACGTACCCGAGCACGAGCCAGGCGCTGCCGGCGCAGGCCAGCAGGACGCCCGTGGCGACGTAGTGCCCGTCCAGGCCCAGCCGGACACCGAGCACGTTGGTGCCCGCCACGAACGTGAAGAAGCCGAAGCCGCGCCGCGGGTCGACGAAGTCCTCGACGGTCGCGCGGCGGAACGACACGAACCGCCAGGCCGTGAGCACGGCCAGGACGACGAACGCCACGACGCACACCGCCAGCAGCACGGTGGAGAGCGCGGCGTGGCCGCGCAGCGCCATCCCCACCGAGAGGATGCCGCTGGCCATCACCAGCGCGAAGTAGCCGGGCGTCAGACCCTCGACGCCCGCGCGCAGCGGCGAACGTACGGCGACGGACACCCGCGCAGGGTAACGCGCGGGCTCAGGACGGATCGGACAACGGGAGGTCAGCGGTGACGGTCGAGGTCGACGGCGGAGGCCGGGCGCGGGAGAACGAGCCGGGGCTCGACGGGCCGCTGAGCGAAGCGCTGGTGCGGACCCGGCGGTTCTTCACCCGGGGCACGGTCTCCAGCGACCTGCGCACGCTCTCGAAGACCGGCGGCCGGCAGGCCGACGAGTTCTACCGGGACCGCTGGAGCCACGACAAGGTCGTGCGCTCCACCCATGGCGTCAACTGCACCGGGTCGTGCTCGTGGAAGGTCTACGTCAAGGACGGGATCATCACCTGGGAGACCCAGCAGACCGACTACCCGTCGCCGGGGCCCGACCGGCCCGACTACGAGCCGCGCGGCTGCCCCCGCGGTGCGGCGTTCTCCTGGTACACCTACTCGCCGACCCGGGTCCGCTACCCGTACGTGCGCGGCGTGCTGCTGCAGATGTACCGCGAGGCCAAGCGCCAGCACGACGGCGACCCGGTCAAGGCCTGGGCGCACGTGGTCGACCACCCGCTGCGGGCCAAGGCCTACAAGTCCGCGCGCGGCAAGGGGGGCCTGGTCCGCGCGACCTGGGACGAGGCGGTCGAGATGGTCGCCGCGGCGTACGTCCACACCATCGAGAAGTGGGGTCCCGACCGGGTGGCGGGCTTCTCGCCGATCCCCGCGATGTCGATGGTCTCGCACGCCTCGGGTGCACGCTTCACGCACCTGGTCGGCGGGTCGATGCTCTCGTTCTACGACTGGTACGCCGACCTGCCGGTCGCGTCCCCGCAGGTCTTCGGTGACCAGACCGACGTCCCCGAGTCCGGCGACTGGTGGGACGCCGGCTACCTGGTGATGTGGGGCAGCAACGTGCCCGTCACCCGGACGCCGGACGCCCACTGGATGACCGAGGCGCGCTACCGCGGGCAGAAGGTCGTCGTGGTCTCCCCGGACTACGCCGACAACGTGAAGTTCGCCGACGAGTGGCTGCCGGCCCGGCCCGGCACGGACGCCGCGCTGGCGCTCGCGATGGGCCACGTGATCCTCCGCGAGTTCTTCGTCGAGCGGACCACGCCGTACTTCGACCAGTACGTGAGGTCGTACACCGACCTGCCGTTCCTCGTCCGGATCGAGGACGGCCGGCCCGGCAAGCTCCTCACCGCGGCCGACCTGCCCGAGCACGCCGCGGAGGAGAACGCCGCCTTCAAGACCGTGCTGCTCGACTCCACCACCGGACGGCCGGTCGTGCCGCACGGCACGCTGGGCCACCGGTTCGGCGAGGCCGGTGCGGGCAAGTGGAACCTGGACCTGCAGGGTGTCGAGCCCGCCCTCGGGCTCGACGGCGACGAGCGGGTCGACGTCCGGCTACCGCTGTTCGGCGACGTCGACGGCAGCCCCGGCGAGACCACCGCGCAGGTGCCGGTGCGGCGGGTCGGCGAGCACCTCGTCACCACCGTCTACGAGCTGATGCTGGCGCGCTACGCGACGTACACGCCGGAGTGGCAGGAGCAGATCACCGGCGTGCCGGCGAGCGCGGCGACCCGGATCGCGCGCGAGTTCGCCCGCAACGCCGAGGAGTCCCGCGGCCGCTCGATGATCCTGATGGGAGCGGGCACCAACCACTGGTTCCACAGCGACACGATCTACCGGTCGTTCCTGGCGCTGACCACGCTCACCGGGTGCCAGGGCGTCAACGGCGGCGGCTGGGCGCACTACGTCGGCCAGGAGAAGGTGCGGCCGGTCACCGGGCACGGCCACCTCGCCAACGCGCTGGACTGGAGCCGGCCGCCGCGCAACATGATCCAGGCGGCGTACTGGTACCTGCACGCCGACCAGTTCCGGTACGACCACTTCTCCGCCGACACCCTGTCGTCGGCCACCTCCGACGGCCGGCTGGCGGGGCTCAGCACCGCCGACGTGGTCGCGAAGAGCGCCCGGATGGGCTGGATGCCGTCCTACCCGACGTTCGACCGCAACCCGCTGGAGATCTGCGAGGAGGCGGCCGCGGCCGGCACACCGGTGGCCGAGCACGTCGTCTCGTCGCTGAAGGACGGCAGCCTGGGCTTCGCGGGCGAGAACCCCGACGCCCCCGAGAACTTCCCGCGGGTGCTGGCGATCTGGCGCGCCAACCTCCTGGGCTCGTCGGCCAAGGGCAACGAGTACTTCCTCAAGCACCTGCTCGGCACCACGTCGTCGCTGCGCGCCACCGAGACGCCGCCGGGCCTGCGGCCGAAGGACGTGCGCTGGGTCGACGAGGCCCCCGAGGGCAAGCTCGACCTGCTGCTCACGCTGGACTTCCGGCAGACGTCGACGACGGTGTTCTCCGACGTGGTGCTGCCCGCGGCGACCTGGTACGAGAAGCACGACCTCAACACGACCGACATGCACCCGTTCGTGCACTCGTTCAACCCGGCCATCGCCCCGCCGTGGCAGACCCGCACCGACTGGGACACGTTCGGGGCGATCGCCCGGAAGTTCTCCGAGCTGGCCCGCGACCGCCTCGGCGTACGTCGCGACGTGGTCGCCGTCCCGCTCACCCACGACACGCCCGACGCGATGGCCAACCCGCACGGCGTCGCGAAGGACTGGAAGCTCGGGGAGTGCGAGCCGGTGCCCGGCGTGACGATGCCCAGGCTGGTCGAGGTCGAGCGCGACTACGGCGCGGTGGCCGACAAGTACTTCGCCGTCGGGCCGCTGCTGGACACCCTCGGCACCACCACCAAGGGCGTCACGTACGACGTGACCGAGTCGCTGCGGTACCTCGGTCAGAAGAACGGCGCGATCCGCGGCGGGGCGGCCGACGGCCGGCCCTCGCTGGTGCGCGACGTGCACGTGTGCGAGTCGATCCTCGCGCTCTCCGGCACCACCAACGGCCACCTCGCGGTGCAGGGCTTCAAGACCCTCGAGCAGCGCACCGGCACCCCGCTGCACGACCTGGCCGCCGAGCACGAGGGCAAGCAGATCACCTTCGCCGACACCCAGGCCGCGCCGCAGCCGGTGATCACCTCCCCGGAGTGGTCCGGCTCGGAGAGCGGCGGTCGGCGGTACTCGCCGTTCACGATCAACGTCGAGCGGCTCAAGCCGTGGCACACGCTGACCGGCCGGCAGACGTTCTACCTCGACCACGACTGGATGATGGAGCTCGGGGAGGGGCTGCCCGTCTACCGGCCACCACTGAACATGGGCGCGCTGTTCAGCGAGCCCGACATCGGCACCGTCGGCGAGCTCGGCGTGACCGTGCGCTACCTGACGCCGCACAACAAGTGGTCGATCCACAGCGAGTACCAGGACAACCTGTTCATGCTGTCGCTCTCGCGCGGCGGCCAGACGATCTGGATGAGCGACCAGGACGCCGCCAAGGTCGGCGTGGCCGACAACGACTGGATCGAGGCGGTCAACCGCAACGGGGTGGTCGTCGCGCGGGCGATCGTGTCGCACCGGATGCCCGAGGGCACGGTGTACATGCACCATGCCCAGGACCGGCTGATCGACGTCCCCCTCAGCGAGACCTCCGGCAACCGCGGTGGCATCCACAACTCGCTGACCCGGCTGCTGATCAAGCCCAGCCACCTGATCGGCGGGTACGCCCAGCTGACCTACGCGTTCAACTACCTCGGCCCCACCGGCAACCAGCGCGACGAGGTCACGATCATCCGCAAGCGCTCGCAGGAGGTGCAGTACTGATGCGCGTCATGGCCCAGATGGCGATGGTGATGAACCTCGACAAGTGCATCGGGTGCCACACCTGCTCGGTGACCTGCAAGCAGGCGTGGACCAACCGCTCGGGCACCGAGTACGTCTGGTTCAACAACGTCGAGACCCGGCCCGGGCAGGGCTACCCGCGCACCTACGAGGACCAGGAGGCCTGGAAGGGCGGCTGGACCCTCAACAAGCGCGGGCGGCTCACGCTCAAGGCGGGCGGCCGGTTCAAGAAGCTCCTCACGATCTTCTCCAACCCCAAGCTGCCGTCCATCGACGACTACTACGAGCCGTGGACCTACGACTACGCCACGCTCACCGACGCGCCCGCCCAGGAGCACACCCCGGTCGCGCGGCCCAAGTCGCTGCTCACCGGCAAGGACACCAAGATCACCTGGTCGGCGAACTGGGACGACAACCTGGGCGGCTCGCAGGCGACCTTCGAGCGCGACCCGGTGCTCCAGAAGGTCTCCACGGAGGTGAAGCGCTCCTTCGAGGAAGCGTTCATGTTCTACCTGCCGCGGATCTGCGAGCACTGCCTGAACCCGTCCTGCGCCGCGTCCTGCCCGAGCGGGGCGATCTACAAGCGCAGCGAGGACGGCATCGTGCTCGTCGACCAGGACCGCTGCCGCGGCTGGCGGATGTGCGTCTCGGGCTGCCCCTACAAGAAGGTCTACTTCAACCACCGCACCGGCAAGGCCGAGAAGTGCACGTTCTGCTTCCCGCGCGTCGAGGTCGGTCTCCCCACCGTCTGCTCGGAGACCTGCGTGGGCCGGCTGCGCTACATCGGCCTGGTCCTGTACGACGCCGACCGGGTGCTGGAGGCGGCGTCCGTGCCGGACGAGCACGACCTGTACGAGGCACAGCGCTCGGTACTGCTCGATCCCGACGACCCCGAGGTCGTCCGGGCCGCCGAGCGCGGCGGCATCCCGCGCGACTGGATCGAGGCCGCTCAGCGCTCGCCGATCCACGCGCTGATCAACAAGTACCGGGTGGCGCTGCCGCTGCACCCGGAGTACCGCACGATGCCGATGGTCTGGTACATCCCGCCGCTGTCGCCGGTGCTCGACGTCGTCCGTGACACCGGCGAGGACGCCGAGGACGCCGGCAACCTGTTCGCGGCGATCGATGCGCTGCGGATCCCGATCGAGTACCTCGCCGAGCTGTTCACCGCCGGCGACGTCGCCCCGGTCGACCGGGTCCTGAAGAAGCTCGCCGCGATGCGCTCCTACATGCGCGACATCAACCTCGGCCGCGAGCCGGACGCCGCCATCCCGCAGCGCGTCGGCATGAGCGAGGAGGACATGTACGACATGTACCGGTTGCTCGCGCTCGCCAAGTACGACGAGCGGTACGTCATCCCGCCCGCGCACGCCGAGCAGGCGCACTCGCTGGAGGAGCTGGCCACCGAGTGCGCGCTGGACTACGACGGCGGCCCGGGGATGGGCGGGTCCGGCCCGTTCGGCGAGGGCTCCGGCAACCAGGCGCTGCCGATCGCGGTGGAGAACTTCATGATGCTGCGCGACCGGCAGACCTCCGACACGTTCGCGGCCCCGGCGGACAAGTCCGCGCGCGTCAACCTCCTCAACTGGGACGGCAAGGGCGCGCCCGCTGGCCTGTTCCCACCCCGCCCCGACGGGCCCGAGCCGGTCGAGGACGCCGGTCCGCCCGACACCGCCGACGACGGGTCCACGGACCCGGGCGGCACGGCGGGCCTGACCGGCGGGGCGGACCTGCGATGAGCGCGCGACACCCGCAGCTCGTCTGGCCGGCGGAGGACCTCACGGTCGCCTGGCAGTCGGCGTCCCTGCTCCTGGACTACCCGGACGAGCGGCGGCTGGAGGACCTGCCGGTGCTCCGCGCCGCCGCCGCGGCCCTGCCCCGGGAGCTCGGTGCGCCTCTGGCACCGCTCGTGGAGCACCTCGCGACCACGCCGCTGCCGGCGCTGCAGGAGGCGTACGTCGAGACCTTCGACTCGCGCCGCCGGTGCAACCTCTTCCTCACGTACTTCGCGCACGGCGACACCCGCAAGCGCGGCATCGCGCTGCTCCGGTTCAAGCAGACCTACCTGCGCTCGGGGTACCTGCTCGAGGAGCACGGCGGGGAGCTGCCCGACCACCTGTGCGTCGTGCTCGAGTACGCCGCGACCGTCGACCAGCGGCTCGGGTGGGGACTCCTGCTCGACCATCGCGCGGGCATCGAGCTGCTGCGGCTGTCGCTCACCGACAGCGGGTCGCCGTGGGCGGGCGCGCTCGTCTCGCTGTGCGCGACGCTGCCGCCGCTGCGCGGCGACGAGCGCGAGGCGGTCCAGCGGCTGGCCGCCGAAGGACCGCCTGCGGAGGAGGTCGGGCTCACGCCGTACGGCACGCCCGCCTTCGACCCTGCCCTGCACCGGGCGCTGCCGCTGGTCGAGCCCGTCGAGACCCCGACCCCCGTCCTGCGAGGAGCCCGCTGATGGACGTCTTCCTCTTCGTGATCGTGCCGTACCTGTGCCTCGCGACGTTCGTGCTCGGGCACTTCTGGCGCTACCGCTACGACAAGTTCGGCTGGACCACCCGGTCCTCGCAGCTCTACGAGGACCGGCTGCTGCGCATCGGCAGCCCGCTGTTCCACTTCGGCATGCTCGGCGTCGTCGGCGGCCACGTGATCGGACTGCTGGTGCCGGAGTCGTGGACCGACGCCGTCGGCATCGGCGACGAGGTCTACCACGCGGGCGCGATCGGCGGCGGGCTCACCGCGGGGCTGATGACGCTCGTGGGCCTCGCCATCCTGGTCTACCGGCGCCGCACCGTCGGTCCGGTGTTCTCCGCGACCACCACGATGGACAAGGTGATGTACGTCTTCCTCGGCGTCGTCATCGTCCTGGGCATGTGGAACACCATCGCCGGCTCGATCCTCAACCTCGGCGGTGAGTACGACTACCGGGAGGGCGTCTCGGTCTGGTACCGCTCGTTCCTGGCCTTCCAGCCGGAGCCCGAGCTGATGGGCGACGCGCCGATCGGGTTCCAGCTGCACGGCCTGGTCGCGTTCGGCCTGTTCGCGCTGTGGCCGTTCACCCGTCTGGTCCACGTGTTCAGCGCGCCGGTCGGCTACCTCACCAGGCCGTACATCGTCTACCGCAGCCGCGACGAGCAGCTCGGCAGCCACACGCCCCGCCGCGGGTGGGAGCGGGTGTCCTGACGTGTGCGAGCACTGCGGTTGCCGGGGCATCGAGCCGATCGCCGAGCTCATGGACGAGCACTACGCGCTGCTCGACGAGGCCCACGCCGTACGCCTCGCGATGGGCGCGGGCCATCGGGCCACCGCGCTGGCTCACCTGGAGCGGCTGGTCGAGCACCTCGACGGGCACGTGCGCCGCGAGGAGGTGGGCGTCTTCGCCGCGCTGCGTGCCCAGGACGAGTTCGTCGAGGAGGTGGAGCAGCTCGAGAAGGAGCACCGCGGGTTCGACGAGGCCATCGCGGACCTCGACCCGGCTTCGCCGGACCTCGAGCGCCGGATCGCCGACCTGCTCCGCGAGCTCGACGAGCACGTCGAGCGCGAGAACCTCGGCATCTTCCCGGTCACCGGCGTCACCCTCGGCGCGCGCGGCTGGGAGATGGTCGAGGAAGCCCGGCGCGACCACCCCACCTTCCTCCCCCCGGAGTGACCGGCGAGGTCTCGACCCGCCTCCGGCTGGGTACGGCGGCCGTGACCGACATGCGAGGGTGGGGGACGTGGAGAGCCGACGGGAACGCTTCGAGCGGATCGCGCCGGGGCTGATCGAGCCGGTGCGGCGGTACCTGGCCCGCCGTACCGATCCGACCACGGCCGAGGACGTGCTGGCCGAGACGCTGCTGGTCTGCTGGCGCCGGGTCGAGGAGCTGCCGGAGGAGCCGCTGCCGTTCGTGTACGGCGTCGCACGGCTGTGCCTGCGCAACGCCGAGCGGTCCGCGCGCCGGCAGGAGCGGGTGGCCGCCCGGGTCGCCGCGATCGACCCGCCCGCGGAGGCGGCGCCCGGACCCGAGGAGCGCGACGAGGAGGTCGCGGCGGCACTGGCCGCGCTGCGCGCCGCGGACGCCGAGCTGCTGCGCCTGTGGGCGTGGGAGCAGCTCGCGCCGGCGGAGATCGCCACGGTCCTCGGCATCACGCCGAACGCCGCGAGCATCCGGCTGCACCGGGCCCGCGGGAAGCTCGCCGAGCGGCTGCGAAAGGACGCGGCCGCATCCGGACATGAGGAGTCGAGAGAGGGGAGAAGGCCGTGACCGACGACCAGCGCGACGTCGAGCAGGACGTCCTGCGCGCCCGCCTGCGGGCCGCGGACCCGGCGTCCTCCCTCCCACCGGCCGACCCCGAGCGGGCGGCCCGACTCCTGGAGGACGTCATGAGCACGGAGCTGACCACCGAGAACCGCGCGACCGGCACCCGCGGCCGCGGCCCCCTCACCTGGCTGGTCGCCGCGGCAGCGGTGCTGATCATCGCCGGCGTCGGGATCTTCGCGGTCGTCGGCCACGACGACGGCCCCGCGGCGCCCCCGACGGCGGTCGACGACCAGTCGGTCACCGAGCTCTCCGCGCCCAGCCCCACGGCGTACGCCGCCAAGTGCATGGTGCCGAGCGCCGAGACCCTCGCCCAGCAGTCGGTCGCCTTCGACGGCACCGTCACCACGCTCGCCGACGGCGCGGTCACGCTCAGCGTCGGCCACTGGTACGCCGGCGGGCCGACCGACCTGGTCCGGGTGCAGGCGCCGGAGGAGGAGCTGCAGGACCTCGTCGGCGCGGTGAAGTTCGAGCAGGGCGGCCGCTACCTGGTGAGCGCGACCAACGGCCGGGTGACGGTGTGCGGCTTCAGCGCGCCGTACTCCGCGGACCTCGCGGCGTTGTACGACCAGGCCTTCGGGTGACGGTCGACGGGCTGCTCCTCGCCGCGGGCGCGGGCTCCCGGATGGGTCGGCCCAAGGCGCTGGTGCGCGGCGAGGACGGCGAGCCCTGGCTGGTGCGGTCGGTGCGCGCGCTGACCGACGGCGGCTGCACGCAGGTCACCGTGGTCCTGGGGGCGAGCGCCGAGGAGGCGCTGCCGCTGCTCGAGGGCACCGGCGCGACCGCGGTCGTCGCCGCGGACTGGGCCGACGGCATGTCCGCCTCGCTCCGTGCCGGCCTCGCCGCGGTGGAGGCCACGGACGCCGACGCGGTGGTGGTCGGCCTCGTCGACCTCCCGGATGTCGGCGCGGACGTCGTCCGCCGCCTGCTCGACCCGCCGCCCGGCCCGGCCACCCTGCGCCGGGCCGCGTACGCCGGCCGTCCCGGTCACCCGGTCGTGCTCGGCCGCGACCACTGGGCCGGGATCGGCGCGGAGACCGACGGCGACCGGGGCGCGCGCGGCTACCTCGCGACCCGCGAGGTCGAGGTGGTCGAGTGCGGCGACCTCGCGAGCGGGCGCGACCGGGACCATCCGGCGTAGCCGAGCCACCTCGTGCGCGGCCCCCGTGGCGTGCGGTGGGCGGGTACGGCGGCCGGAGACCTGCGCCGAGGGGGCACAGACCGCACGTGGGAGCGCCGCGGATCTGTGGTTGGTGACCAATCCGCGCGCCCCCGGGGCGGCCGCGCGGCGGCCGACCCGCCGACGGTGACCCGCGGGGACGTCGAGGAGGAGCGGCTCAACCGTGGTCGCGGACGTAGCTGCCCGCGAGCGTGAGCCACTCCATCCGCGCCGGCTCCGGGAGCCCGGCCTGGGCCAGGGCCGCCTGGAGACGGGTCGTCAGGAACTGGCCGGCCGCCTCCTGCGAGTCCCAGAGCTCCAGGACGAGGAGGCCGTCCGAGGTCGTCGCGGCGGTGTGGGCGGCGAGCCCGGGCGGCAGGTCCCCGGTGCCGGCGTCGATGTCCACCCCGAGGATGGCGTTGACCTTCTGGTACTCCTCCGCCCCCACGCCGCGGAACTCCAGGATGACTGCCTCGGACATGAGCCCTCCCTCGGGCCGCGCCCACCCCGAGACGGAGACGACGCATCCCGCGGGCTCAGCGGTCGACGCTAGTCCCGGCGGCCGGGGTGCGCCAGACCACGATGGGTGATCGCCGTCGTCAGCGCTTCCGGATCCGCACGGGCCCGGTCGCGGTCGCGAGGTCGACCACCGCACCGCCCTGCGTCACGTCCACCTCGCCGGCGTCGACGAGCCGCTGCGCCGCCGCCCGCGCCGCGTCCATCAACGGCCGCCAGTCGTCCGGCTCGACCGCCCG
The DNA here is from genome assembly GCA_035765695.1 of Nocardioides sp. Lineage (GTDB taxonomy): Bacteria > Actinomycetota > Actinomycetes > Propionibacteriales > Nocardioidaceae > Nocardioides. Next base: position 18,135 of record DASTXB010000052.1, on the reverse strand, counting down.
CGCGGCGTCCGACGGGCAGATCGTGGCGCCCGGCCGGCGCTGCGCGAGCAGGTCCAGGATGGCCCGCTGGAGGCGGGCGTCGGCGTCGCTCACCCCGCCAGTCTGGCCCCGCCGACCAACCCGGACCGCCCGTCAGGAGTGCCAGCGCACGACCACGCGCTCGGCCTTCTCGGAGGCGGCGTGCCCGCGCACCCGGCCGACCGCGCCGGCGTACCGACCGTCACCGCCGGTGACCTTCCCTCGGAGGTCGCCGCTCTCGTGGAGCGTGATCCGCAGGTGCATCTGACCGTCGCCGAGGGCGAGGCTGACCGTGCAGTGGGCGAGCGTCCCCCTGGTCCGGCAGGACAGCACGTCGGCGCCGACCTGCTGCCCGTGCTGGACGATGTCGTCGGTCAGGACGTAGTCGCGGCGACCGGTCGGCACGATGCCGGTGTGCTTCGCGGTGAACGCCAGCGTGTGGCCGGTCGCCCGATCGTGGGACACCGGCGGTGCCGCGGCGCCGGGACCGGTGGTCGCGACGGCCAGGGCTGACGCGGCGAGGAGGCTGGTGGACAGGATCCTGCGGGACATCGGTGTGCTCCTTCGGTGGCGGCCGGCCCCCGTTGACCGGCGTGCCCCGACACCGTCGCTCGCCCGGGGCGCAGCCGTCATCGGCGTGCCGACGACTCCCGGGTCACCCTCAGGAGGACGCTCTGTCACCGCTGGTCGACTGCCAGCGAGGCGGCGGGCTCCTACGCTGTCGGCATGCGCTGGCCGCCGGTCCCGGATCTCCTGATCGCGGCCGCCGTCGTGGCGCTGGTCCTCGTCGACTGGTCCGTCGGCCTCGAGACCCCGCCGATGACGCCGCTGATGCTCGTGTGCGGCCTGGTGTCGGGTGCCGCGCTCGTCGTCCGCCGCTCCTGGCCGCGGGCCGTGCTGACGGTGTGTGCCGCGTCCGCGCTCACGCCGGTCCTGGTGCAGCGGATCGACCCCGGCTTCTACTCCTCCTTCATCGCCTTCCTGATCGCCGGATGCACGGTCGCAGCGCTCGCCGGCACGGTGCGCCGGTCGCTGTGGATGCCGGCGACGATGGCCGTCGCGTACGCCGTGTTCGCGGTCGTGCTGCCCGACTTCCGATCGCTCGACAGCATGCTGTTCACCCTGGGCGTGACCGCGGTCGCCTACGCGGTCGCCCGGCTCGTGCACGCCCTGCGTGACCGGGCCGCCGTCGAGGCCCAGCGCGCCGACCTCGCCATGCGCGAGCAGGAGCTCGCCGCGCGGGAGGCCGTGGTCGCCGAGCGCGAGCGGATCGCCCGGGAGCTCCACGACGTCATCGCCCACGAGGTGTCGGTCATGGTGATCCATGCCGCTGCCGCGCAACAGCTGGTGCCCGAACGCTCGCCCGAGGTCGCCGAGGCGCTGACCCAGGTGCAGGAGAGCGGCCGGTCGGCCATCGAGGAGCTCCACCTGCTCCTCGGCATGCTGCGCGGGGAGTCCGCCGAGCGGACGCCGCAGCCCGGCCTGGCCCAGCTGCCCGAGCTCGTCGCGGAGCTGCGGCGGTCCGGGCTCGACGTCACCCTGGAGACCGTCGGCACGCCCCGTCCCGTCGGTGGCGCGCTGGACGTCTCGGCGTACCGCGTGGTCCAGGAGGCACTCACCAACGCCCTCAAGCACGCGGCCCCGTGTCGCGCCGTCGTCCGGCTGGAGTACCGACCCGACGACCTCGTGCTCCGGGTCTGCGACGACGGCGCCGGCCGCGCAGGATCGGAGCCGCCGGCCGTCGGGCTCTCCGGCGGCCACGGACTGGTGGGCATGCGCGAGAGGGTGCGGATGTTCGGCGGCGAGGTGGAGGCGGGCCGCCGCCCCGACGGCGGGTGGGTCGTCACGGCGCGGCTGCCGACGGCCGTCGAGCCGCGGGAGGTCCGGGTCCCGTGACCGTGCGCATCGTGCTGGCCGACGACCAGGCACTCGTCCGCCGCGGTCTGCGGCTGATCCTCGAGGCAGAGGCGGATCTGGAGGTGGTGGGCGAGGCAGAGGACGGCGAGCGAGCCCTGGCCGCCGTGGCCGAGCTGGCACCGGACGTGGTGCTCGTCGACCTGCGGATGCCCCGGATGGACGGGATCGAGGCGGTGGCGCGCATGCCGGACGGCACGCGTGCCCTGGTGCTCACGACCTTCGGCGCGGACGACCTCGTGTACGCCGCCCTCCGGGCGGGGGCGAGCGGCTACCTGCTCAAGACCGCCCCGCCCGAGACGCTGGTCGCGGCCGTGCGGACGGTCGCCGGCGGGGAGGCGCTCCTCGACCCGCGCATCACCCGAAGGCTCATCCAGGAGTACGTCGCCCGCCCGGCCCCGGGCCACTCCGACCAGGTGCTCGCAGGGCTGACCGAGCGGGAGCGCGACCTGCTCCGGCTGGTCGCCCGAGGTCTGTCGAACAAGGAGATCGCAGCCCGGGAGTCGCTCTCCGAAGCCACCGTCAAGACCTACCTCGGCAGGCTCCTCGCCAAGACCGGCTCGCGTGACCGGGCACAGCTGGTGGTGCTCGGCTACGAGAGCGGGCTGGTCCGTCCGGGCGACGCCTGACCACGCCCGCCGCCGGTCGCCCACGACGCCGCCCAACCTCGGGCCAACACCGGGCCGCGTAGCCTTGGCGGCATGGCCCTCGAGTCACCCGCCGCCGTGGCCGCCCGTCTGAGTGGGACCGGCTACCTCGCCGACGACGCGCTCGCGACGGTGACGTTCCTGGCGCTCCAGATGCAGCGCCCGCTGCTGCTCGAGGGCGAGCCCGGCACCGGCAAGACCGCGCTCGCCGAGGCCATCGCCGAGAGCCTGGACCTGCCGCTGGTGCGCCTCCAGTGCTACGAGGGCATCGACGCCACCCAGGCGCTCTACGACTGGGACTTCCCGCGCCAGATCCTGCACCTGCGGGCCCTGGAGGCGACCGGCGGAGCCGGACCCCAGGACGTGGAGGAGGCCGAGAAGAGCCTGTACGACGCGCGCTTCCTCCTCGCCCGGCCGGTGCTCCAGGCGCTGCAGCAGAGTCCGGCGGTGCTGCTGGTCGACGAGGTGGACCGGGCCGACGACGAGTTCGAGGCGTTCCTGCTCGAGGTGCTGTCGACCTACCAGGTCTCGATCCCGGAGCTCGGCACCGTGCGCGCGGCGACGCCGCCGTTCGTGGTGCTCACCTCCAACCGCACCCGCGAGCTGCACGACGCGCTGAAGCGCCGCTGCCTCTACCACTGGATCGATCACCCCGGCCTCGAGCGCGAGGTCGAGATCCTGCGCAGCCGGGCGCCCGAGGTCTCCGAGCAGCTGCGTCGCCAGGTGGTCGAGCTCGTGCAGCAGCTGCGCGACCGCGACGACCTGCAGAAGCCGCCCGGCGTCGCCGAGACGCTCGACTGGGCGCGAGCGCTCCACTACCTCGGCACCGCCGACATCGACCTCGCCGCGGCGTCGGCGACGCTCGGCGCGCTGGTGAAGTACCGCGAGGACTCCGACCGCGTCCGCCGCGCCCTGGACCAGATGCTGCGATCATGAATCGCGCCCCCGACGAGGTCCTCCTCGGCTTCACCCGGGCCCTGCGGGCCGCGGGCGTCCCGGTCACCCAGGACCGCTCCCAGGGGTTCCTCGCCGCGGTCGCGCTGCTGGGCGCCGGCGACCAGCGCTCGACGTACCTCGCCGGCCGGGCGACGCTCTGCGCGGGCCCGGACGACCTGGAGCGGTACGACCAGGTGTTCCACGAGTACTTCGGCTCCCGGGACGGGCTGCCGCGCTCCCGCCCGGCGCAGGCGCCGCTCGCCCCCGCGCTCTCCGGCCTGCCGCTGGAGGACGGGGAGGGCGAGGGCGACCCGGACGCCGACGAGGAGGTGGTGCGCGCCCGCGCCACCGACAGCGAAGTGCTGCGGCACCGCGACGTCGCGGCGCTGTCGAACGCCGAGAAGCACCGGCTGGTCGGCCTGTTCGCGACGCTGCGGCCGCGGCCACCGGTGCGGCGTACCGCCCGGCACCAGCGCTGGCACCGCGGCCGCGTCGACGCGTCCCGCACCCTTCGCTCGTCCCTGCGACGGATGGGCGAGCCGGCCGACATCGCCTGGCGCCGGCGGGGCACCCGCCCCCGTCGGGTGGTGCTGCTCATCGACGTCTCCGGCTCGATGAGCGGGTACGCCGACGCGCTGCTGCGGCTCGCGCACCGGTTCACCCAGGTCGTCCCCACGGTCGAGACGTTCACGGTCGGCACCCGGGTCACCCACGTGACGCGCGCGATGCGGCTGCGGGACCCCGAGCGGGCGCTGGTCGCCGCGGGGGAGACCGTGCCGGACTGGTCGGGGGGCACCCGCCTCGGCGAGACGCTGCGCTTCTTCCTCGACCGCTGGGGCCAGCGCGGGATGGCACGCGGCGCCGTCGTGGTGGTCTTCAGCGACGGCTGGGAGCGCGGCGACCCGACGCTGCTCGGCGAGCAGATGGCGCGCCTGCAGCGGATCGCGCACCGTGTCGTGTGGGTCAATCCGCACCGCGGCAAGTCCGGGTACGAGCCCGTCCAGCAGGGCGTCGTCGCCGCCCTGCCGCACTGCGACGACTTCGTCGCCGGGCACTCCCTCGCGACGTTCGCCGAGCTGGCGGAGGTGATCTCCCGTGCGTGACGTCCTGCCCGAGCTGCTGGAGTGGTGGCGTGCCGGCGAGACCGTGGGCGTCGGGACCGTGGTCGCGACGTTCCGGTCCGCGCCCCGCCCGCCCGGTGCGTCGATGCTCGTCGGCCCCGGCGGCACCGCGGTCGGGTCGGTGTCCGGCGGCTGCGTCGAGGGCGCGGTCTACGAGCTCGCCGAGTCCGTGGTGGCGTCCGGCGAGCCCGTGCTGGAGCGGTACGGCGTCTCCGACGACGACGCGTTCGCGGTGGGCCTCACGTGCGGCGGCATCCTGGACGTGTACGTCGAGAAGGTCGACCGTGAGACGTTCCCCGAGCTCGGCGAGATCGCCGAGGACGTCGAGGCCGGCCGGCCGGTGGCACTGGCGACCGTGATCGAGCACCCGGACCCGGCCTGGCTGGGGCGGCGGCTCGTCGTCCGGCCGGACCTGCCGCTGGCCGGGTCGCTGGGGTCCGCGCGCGCGGACGACGCCGTCCACGACGACGCGCTCGGGCTGCTCGCCGCCGGCCACAACGCCACGCTGACCTACGGGCCCGACGGCGAGCGACGCGGCGAGGGCATGCGGGTCTTCGTGTGGGCGTTCGCGCCCAAGCCGCGGATGCTGGTCTTCGGCGCGATCGACTTCGCGGCCGCGGTCGCGCGGGTCGGCAGCTTCCTCGGCTACCACGTGACCGTGTGCGACGCCCGCCCGGTGTTCGCGACGAACAGCCGCTTCCCGGACGCCGACGAGGTCGTCGTCGACTGGCCGCACCGGTACCTCGCCGCTGAGGCGGAGGCCGGCCGTGTCGACGGCCGCACCGTGATCACCGTGCTCACCCACGACCCGAAGTTCGACGTACCCCTGCTCGAGGTCGCGCTCCGGCTGCCCGAGGTGGCGTACGTCGGGGCGATGGGGTCGCGCCGCACCCATGAGGACCGTCTCGCCCGGCTGCGCGAGGCGGGCGTCGACGAGAAGGACATCGCGCGGCTGTCCAGCCCGATCGGCCTGGACCTCGGCGCGCGGACCCCGGAGGAGACCGCGATCAGCATCGCGGCCGAGATCGTCGCCGGCCGCTGGGGTGGCACCGGCGAGCGGCTGGGCACCCTCGAAGGACGGATCCACAAGGAGCTGGGTTGATGGATGGCATGTCCTTGCACGCACTCGCGGGCGAGCACCTGGGCCTGGCCCGCGAGCACGGCAGCGGCCGCAGCGCGGTCACCGTGCACGGCGGGCGCGAGCACCACCTCCGGCAGACGCTGATCGCGCTGGCCGGCGGGCGGTCCCTCGGCGAGCACGAGAGCCCGGGGGAGGCGACCCTGCAGGTGCTGCGCGGCCGGGTCCGGCTGCACGCCGGTGGGGAGACCTGGGAGGGCGGGTCCGGCGACTACGTCCTGATCCCGCCGCAGCGCCACGACCTCGAGGCGCTCGAGGACGCCGCCGTGCTCCTGACGGTCACGAACTCCCTCTGAGATCGGGTGTGACGCGCGTCACCACCCCGGTGCTACGTTCGGCGGCATGGCTCGCAGCGAGCTCCAGACCCGCCGGTTGCACGCGGTCCGCGCGTGGACCTCGTTCGTCGAGCACGCCGACGACCCCGCCCAGGCCGCGGCCCTGGTCCGTCCCGAGATCCTGAACAGCTGGAGCCGCTCGGAGGCCGCGATCTCGCCGGACGTCCGGGAGGCGCCGCTGGCCGACGAGTCCGAGACCGCGGCGTACTGGCAGGGGTCGCCGCTGCAGACGGCGGTCGAGCGCGTCGAGGCGGAGCTGCGGCGTACCGCCGAGGACGGGGACCTGGTCGTCGCCGTCACCGACCCCGAGACCCGCATCCTGTGGACGTACGGCGGCCGGGTGATGCGCCGCAAGGCCGAGACCGTGAACTTCGTGGCCGGCGGCCGCTGGGACGACCAGTCCGTCGGCACCAACGCGCTCGACCTCGCCAACCGGCTCGACGCCCCGGCCATGGTGTTCAGCGCCGAGCACTACGCGCCGATCGTGCACAACTGGGTGTGCTGGGCGGCGCCGCTGCACGACCCGGCGAGCGGCACCCAGCTCGGCGTCATCGACATCTCGACCACCTGGGACCGCACCCACCCGATCGGGCTCGCCACCGCACGCGTGCTGGCCCGGCTCATCGAGACCGCGATGCCGGCCTCGCACAGCCTCCCGGTCGCCGGCGCGGTCGACGAGGGCACCGAGCCGGGCCTGGTGATGCGGCTGCTCGGCACCGCCGAGACCTGGCTCGACGGCCAGCGGCTGCTGCTCAACCGGCGGCAGACCGAGGTGCTCGCGCTGCTCTCGATGCACCCCGAGGGCCTGTCGCTCGAGCACCTGCACGCGCTGGTGTACGGCGACCAGGCGGTCACGCTCTCCACCCTCAAGGCCGAGGTCTCCCACCTGCGCGCGGCCCTCGGTGGCCAGCTCGCCTCGCGCCCGTACCGGCTGACGATGCCGGTCGCCACCGACGTCGACCTGGTCCTCTCCCTGCTGCGCAAGGGCCGGGTGGCCGCGGCCGTCGACGCGTACGGCGGCGACCTGCTCCCCGGCACCAACTCCCCGGCCCTCAACGAGCTCGCGGAGTACGTCGCGGTCGCGGTGCGGGAGGCGCTGCTCGCCGACCCGCAGCCCGACGCGGTGGTGCGCTACAGCGAGCTCGCGCCGTACGACACCGAGGTCGTCGAGTGCTGCCTGGCCCGGCTGGCCGGCACCCCGCACCCCGCCGTACCCCTGCTCAAGGGACGGCTCGCCGCGGCCAGTCGGTAGCCGCGGCTACGGTCGCCCGGGTGGAGATCCGCTACGCGCTCGCCGTGGTCACCGGGGCCGGGGGCGGACTCGGCCGCGAGGTCGCCGTCGCGCTCGCCCGCCGAGGCGCCGCCGTGCTGGCCGCGGACCGGGACCCGGCTGCCGCGCAGGAGACGGCGACGCTCGTGCGCGAGCAGCGCGTGGGCGGGTGGGCGTTCGCGTGCGACGTGACCGAGGAGCCGGAGCTGCGCGCGCTCGCCGGCCGCGCCCGCGACCTCGGCGGCGCCGACGTGCTGGTCAACAACGCCGGCGGCTGGACGCCGGGAGGGGAGCAGTTCCCCGCGGCGCCGTACGCCGCGTGGTCGCGCACCCTGGACCTGAACCTGCGGGCGCCGATGCTGCTGACCCAGCTCTTCCTCGACGACCTCGAGCACCGCCGCGGCCCACGCGGCGTGGGCGCCGTCGTCAACGTCGCCTCGAGCGCGACGCTGGGCACCGACGGCTACGACTCGCCCGAGTACGCCGCCGCCAAGGCCGGGCTGATCCGGTTCACGACCGCCCTCGGCGACCTCGCGACCGGCGCGAGGGCCCGGGTGACGGCCGTCGCCCCGGGGTGGATCGGCCTGCCGCGGGCGCACGCGGAGTGGGCCGCCCTCGACGAGGACCAGCAGGCGCTGCTGCCGCCGCTCGTGCCGCCGGCCGACGTCACCCGCGCCGTCGTCGACCTGGTCGCGCACGGGCGCCCCGGGCAGGTCGTGGAGCTGCTCTGACGCGGCCAACGTTTGACCAACCGGATCTCCCTAGCGTGACCTGAGCCACAGCAGGCCACCGCCTCCAGGGAGACCCGATGACCCGGATCAGCCTCACCGTCGACGGAGCCCAGGTCTCCGACGACGTCGAACCCCGCATGCTGCTCGTGCAGTACCTGCGCGAGCGCCTCGGCAAGACCGGCACCGTGATCGGTTGCGACACCAGCAACTGCGGCGCGTGCACGGTCCACCTCGACGGCACCAGCGTGAAGTCGTGCAACGTCCTGGCCGTGCAGGCCGACGGCGGCGAGGTCACCACGATCGAGGGCCTCGCGCAGGACGGTCAGCTGCACCCGGTGCAGGAGGCGTTCCGCGAGTGCCACGGCCTGCAGTGCGGGTTCTGCACCCCCGGGATGATCATGCAGAGCGTCGACCTGCTGAACACCAACCCGAACCCGTCGGAGGAGGAGATCCGCCTCGGGCTCGAGGGCAACCTGTGCCGCTGCACGGGCTACCACAACATCGTCCGCGCGGTGCAGCACGCGGCCGGCCAGGGAGCCGGGGTGACGTCATGACCGCCACCCAGGAGCGCCCCGCCGACGAGGTCGAGCGCGAGATCGGCCGCGACCGCCGGCGCAAGGAGGACCAGCGCCTCATCACCGGCCGGACCCGCTGGACCGACAACCTCCAGCTGCCGGGCATGCTGCACCTCGCGATGGTGCGCAGCCCGTTCGCCCACGCCCGGATCACCAGCGTCGACACCAGCGCCGCGAAGCAGGCGACCAACGTGGTCGCGGTGCTCACCGGCGCCGACCTCGCCGAGACGGCCGGGGCCTGCATCAACGCCTGGGCGATCACGACCGACCAGGTCACGCCCGCGCACCCGCCGATGCCCGCCGACCGGGTGACGTTCGCCGGCGAGATCGTCGCGGTGGTCGCCGCCCGGAGTGCGGCCGAGGCGCGCGACGCCGCCGAGCTCGTCGAGGTGGAGTACGACGAGCTGCCCGCCGCGCTCGACCTCAAGGAGGCCGCGGCCGCCACCAGTGAGCAGGGCGTCCTCGCCCACCCCGACCTCGGCACCAACAAGTCGGCGCTGTGGCGGTTCGACTCGGCCGAGGCCGGCACCGGCGGCAACGTCGACGAGGCCATCGAGAAGGCCCGCACCGACGGCATCGTGATCGAGCGCGAGTACCGCCAGCAGCGGCTGATCCCGGCGTTCATGGAGCCGCGCTCGGTGGTGGTCGACCCGACCGGCGAGCAGATCACCATGTGGTCGGCCACCCAGATCCCGCACATCCTCCGCTTCGCGCTCGCCGCCACGACCGGCGTGCCGGAGTCGAAGATCCGCGTGATCGCCCCGGACGTCGGCGGCGGCTTCGGCGGCAAGCTGCAGCAGACCCCCGAGGAGATGATCACGTTCGCGGTGGCCCGCCGGCTGGGGAAGCCGGTGAAGTACACCGAGACCCGCTCGGAGTCGCTGATGAGCGGCCACCACGGCCGCGACCAGTGGCAGAAGCTGACCCTCGCCGCCACCAAGGACGGCACGGTCACCGGGCTCAAGGTCGACCTCCTCGCCGACCTCGGCTCCTACGTCGCGATCGTGGGCGGCGGCGTGCCGGTGCTCGGCGCGTTCATGTTCAACGCGATCTACAAGTTCCCCGCCTACCAGTTCAACTGCCAGACGGTCCTGACCAACAAGACGTGGACCGACGCCTACCGCGGCGCCGGGCGACCGGAGGCGACGTACGCCATCGAGCGGCTGATGAACGAGCTGGCCGCCGAGGTCGGGATGGACCCGCTGGAGGTGCGCGAGAAGAACTGGATCCGGCACGACGAGTTCCCGTTCACCACGGTCGCGGGCCTCGAGTACGACTCGGGGAACTACGAAGCGGCCACCGCGAAGGCGAAGGAGATCTTCGGGTACGACGAGCTCCGCGCCGAGCAGCGGCGCCGCCGCGAGTCCGGTGACCCGGTGCAGCTCGGGATCGGCGTATCGACGTTCACCGAGATGTGCGGGCTGGCGCCCTCGCGGGTGCTCGGCCAGCTCAACTACGGCGCGGGCGGCTGGGAGCACGCGAGCGTGCGGATGCTGGCGACGGGCAAGGTCGAGGTGGTCACGGGGGCGTCGGCCCACGGTCAGGGCCACGAGACGGCGTTCAGCCAGATCGTCGCCGACCGGCTCGGGGTGCCGTTCGAGGACGTCGAGATCCTGCACGGCGACACGCAGATCTCCCACAAGGGCCTGGACACCTACGGCTCGCGCTCGCTGGTCGTCGGCGGCGAGGCGATCGTCAAGGCGGCCGACAAGGTGATCGAGAAGGCCAAGCCGCTGGCGGCGCACCTGCTCGAGGCCTCGGTCGACGACCTGGAGTTCTCCGGCGGCCGGTTCACCGTCCGCGGCACCGACCAGGGCATGGCGATCACCGAGCTCGCGACGGCGGTCTTCGCCGCGCACAACCTCCCCGACGGGATGGAGCCGACGCTGGACTCGGAGGCGACGTACGACCCGGTGAACTTCAACTTCCCGCACGGCACGCACCTGTGCGCGATGGAGGTCGACACCGAGACCGGCGCGCTGAAGATGCGCAAGTACGTCTGCGTCGACGACATCGGCAACATCATCAACCCGCTGATCGTCTCCGGACAGGTGCACGGTGGCCTGGTCCAGGGCATCGCGCAGGCGCTGTGGGAGGAGGCGGTGTACGACGAGTCCGGCACGCTGGTGTCCGGCTCGTTCGTCGACTACCTGTTGCCGACCGCGGCCGACACCATCAGCTTCGAGATCGACCACACCACCTCGCCGGCGACCACGAACACCCTCGGCACGAAGGGCGTCGGGGAGGCCGGCACCATCGCCTCGACGCCGGCCGTCGTCAACGCGGTGGTCGACGCCGTACGCCACCTCGGGGTGACCGACATCCAGATGCCCTGCACGCCCGAGCGGGTGTGGAAGGCGATCAACGGGCCCGGGGCCGGCGGCGCGACGGAGGGGGCGGCCGCGCCCCACTTCGACGCCTCGACCGGCATGGAGGGCACCGTGGACCGCACGACCGGAGGGACGGACGCATGATTCCCGCACAGTTCGACTACGTGGCGCCCACCTCGGTCGAGGACGCGCTGGCCGCGCTCGCCCAGCACGGCGACGACGCCAAGATCATCGCCGGCGGGCAGAGCCTGCTGCCGGTGCTCCGGATGCGGCTCAACGCGCCGGAGATGATCATCGACCTCGGACGGATCGAGTCGCTGCGGGGCGTGCGCGACGACGGCGACGCGATCGTGATCGGCGCGATGACGCCGCACGCGGTCGTCGGCTCCGACCCGCTGGTCAACGAGCACGCGGCGCTGATCGCCAAGGCCGTCGAGCACCTCGCCGACGCCCAGATCCGGCACCGCGGCACGTTCGGCGGCGCGCTCGCGCACGCCGACCCCGCGGGTGACCTCGGAGCCCCCGCCCTGGCACTGGGCGCGGAGTTCGTGATCCAGGGCTCCGGGGGCACCCGCACGGTCCCGGCCGACGACTTCTTCGTGGACCTGTTCGAGACGGCCATCGGCGAGGACGAGATCCTCACCGAGGTCCGCGTCCCCAAGCACACCGGTTGGGGTGCGCACTACGAGAAGTTCGTGCGGGTCGCCCACCAGTGGCCGATCGTCGCGGTCGCGGCGGCGGTCCGGGTGGACGGCGGCACGATCGCCGAGGCCCGCATCGGCCTGACCAACATGGGCTCGACGCCGATCCGCGCCCGGGCGGTCGAGAGCGCGCTGGCCGGGCAGCCGGCGACCGCGGACGGCGTACGCGCCGCGGCGGAGCAGGCCGCCGAGGGCACCACGCCCCCGTCGGACCTCAACGGCGACGCCGACTACCGCCGCCACCTCGCCCGGGTGCTCACCCGGCGGGCCGTCCTGGCAGCCGCGGGGAGCTGAGCGCGTGGAGCTCACCCACCGGTTCACCGTCCCGGCCTCGGTCGACGAGTCCTGGGCGCACTTCAACGACATCGCGTCGGTCGCGGAGTGCTTCCCGGGCGCGACGGTGACCTCCGTCGACGGCGACGAGTTCTCGGGGTCGGTCAAGGTCAAGCTCGGGCCGATCGCGCTGGTCTACAACGGCTCCGGCACCTTCCGGGAGAAGGACGAGGCCGCCCACCGGTTCGTCGTCGAGGCCAAGGGCCGGGACAAGCGCGGCACCGGCACCGCCGGCGCCACCGTCACCCTGACCATGGGCGCCGGCGCGGGGTCGGCCACCGACGTCGAGGTCGTCACGGACCTGTCGATCACCGGCAAGCCCGCCCAGTTCGGCCGCGGCGTCATGCAGGACGTCTCCGACAAGCTCCTCGGCCAGTTCGTCGACTGCCTCGAGCAGCGCTTGTCCGAGCCTTCGGTGACGGTAGTCCCTGACGAAAAGGTCGCTGAGACGCCGTCAGAACCGCTCGATCGTCAGGGACTACCCGAGACGACCGTCCCCAAGCACCTCGCCGAGGAGACGGTGCCGACCCCGACGCCGGCGGCCCCGCGACCGGCACCACCGGCCGACGACTCGCTCGACCTGGGGGCGGCGGTGCTGCCGGTGCTGGCGAGGACCTACTGGAAGCAGGCGGCCGGGGCGCTGGGCGCGCTGCTCCTGCTGTGGTGGGTCATCAGTCGGTCGCGGCGCTGAGCGTCTTCGCCGACGTCGACGACAGCTCGGCCGGGTCGTCGACCCTGCGGGCGCGGACGCCGTTGACCTCGGGGCTGAGCTGTGGTTCGAGTCGGGCGACGGCGATCACGCCGCAGAGCAGGCAGCCGACGACCAGCGACCCGATGTAGACCGCGCCGAGGTCGTGGGCGACCAGGAAGCCCGCGATGGGCGGGGCGATGATCGCCGCCAGCTGGAACGCGCCCGAGCTCAGCGCGTTGTAGCGGCCGCGCAGGTGGTCGGGGGCGAGCTCGTTGACCAGTGCCGGGATCGTCGGCTGGAGCAGCGTCTCGCCGAACGCGAACACGGACGCGCACGCGGCGACCAGCAGCGTCGCGCCGACGGTGCCGGACAGCAGCCCGGTCGCCCCGAGCAGCAGCCACGACCCGGCCCACACGACGCCCATCACCGCGATGACGCGGGTACGCCGCCGGCCCTCGATGCGCTGCAGCACGAACAGCTGGAGCACGACGATGACCACGGTGTTGGCCGCGAAGGCCAGGCCCAGGCCGCGGGTCGACACCTCGCCGACCGCGCGCGCGAAGGCCGGCATGCCGGCGTTGAGCTGCGAGTAGCCGACGTACGACGACACGAAGCTCAGCAGCATCAGCGTCCACACCGCGGGACGACGGGCGACCTCGAGGTATCCGACCTTGGCCGGCGCCCCGCCGTGCGGGTGGTCCGGCCGCCCGGCGACGTGCCGCAGCGGGACCGCGAGCAGGGCCAGCGCGGGCAGGTACGACACCGCGTCCGCGAGGTAGATCGCCTGGAAGGTCACCAGCCGGTCGACGTCGACGAGCATCCCGCCGAGGATGCCGCCGATCCCGATGCCGAGGTTGAGCAGGGTGAAGTTCACGCCGAAGTAGCGCTGCCGCAGCTCGACCGGCACGACGTCCGCGATCAGCGTCTGGAACCCGGGCCAGGTGACGCCGAACGCGGCGCCGGACAGCAGCAGCGCGAGCGCCGCGGCGTACCCGGTCTCCGCGAACGCGAGCAGGATGTTGGAGGCGACCTGGAGGACCAGGGCGCCGATCAGGATCCGCCGGGCGCCGAGTCGGTCGATCGCCGAGCCGCCCGGGCCGACGATCAGGAACCCGACCAGCGGCGGCAGGCCGAGCAGCAGCCCGACCTGGCCGAGGTGGATCCCCCGCACCTCGTGGAGGTAGACGACATGGAAGGGCAGCACCAGTCCGGTGCCGATGAACTCGAAGACGACGACGGACAGCAGGAGCTTCCCCTCCCGTGGCAGGTCGTGCCAGAAGGAGGAGAGGGTCGGCTTGGGGGAGGTCGGCGAGGTCATCGGGTCCAGTCAAGCAACCTCCGCCGACACCCGGCACGCGGTTTTCCGACGGCGCGGACCGCCGCGGGCCTAGGCTCCGGGCCATGAAGCGCGCCGTGGCCTACCTCGTCGGTCTCGCCGTCGTGTTCCTGGTGCTGCTCGCGCCGGCCGTGGTCTACAGCTTCAACACGAGCGGGACGGCCAGCGGCGAGGACACGTCGATCTCGAGCTTCGTCGCGACGTTCGACGTCGACGACCAGGGCGACCTGGACGCCGTCGAGACGCTGACGGTGAACTTCCCGGTCAGCGGCAAGCACGGCATCTTCCGGTTGTTCGACCGGGAGGACGAGAACGACGCGCACCAGCGCCTCGAGCCCCACGACATCTCGGTCACGATGGACGGCGCCCCGGTGGCGGTGAGCCTGCTGTCGGAGGACCACGGCCGCTACGTGAACGCCCGCATCGGCGACCCGGGGTCGACGGTGTCGACCGGCGACCACGTCTACGTCATCCGCTACTCGATCGACGGGGTGCTCGACCCGGGCACGAACGGCCACGAGACGCAGTTCTACTGGGACCTGGTCGGCTCCGGCTGGCGGCAGCCGATCGAGCAGTCCGACCTCACCGTGCGCCTGCCGGCCGCGGCCGAGGACGTGCAGTGCGCCGTCGGCGCCGGGCAGACCGGCGGCTGCCGCGCCAAGGGGGAGGGCACCGAGACCCTGCACGTGAGGACCGGCGCGCTCCAGCCGAACACGCCGGTCACGATCAAGGTCGGCCTGGACATGCCGACCCCGCCGGCGGGCACGTCGCTGCCCTGGTCGCCGCGCTTCGACCGGGTGTTCGGCACCAGCCTGACCTGGCTGATCCTGGTGCTGGCCCTCGCGGTGCTCGCGGGCCTGGCCGGCTACCTGCTCACCCGGAGCACCAGGGAGAAGAGCCCGGGGTTCCCGCTCATGTACTCCCCGCCGGACGGCATCGGGCCCGCCCAGGCGGCGTACCTCGTGACCGAGGACGTCGACGAGGAGCAGTACGTCGCCACGCTGCTGTACGCCGCCGAGCGGGGCGCCATCGACCTCGACCGCTCGGACCGGACCTGGACGATCACCGACAAGAAGGGCGCGGACGGCTGGGCCGGCCTGGACCAGGTGACCGCCGGGGTGGCGCACCTGCTGAGCGGGCCGGGCTCGTCGTTCACCGCCTCGCCGAAGGACGTCACCGCCGGCCAGCGGCTCAAGACCGAGATCGCGTCCTTCGAGTCCGACACCCGCAGCTGGGCGCGCGGCCGCGGGCTGATGGTGGCGAGTGGCCTCGGGGGCATCGGCGGCCTCGCCATCGCCGCCTGCGCGATCGCGGTGCTCGTGATGGCGTTCTGGAACCCCTTCCACATGAGCATGATCGGTCTGGTCCCGGGCCTGTTCGCGGTGTTCGGCGCCGGGATCGCGGCGACGGGGGCCGGCACCCGGCGTACCCGCGCGGGCCGCGACCTCTGGTCGCGTGCCGGCGGCTTCCGCAGGATCCTGTCCACCCCGTCGGCCCAGGACCGGTTCGACTTCTCCGGCCGGCAGGAGCTCTACACGGCGTACATCCCCTGGGCGGTCGCGTTCGGCTGCGCCGACCAGTGGGCCGAGAAGTACCGCACCGAGACGGGCTCCGAGCCGCCGGTCCCGTCGTACTTCCCCGGCTACTACGGCGGCGCCGCGCTCGGCGGCGCCGTGTCGTCGATGGTCGGCGACTTCCAGTCCACCGTGAGCTCCGCGATCTCCTCCTACGAGGCCACCCAGTCGTCGTCGTCCTCCGGCGGCGGCGGTGGGTTCTCCGGCGGGGGCGGGGGCGGCGGCGGGGGCGGCGGCTCCTGGTGACCCACGATTCCGGCTCCAACTGAGAGGTACCCATGCTCATCGCCATCATCGTCATCGTCGTCCTGGTCGTCGCCCTGGTCGGCTTCGTGGTCGTCGGCTTCAACAAGCTGCGCGCCACCGACATCGCGGCCCAGGAGGCGCTCGGCGGCATCGACGTCCAGCTGACCCGGCGCGCGGACCTGATCCCGAACCTGGTCGAGACCGTCAAGGGGTACGCCGCGCACGAGAAGGGCGTCTTCGAGGAGGTGACCGCCGCGCGGGCCGGCGTCCAGGCCGCCGCGAAGGGCGACGACGTGCCGGCCAAGGCCGCCGCCGACGCCCGCCTTCAGGGCGCGCTGGTGAACCTCAACGCGGTCGCCGAGAACTACCCCGACCTCAAGGCCAACCAGAACTTCCTGGAGCTGCAGGGCCAGCTGGCCGAGACCGAGAACCAGATCTCGTTCGCACGCCAGTACTACAACGACGCGGTCGCGACGCTGAACAAGCTCACCCAGACGATCCCGTGGATGTTCTTCACCGGCATCGCCAACGTCCACAAGCGCGACTTCTACGAGGCCCCCGACGGCCAGGACGTCGCTCCCCAGGTGAAGTTCTGATATGTGAAGGCCTCTTGTCAAGGGGCAGGGTGGAGCGCCGTCAGGTCGTGTGGCCTGGCGGCGCTCCGCTGACTCGGGGACCTTCAGCACGCGGTGAGCGTGTTGCGACGCGTGTCGATTCTGATATCCGCGGGTTTGCCGCAGGGCGGTGTTCGGCGGGAGGGAACGGCTTGTCTGAGCTCGAGCGTCACCGGCTGTGGAGGGGTGGCTCGCAGAACAGTCGCTGGTCCTCTCCGGCGCGCTGAGGCGTGCTGGGGTTGGTCCGAGTCAGGTCTGGGTGGTGGTCAGCCGGTCGCGTCCTGGAGGGTGGCCAGCGACCAGCACCATCCGGCCAGTTCGCGAGCTATCGCGACGTTGGCGACGTTGTGGGGCTTGGATCGGGCAGCGAATGCCTGCCAGCGGCGGTGCAGTCGCTGGTTGCCCAGGTGGGCGCGTGCGCGCGCCGCAGGGGGCGCCTGGTCCCAGCGCTCTTGGAGTGTGGTGCCGACGCGGTAGAGCGGCTTGTGCTGCCAGGCGGACTCGATCAGTAGTCGTCGCACGTGGGTGTTACCGGATTTGGTGATCCCTCCTTGGCGTCGGGACTCGCCGCTGGAGTGCTCGCTGGGAACCAGGCCGAGGTAGGCGCCGATGCTGGCGCCGGTGAAGCGGTTCCAGTCGCCGATCTCGACCGCGAGGGCGAACGCGGTCAGCGTCGAGATCCCTCGCAGGCAGCCCAGCCGGCGTGTGACCTCGGTGAACTCGGAGTCCGCGGCGAGCTCGCTGATCGCGGCGTCGAGCCGGTCGCGGCGGGCCAACCCGAACTCCACCGCTTCGCAGGCTGCGTCGTAGGCGGCGCGTGTTCCGGCGCCGGCGAAGGTGATGCTGTGCAGCCATTGGTGATGTTTGCCGGTCCAGGGCCGGCCGCCGGAGTAGACGTGCCCATGGCGCAGCAGGAGCTTGGAAACGCGGTGGCGTGCCGACATCAGTTCGGCGCGGACGTCTTCGCGGGCCCGGACCAGGTCGCGAGCCGACTCCCGGCTCGGGGTGGGCACCTCGACTGCGACCAGCTCGTCCATGCGCAGCAACCTGGCCAGCAGCATCGCGTCCCGGGCATCGGTCTTGACCCGGTCACTGCTGGGGCGAACCAGCTTGGAGGGTGCGGCGATCACGCACCGGTAGCCGGCGGCGGCGAGCTGCCGCTGCAGCTCGAACCCGGTCGGTCCTGCCTCGTAGGCAACCGCGACCGGCGCCGGCAGAGCCGACAGCCAGTCAATGACGACCTCGGACTGCGGGACAAGCCGGCGCTTGAACAGCTCGCCGGTGACGCCGTCGATCCCGGCAGCGACGATCGATCGTGCGTGCACATCGAGTCCAACGCTCGTACGCTCTGTGAACATCGGGGCCTCCCACACATGTCGGATAGGCCGGGCAGGGGATTTCTGCTCGGCAACCCACGAATCTGTGTGGTGAGGCCCCGGCCCGCAACCCCCTCAGCGAGGCGGTCCGTCATACCGTCTGAGGGATCAGCCCGCGACGGCCGCCGCGAACGCGTCGGCGTTGTCGGGGAACACGTCGAGGTAGAGGCCCGGCTCGATCAGCTCGACCTCGCTGACGACGAGGTCGCCGTCGTGGCGGAGGAGGTCGACGCGTCCGTACGGCAGGGA
>DASTXB010000051.1:0-3542 GCA_035765695.1 Nocardioides sp. | reverse complement strand
GCGGCGCGACCCGCGGCTCGGGGTCGTCGCCCGAACAGGCGGCGACCCCGAGCACCAGGGCAACACCAACAGCGGCAATGACCACCCGAGTTCCGGTCACGCCGGCCATCATTCCCCGCCTCGCGCGCGAGCGAAACAGGTGACCGCGCGCCTGGGGAGAACTCAGAACATCACGGTGGCGAAGCGCGCGGTCTCGCGGAAGCCGACCTTCTCGTAGACCGCGCGGGCGGAGGTGTTCCAGTCGTTGACGTACAGCGAGACCACCGGGGCGATGTCACGGCGGACGATGTTCACGACCGCAGCCATGCCGGCGGTGGCGAGGCCGCGGCCGCGGTGGGCGGGCGGGACGTAGACGCCCTGGATCTGCGCGGCGTACGGCGTGGCGCAGGCGACCTCGGCCTTGAACACCAGCTCGCCGTCGTCGTACCGGGCGAACGACCACCCACGGCTGACCAGCTGGGTGACGCGGGCGCGGTAGAGCTCCGCTCCCCCGCCGTACTCCGGCGAGATGCCGACCTCCTCGGTGTACATCGCGACGCAGGCCGGGTAGAGCTCGTTGAGGTCCGCGCGGGTCGACTTCCGCACCCGCGGGTCCGCGGACACCTTCGGCAGCGCGGCGATCTCCAGGTGCGGCTGCTCCCAGCGCGCCTCGCGCGGGCGCCCCCAGGTGGAGGCGACGCCGTTCCAGAACACCCGGACGGCCTCCTGCGGTCCGACGATCGTCGACACCGTCCGGCCGCGGGCGAGCGCGCGCTCGGCGAACGCCGCGGCGTCGTCGGAGTCGGCCTGCACCGGCACGAGGTTCGCGCCGACATGGCAGGCGGCGGCGAGCTCGCCGTTCTCGAACCTCCCCCACATCTCGCCGCCCAGCCAGCGGGGCTCGAGGTTGGTGGTGGTCGCCCGGTAGTCGACGAAGACGTTCACGACCGGGTCCTTCCGCGCGAGCGCGAGGAACGCGTCGAGGTCCGCGGCGCCGAGCGGGCGGACTCCGTGACGGGTCGTGAGCACGGCCAGAGCCTACGACGCAGGTCCACCGAAACGCTGGCGGTCGGGCCGAGCGGCCCGGCCGGACGTGTCCGATCGTCTCGGCGGCACCGTGACCTTGGCCCCTCACCGACACCGCGACCGCCTCCTAGCGTCACGAGCATGGGCACTGATCTGTTCCGTCGCACACGTCGGTCCACCCGCTTGCTCACCGCGGCAGGAGTCGTGACCGCCCTCGCCCTGACGACCGGCGGCTCGTCGCCCGCGACCGCGGCGGCAGCTCCTGCACCGCAGGCCCACGTCCTGGCCAGGCTCGGCCCCGTGCACCAGACCTTCGCCGAGGACCTGGCCCTGGGGCACGACGGCCGGCTGTACGTGTCCCGCACCGTCTGGGGCGACCGCAACGAGGGACGGATCGTGACGGTCGGCGTCCACGGGGGCCACCGGCACTTCGGGCCCAGCCTCGACCTCGGCCCCACCGGGATGCTGCTCGGCGTGGCGGCCGGCCCGGCCGGTCGCGTGTACGTCGCCTGGTACGACTTCGGCGGGAAGAGCCGCAGCTTCGTCTACCGGGTGACGAGGAACAGCGCCGCCCGGGTGGCCACGCTGCCGCACGGCGTCTGGCCGAACGACCTCTCCTTCCACCAGGGGCGGCTGCACGTCTCCGACTCCGCACGTGGTTCGGTCTGGCGGTTCCGCCCGGGCCCGGCTGTCCAACACCTCCAGCGGCCGTGGGTCCACAGCCCGCTCCTGCGCCCGTCAGCACCCGGCGGCATCGGCGTCAACGGCATCGGCTTCCGCGGTGACGACCTGCTGGCGGTCAACGCCGACCGCGGGACGCTCGTCCGGGTGCCGGTGTCCCGGAGCGGCAGGGCCGGTACGCCGAGCGTCGTCGCGCGCACCCACCGGTTGCAGACGGCCGACGGGCTCGCGGTCGACCGGCACGGTGCCTGGGTGGTCACCAATGGCGTCGGCACGAGTGCACCGCCCCGCGACCAGCACCTGCTCCGACTCGACCGCGCCGGTCACGTCGTGCGCACGTGGACCGACCTGCGCTGGATGAACTACCCCACCTCGGTCGTCGCGTCGGGCCACCGCCTGTTCGTCACCGACGGCGCCTTCCACGACGGCCGGGCCGACGTCGTGGCGCTCCGGCTGGCGGGCCGGGCGGGTCAGCGGTCGTCGTTGTAGACGTCGAGCCCGAAGGTGTCGACGCCCGCGTCGCGCGCGTACCCCAGCCTCGGCTGTCCGAAGATCTCCTCGATCGAGCCGAGCAGCGAGTAGTGGTTGTACGGCGTGGTGCTCCACGAGCCGGGCCTCACGAACTTCGAGATCACCAGCGCGCCGATCCTGCCGCCGCCCGGGCCCAGGATGCCCGGCATCGGCGAGTTCGCCGAGACCGCCGGTCCGCAGCAGGCGTCCGCGTCGGCCTGCGGACCGTCCGACTCGTCGGCGGTGATCACCAGCACGCCGTTCCTGCGGAACGCCGGTGACCTCAGGATCTTCGGCACCCACCGCTTCATCCACGCGTTGATCGACCTCAGCCCACCCGGCCGGCCGTCCGCGCACGGGGCGTCGTGGCCGTCGTGGCACAGGTCCGGGGTGATGTACGAGAGGTTCGGCGTCGTCCCGACCCGCTTCAGGTCCCGGGTGAGCCGGCCGAGCCCGACGACGTGCTTCCTGCAGTACGTCGGGTGGTCGATGATCGAGTGGAAGTACACGAACGGGTTGTGCCGCGCGGCGTAGTTGTCCTTCGCCGTCGCCCGCTGGGTCGGATCCACGGTGCCGACGTCCGGGTGCTGGCAGGGCTGCCGCATGTCCTCCATGTAGCCCTTCCACGTCAGGCCCGCGTCGGTGAGCTGACGCGGGAGCGTGGGCACGTCCGCCGGGAAGACACAGCCGGTCCCCACCGCCTGGTCCGGCTCCGTGGTCGTCGTCCGCACGAAGTCGCTGAAGACCTGGCAGTCGGCCTGCATCTCCGGGTTCGGACCCTGCCCGGAGACCTGGGCGATGTAGTTGGGCTGCGAGTTGTGCGCGGTGCCGTAGTAGTGGTCCAGCAGCACGCCCTTCGCGCGCAGCGTCCTTGCGAGGTACGGCGCGGCCGAGCCGGCGCCCCAGGTCCGGTCGTAGCCCTTGTTCTCGATGTTGATGACGAACACGTGCTTGACCGGCGGCACGTACGCCGCCGTCCGGCTCGCCGTGTCCGGCAGGCCGGCACCGGCCGGCGAGAGCAGGGTGCCGGCGAGCACCAGCACCACCGCGGACACGGCACCGAGCAACCGCCTGCGCGAGAACGTCACGGACGGATTGTGCGCCCTCGAGCTCCCCGGCGTAAGCAGCCCGGCGGTGTTGTTCGCCGGATGTTCAGCCCGGTGGGCTCAGGAGACGGTGACCTGCGCCCCGGCGCCGTCGACCGACTCCATACCCTCCGCGATGCGCATGGCCTCCTCGATGAGGGTCTCCACGATCTGCGACTCGGGCACGGTCTTGATGACCTCGCCCTTGACGAAGATCTGGCCCTTGCCGTTGCCGGAGGCGACGCCCAGGTCGGCCTCGCG
>DASTXB010000050.1:0-41853 GCA_035765695.1 Nocardioides sp. | reverse complement strand
CCGAAATGACGCTGACCCGGCAGAAAGTTTCTGCCGGGTCAGCGCGTGGTCGGTGCGGGTGCTCAGTTGGCGGCTTCGAAGGCCTGGCGCACCTCTTCGGGGACGCGGCCGAATCGGGAACGCGTAGGCTGTGGACGGGGTTAGTTCACATGTCCGGTCCCGTGGTCCATGAGCGGGACGGCCCCCGAACTCCGAGGAGAGTTGCCCAATGTTCGAGCGGTTCACAGACCGAGCCCGCAGGGTGGTCGTGCTGGCCCAGGAAGAGGCCCGCATGCTCTCCCACAACTACATCGGCACCGAGCACATCCTGCTCGGCCTGATCCACGAGGGTGAGGGAGTGGCCGCGAAGGCGCTCGAGAGCCTCGACATCTCGCTGGAGGCGGTCCGCGCCCAGGTCGAGGAGATCATCGGCCAGGGCCAGCAGGCGCCCAGCGGCCACATCCCGTTCACCCCGCGCGCCAAGAAGGTGCTCGAGCTGTCCCTGCGCGAGGCGCTGCAGCTCGGCCACTCCTACATCGGCACCGAGCACATCCTGCTAGGCCTGATCCGAGAGGGAGAGGGCGTCGCGGCCCAGGTCCTGCAGAAGCTGGGGGCGGACCTCAACCGCGTCCGCCAGCAGGTCATCCAGCTGCTGTCGGGCTTCCAGGGCAAGGAGTCGGCCTCGTCCGGCGCCGCGCCGAGCGGTTCGTCCAGCGACGCGCCGTCGTCCTCGCTCGTGCTCGACCAGTTCGGTCGCAACCTCACCCAGGACACCCGCGAGGGCAAGCTGGACCCGGTCATCGGCCGGGAGCAGGAGATCGAGCGGGTCATGCAGATCCTGTCCCGCCGTACCAAGAACAACCCGGTCCTCATCGGCGAGCCCGGCGTCGGCAAGACGGCGATCGTCGAGGGCCTGGCCCAGGACATCGTCAAGGGCAACGTGCCCGAGACGCTCAAGGACAAGCAGATCTACACCCTCGACCTCGGGGCGCTGGTCGCCGGCTCGCGCTACCGCGGTGACTTCGAGGACCGCCTGAAGAAGGTGCTGAAGGAGATCCGCACCCGCGGCGACATCGTGCTGTTCATCGACGAGATCCACACCCTCGTCGGCGCCGGTGCGGCCGAGGGCGCGATCGACGCGGCGAGCATCCTCAAGCCGATGCTGGCCCGCGGCGAGCTCCAGACCATCGGTGCGACCACGCTCGACGAGTACCGCAAGTACCTCGAGAAGGACGCCGCGCTGGAGCGCCGCTTCCAGCCGATCCAGGTCGCCGAGCCGTCGATCGCCCACACGATCGAGATGCTCAAGGGCCTGCGCGACCGGTACGAGGCGCACCACCGCGTCACCATCACCGACGAGGCGCTGGTCTCGGCGGCGACGCTGGCCGACCGCTACATCTCCGACCGGTTCCTGCCGGACAAGGCCATCGACCTGATCGACGAGGCCGGGTCGCGGCTGCGGATCCGCCGGATGACGGCGCCCGCGGACCTGCGCGAGTACGACGACAAGATCGGCGAGGTGCGCCAGCGCAAGGAGGCGGCGATCGACGGCCAGGACTTCGAGGCCGCCGCCCGCCTGCGCGACGAGGAGAAGCAGCTGATCCTCAAGAAGTCCGAGCGCGAGCGCCAGTGGCGCGCGGGCGACATGGACGAGGTCGCGGAGGTCGACGAGGAGCTGATCGCCGAGGTGCTCGCCGTGGCGACCGGCATCCCGATCGTGAAGCTCTCCGAGGAGGAGTCGACCCGGCTGCTCAAGATGGAGGACGAGCTCCACAAGCGGGTCATCGGCCAGGAGGAGGCCGTCAAGGCGCTCAGCCGGGCGATCCGCCGTACCCGTGCCGGCCTGAAGGACCCCAAGCGTCCCGGCGGCTCGTTCATCTTCGCCGGCCCGTCCGGTGTCGGTAAGACCTGGCTGTCCAAGACGCTGGCCGAGTTCCTGTTCGGCGACGAGGACGCGCTGATCCAGCTCGACATGTCGGAGTTCGGCGAGAAGCACACCGTCTCGCGGCTCTTCGGCTCGCCTCCGGGCTACGTCGGCTACGAGGAGGGTGGCCAGCTCACCGAGAAGGTGCGCCGCAAGCCGTTCTCGGTCGTGCTGTTCGACGAGGTCGAGAAGGCGCACCCGGACATCTTCAACAGCCTGCTGCAGATCCTGGAGGAGGGTCGCCTGACCGACTCCCAGGGCCGGGTGGTCGACTTCAAGAACACCGTCATCATCATGACCACCAACCTCGGCACCCGGGACATCGCCAAGGGCGTCAACCTCGGCTTCCAGAAGTCCGGTGACGCCGCCGGCTCCTACGACCGGATGAAGGCCAAGGTGTCGGAGGAGCTCAAGCAGCACTTCCGTCCCGAGTTCCTCAACCGTGTCGACGAGATCATCGTGTTCCCGCCGCTCTCGCAGGAGCAGATCGTGTCGATGGTGGACAACATGATCGCCTCGGTGGAGCTGCGGATGAAGGACCGCGACATGCGGATCGAGCTCACCCAGCCCGCGAAGAACCTGCTCGCCGAGCGGGGCTTCGACCCGGTCCTGGGCGCCCGCCCGCTGCGCCGGACGGTCCAGCGCGAGATCGAGGACGTCCTCGCCGAGAAGATGCTGTACGGCGAGGTCGGGCCCGGGCAGATCGTGCTGGTCGACGTGGAGGGCGAGGGCCCGACCGCGACCTTCACCTTCCAGGGTCAGAAGATCGGCGAGCTGCCGGACCTGCCGCCGTTCGAGGCCGCCGAGGTCGCGTCGTCCGACTCGCCCTCGGAGGGCCCGGACGACTCCGACAGCGCCTCGGACGTCCCGAAGTCCGCGGACTGATCACTGCCGAGTCGGCGCTGTGTCACCCCCACCCGGGGTGACATGGCGCCGACTCGGTGCATTTCCGGGGTGACATGGCGCCGGCTCGGCGTCTAGGGCAGCGCGTAGGTGTCCGGACCGGCATGCACGACGAGACCGTCGTCGACGAGCGTGGCCAGGCAGCGCACCCGCTGGACCTCCTCCGACCACGCGGCGTCGAGGGTGCTGCGGTGGACCGGGCCGTGGCTGTCCCGGAGCACGGCCAGCAGCCGGCCGCGGCACTGCCGGTCCGTGCCGGCCCAGGTCTGCACCTTGCGCGGCGGCCCGTCGTACGCCGGGTATCCGGCCGCCCGCCAAGCACACCGGTCGCGCACCGGGCAGGCGTCGCAGCGCGGCTTGCCCGCCGTGCAGACGAGGGCGCCGAGCTCCATGACCGCCACCGACCAGGTGGCCGCGGTCGGCTCGTCCTCGGGCAGCACCTCGAGGGCGACCTCGCGCTCGGCCTTGGTCACCGAGGCCGACGGGAGCTCCACGCCCTGGATGGTCCGGGCGAACACCCGCCGCACGTTGGTGTCGAGCACGACGTGCCGCCGGCCGTGCGCGAAGGACGCGATCGCGGCCGCGGTGTAGTCGCCGATGCCGGGCAGCGCGCGGAGGTCGTCGTACGCCGCGGGCACCTCGCCGCCGTGCCGCTCGACGATCGCGGTGGCCGCGGCATGCAGGCGCAGCGCGCGGCGCGGGTAGCCGAGCCGGCCCCACGCGCGCACCGCCTCGCCGCTCGGCTCCGCGGCCAGTGCGGCCGGGGTCGGCCAGCGCTCGAGCCACTGCTGGTGGACCGGGAGGACCCGGGCGACCGGCGTCTGCTGGAGCATGAACTCCGAGACCATCACCGACCACGGTGACGACCCGGGGCCGCGCCAGGGCAGCTCGCGCGCGTGCTCGTCGTACCAGCGCAGCACCGGCTCGTGGAGCTGGCTCATGGGGGAGTGGCTCATCGCAGGCACATCCTGCCCGGTGTGGCACCGCCACCCGGAGCCGGGCGCTGACTAGCGTGTGCGCCATGGCGAGGCTGACCCGAGGACCGCTCCCCGCGAGGGTCTACTGGTTCCGCCGGCTGCTCGTGCTCGGTACGGCGTTCGCGCTGGTCTTCGGGCTCGGCCGGCTGCTGGTCGGCGGGAGCGACGCGTCGTCCGGCGAGGACGCCGCCACGCAGGTCGCCGCCGGCACCGCTCCCTCGCAGACGACCTCGACCGCGCCGAGCACGCCGCTGCCGACCCCCACCAAGCACCGCACGAGGACACCGAAGCCGACGCCGACGCTGGCGGCGCCGGAGGGGGAGTGCGACGGCACGGATGTCGCCGTGACCCCGAAGGTCAAGAACGCCGTCGCGGGACGGGACGTCCTGGTCGTGCTCCAGCTCCGCACCCTCGAGTCGGACGCCTGCACCTGGCGCACCGGCTCCGACGAGCTGACCGTCAACATCACCTCCGGCAAGGACGCCATCTGGTCCAGCCGGCAGTGCCCGCGGGCGATCCCGGTGCGCGACGTCGTCGTCCGCAAGGCGGTGACCACCAACGTCGGTGTGACCTGGCGACTGGCCAAGCGGTCCGGCGAGGAGTGCACGAAGCTGACCGGCTGGGCGATGCCGGGGTGGTACCACGTGACCGCGTCCTCGGTCGGTGGAGAGCCGTCGGACCTCCAGTTCGAGCTGACGACGCCGACCGCCGCGACCATCACCAAGACCGCGACGCCCACGCAGAGCCCGAGCCCGAGCGGCCGGCCGGTCACCCAGCCGTCGCAGAAGCCGTCGCAAGGGTCGTCGCAGAAGCCCTCGCAGCAGCCGTCCGGGACCGGCGGCTAGACGTAACGCTCGAGGATCGTCGACTCGGCCAGCCGGGACAGGCCCTCGCGGACGCTGCGGGCGCGCAGCTCGCCGACGCCCTCGACGGCCTGGAGGTCGTCGACGCCGGCGGACAACAGCTTCTGCAGGGTCCCGAAGTGGTCGACGAGGCGGTCGACGACGGCGCTGGGCAGGCGCGGCACCTTCGCCAGCAGCCGGTAGCCGCGCGGCGCGACCGCGCCGTCGAGGTGCTCGCCGGTGCCGAGGCCGAGGGCGCGGGCGGCGGCGGCCGGGTCGACCAGCTCGGTCGACGAGAGGGACTCGAGCCGGTTGAGCAGCGCCTCGGGGCTCTTCGTGCGGCGGCCGGAGGGCAGGTAGTCGCGGATCACCAGCTCGCGCTCGATGTCCACGCCCGTCACCAGCTCCTCGAGCTGGAGCGACAGCAGCCGGCCGTCGGTGCCGAGCTCGAGCACGTAGTCCTCGATCTCGGCGGCGATCCGGGTGACCATCTCGAGCCGCTGCGCGACCACGGCCACGTCGCGGACGGTGACCAGGTCCTCGATCTCCAGCGCCGACAGGGTCGCGGAGACCTCGTCGAGGCGGAGCTTGTACCGCTCCAGGGTCGCCAGCGCCTGGTTGGCCCGCGACAGGATCTGGCCGGAGTCCTCGAGCACGTGGCGGGTCTCCCCGACGTACGCCGCGATGATCTGCATCGACTGGGACACCGAGATGACGGGGTACCCGGTCTGGCGCGCCACCCGGTCGGCGGTGCGGTGCCGGGTGCCGGTCTCCTCGGACGGGATCGTGTGGTCGGGCATCAGGTGCACCGCGGCGCGGATGATCCGGGTGACGTCCTTGTCGACGATGATCGCGCCGTCCATCTTGGCCAGCTCGCGCAGGCCGGTGGCGGTGAACGGCACGTCGAGGGTGAACCCGCCCGTCGAGATCGACTCGACCACCTTGTCGTGGCCCAGGACGATCAGCGCGCCGGTGCGGCCGCGGAGGATGCGCTCGAGCCCGTCGCGCAGCGACGTACCCGGCGCGATGGTCGCGAGTGTGGCGCGCAGGCGCAGTGTCTCGTCGGATCGGTCCGCTGGCACGCGAGGAGTCTAGGGGACGCTCTTACCGGTCCTCGGCAGGTCGCGGCCGCTGGACGTCCGTGGTGAGCAGGTGCAGCAGTCGCAGGGCCGCGCCGACGTCGGGTACGTCGAGCACGCGCATCCCGTCGACCGTCCACGACTCCGGCGAGCGGGCCGGCGGCCGGCCCGGCTCGGTGGGCACCACGGCGAGCTGGAACCCGAGCCGCGCGGCCTCCGCCAGCCGCAGCGGCAGGTCGCGGACCCGCCGCAGCTCGCCGGACAGGCCGATCTCGCCCATCGCCACCACGCCGCGCGGGGCGGCGACGCCGCGGCTCGCGGACGTCAGCGCCACCGCGACCGCGAGGTCGCTGGCGGGCTCGACCACCTTGGCGCCGCCCACGGTCGAGGCGAACACGTCGAGGGTGTGCAGCCGCACCCCGCAGTGCTGCTGGAGCACCGCCATCACCATCGCGACGCGCGAGGAGTCCAAGCCCGACGTCGTACGGCGGGGTCGCTCGGCGGCGCTGTGCGTCACCAGCGCCTGGACCTCGGCGAGCAGCGGGCGCCGGCCCTCCATCGTCACCGCGACGCACGTGCCCGGCACCGGGGCGTGGTGGCTCTCCACGAAGAGCCCGGTGGGGTCGGTCACCGCGTTGATGCCCTCGGTGCCCAGGTCGAAGCAGCCGACCTCGTCGACCGGGCCGAACCGGTTCTTCATCGCCCGGACCATCCGGAACCGCGAGTCGCGGTCGCCCTCGAAGTGGAGCACCACGTCCACGACGTGCTCGAGCACCCGCGGGCCGGCGATCGAGCCGTCCTTGGTGACGTGGCCGACCAGGACCGTGGTGATGTTGCGGGTCTTCGCGACCCGCACCAGCGCGGCGGCGACCTCCTTGACCTGGCTGACGCCGCCCGGGACGCCGTCGACACCCGCAGCGCCGATGGTCTGGACGGAGTCCACGACGAGCAGGGTCGGCCGCACCTCCTCGATGTGGGTGAGCACCGCGCCGAGGTCGGTCTCGGCCGCGAGGTAGAGCTCGTCGTGCACGCCGCCGGTCCGGTCGGCCCGCAACCGCACCTGGGAGGCGGACTCCTCGCCGGTGACGTAGAGCGTGCGCCGCTGGTAGCGGGCCGTCTGGGCCGCCACCTCCAGCAGCAGGGTGCTCTTGCCGACGCCGGGCTCGCCGGCCAGGAGGATCACCGCGCCCGGCACCAGCCCGCCGCCGAGCACGCGGTCGAGCTCGGGCACGCCGCTGGTCCGGAACGTCGAGTCCTCGACCGACACCTGGGCGATCGGGACGGCCGGGCGGGTGACCGGCGTGGCCGACGTACGGCCGGCGGGCGCCGCGGCGGCCTCGGCGACCGACCCCCAGGCCTGGCACTCGCCGCACCGGCCGACCCACTTGGCGGTCTCCCAGCCACACTCGGAGCACCGGAACGAGGGACGGGCGGTCTTCGGCATGGCGCACACGCTAGGCGGCGGCGCCGACAGCGGCCCCGGCAGATCGTCCGAATGGGTGAGTGTCGGCGGGGACTTCCCCCGACGGCGGGTCCCTGTGGTCTCATTGGATCGATCAAGGCCGTCGAGGGGAGGTCGCGTGGGCAGGAGGATCGGTCGGCTCGCGACGCCTCCGACCCTGGCCGACGTCGCCGAGCGCGCGGGCGTCTCGCGCCAGACCGTCTCGAACGCCGTCAACAACCCCGACCTGCTGCGCTCGGACACCCTCGCCCGGGTGCTCGCCGCGATCGACGAGCTCGGGTACTCACCCAACCGCGCCGCCCGCAACCTGCGCACCCGTGCGTCCCACCTGATCGGGATGCGGATCAACCCCGCGCAGGAGGGCACCGCGAACGCGACGATGGACCGGTTCGTGCACTCGCTGGTGGAGACGTCGCGCGAGGCGGGCTACCACGTGCTGCTGTTCGCCGGCGACCACGACGACCCGATCTCCGGGTACGACGACCTGCTCCGCTCGACCACCGTCGACGCGTTCGTCATCACCGACACCTACCTCGGCAACCCGCAGGCCGCGTGGCTCGAGCAGCGCCGCGCGCCGTTCGTGGCGTTCGGCCGGCCCTGGGACAACCAGGCCGCCGAGCACGCCTGGGTCGACGTCGACGGCGCCGCCGGCACCGACCTGGCCACCAGCCACCTGATCGAGCGCGGCCACCACCGGATCGCCTGGATCGGCTGGCGCAAGGACTCGGTCATCGGCGAGGACCGCCGCTCCGGCTGGACCCGTGCGATGCACGCCCGCGGCCTCGCCACCACCGGGCTCGCGTCCCGCGTCGAGGACACCGTCGCGTCCGGGCGCGAGGCGAGCGCGGTGCTGCTGGACGAGGCGCACCCCACGGCGTTCGTGTGTGCCTCCGACACCCTCGCGATGGGAGTGCTGCACACCCTGCGCGACCGGGGCATGGAGGCCGGCCGCGAGATCGCGGTGGTCGGCTTCGACGACTCGCAGGTCGCCCAGGTGGTGCCGCCCGGCCTCACCTCGGTGCGCCAGCCGCTCGAGCAGGTCGCGATCGAGATCGTCAAGGCGCTCGAGGGCATCCTCGCCCACCCGCCGGTGATCGGGCCGGGCGTGATGCTCACCCCGACGCTGGCGCTGCGCGGGAGCAGCTGAGCACAGGTCGCGGCCGAGGGCTCTAGAACGCCTTCCACCACAGGTTGACCGCGTAGTCGACCTCGGTGCCCTCGTGCGAGGCCAGCACGCCGTCGGCGACCTCACGGGTGAACTCGATGCGGACGACGGCCTCGAGGTCGGCGCGCGAGGGGAACGACCAGCGCATGTCGACCGGCGTGCGCGTCCACCCGCGGGTCGACCAGAACCGCTCGACGGCGACGGGATCGACCTCGGGGTAGCCCCGGCGGAACCACGCGCCGAACGTCGAGCGGGTGGGGTCGTTGTCGATCACGAACGCCGTCCCGCCCCGCCGTACGACGCGGTCCAGCTCCGCCAGGCCGGGCTCGCAGCCGGGACCGAAGAAGTACGCCCACCGCGCGTGCACGAGGTCCACCGACGCGTCCGGGAGCGGCAGCGACTGGGCGGTGCCCTGGACGACCGAGACGTTCGGCAGCCGCCGGGTGCGCCGGCGCGCCAGCGCCACCAGGTCGGCGTGCGGCTCGACGCCGACCACCGACGACGCGGTCGCGGCGAACCACGGCAGGTGGAAGCCGGTGCCGCACCCGACGTCCAGGACCACGCGGTCGTCCCACGTGGCAGCTGCCTGCATGGCGGCCGCGATGGCGCCGTCCGGGTCGACGGCGCGGTTCTCGATCTCGTACGTCGCGGTGTGGTGCCAGATGTTGGGGCTCGGGCGAGCCCCGGGCGCGACGGTCAGAGCCGTACGAGCCCGTTCGGCGTCTGGACCTGGCAGGCGAGGATGCCCGGGGTGCCGTTGGGGGCGACCCACTCGACCTTCACGTCCTCCAGGGGCGCCTCGACGGTCTCGCCGAGCCACTCGCTGACCCGGTGCGGGTCGCCGGCGATCTCCAGGCAGGCCAGGGAGAACTCCGGGTCGGCGCCCGCGCTCGGGTGCATCTCGGCCGGCGACTCCCACTGGATGAAGAACGGCAGCTGCGGGTCGGCGATCAGCCCGTGGACGCCGATCTGCTTCCAGAGCAGCTCCTTGCCGTCCGGGCGGTGGCGGTTGCCCTTGACCGCCTCACGGCCGAGCCGCTGCTCGACCACGGTGATGTCGTCGACCGCGACGACCCAGCCGAGCCAGCCGCCGCCGAGGGCGGAGCGGGCGCGCACGGCCTGGCCGAAGGGGGCCTTGTCCGACGCGGGGTGGTCCAGGACCTCGACGATCTCGAGGTACGTGTTGCCGGCGAGCGGCAGGATCATGTTGCGGGTACCGAACCGAGGGTGCACGCCCCCGTCGACGAAGTCCTTGCCGAGCAGTCCCCCGATGCGCTGGGCAGTGCTGGCGAGGCCATCCGGTCCTGCTGCGAAAGAGAGATGGTCCAGGCGCATGCCTTGATTCTCGGCGTTCTCTCAGGAACGTCGCACACCGGGGTCCGGGTCTCTTGACGTCGAGAGGACTCCCGTGCGGGACCTCAGCGGGGGTCGGCCGGGTGGAGCGCCAGCGCGGAGCGGGAGCGCAGGTGCGCCTCGCAGTGCCGCACCAGCTCGTCGTACGCCGGCTTGCCCATCAGCTCGGTCAGCTCGGCCTCGTTCGTGACGTACACGGGCTCCACGGCGACGTGGGCCTCGGTGTTGCCCGAGCAGTACCAGTCGAGGTCGTGGCCTCCCGGTCCCCACCCGCGCCGGTCGTACTCGCCGATCGTCACCTCGGTGTAGGTCGTGTCGTCCTGTCGCTTGACCTCGCGGAAGGTCCGCCGGATCGGCAGCTGCCAGCACACGTCGGGCTTGGTCTCGAGCGGGTTCTTGCCCAGCACGTACGCCAGCGCGTGCAGCGCACAGCCGGCGCCGCCCCCTCCCTTCGACGGAGCGAAGTCCGGGCGGTTCTGGAAGATGCACGCCTGCTGGCCGTCGACCTCGATCGTCCGGGTCTTGCGCTCGCCGTCCTCGTCGAGCTCGATCCAGTCCTTCCTGCGGACCTCGCCCTCCGGCTTGTGCTGCCACAGCTCGTGGTCGAGCATCCCGACGTACGCCGCGACGCGCTTCTCGTCGTCCTTGTCGGCGAAGTGCGCGCCGAGGGTGCAGCAGCCCACGTCGGGGGCGTCGGCATAGATGCCCTGGCAGCCCTGACCGAAGATGCACATGTACGACGAGGTCAGCCAGGTGAGGTCGCACCTCATCACCTCGGTCTCGTCGGCCGGGTTGACGAACTCCACGAACGCGCGGGGGAACACCAGGTCGACTTCAGGCACGGAGCAACCCTACGTGGGTGCGAGAAGCGGCTAGTACGTTGGAGCCATGCGTCTGGGCGTGCTCGACATCGGCTCCAACACCGGGCACCTGCTCGTGGTGGACGCCCACCGCGGAGCGGCGCCGTTGCCGGCGTACTCCTACAAGCAGCCGCTGCGACTGGCCGAGCACCTCGACGAGACCGGCGCGGTCGCCCAGGCAGGCATCGACGCGCTGGCCGAGTTCACCGCCCGGGCCCTGCGGGTGGCCGAGGACAAGGGCAGCGAGGACATGCTCGCGTTCGCGACCTCGGCCGTGCGTGACGCCGGCAACAGCGACGCGGTGCTCGCCGAGGTGCGGGACCGGACCGGCCAGGACATCGTCGTGCTGTCGGGCGAGGACGAGGCGCGGCTGACCTTCCTCGCCGTACGCCGGTGGTTCGGCTGGTCCGCGGGACGGCTCTCGGTCTTCGACATCGGTGGCGGATCGCTGGAGATCGCCGGTGGTGCCGACGAGGAGCCGGATGTCGCGTGGTCGCTGCCGCTCGGCGCGGCCCGCCTGGCGCGGCAGTACTTCACCGCAGGCGTGCCCGACGAGGAGACCGTGCGCGCGCTGCGCAGGCAGATCCGCGCCGAGATCGCCCGAGACGCGGGGCGACTGCTGCGCGCGGGCACCCCCGACCACGCGGCGGCGACGTCCAAGACGTTCCGCTCGCTCGCCCGGATCTGCGGCGCCGCGCCCTCCGCGGACGGCCCGCTCGTCCCGCGGGCGCTGCCGCTCGCCGCACTGACCGAGTGGATCCCGAAGCTGACGTCGATGACGCGCGACGAGCTCGCGGACCTGCCCGGGGTCTCGCCGAGCCGCAGCCACCAGGTCGTGCCCGGCGCCCTGGTCGCCGAGGCGGTGATGGACATCTTCGAGCTGCCCGCGCTGGAGATCTGCCCGTGGGCACTGCGCGAGGGTGTGATCCTCGAGCGGCTCGACCAGATCGCGGCGATCCTCTGATGGCCCCGCGCATCGGGCTCTCCACGGTCTCGGTCTACCCCGAGTCCTCGGCGCACGCGTTCGCCTATGCCGCGACGCTGGGGTACGACGCCATCGAGGTGATGGTCGGCATCGACGCGCTGAGCCAGCAGGCGTCGGCGATCAAGCAGCTCTCCGAGCACCACGAGATCCCCATCGCCGCCGTGCACGCACCGTGCCTGCTGTTCACCCAGCGGGTCTGGGGCACCGAGCCGTGGGGCAAGCTCGAGCGCTCCGCCGAGATGGCGCAGACGGTCGGCGCCGAGGTCGTCGTCGTGCACCCGCCGTTCCGCTGGCAGAAGTCGTACGCCGCCAGCTTCGTCGACGGCATCGCGGCCCTCGAGGAGTCGACCGGGATCGCCTTCGCCGTCGAGAACATGTACCCGTGGCGCGCCTCGTCTCGGCGCGGCATGGAGATGTACCTCCCGGGCTGGGACCCGTCGGAGGAGTCGTACGCGAACACCACGATCGACCTCTCCCACGCGGCGATCGCCCAGTCCGACCCGATCCTCATGGCCAGGCGGCTCGGTGACCGGCTCAGGCACATCCACCTGACCGACGGCACCGGGTCGGCCAAGGACGAGCACCTGGTGCCCGGCCGCGGCGCGATGGGCGCCGCCCCGTTCCTGCGGCACCTCGCCAAGGTCGGCTTCGGCGGCGAGATCGTCGTCGAGATCAACACCCGCAAGTGCCGCGACACCGCGGAGCGCGAGGCGGACCTGCGCGAGTCGCTGGAGTTCGCGCGCGAGCACGTCTCGGTGTCGACGCCGTGAGCACGGCCCGGGTGTCGGGAGCGCCCCGGCGCGGTCGCCGCCCGGGCGCCCCGGACACCCGCGCCGCCATCCTGGTCGCGGCGCGCACGGCGTTCGCCGCGCAGGGGTACGCCGGAGCCTCGGTCCGCTCGATCGCCACCGCGGCCGGCGTCGACGCCGCGCTGGTGCACCACTACTTCGGCAGCAAGGACGACCTCTTCATCGCGTCGCTCGAGCTGCCGGTCGACCCGCGGGTCGCGATCCGGCCGGTCGTCGAGGGCGGCCTGCCCGGGGCGGGCGAGCGGCTGATGCGGCTGTTCGTCTCGGTCTGGGACGACGAGCAGACCCGGCTGCCGCTGCTGGCGCTGGTCCGCGGCATCCTCGACCCCGGCGGGCAGCAGCTGGTGCGGGACGGGTTCCTGCGCATGGTCCTCGAGCCGCTCGCGGCCGGCCTCGAGGTCGACGAGCCGGAGCGCCGGATGCCGCTGGTCGCCTCCCAGCTGGTCGGGCTGGTCGTGCTCCGGTACGTCCTCGCCGTCGAGCCACTCGCCTCGACGTCCGCCGACGAGCTGGTCGCCGTCTACGGGCCGACGCTGCAGCGGTACCTCGCCGACCCGCTGCCGTAGGCCGGGTCCGTGGCCCGGGTCTGGGCCGACAGGATCGAGCTCGAGGGACTGCTGTGACTGCCGAGACCGCTGAGACACAGCCCGGACCCGGGCGACCCTCGGATACGTCAGGAGAGCCGGTCGGCCGGTGGATCCGGACGTGTCGTCCCGCCGACCGCGGGCCGAAGGACCCTTGCTGCGGCGGAGCCGGAGGGGCACAATTCAACGCATGGTGAATAACGCGGTGGAGATCCGGGACCTGCACGTCGTCCGCGGGCCGCACACGGTGCTGGAGCACCTCGACCTCACCATCGGCGGCGGCGTCACGGGGCTGCTGGGGCCGTCGGGGTGCGGGAAGTCGACGCTGATGCGCTGCCTGGTCGGCGTGCAGCAGGTGCAGGGAGGAGCCGTCGAGATCTTCGGGCTGCCGGCCGGCAGTCGGCCGCTGCGCGCCCGGGTCGGCTACGTGACCCAGGCGGTGAGCGTCTACCACGACCTCACGGTGGCCGAGAACCTCCGCTTCTTCGGCCAGGTGCTCGGGTCTCCGCGCGACCAGGTCGACCGGGCGATCGAGGCGGTCGATCTGCAGGACTACCGCGACGACGTCGTGGGCCGGCTCAGCGGCGGCCAGCAGTCGCGCGCCAGCCTGGCCGTCGCGCTGCTCGACGAGCCCGACCTGTTGGTGCTCGACGAGCCCACGGTCGGCCTGGACCCGGTGCTCCGCGAGGATCTCTGGAGCCTGTTCCACCGACTCGCCGACGGCGGGGTCGCGGTGTTCGTGTCCAGCCACGTGATGGACGAGGCCGAGCGCTGCGACCGGCTGCTGCTGATGCGGCAGGGCCGGATCATCGCCGACGGCACGCCGGCCGAGATCAAGCAGCGCGCCGGCGTCGAGGACGTCGAGTCGGCGTTCCTCGCGATCGTCCGGGAGGACGCGGCATGAGCTTCCGGGTCACGTTCGCCGTCGCCCAGCGGGTGCTGATCCAGCTGCGGCGCGACCACCGCACGCTGGCGATGCTGCTGGTGCTGCCCTGCCTGCTGATCTCGCTGCTGTGGTGGATCTACGACGAGGCGAACCCGATGCTGTTCGACCGGATCGGTCCCGCGCTGCTCGCGATCTTCCCGGTGATCGTGATGTTCCTCGTCACCAGCGTCACGACCCTGCGCGAGCGCAGCAGCGGCACGCTCGAGCGGCTGCTCGCGATGCCGATGGGCAAGCTGGACTTCCTCGTCGGCTACGCGATCGCCTTCGGGCTCGTCGCCGCCGTGCAGTCGGTCCTCGCGGTCGCCGTCAGCGTCGGCCTGCTCGGCCTCGACGTCGTCGGCCCGTTGTGGCTGCTCACGGTGGTCGCGGTCGTCGACGCGGTCCTCGGCAGCGCGCTCGGGCTGTTCGTGTCGGCCTTCGCCCGCACGGAGTTCCAGGCCGTGCAGTTCATGCCCGCGATCGTCATCCCGCAGCTGCTGTTGTGCGGCCTGCTGGTGCCGCGCGACGCGCTGCCCGACTTCCTGCACGCGGTCAGCGACGTGCTGCCGCTGTCGTACGCCGTGGACGCGATGCAACACCTCACGACCAGCGCGAGCACGGCCGAGGTCTGGCAGGACGTCGGCATCGTCGCGGCGTTCGCGATCGGCGGGCTCGCGCTGGGCACGGGCACGCTGCGCCGGCGTACCCCCTGAAGTCGGAGAAGCAGGTCCCCGCGTCGTAGCCTGAGAGGCATGTCGCTCCTCCGTCAGCCGCTCCTCCTCCTGGCCCGCAGCGCCGTGGTCAAGAAGATGGTGAGCACCATGCCGGTCTCGGCCGGGATCGTCCGCAGCTACGTCCCCGGCGAGACCACCGCGTCCGCCGTCGGGGCCACCGCCGGCCTGGTCGACGACGGGATGCGCGTCACCCTCGACTTCCTCGGGGAGGACACCCTCGACGCCGAGCAGGCCGAGGCGACCGTGGCGGCGTACGTCGACCTCCTCGAGCAGCTCTCCGCCCGTGGCCTGACGCGCAACGCGGAGGTGTCGGTCAAGCTCAGCGCGATCGGCCAGTTCCTCCCCGAGAACGGTCACAAGATCGCCCTCGAGAATGCCCGCACCATCTGCCGCGCCGCCCGCAACGCCGGCACCACGGTGACGCTGGACATGGAGGACCACACCACCACCGACTCGACGCTGGCGATCCTGCGCGAGCTGCGCAAGGACTTCCCGGAGACCGGTGCCGTGCTGCAGGCGGCGCTGAAGCGGACCGAGGCCGACTGTCGCGCGCTCGCCCACGAGGGCTCCCGCGTCCGGCTGTGCAAGGGCGCGTACCTCGAGCCGGAGGAGGTCGCGTTCCAGGACAAGCTCGACATCGACAAGTCCTACGTGCGCTGCCTCAAGGTGCTGCTCGCGGGTGAGGGCTACCCGATGATCGCCACCCACGACCCGCGCATGGTCGATATCGCCTCGTCGCTCGCCAGCCGCTACGGCCGCGAGCAGGGCACCTACGAGTACCAGATGCTGTACGGCATCCGCCCCGAGGAGCAGCGCCGGCTCGCCGCGGCGGGCGAGGCCGTCCGGGTGTACGTGCCCTACGGCCTGGAGTGGTACGGCTACCTGATGAGAA
This sequence comes from Nocardioides sp., assembly GCA_035765695.1. Classification (GTDB taxonomy): domain Bacteria; phylum Actinomycetota; class Actinomycetes; order Propionibacteriales; family Nocardioidaceae; genus Nocardioides. The sequence goes on along the minus strand of DASTXB010000050.1, from coordinate 26,380 downwards.
GGCTCGCCGAGCGTCCGCAGAACCTGACATTCTTCCTGAGGTCCCTGATCTCGAAGAGCTAGGTGGCACAGGCATGAGCCAGACCGCGATCCTCGGCGCCGGCGTGATGGGGGAGACCCTCCTCTCCGGCCTGGTGCGCGCCGGCCGCCGCGTCGACAACCTCCTCGTGGGGGAGAAGCGCGCGGAGCGGGCGAAGGAGCTCGAGGACCGGTACGGCGTCGCCGTGGTCACCAACGCCGAGGCGGCCCGCGAGGCCGACACCCTGGCGCTGGTGGTCAAGCCGCAGGACATGGGCGACCTGCTCGCCGAGATCGCGTCCGAGCTGCGCCCCGGCCAGCTGGTGGTCTCGCTCGCGGCCGGCATCACCACCGCGTTCATCGAGTCCCGCGTGCCCGAGGGTGTCGCGGTCGTGCGCGTCATGCCCAACACCCCGGCACTGGTCGACGAGGGGATGGCCGCGATCTCGCCCGGGTCCCACTGCTCCGAGGACCACCTGGCCGAGGCCGAGGCGCTGATGGCCTCGGTCGGCAAGGTGCTGCGCATCCCGGAGCGCCAGCAGGACGCGGTGACCGCGATCAGCGGCTCGGGTCCGGCCTACATCTTCTTCGTCGTGGAGTCGATGATCGAGGCGGGCGTCCACCTCGGGCTCCCGCGCGCCACCGCGACCGACCTCGTCGTCCAGACCGTCGTCGGCTCCGCGAAGATGCTCCGCGAGACCGGGACCCACCCGGTCGTGCTCCGCGAGCAGGTCACCTCGCCCGCCGGCACCACCGCCGCTGCGCTGCGCGAGCTCGAGATCCACAAGGTGCGCGCCGCGTTCCTCGCCGCGATGGAGGCGGCGCGGGACCGCTCGCGCGCGCTGGCCGAGGGCAGCTGACCGGTCGGGCCTCGGGCGCCGGTCTGGTGTGCCCTGCGCGCGCAATTGAGCGCCCAGCCACGGGTCACCCGCGGGTAACCGGGGGCTGGCCGTTCAATTGCTGAGCTACGACACGCGACGCGCCCGGTCCCGGGCCGCCACGCACTGGGCGCAGCCGATCACCAGGAACGCGGCGACGACGGAGGCCATCACGCCGGTCCGCCCTTCCGCCGGCCGCGCAGCACGAGACGGACCAGCAGGACCTGGACCAGGGCCGCGCCGGCCAGGGCGACGACGCCGAGGAGATCGGTCGTGACCGCGAACCAGGGTGCCGGGCCGCCAGTGAGCGACGACACGCACCCGATGCTGTTGCAGGACGTCCCGGTGCTCACCGACGGGTTCGCCCCGGGCGCGAGGGCCAGGAGGCCGTACGCGACGTAGTAGCCGACCACCGCCGGGACGCCGGACGGCAGGGTGAGCGCGGCCGCGAGCAGGATCACCGCAGTGGAGTCGCCGGCGAAGCCGAGCGCCGCCAGGCCCGTCACCGTCGCGACGTACGCCGCCGCGACGGCCCGGCCGGTCACGACGGCGACCGGAGCGCGTGGACCAGCCCGACGACGTCGTCGATCACGCCGCGGATCACGGGCAGGCGGGACAGCTTCACCATCCGGTCGACGATCGGCACGATCCGGGTGACCAGGGCGTGGCTGCGCTGCTGGTGCGGGCTGTCGTCGTACACCCAGAACAGCACCACGCCCATCTGCAGCAGCCAGAGCAGCTGCGGCAGCTCCGGCTTCAGCGCCGCGACCGGCTTCGCGTCGGACTCGTCGACGAGCCGGGCGAACAACGCGATGCTCGCGTCGCGGGCCGGCGCGGACTCGGGGCTGAACGGCGAGAGCGGGCTGTGCGGGTCGGCGGCGTTGCGGAAGAACTCGCCCGCGAACTCGTGGTGCGGCTCGGCGACCTCGAGCCAGGCGCGCAGGACGCCCTGCAGCCGCTCGTCGAACCGGCGGTGGCGCTCGAGCACCCGCTCGGCGGCGGTGGCGTGCTCGACCTGGAGCTGGTCGTAGAACGCCTGGATCAGGTGCTCCTTGGACCCGAAGTAGTAGTAGGCGTTGCCCAACGAGACGCCTGCCTCGGCCGCGATCGCGCGCATCGTGGTCCGTCCGTAGCCGTCGCGGTTGAACAGGCGCAGCGCCGCGTCCACGATGGTCCGCCGGGTCTGCTCAGCCTTGGGGGAGCGGGCAGGTTCCGGCACGGTCGTCAGCGTAGTCACCCCCTCCGGTCGTCCCGCTCCCGAGCAGGTGGCGGAGCCCCGCGGCGCTGAGCGCCGCTCCCCGGGCCAGCGGCAGCAGCCGCGGGTGGGCCAGCCGCTCGGCCATCCCTCGGTGGGACCGGGTCGCCCACAGGCACATCACCCAGGCGTGCTCCCGCGTCCAGACCGCGCCGTCGGCGCCGACCACGGTCACCTCGGTGAGCGTGCGGGCGTGGTCGACTCCCGGGAACCGCCGCTCGGCCTCGGCCGACCCGGCGGCGACCAGGTCGAGGGGCACCAGCAGCGGCTGCCGGGCCAGCCAGCCGGCGAAGGACCGGCACAGCGGGCAGTCGGTGTCGGTCAGCACGGTGAGCGCGTCGACGGTCATGGTCGTCGGGCCGGGCCGTCAGACGGGGTACGCCGGCTGCTGCGGCGGCAGGAAGCCCTGCGGCGGCACCGGCGCCACCCGGGTGCGCTCCAGGCGGCTGCGCCGGCGGATCGCGTTGAAGACGTAGACGTTGAGGAAGTGCAGCACGCCGAGCGTCAGCGTGACCACGCCGACCTTGACGCTCAGCGTCTCGAACATCCCGCCGAGGTCGGGGACCGGCTCGCTGATCCGCAGGAACAGCATCACGAAGCCCAGGTTCAGCAGGTAGAACCCGACCACGAGCAGCCGGTTGACCGCGTGGGCCAGGGCGTCGTCGCCGCCGAAGACGTCCTCGAGGAAGACCCGCCCGTTGCGGGACAGGGTGGTCGCCACCCAGATGGTGAGGGGGACGGTGATCAGCAGGTAGACGACGTAGGCGCCGACGGTCCAGGTCACGGTGGTCTCGCTTTCTTGAACATGTTCAAAACTGCCGTGCGCTCACCGTAGGACAGTTTTTGAACATGTTCAAGACTTTAGAGCCCGATCGCCGCCTGCGCGGCCGCCAGGACCGGCGCGGTGACCTCGCGGCACCGCGCGGCGCCGCGCTCGAAGACCCCGGTGACGTACGCCGGGTCGGCCGCCAGCTCGGCGTACCGCTTCTGCAAGGGCTCGAGCTCCGCGACGACGGCGTCGGTGACCGCCCGCTTGAGGGCGCCGTACGTCGTGATGCCCTCCGCCGAGCCGCCGCACGCGGCGAGGACGTCGAGCAGGTTCGTCACCCCCGGCTTCGCCGGGTCGGAGCGGACCGCCGACGGCCCGGTGTCGGAGTCGGTGACGGCGCGGGCCACCTTCCGGCGAACGACGTCCGGCGGGTCGAGCAGGTGGACCGAGCCCGCGGCGTCGGCCGACTTCGACATCTTCCGGGTCGGGTCGAGCAGGTCCATCACCCGCGCGGAGCCGTCCGCGGCGGTCACCACCTCCGGGACCGTGAACACCTCGCCGTACCGGCGGTTGAAGCGGAGCGCGAGGTCGCGGGTCAGCTCGACGTGCTGGCGCTGGTCGGCGCCGACCGGAACCTGTTCGGGCCGGTAGAGCAGGATGTCGGCCGCCATCAGGGCCGGGTAGGTGAACAGCGAGACCCGGGTCGAGTCGACCCCGCGGCCCTTCTCCTTGAACTGGATCATCCGGTTCAGCTCGCCGGTGGTCGCCACGCACTCCAGGAGGTAGGCCAGCTGCGCGTGCGCCGGCACGTGGCTCTGCCGGAAGAGCGTGGCCCGGTCGAGCCCGGCCGCGAGGAACAGCGTGGCGGTCTCGTCGGCGTAGGTGCGCAGCAGCGCCGGGTCGTGGGCGGTCGTCATCGCGTGCAGGTCGGATACGCCGTAGAAGGCGTCGTCCTGCCGCCGGCACATGGGCAGCAGTGCGCCGAGATAGCTGCCGAGGGTGAGCCGGCCGGACGGCGTGAGGAGGGACAGCGTGCGGGTCATGGGATCTCCTGGTGGTGAGAGCCCACGGGTCGACGGGAAACGAGAACGGCCGCCCGTGGGCGGCCGATGGGTGACGTGCGTGCGCGTCGAGAGGTGGTCCGCCCTCAGGCGGGCCACCAGGACGTGGGACGCGTCAGCACGGTCACAGCGTAGCGGTAGCGTCGACGGCATGGAGTGTTCCGGCCCCGCGGCGGTGGTCTTCGACCCGAGCCTGACCGAGTACGACTTCGGGCCCGCGCACCCGATGGCGCCGGTGCGTGTGGACCTCACCATGCGGCTGGCCGACGAGCTCGGCGTGGTGGGCGGACGGCTGACCCGGGTGCCGGCACCGATCGCGACCGACGACGAGATCGCCCGGGTCCACGACGCGGTGCTGATCGAGGCGGTCCAGAAGGCCGCGTACAACGAGCCGCGCGGCCTCGGCACCGACGACAACCCGGTGTTCCCGGGGATGCACCGCGCGGCCGCCCACATCGTGGGCGCCAGCCTCGAGGCGTTCCGACGGGTCTGGGCCGGCGACTCGCTGCACGCGGCCAACATCACCGGCGGCCTCCACCACGCGATGCGCGGCCGGGCCAGCGGGTTCTGCATCTACAACGACGTCGCGATCGGCATCCAGCACCTGCTCGACCAGGGCGCCGAGCGGGTCGCGTACGTCGACGTCGACGTCCACCACGGCGACGGGGTGGAGCGGATCTTCTGGGACGACCCGCGCGTGCTGACGATCTCCCTGCACGAGACCGGGCAGATGCTGTTCCCGGGCACCGGCTTCCCGAAGGACCTCGGCGGCCCCGACGCCCTCGGGTCGGCGGTCAACGTCGCGCTCCCGCCCGGGACCGGCGACGGGGGCTGGCTGCGCGCGTTCCACGCGGTCGTGCCGCCGCTGCTGCGCGAGTTCCGCCCCGACGTCCTGGTCACCCAGCACGGCTGCGACTCCCACGTCGAGGACCCGCTGGCCCACCTCAGCCTCACCGTGGACGGTCAGCGCGCGGCGTACCTCGCCCTCCACGAGCTCGCCCACGAGGTCAGCGACGGGCGCTGGGTCGTCACCGGGGGCGGTGGCTACGCGCTCGTCGAGGTGGTGCCGCGCGCGTGGACCCACCTGCTGGCGATCGTCGGCGGCAACCCGCTGGACCCGCTCACCGACACCCCCGGCGCGTGGCGCGAGCACGTGCGCACCGCGCTGGGCCGGGTCGCGCCGTACCGGATGACCGACGGCCGGACCCCGGCGTACCGGGACTGGAGCGAGGGGTACGACCCCGAGACGTGGCTGGACCGCACGATCCACGCGACCCGGATGGAGGCCTTCCCGCTCCACGGGCTCGACCCGTTGCCGTAGTCCCGCGGCCGCCCAGATCAAGCGGACACGCCGTGTCCCGTGGGTGACTTTGGTGAACCTCTTCCCCACGAGTCACATCAGGCTCTATTCTCACGGAAGCGCGACGCGTGCACTCACCGGTGGGGAAGCCGGTGGCGCGTCAGACAGAAAGTATCGGTGCACGATGGCTAGCAGCCCCGGGGACATCTCCGAGTCCAAGTTCCTCACCGTCGCCGAAGTGGCGGCCATGATGCGCGTGTCGAAGATGACCGTGTACCGGCTGGTCCACAACGGCGAGCTCCCCGCCGTCCGGGTCGGCCGCTCCTTCCGCGTCCTGGAGAAGGACGTCGACGACTACCTGCGCAAGAGCTTCTACAGCGCCGGCTGACCACCGGCCCCAGCGCCGACCGGTCCAGATCCGACCGGCCGATTCTTCGTGTCCGGAGATGGCGGATAGGCTTGGCCGGTCCCACGGGCCGGTCCGGGGGACCGCAGTACTGCGTTGAAAGGTTTCCCTGTGGGTTCTGTCATCAAGAAGCGGCGCAAGCGCATGGCCAAGAAGAAGCACCGCAAGCTGCTCAAGAAGACGCGCGTCCAGCGTCGCAAGCTCGGCAAGTAGTCCGCGCACGCCGCATGGGCAGCGCCGGCAGGGTCGTCCTGGTCACCGGGGTCTCACGCGACCTCGGCCGGCGCTTCGCGCGTGCGGTGGCCGCCCAGCCGGGCGTCGCCCGGGTGGTCGGCGTGGACGCGGTGCCGCCGCGCGGCGACATCGGTGACGTCTCCTTCGTGCGTGCGGACATCCGCAACCCGGTCATCGCCAAGGTGATCGTCAAGGAGGACGTCGACACCGTCGTCCACATGAGCGTCATCGCCACCCCCGGCACCGCCGGCGGGCGGAACACGATGAAGGAGCTCAACGTCATCGGGACGATGCAGCTCCTGGCCGCCTGCCAGAAGGCGCCGGGGCTGCGCACCCTCGTCGTGAAGTCCTCGACCACGATGTACGGCGCCAGCAGCCGTGACCCGGCCATGTTCACCGAGGCCATGCAGCCGCGGCGCGCGCCGCGGGCCGGGTACGCCAAGGACGTCGCCGAGATCGAGAGCTACGTGCGCGGGTTCGCCCGCCGTCGCCCTGACGTCCGGGTGACGACCATCCGCGCCGCCAACGTGGTCGGACGCCACGTGGTCAGCCCGCTCACGTCGTACCTCCGGCTCCCGGTCGTGCCCACCGTGCTCGGCTTCGACCCGCGCCTGCAGTTCCTGCACGAGCGCGACCTGGTCGGCGTCCTGTGCCACGCGGTCGGCACCGACGTCGCCGGCACCTTCAACGTCGCCGGTGACGGCGTCGTGACCCTCTCCCAGGCCGTACGCCGACTGCAGCGCGCCTCGGTCGCCCTGCCGTCGTTCGCCCTGGGCGGGGTCGGCGCGGCGCTGCGGTCCGCGCGGGTCACCGATCTGACGCCGGAGCTGCTGGCGCTGATCACCTACGGGCGCGGCGTCGACACGACCCGGATGCGCACCGATCTCGGCTTCGAGCCGACGTACTCCACGGCCGAGGCCCTCGCTGACTTCGGCGCCGCGCTGACGCCCACCGGCGGTCACGCCGAGAAGGTCCTGGCGCGTGTCGCCGCCGGCCTGCCCGAGACCGATCCCGAGGGGGGAATCGTCCATGGGTGACGCCGAGATCATCCCGATCGGCACCCGCGGCCGTCCGGGCCGCGGCTCCGGCAGCGCGCAGCCGTCCTCCGCCGCCCGCGGGCTGGCGCCGAAGCAGCCGGCCAAGAAGGCGGCACCGCCCCGGAAGGCGCCGGCGAAGAAGGCGCCGCCGAGGCAGCCGGCTGCCGAGGCGGCCGGCTCGAGCGACCCGCAGCCCGCCCAGCAGCCGACCCCGCAGGCCGGCCCCGTCGAGGCCGAGCGCCCGCCCGTGCTCGCCGTCGACCGCGCTCCGGCCGGCGGCATCCCCGCCACCGAGTGGCTGGCCGCGCTCCAGGGGGCCGCCGCCGAGGTCTTCGGCGAGCAGTGGGAGCCCCAGCTCGCCCGGTTCCTCGCGTTCCTGCGTCGCCGGCTGACCGGCGCCTACGAGGTCGACGAGTACGGCTTCGACCCGGAGGTCACCGAGCGGTTCCTCATGGCCACCCTGCGGCCGATCGCGGAGAAGTGGTTCCGCGTGGAGGTGCGGGGCGCCGAGAACATCCCCAGCGAGGGCGGCGCGCTGGTCGTCTCCAACCACTCCGGCACCATCCCGGTCGACGGGCTGATGACGATGGTGTCCATCCACGACACGACCGGCCGGTTCCTGCGTCCGCTCGGCGCCGACCTGGTGTTCCGCCTCCCGCTCGTGAGCACCATGGCCCGTCGTACCGGCGCCACGCTGGCCTGCAGCGAGGACGCCGAGCGGATGCTGCGCGGCGGCGAGCTGGTCGGTGTCTGGCCCGAGGGCTTCAAGGGCATCGGCAAGCCGTACTCCCAGCGCTACAAGCTGCAGCGGTTCGGCCGCGGCGGCTTCGTCTCCGCCGCGCTGCGCACCGGCGTCCCGATCGTGCCGCTGTCGGTCGTGGGCGCCGAGGAGATCTACCCGCTGGTCGGCAACCTGCCGTCGCTGGCGCGACTGCTCGGCCTGCCGTACATCCCGATCACGCCACTGTTCCCGCTCTTCGGCCCGCTCGGGCTGGTGCCGCTGCCGTCGAAGTGGCTGCTGGAGTTCGGCGAGCCGATCCGCACCGACGAGTTCGAGCCGGGTGCGGCGGACGACCCGATGCTGGTCTTCAACGTCACCGACCAGGTGCGCGAGACGATCCAGCAGACCCTCTACACGCTGCTCATGCAGCGCCAGTCGGTCTTCCGCTGACGAGCTGACCCGGGACCGGGGCCGTCAGGGCGCCGAGGTCTGCTGGCCGGTCAGGCCACCGACGACGCCCTCCAGGATGCCGCCGACCCCGTCGCTGACACCGTCGACCACGTCACCGACGCTGGGCAGCGACGGGCTGTTCGACGGCTGGTGGGAGCCGCCGCCGGTGAGGGTGTCGGTGATCGTCTGGAGCGGGTTGGAGTCGCCGGACGGCGCGGGCGACTGCCCGCTGCCCGGGTCGGACACGCTGCCCGGACCGAGGTCGCCCGGGTCGACGTCCGGCAGGTTGGGACGGCCACCGTCGCCGGTGTGCTTGCCGCCCTTCTTCTCGTGCTCGGGCTTCGTGGTCGGCTGCGGTGCCGTCGGGACGAAGATGTTCTCCTGCGCGGAGGCGAGGATCGGGGGGATCGTCTCGATGGGCGTGCCGCCGCAGGTCGGGCAGCGCTGCGCCGCCTCGGCGTCGATCGTCTGCATGATCCGGGCGGCCCGGATCAGCTCGTCGCGGGCCTCGGCGGGCACCAGCGGCTCGAGGGCCGCGAGCCGGTCGAGGCTCGAGGACGCGAAGTCGCGCAGCGTGGCGATCGAGTCGGCGTCGCCGGTGTGGGCGTAGTCGGCGAGCAGCAGGTCGGAGGCCTCGGTCGCCTGGTCGGTGAACGTGTTGAGGGTGTCGGCGATCCGCAGGTCGTCGCCGAGGTGGTCCTGGCGGGTCAGCGCGTCCACCTCGTCGAGGCGGTCGGCGGCGTTGCCGAGCATCGTGGCGCCCTTGCTGCCCTCGCCGACCGACAGGCCGGTGTGCGCGCTCTCGATGACCCGCTTGATCGGGTAGAGCGAGTCGCCGGGCAGGGCGCCCTGCGAGGCGACGGCCACGCCGGCGGTGACGCCGACGACGGCGATGCCGCCGACCACGGCGGCGAACCGGCGCTCACGGGTCGGGCGGCGCTCGGGGAGCCGGAGCCTCGAGGTGTCGGCCGGCACGAGCGCGGTCGCGGCCTCGGCCATCAGCTGCGCCCGGAGGTCGGCGACGAACTCCGGCCGCGCGGTCACCTGCGGAACGGTCCGCAGGGCGCCGACCAGCTCCAGCAGGTCGGTGTCACGGGTCGCCTGCCGATCGGTCGAGGGGGCCTCGACCAGGTCGTTGAACTCGTCGGCGCGCCGTTGCGCCGTGAAGCCCCATGTCATGTCGACCTCAACGACGGGCGAGGCGGCGAAGTTACGGGGAGACCGCCCTCGGTGTAAACGATTACGTCACGGCGCGCCATCAGTCCCGGAGCCCTTCCGGCATCAGCTTGGCGAGGTTGCGGACCCCGCGCAGCTGGAGCTGCTTCACGGCGCCGTCCGAACGGCCCAGGACCGCGGCCGTCTCGGCGATGCTCATGCCCTGGAGGAACCGCATCACCAGGCAGTCGCGCTGCTCCGGCGGCAGCTCGGTCAGCGCGTTGAGCAGGATCTCGTTGGTGAGCCCGGCGAGCACCGTGGACTCGGGGCCCTCGGTGGCGTCGTCGTGCAGCGCCATGTCCTCGGTCGTGAGCTCGAGGCGGGTGCGGCCGGCCTTGAAGTGGTCGGTGGCCAGGTTGCGGGCGATGGTCATCAGCCACGCGCCGAAGTCCTTGCCCTGCCACCGGAAGTTGTTCATGCTGCGCAGCGCGCGGAAGAACGTCTCCGAGGTGAGGTCCTCGGCCAGGGTGCTGGAGCGGGTCCGGTAGAACAGGAACCGGTAGACCGACGGCTGGTAGTGGTCGTAGAGCATCCCGAACGCGTCGGAGTCGCCGCCGCGGGCCAGCTCCACCAGCGCGATCAGCCGGGAGCGCTCGGCCTCGTCCTCCTCCGAGGAGGCGGCGAGGTCGGCGTCGTCGTACCCGCCGCCGCTGCCGGTGCCACCGGGCCCCCGGCCGGTGCCGGTGTCCGCGCGGCCGCCGGTGGCGGCCTCGGTGAGGAGGATCCCGGGCGCGCCGGAGAGGGCGAGGTGCTCACCGAGCAGCACCTGGGCGACGAGCCGGCGCAGGGCGTCCAGCCCGCGCACGACGTCGCTCTCCTCCCACGACATGGATCGACATCCTCCCAAGAAGCTTCCCCCGAAGCCCTTCCCATCGTAAACGGGAGTTACGCATCTGGGAACCGGACGATCAGTGCCGCTTTCCACGGATCGCCGTCCGGGCGGCCACCGCGCCGGAGACCGCGCCCGCGACCGCGCCGACGACCAGGCCGCTGCGCACGGCCTTCCGCCCGGTCCGGTAGTCGTGGATCCGCCAGCCCTGGTCGCGCGCGTGCGCCCGCAGCTTCGCGTCCGGGTTGATCGCGCACGGGTCGCCGACCAGCGACAGCATCGGCAGGTCGTTGTAGGAGTCGGAGTAGGCCGAGCAGCGGCGCAGGTCGAGCCCCTCGCGATCGGCCAGCGCCCGGATCGCCTCGGCCTTGGCCGGACCGTGCAGCAGGTCCCCGACCAGCCGGCCCGTGTAGACCCCGTCCTCATGCTCGGCCACGGTGCCCATCGCGCCCGTGAGCCCGAGGCGGCGGGCGATGATCTGGGCGATCTCGATCGGCGCCGCGGTCACCAGCCACACCCGCTGCCCCTCGTCGAGGTGCAGCTGGGCGAGGGCCCGGGTGCCGGGCCAGATCCGGTCGGCCATCGCCTCCTCGAAGATCTCCTCGCCGAGGTCCTGCAGCTCGGTCACGGTGTGGCCGGCGATGAACCCGAGCGCGGACGCGCGTGCGCCGGCGACGTGGTCGGGGTCCTCGACGCCCACGACGCGGAAGTACGCCTGCTTCCACGCCGCGCCGAGGATCTCCCGGGTCGAGAAGAACTGCCGCCGGTGCAGGCCGCGGGCGAGGTGGAAGATGCTCGCGCCCTGCATCACGGTGTTGTCGACGTCGAAGAACGCGGCCGCCCGGGGGTCGTGGGGCGCCGTCAGCGCGGACTCCACCTCGGCGGCGGCCGCGGCCGCCTCGCCGGCCAGCACCGACCGGAGCTGGAGGTTGCGCGGCCGCGGGCGCTTGTCGCTCACACCGCGCAGCCTAGTGGCGCGGGCGAGAGCCGGTGCCCGTCCCGCCGCGCCCGCGCTGTGGAAGGATCGCGCCCATGTCCGGAGTGCGTGACATCGCCGAGCTGGTCGCTGCGGCCGCCGCGGAGCAGCCCGAGCGGCTCGCCGTGGTGGAGTCCGGCGGGCGGTCGCTGACCTGGGCCGGTCTCGAGGACGAGGTCGGCCGGATCGCCACGGGGCTCGGGGTCGCGGGCGTCGTCGGCGGCCAGCGCGTGATGCTCGTCGCCGGCAACCGGCTGGAGTTCGTCACGACGTACCTCGGGGTGCTGCGCGCCCAGGCCGTCGCCGTGCCGGTGAACCCGGGTTCCACGGCCGGGGAGCTCGCGCGGATGCTCGAGGACTCCGGGTCACGGGTGGTGGTCGCCGACCCCGCCACCGCCGGCACCGTCCGCGAGGCGCTGTCGTCCCTGGCGTCGCCGCGCCGCCTGGTGGTCATCGGTGAGGCGTCGTACGACGAGCTGCGGGCCGCGCCGGCACGTCCGGTGCCGCCTCTCCAGGACCCCGAGAAGCTCGCCGCCCTGCTCTACACCAGCGGCACCTCCGGCCGCCCCCGCGCTGCGATGCTCACCCACCGCGCACTGCTCGCGAACCTCGAGCAGGTCGCCGCGGTCGAGCCGCCGATGATGCACGGCGACGACGTGGTGCTCGGCGTGCTGCCGCTGTTCCACGTGTACGGCCTGAACGCCGTGCTCGGTGGCGTGCTGCGGCACCGGGCACGGCTGGTGCTCGTGGACCGCTTCGACCCGCACGAGACCCTCGGCCTGATCGACGACGAGGCGTGCAGCGTGGTGCCGGTGGCCCCGCCGGTGTTCGCGTACTGGGAGGACGAGGCCGACCTCGCCGAGCACCTCGGCCCGGTGCGCCTGGTCCTGTCCGGCTCGGCGCCGCTGGCGGGCGAGGTCGTGGACCGGTTCACCGCGCGCACCGGCATCCCGGTGCACCAGGGCTACGGCCTCACCGAGGCGTCGCCGGTGGTCACCAGCACCCTGTGCAGCACGGCGCCGAAGGCCGGCTCGGTCGGCGCGGCGCTGCCCGGCGTCGAGCTGCGGCTGGTCGACGAGGCCGGAAGGTCCCCCGAGGGCGACGACCCCGGCGAGATCCAGGTCCGCGGCGCCAACCTGTTCAGCGGCTACTGGCCCGACGGCGACGGCGGGCCGGACGAGGACGGCTGGTGGTCCACCGGCGACGTCGGCTTCCTCGACCGGGACGGCGACCTGTTCCTGGTCGACCGGCTCAAGGAGCTCATCATCGTCAGCGGCTTCAACGTCTACCCGACCGAGGTCGAGGACGTGATCGACGAGGTGCCCGGCGTCGTGGACGTCGCGGTGATCGGCGTCGAGGACCCGCAGACGGGGGAGGCCGTGGTCGCCTACGTCCGTGCCCCCGGCGCCGACCCGGACACCGTCGAGTCGGCGGTGCGGGAGCACTGCGCCGACCGGCTCGCACGGTTCAAGCGGCCCGCGCGGGTCGAGGTCGTCGACGAGCTCCCGAAGACCGTCACCGGCAAGGTGCAGAAGGGCCGGCTGCGCGGCATCGAGCGCCGGCGGAACCTCGGGCTGCTGGGATGACGGCGCGATGACCGCGCGGGTCACGCTCTACTCGAGGCCCGGCTGCCACCTCTGCGAGGACGCCCGGGCGGTGATCGAGCGGGTCTGCGCCGACCTCGGCGAGCAGTACGACGAGGTCTTCATCGACTCCGACCCCGCGCTCGTCGAGCGGTTCGGCGAGGAGGTCCCGGTGACGTTCGTCGACGGTCGCCAGCACGACTTCTGGCGGGTCGACGAGCAGCGCCTGCGCACCGCTCTCGGGGGTTAGGCCACCCCGCTCGCGTGGGCCATCTCACAGGTGCTAGCGAAGGGCGTGGGACGACGCCGTCCCAGTTTGTTCTCCTGTTCACAAACTCCTACAGTGAACGAGCCGCCGGGCGCGGATCGGCACTCTATCCGAGCGCTGTCTGCCGTGCCCGACGACGGCCCAAGCCCCTGGCATGGAAAGAGCAGCAGTGACCGCACGGACCTCCCCCGAGAGTGCCCGGGACATCCCCGAGGCCACCGTCGCGCGACTGCCCGTCTACCTCCGGGCCCTCACCACGCTCTCGGAGCAGGGCATCGGCACCTGCTCCAGCGAGGACCTCGCGGTGGCGGCCGGTGTGAACAGCGCCAAGCTGCGCAAGGACCTGTCGTACCTCGGCAGCTACGGCACCCGCGGGGTCGGCTACGACGTCGACTACCTGCGCTACCAGATCGCCCGTGAGATCGGTGTGACCCAGGACTGGCCGGTCGTCATCGTCGGCATCGGCAACCTGGGCCAGGCCCTCGCCAACTACTCCGGCTTCCGCAGCCGCGGCTTCCGCGTGGTCGCGCTGCTGGACGCCGACCCGGCCCGCCGTGACGAGGTCGTGGCCGGCCTCGAGGTGCGGCCCTTCGACGACCTCGAGCGGATCGCGCACGAGCACTCCGTGGCCATCGGCGTGATCGCGACCCCGGCGCTCGCCGCGCAGGACGTCGCCGACCGGATGGTCGCGTGCGGCATCACCAGCATCCTGAACTTCGCGCCCATCGTGCTGAACGTCCCGGCCCAGGTCGACGTACGCAAGGTGGACCTGTCCATCGAGCTGCAGATCCTCGCCTACCACGAGCAGCGCAAGGGGGCGACGGCATGAGCGTCCTGGTCGTCGGCATGTCCCACAAGTCCGCGCCCGTCGCCCTCCTGGAGCGGATCGCGCTGGACACCGAGGGCGTGCACAAGCTCATCGACGACGTCGCGGCCTGCGAGCACGTCACCGAGGCGACCGTGATCGCGACCTGCAACCGGATCGAGATCTACGCCGAGGTCGACCGGTTCCACGGGTCGGTCGAGGAGGTCTCCCGGCTGCTCGTCGAGCGCTCCGGCGAGCCCACCGAGTCGATGCTGCCGCACCTGTACGTGCACTACGACGACGGCGCGGTGTCGCACCTGTTCCAGGTGGTCGCCGGCCTCGACTCGATGGCGCTCGGCGAGGGCCAGATCCTCGGCCAGGCCCGCGACGCGCTCAGCTCGGGGCAGGAGATCGGCACCGTCGGTCCCGCGCTGAACGTGCTGTTCCAGCAGGCGCTGCGGGTCGGCAAGCGCGCCCGCGCCGAGACCGACATCGACCGCGCGGCGCCGTCCCTGGTGACCGCCGCGCTCGACCGCAGCCACGCCGCCGTCGGCGACCTGGGTGGCAAGCGCGTGCTCGTGCTGGGCGCCGGGGCGATGGCCGGCCTCGCCACCGCGACGGTCGCCCGTCGCGGCGCCGCCAGCATCACCGTCGCCAACCGCACCGCCGGCAACGCCGACCGCCTCGCCGAGGAGTACGGCGCCCGCGCGGCCGCGCTCGCGGACCTCGAGGCCGAGCTCGCCCTCGCCGACGTCGTGGTGTCCTGCACCGGCTCGACGGGCGTGCTGGTGACCCGCGAGGCGGTCGAGGCCGCGGTCTCCGGCGGCCGCGAGCTCGCGCTCATCGACCTCGCGCTGCCGCACGACGTCGACCCGACGGTCGCCGAGCTGCCGGGCGTCACCCTGATCAACCTGGCCGAGCTGGCCGAGGAGCTGCGCGACTCCGACGCGGGCCGCGAGGTCCAGGAGGTCCGCCGGATCGTCGGCCAGGAGGTCGCGGCGTTCCTCGGTGCCCGCCGACAGTCCAGCGTCACCCCGACCGTGATCGCGCTCCGCTCGATGGCCACCTCGGTGGTCGACGCCGAGATGGAGCGTCTCGCCGGCCGGCTCCCCGACCTCGACGAGGCCACCCGTGCCGAGGTGCTGCACACCGTGCGCCGGGTCGCCGACAAGCTGCTCCACCAGCCGACGGTGCGGGTCAAGGAGCTCGCGAACGAGACGGGCGCGGTGTCGTACGCCGCCGCGCTCGCCGAGCTGTTCTCGCTCCACCCCGACGCGGTCGACGCGATGACCCGGGCGGAGGGGCTCGAATGACCGCCCCCACGATCCGGATCGGCACCCGCGCCTCCGTCCTCGCCACCACCCAGTCCCAGCTGGTCGCCGACCAGATCCGGGAGCGCCTGGGCCGCGAGGTCGAGCTGGTCGAGATCAGCACCGAGGGCGACCGCAGCCAGGCCGCCGGGACCCCGCTGGCGGGCGCGTCCTCGACCGGTGTGTTCGTCTCCGCCCTGCGCGACGCGCTGCTCGACGGTCGCGTCGACGTCGCCGTGCACTCGCTCAAGGACCTCCCGACCTACGCCGCCGACGGCATCGCGCTCGCCGCGATCCCGGGCCGCGAGGACCCCCGCGACGTGGTCGTCGCCCGGGACGGGCTCACGCTCGGCGAGCTGCCGGCGGGCAGCCGGGTCGGCACCGGGTCGCCGCGCCGAGCCGCGCAGCTGCACGCGCTCGGCCTCGGTTTGGACGTGGTCGGCGTTCGTGGCAACGTCGACACCCGGATCGGCAAGGTCCGCTCCGGGGAGTACGACGCCGTCGTGCTGGCCCGGGCCGGGCTGGCCCGGATCGGCCGCCTCGACGAGGCGACCGAGGTGCTCGACCCGCTGCAGATGCTGCCCGCACCGGGGCAGGGTGCGCTCGCGGTGGAGTGCCGGGCCGGGGAGGCGCTGGGGGACGAGCTCGCGGCGGCCCTGGACGACCCGCACGCCCGTGCCGTGGTGACGGCCGAGCGGGCGGTCCTGGCCACCCTCGAGGGCGGGTGCTCGGCGCCGATCGGGGCACTGGCCGAGGTGGCCGAGGGCGAGGACGGCGAGGAGCTGTGGGTGCGAGCGGTGGCGCTCTCACTCGACGGGGGCCTCTCGGTGCGGATGTCCGCCACCGGGAAGCCCGCCGACGCGGAGGGCGTCGGGACCCGGCTGGCGGACGAGATGCTCGCCGACGGAGCAGCAGGACTGACAGCAGCAACAGACAAGAGGCAGAACGCATGACGCGAGGCAAGACCACCACCACCCGAGGCACGGTGTCGTTCGTCGGCAGCGGTCCGGGCGACCCCGGCCTGCTGACCGTGCGCGCCGTGGACCTGCTGCAGCAGGCCGACGTCGTGGTCACCGAGCTGCCCGAGCACGCCGAGCTGGTCCGCGCCGTGCGCGGCGCCACCGAGGACGGGCCCGAGCTCGTCGACGGCGGGTTCGGCGAGGACGGCCAGCCGCTGACCCACGCCGCCCGCGCGAAGGTGGTCGTCAGGCAGGCCAAGCGCGGCCTGCGCGTCGTGCGCCTGATGGCCGGCGACCCGTTCCTCTACGCGTCCGGCCCCGAGGAGGCCCAGGCCTGCGTCAAGGCGGGCATCGCCTTCGAGATCGTGCCCGGGGTGTCCTCGGTCAGCGCGGTCCCGGCGTACGCCGGCATCCCGCTCACCACCAAGGACCACCGCGAGGTCGCCGTCATCACCTGTGGTGACAAGGTCGACTGGTCGCAGTACGCCGGCAAGCGCACCCTGGTGCTGCTCTCGGCCGTGGGTCAGATCGCCGACATCGCCAAGGCGCTGGTCGCCGCCGGGCGCTCGCCCGAGACCCCGGTCGCGATGACCCGCGTCGGCACCACCACCGAGCAGGCCACCGTCACCTCCACGCTGGAGCGCATCGGCGCCGACGCGCGCGCCGCCCGGATGGCGCCGCCGGCGGTCACCGTCGTCGGCGACGTCGTCGACCTGCGCGAGACGCTGTCGTGGTTCGAGACCAAGCCGCTGTTCGGCTGGCGGGTCCTGGTGCCGCGCACCAAGGAGCAGGCCGGCTCGCTGTCGCAGCGGCTGCGCGGCTACGGCGCGGTGCCCGACGAGGTCCCGACCATCTCGGTCGAGCCGCCCCGCAACCCGCAGCAGATGGACAAGGCCGTCCGCGGCCTGGTCGAGGGCCGCTACGAGTGGATCGCGTTCACCTCGGTCAACGCCGTCCGTGCGGTGCGCGAGAAGTTCGAGGAGTACGGCCTCGACGCCCGCGCGTTCTCCGGGCTCAAGATCGCCGCGGTCGGCGACAAGACCGCCCAGGCGATCGCCGACTGGGGCCTGCGCGCCGACCTGGTGCCGTCGGGCGAGCAGTCCGCCGCCGGCCTGCTCGCGGACTGGCCCGAGTACGACGAGCTGCTCGACCCGATCAACCGGGTCTTCCTGCCGCGCGCCGACATCGCGACCGAGAACCTCGTCGCGGGCCTGATCGACCTCGGGTGGGAGTGCGACGACGTCACGGCGTACCGCACCGTCCGGGCCGCGCCGCCGCCGGCCCCGACCCGCGACGCGATCAAGACCGGCAAGTTCGACGCCGTCGTGTTCACGTCGTCCTCGACGGTGCGCAACCTGGTCGGCATCGCCGGCAAGCCGCACCCGTCGACGGTGATCGCCGTGATCGGCCCCGCGACCGCGAAGACCGCGGAGGAGCACGGCCTGCGGGTCGACGTCCTGGCCCCGAAGCCGGACGTCGACGAGCTGGTCGACGCGCTCGCGGACTTCGGTGCCGCGCGCCGGATCGCGATGGTGGAGGCCGGCCAGCCGGTCACCAAGCCGTCCGACCGCAAGCCCTCGGCGCGCCGGAAGGCCAGCACCTCGCGATGAGCTCGCCCTCGTCGTCCGGGTCCCTGGGTCCCTCGATCCGGCCGCGGCGCCTGCGGACCACCGCGGCGCTGCGGCGGATGGTCGCGGAGACCTCGCTCGAGGCCCGGCAGCTGATCCTGCCGGTCTTCGTGCGCGAGGGTCTCACCGAGCCGCAGCCGATCTCGTCGATGCCGGGCGTCGTC
The DNA here is from genome assembly GCA_035765695.1 of Nocardioides sp. GTDB lineage: Bacteria > Actinomycetota > Actinomycetes > Propionibacteriales > Nocardioidaceae > Nocardioides. The sequence goes on along the minus strand of DASTXB010000050.1, from coordinate 8,515 downwards.
CAGCACACGCGCGACTCCCTGCGTGCGGCCGCCGCGGAGGCGGCCTCGCTCGGGCTGGGCGGCCTGATGCTCTTCGGCGTCCCGTCGACCAAGGACGAGCTCGGCACCGGCGCCTGCGACGCGGCCGGCATCCTCAACGTCGCGATCGCCGACGTGGTCGCCGAGGTCGGCGACGCGATCACGGTGATGAGCGACCTGTGCCTCGACGAGTTCACCTCGCACGGCCACTGCGGCGTGCTCACCCCCGACGGCCGCGTCGACAACGACCGCACCCTCGAGGTGTACGCCGACATGGCCGTCGCCCAGGCGAACGCCGGGGTCCACATGGTCGGTCCCAGCGGGATGATGGACGGCCAGGTCCGCGTGATCCGGTCCGCCCTGGACGCCGCCGGCCACACCGACGTCTCGATCCTCGCGTACTCCGCGAAGTACGCCTCGGCGTTCTTCGGCCCGTTCCGCGAAGCCGTGGACTCCTCGCTCCAGGGCGACCGCCGTACCTACCAGCAGGACGCCGCGAACGCCGTTGAGGGCGTCCGGGAGGCGCTGCTCGACGTCGAGCAGGGCGCCGACCTGGTGATGGTCAAGCCCGCGCTGCCCTACCTCGACGTGGTGCGCCGGGTCCGCGACGCGGTCGACGTCCCGGTCGCGGCGTACAACGTCTCGGGGGAGTACGCCATGCTCGAGGCCGCGGCCGCGAACGGCTGGATCGACCGCGAGCCCGCGATCCTCGAGACGCTGATCTCCATCCGCCGCGCCGGCGCGGACGTGGTGCTCACGTACTGGGCCGCCGAGGCGGCGCGGCTGCTCGCGCGCTGAGGGTTTCGGCTGCTGGCAGCCGAAACCCGCACGACACGCCGTCACGCCCCGGCGTGTCGCGCGGGTTCTGGCTGCCAGCAGCCGAAACCCGCAGTCGTCGCCAGCTCCGGGGCTCCCCGGGCGCAATTGAACGGAAAAGCACCGGCTACCGCTCGGTAACCGGTGCTTCTCGGCGCAATTGCGCTGAATCAGCGGGCAGTCACGCGCTCACTTGTGCGTGTAGTCGTAGACGCACTGGTCGAACGGGTCGTCGTCGCGCAGGATGTTGTCGACGTAGCCGTCCAGCGCGCACTGCACGACCGCCTGGGCGTGGGTGAGGAGCTGGTCGACCGGCTCGACCGAGGTCGAGGGGAGCGGCGGGACCGTCGGGGTCGGCAGGTGGACGCCGGTGCCGCCGAGGCCGCCACCACCGCCGCCGGAGCCGCCGGAGCCGCCGCCGGGGTTCGGCGAGACGGGCGTGGTCGGCTGCTGGGTCGGCTGCTCGGTCGGCGTGGTGCTCGGGGTGGACTCCTGGGTCTGCTGGCCCTGCGGCTGGCTGTGGTGCGGGGGCTTCTTCGGGCCCTTCGGCGCCACCGGGTGCTCGGCCGGGACGAGGTAGCCCGCCGAGGTGGTGCCGTTCGGCACCGAGGTGAACTCGCCGTCCAGGTAGGCGTTCATGATCGACAGCACGAGGTCGACGTAGGACTGCGAGTGGTTGTAGCGGTAGACCGCGGCGCGCTGGCCGGTGGCCTTCGACAGGTCGTCGTCGCCGGAGCACAGGTAGACGGCGGTCGCGAGCGCCGCGTCGTCGATGTCCTGCGGGTTGCGCTTGCCGTCGCCGTCGGCGTCCACGCCGACGACCGACCAGGTCGACGGGATGAACTGCATCGGGCCGATCGCGCGGTCGAACTTCGAGTCCGCGTCGTACTGCCCGGCGTCGGTGTCGGCGATCCGGCTGGTGCCCTTGCTGCCGTCGAGCGCGGGGCCGAAGATGCCGGGGCGGGCGACGCCCTGGGAGTCGAGGCTGTTGCCGTTGGTGCGGCCGTGGTCGGACTCGACCCGGCCGATCGCCGCGACCAGCTGCCACGAGAGGTGGCAGCCCTTGTCGGCGGAGTTGATGACGGTCTCGGCGCGCTGGTACGCCGCGAGCGCGGCGGCCGGGATGCCCGAGGTGGACGCGGTCGCCACCGCCTGGTGCGGGTTGCCGTGCACGCCCGGGGCGACGCCGCCGGAGCTGGACACGCTGGCCGGTGCCTCGATCGCCTGCGTGGGAACGGTCGAGCCGTCCGGCAGCCGGGTCTCGGGCTCGGCACTCGCACTGGCGATGTCCGTGGTGGCGCCGACGCCGGCGATGCTGGCCGTCCAGGCGGCCGACAGCACGGCGAGCGGCACGAGTGCCATGGCCTTGTGACCACGACCGAAGCGCGCTTTCGTCATCGTTGCTCTCCCTGTTTCCCCGACGATCGCGTGTCCCTCGTCACGCGGTGCCCATACAAACGAGCGTGTTACCCACCGGTTACGGTCGGTGGCACGCCGGTGTCTGGGCCCGTCGGTCATGGGACGCTCCTTCCCGCGCTCCATGACGGTGAAACGCCTCGCGACCCGCCCGCGACGTGGCCCCGGCCACGCTGGCGCGAGGCTGCCGCCCCCTCGGTGCGGCCCGGTTGGCACGCTCGGGGACAATGAGCCGGTGACCGTCCCGCCGATCACGGACCCCGTCCGCTCCGCCGCGCTCTTCGAGCGCGCCCGCGCCGTCACCCCCGGTGGCGTGAACTCGCCGGTCCGCGCGTTCAACGCCGTCGGCGGCACGCCCCGGTTCATCCGCTCGGCCCGCGGCGCGTGGCTCACCGACGTCGACGGCAACGAGTACGTCGACCTGATCTGCTCGTGGGGCCCGATGCTGCTCGGGCACGCCCACCCCGAGGTCCAGGCCGCGGTGCTCGAGGCCGTGGGCCGCGGGACGTCGTACGGCACGCCCACCGAGCCCGAGGTCGAGCTGGCCGAGGAGATCGTCTCCCGCGCGCCGGTCGAGCGCGTGCGGTTCGTGTCCTCCGGCACCGAGGCCACGATGTCGGCGATCCGGCTCGCGCGCGGCTTCACCGGCCGCGACGTCGTCGTGAAGTTCGCCGGGTGCTACCACGGGCACGTCGACTCGTTGCTGGCGTCCGCCGGGTCCGGCCTGGCCACGTTCGCGCTCCCCGGCACGCCGGGCGTCCCGGAGTCGTCGACCGCGCTGACGCTGGTGCTGCCGTACAACGACCGCGCCGCGGTCGAGCAGGCCTTCGCCGAGCACGGCGACCGGATCGCCTGCCTGATCACCGAGGCCGCCCCCGGCAACATGGGCGTCGTCCCGCCGGAGCCCGGCTTCAACCGGTTCCTCGCGGAGACCTGCCGCCGGCACGGCGCGCTGTTCGTCAGCGACGAGGTGATGACCGGCTTCCGCGCCTCCCGGCACGGGCAGTGGGGCCTCGACGGCGCCGTCGAGGGCTGGCGGCCCGACCTGGTCACCTTCGGCAAGGTGATGGGCGGCGGGTTCCCGGCCGCCGCGTTCGGCGGGCGCGCCGACGTGATGTCGCGGCTCGCGCCGGACGGCCCGGTCTACCAGGCGGGCACGCTCTCGGGGAACCCGATCGCCACGACCGCCGGCCTCACGACCCTGCGCCTGGCGACCGACGAGGTGTACGCCCACATCGGCGCCGCCGCCGACACCATCAAGGCGGCTGCCTCGGACGCGCTCAGCAAGGCCGGCGTGGCCCACGTCGTCCAGGCGACGGGCACGATGTTCTCGGTGTTCCTCGCCGGCGGCACGGTCCGGGACTTCGACGACGCCTCCCGCACCGACCAGGCGGCGTACGCCGCGTTCTTCCACGCGATGCTCGACCACGGCGTCTACCTCCCGCCGTCGGCGTACGAGGCGTGGTTCCTCTCGGCCGCGCACGACGATGCTGCCGTGCAGACCGTCCTCGACGCCCTGCCCCACGCCGCGCGCGCCGCGGCCGCCGCCCAGACCCCAGGAGCGACGCAGTGAGCCAGACCCCCGACACGATCGTCCACCTGCTCCGGCACGGGGAGGTCCACAACCCCGACGGCGTGCTCTACGGCCGCCGCGACGGGTTCCACCTCTCCGACCTCGGGCGGCAGATGGCCGAAAAGGTGGCAGACAGCCTGAAGGACAGGGAGATCAGCCATCTGCGGGTCTCCCCGCTCGAGCGGGCGCAGGAGACCGCGCAGCCGCTCGCGACCGCCCGTGGCCTCGACATCGTCACCGACGACCGCGTGATCGAGTCGACGAATGTCTTCGAGGGCAGGCGGTTCGCCGGCGGCGAGAACGCCCTGCGGGACCCGCGCACCTGGCGCTACCTCTGGAACCCGTTCAAGCCGTCCTGGGGCGAGCCCTACAAGCACGTGGTGAAGCGGATGATGTCGGCCGTCCACGACGCTCGCGAGTCGGCGGCCGGCCACGAGGCCGTGATCGTGTCCCACCAGCTCCCGATCTGGATCACCCGCCTGCACGTGGAGAACCGCTCGTTCGTCCACGACCCGCGCCGCCGGCAGTGCACGCTGTGCTCGCTGACCTCGTTCCACTTCGTGGGGGACCGGCTGACCCAGGTCAGCTACTCCGAGCCCGCCGGCGACCTGATCCCGGTGCGCGACAAGAAGGCGCCGTTCTCGGCCGGCGACGCGCCCGAGGAGAAGCGGCCCTGACGATGCGTTCCTACCTGGCGGCCGTCGTCGGCTGCCTGCTCCTCGCCACCGGCTGCTCCTCGCTGTCGGGCACCGGCGACAAGGGCTTCTACTCCGGCGAGGGCGACGTCGACGTCGTCGCGGCGGCCGACCGGGGCGACCCCGTCGACCTGACCGGGACCGACCTGGACGGCAAGCCGGTCGACCTCGCCGACTATCGCGGCAAGCCGGTCGTCGTCGTGGTCTGGGGCTCCTGGTGCGGGCCGTGCCGCGGGGAGGCGCCCGACGTCGTGGCCGCCGCGAACGAGATCGGCGACAAGGCGCAGTTCGTCGGCATCAACCTGCGCGACGCCTCGACGTCGACCGGCCAGGCGTTCGTGAAGCGGTTCGACGTGCCGTACCCGTCGGTGTTCTCGCCCGACGGCAAGGCGATGCTGCAGTTCCGCGGCACGCTGAGCCCCAACTCCATCCCGTCGTTCGTCGTCCTGGACGACGAGGGCCGGATCGCCGCAAGCATCCTCGGCGCGCTCCCGTCGCGACGGACGCTGGTCGACCTGGTGGACGAGATCGATGGCTGAGACGGATGGCTGAGACCGATGGCTGACTGGTTCCAGGCGCAGGCCGCCTCCGGGTCCCTGGTCCTCGCCGTCCCCGTGGCGCTGGTCGCCGGGCTGGTGTCGTTCTTCTCCCCGTGCGTCATCCCGCTGCTGCCGGGCTACCTGTCGTACGCCACCGGGCTGTCCGGCGCCGACCTCGCGAACGGCGTCGCGGGCTCGCGGCGCGGCCGGATGTTCCTCGGGTCGCTGCTGTTCGTCCTCGGGTTCACCGTCGTCTTCGTGATCCTCGGGACGGCGACCGGCGCGCTCGGCGCCTGGCTGGTCACCTGGAGCCGTCAGCTGTCGATCGTCCTCGGGGTCGTGATGATCGTGCTCGGCCTGGCGTTCGGCGGTTGGCTGCCGTTCCTGAACCGTGAGTGGCGGGTGCACACCATCCCCGCCGTCGGGCTCGCGGCCGCGCCGGTCCTCGGCTTCCTGTTCGGCCTCGGCTGGACGCCGTGCATCGGCCCGACGCTCGCCGCGATCAGCACGCTCGCGCTGCAGGAGGGCACGGCGACGCGGGGCGCGCTGCTCTCCGCGGTCTACGCCCTCGGGCTCGGGGTGCCGTTCATCCTCGCCGGGCTCGCCTACGAGAAGGCCCTGTCGGCGATCGGCTGGATCCGGCGCCACCAGGTGTGGGTGATGCGCGCCGGCGGGCTGATGCTGGTCGCAGTCGGCGTGCTGCTGCTCACCGGCTGGTGGGCCGAGGCGGTCAGCTGGTTGCAGGTGCGCCTGGTGCAGAACTCCGGGACCGTCGTATGACCACCACCCGGACCTCGCTGAGCACCCGGCCGCCGGAGGACGACCGCCGGCCCGGGGAGCTGACGATCCGTGAGCTGCTGCGCTGGACCTGGCGCCAGGTCACCTCGATGCGGACCGCGCTCATCCTGCTGCTGCTGCTCGCCCTCGCGGCGATCCCGGGCTCGATCATCCCGCAGGAGGGCGTCGACTCCCTCAAGACCTCGAACTGGCGCAGCGACCACCCGGAGCTGACCCCGGTGTACGAGAAGCTCGGGCTGTTCTCGGTCTACGACTCCCCGTGGTTCTCCGCGATCTACCTGCTGCTGATGCTCTCGCTGGTCGGCTGCATCATCCCGCGCACGTTCCACTACTGGCGCGGGATGCGGGCCAAGCCCCCGGCGGCACCCCGCAACCTGACCCGGCTGCCCGAGCACGCGACGTACGCGACCACCGAGGCGCCGGACGTCGTCCTCGAGCGGGCCCGTGCCGCGCTGAAGGGGCGCCGTTACCGGATCTCGACGGGCTCGACCAGCGGGGCCGACGCGGTCTCGGCGGAGCGCGGCTACCTGCGCGAGGCCGGCAACCTGGTCTTCCACCTGTCCGTGCTGGTGGTGCTCGTCGGCTTCGCCCTGGGCAGCATGTTCGGCTACAAGGGCGGGGTCATCCTGCTGGTCGGCGACCAGTACGGCTTCTCCAACAACCTCACCCAGTACGACGACTTCGACCCCGGCAGCCTGTTCCACGCAGACGACATGGAGCCGTTCTCCTTCACGATCGACGACTTCGACGTCGACTGGCTCACGACGGGTCCGCGGGCGGGGATGGCCCGCGGCTTCCAGTCGCACCTGAGCTACCAGGAGACGCCGGACTCCCCGGAGAAGCAGTACGACCTCAAGGTCAACCACCCGCTGAGCATCGGCAACACCGACGTGTTCCTGATCGGCCACGGGTACGCGCCGGTGATCACCGTCAAGGACGGCAACGGCGACGAGGTCTACAGCGGGCCGACGATCTTCCTGCCGGTCAACCAGAGCTTCCAGTCGATCGGCGTCGTCAAGGCACCGGACGCGGAGCCGACCCAGATCGGGCTCGAGGGCGAGTTCTACCCCACGGTGGCGTTCTCGAAGCAGACCGGCAGCTACTACTCGCTGCTCGGCAAGCCGCTGGACCCGATGATCTCGATGCTCGTCTACACCGGCGACCTCGGCATGGACACCGGCGCCCCCCAGTCGGTGTACGCGCTGGACAAGGCGAGCACCACGATGCTGACCAAGAAGAACGGCGCGCCGTACCGGATCGACCTGCGGCCGGGCCAGACCGTGACGCTGCCGAACCAGCTCGGCACCGTCAGCTTCGACGGTCTCCAGCGCTGGAACAAGATCCAGATCAGCCAGACGCCCGGCAAGTGGATCGCCCTCACGGGCGTCGTGCTCGCGCTCCTCGGCCTGCTCGGGTCGCTGTTCATCCGGCCGCGGCGGGTGTGGGTTCGCGCCCGTCGGGAGGGGGACGGCACACTGGTGGAGGTCGCCGCGCTCGACCGGTCCGGCGGTGGCGACATGGCCGCCGTGGTGGACGAGGTGGTGGGAGCGATCCAGGACGGACGAGAGGACAAGTCGTGACCGACGCTGCGTGGGAGAGCCTCAGCAACCAGGCCGTGGCGGCCTGCGGGCTCGTGTACTTCCTGGCCCTGCTCTCGCACCTGGTCGAGTGGGCGTCGTTGCGCAAGGTGCCGGTCGCCGCGTCCGCGCGGACGGTGTCGGCCGGCGGCGTCGCCGTCGCCACCGCCCCGGAGCCGGCGGACGAGTCGGCCGGACGGCGTCCGGCGATGTTCGGCCGCCTGGGCTACCTGCTCACCTGCCTCGCGGTCGCGATCCACTTCGTGGGCCTGGTGGCGCGCGGCATGGCCGCGGACCCGAACCGGGTGCCGTGGGGCAACATGTACGAGTTCACGCTGACCGGCACGTTCGTCGTCGCGTTCCTGTACGTCGTCCTCTACCGCAAGCTCACCCTGGCCTGGATGGCGCCGGTCGTGCTCGCCTTCGTGCTGGCCGTCCTCATGGTCGCGGTGATCTGGCTCTACGCGCCGGTCGCGCCGCTGACCGAGGCGCTCTCGTCGTACTGGCTGGTGATCCACGTCGTCTCCGCGATCATCGCGACCGGCGCGTTCACCCTCGGCGGGATCACGTCGGCGCTGTACCTGGTCAAGGTGCGCGGCAGCGCCCGCACGACGGGGTACGTCGCCCGGCTGCCGAAGCCCGAGGTGCTGGACCGGGTGTCGTACCGGCTGCACGCCTTCGGCTTCCCGGTGTGGACCTTCGCGGTGCTGATCACCGGCCCGATCTGGGCGCACCAGGCCTGGTCGTCGTACTGGAACTGGGACCCCAAGGAGGTCTGGGCCTTCATCACCTGGGTCGTCTACGCGGCGTACCTGCATGCCCGCACCACGGCCGGCTGGAAGGGCCGCAACGCCGCGATCCTCGCGCTCGTGGGTGTCGCGACGCTGTGGTTCAACTTCATCGGGATCAACTACTTCTCGACGACCTCCCAGCACTCGTACGCCGGTGGCGCGCCGGCGCTGGTGACCGCGGAGCGCTAGCTGCGGTCGGGGCCGGAAGTTTCGTCGGCCGGCCGACGATCTGCGGGGCGGGACGACGAAGCTTCGTCGTCCCGGCACGAGTTTCATCGGCCGGCCGACGAAA
>DASTXB010000049.1:0-43146 GCA_035765695.1 Nocardioides sp. | reverse complement strand
CCTGGCTCCAGAGGACCGGGTTGGCCTTGCAGCGGTTGGCGGTGAAGACGCTGGCGGAGTCGAAGCGCGGACCGTCGTTGACGACCAGCGCGACGTCCCTGGCGCCGGTGGACTTCAGGCCGGCGGCCACACCGGCGGCCCGGAAGCCCTGGGGGGCGGTGATGCTCACGGAGCGACTCCAACGGTCGTGAGGCCCCGGCCCTCGTCGAGGCCGAGCGCGAGGTTCATGCACTGGACGGCGGCGCCGGCGGTGCCCTTGGCCAGGTTGTCCACGGCACCGACGGCCACGAGTCGCCGGGCGTCCTCGTCGACGGTGACCTGGAGGTGGACGGCGTTGGAGCCGGTGACGGACTTGGTCTGCGGCCACTGGCCCTGCGGGAGCAGGTGGACGAACGGCTCGTCGGCGTACGCCTTGGCGTAGACCTCGTACGCCTCGTCGGCGGTCAGGTCGCCGGTGAGCCGCGCGCTGCAGGTGGCGAGGATGCCGCGCGGCATCGGGACCAGGAGCGGGGTGAAGCTGACGCGGACCGTGCCGTCGACCAGCGTCGAGAGGTTCTGGGTGATCTCCGGGGTGTGCCGGTGGACTCCCCCGACGCCGTACGCGCTGGCGTTGCCCATCACCTCGCTCCCGAGCAGGTGCGCCTTCGGGGCCTTGCCGGCGCCGCTGGTGCCGGACGCGGCGACCACGGTGACGTCGGGCTCGACGACGCCGGCGGCGACCGCCGGGGCGAGGGTCAGCGTGGAGACCGTCGGGTAGCAGCCGGGAACGGCGATCCGCGTGGCACTGCGCAGCACCTCGCGCTGGCCGGGCAGCTCGGGCAGGCCGTAGGGCCAGGTGCCGGCGTGGTCGCCGCCGTAGAACTTCTCCCACGCGGCGCCGTCGGCGAGACGGAAGTCGGCGCCGCAGTCGATGACCACGGTGTCGTCGCCGAGCTGGGCCGCGAGCGCGCCCGACTCGCCGTGCGGGAGCGCGAGGAAGACCACATCGTGGCCCCGGAGGGTTTCGAGCGAGGTCTCGTCGAGCACCCTGTCGGCGAGGGGCACGAGGTGCGGCTGCAGTGCGCCGAGCGGCTGGCCCGCGTTGGAGGCGCCCGTGAGGGCGCCGATCTCCACGTCGGGGTGGTCGAGGAGCAGGCGCAGCAGCTCGCCCCCGGCGTACCCGCTGGCTCCGGCGACGGCGATCCTGGTCGGCATGTGCATGACTATACAGATCTCCGTATGTCTATGTAACTCGGGTGCGCGTGTCGGTGCTCACCCCTAGGTTCGCGATCATGGCGCGACTCTCGAACGACGACTACCTCCGGCACATCCGCGACGACTCGGCCCGCTTCCGGGCGGTGCTCGCCGGCTGCGACCCCACGGCCCGGGTGCCGAGCTGCCCCGACTGGGACGCGGCCGACCTGCTGTGGCACCTCGGGGAGGTGCAGCACTTCTGGGGCACGATGCTCCGGCAGCGCCCGACCGGGCCCGACGACTACACCCACGCGCGGCGCCCCGAGACGTACGCCGGGCTCCTCGACTACTTCGACCAGGGCTCGGCGCTGCTGTTCGCGGAGCTGGACGGCGTCGACCCGGCTGCCGAGACCTGGACGTGGTCGCAGGACCACACCGCCGGGTTCATCTACCGCCGGCAGGCCCACGAGGCGCTGATCCACCGTCTCGACGCCGAGCTGACCGCCGGCGCGGTGACCGAGCTGGACCCCGCGCTCGCGGCCGACGGGGTCGACGAGGCTCTGGACGTGATGTTCGGCGGCTGTCCGCCGTGGGGCACGTTCACGCCGTACGACCGGTTCGTGCGGGTGGACGTCACCGACACCGGCGACACCGTCTGGGTGCAGCTCGGGCACTTCAACGGCACCGATCCGGAGAGCGGCGACGTGCACGACTCAGAGGACATCCACGTGGTCGCGGCGCCGGGGGCGGAGCCGGCGGCCGTCGTCAGCGGTCCGGCCGGCGCCCTCGACGCCTGGCTCTGGCGGCGCGGCGACGACAGCGAGGTCTCGGTCGCCGGCGACCGTGAGATCTACGACCGGTTCCGCGCCTGCGTCAACCACCCGATCAACTGACGCGAAACCCGTGAAACCGGCGTGAAGTCCGGCTGAAACCGGCCGGCCGCACGCTCCTCGCATGACACGAGCTCCTGACACGGACCTGGCCGTCGCGGCCGCCGGGCTCGTCAAGACCTTCGGGGACCAGCGCGCGGTCGACCACGTCGATCTCGAGGTCCGCTGCGGCGAGGTCTTCGGCGTGCTCGGCCCCAACGGCGCCGGCAAGACCACCACGCTGAAGATGCTCGCGACCCTGCTGCCGATGGATGGCGGCCGGGCCAGCATCTTCGGCGTCGACGTGCAGCGCGACCCGCACCGGGTCCGGCAGCTGCTCGGCGTGACCGGGCAGTACGCCTCGGTCGACGAGAACCTCACGGGGTTCGAGAACCTCTGGCTCTTCGGGCGGCTGCAGGGCCTGCCGTCGGCCACGGCTCGGCGCACCGCCCGCGACCTGCTCGGACGGTTCCGCCTGGACGACGCCGCCGCGAAGCGGATCAAGCAGTACTCGGGTGGGATGCGCCGGCGGCTCGACCTGGCCGCCAGCCTCATCACGCGACCGCCGCTGATCTTCCTCGACGAGCCGACCACCGGCCTCGACCCGCGCACCCGCGGGCAGATGTGGGACACGATCCGCGAGCTGGTGCGCGACGGCTGCACCGTCCTGCTGACCACGCAGTACCTCGACGAGGCCGACCAGCTCGCCGACCGGATCGCGGTCATCGACCGCGGCCGGAAGGTCGCCGAGGGCAGCCCGGACGAGCTCAAGACCTCGGTGGGCAGCTCCACGCTGCACCTGCGGATGTCGGAGCCGGCGGACACGACCGACGCGGCCTCCGTCGTCCGGCGGGTCCTCGACGAGGAGCCGGTGCTGACGCCGGAGGCGGGCGCGCTGAACGCCGCGCTCGCCGACGCGAACCAGGCCGCCGACGTCCTCATCGCCCTGCGCCAGTCCGGGCTGTCCATCGCCTCGGCGACCGTGCAGAAGCCCACCCTCGACGAGGTGTTCCTGGCCCTCACCGGGCACGGCGCCGAGGACGCAGCGCCTGCCGGCGACACCGACGACGACCTCGCCCTGGAGGTGACCCGATGACGACCCTGGTCCCCGACCGCGACCTCGTGTCGCGCCCGACCGTCCGCGACACGATCGACCAGACCCTGGCGATGGCCTGGCGGGCGTTGAAGAAGATGCAGCGCAACTTCGAGCAGATGTTCGACGTGACGATCCAGCCGCTGCTGTTCACGGCGATGTTCGCCTACATCTTCGGCGGCGCGGTCTCCGGCGACGTCGACAGCTACCTGCCGGTGATCATCCCCGGCCTGATCGGCCAGACGATCCTCACCGCCTGCGTCGCGACCGGGGTGCAGCTGCGCGAGGACATGGACAAGGGCGTCTTCGACCGCTTCAAGTCGCTCCCGATCGCCCGCATCGCCCCGCTCGCCGGACCGGCGCTGGCCGACATGCTGCGCTACCTGATCGCGTCGACGCTGACCTTCGGTGTGGGCATCGTGATGGGCTACCGGCCGGATCCCCTGGGCCTGGTCGCCGCCGTCCTCGTGGCGGTGTTCGCGGGCTGGTCGATCGCGTGGATCTTCACGTGGTTCGGCACCGTCGGGCGCAGCGCCCAGGGCGTGCAGGGCATCTCGCTGATGGTGATGTTCCCGCTGACGTTCCTCTCGAACGCGTTCGTGCCGACCGACACCATGCCGGGCTGGCTGCAGACCTTCGCCGACCTCAACCCGGTCTCGCACGTCATCACCGCGATCCGCGACCTCGCGAACACCGGCACGCTCACCGCCAACGTCGCCTGGGCCGTGCTCGGCTGCCTCGCGGTGGTGGCGGTCTTCCTGCCGCTGTCCGTCCGCTCCTACAGCCGCAAGATGTGATCGAGCAGCCGAAACCCGGTGAGCCGAGAGTCGGCAGAGGAGGGATCGATCCACCGCCGCTCGCGGTCTCTCCCGCCAGCTATGCCAGCTCCGCCAGAAGCGCACCGACCTCGCCGCGGAGCTCGCGCGTGGAGACGTGCTCCACCTCGGCCCGGGCGCGGGCCACCTCACCCGGGAGCAGCTCCTCGGCCAGCGCCAGGCCGGGCGCCCAGGCGAGACTCGGCAGCTGCCGGTTGTAGCCGAACCGGTCGGCGTACGCGAGCAGGCGTGCGGCCCGCGCCGCCCACGGCTGCTCGGGGCGGGTGTCCAGCTCCCACAACGCCAGCGCGAAGAGCAGCGTGCCGAAGACCGGGTAGTCGAGGAAGCCGGCGGCGCCGCGGAGGATCTCCGGGGCCTTGCGCAGCATGCCCCGGCGCACGTCCTCGACATCGGCACGACCGCCGTGGAGCACGTGGGCCGCGAGCGCAGCGGACTCGGCGTACAGCGTCCACGGCTCGTAGCCGAGCAGCGGATCCGCACCGGGGAAGGTGCGGGACGACATCGTCGCGACCGCGTCCCGGTAGGCCCGCAACCCCTCGTCCGTCCGGCCCGCCGCCAGGTGGAGCTCGGCCCGTCCGCACAGCAGGAGGATGGCGGCGCCGAAGACGCCCGAGCCGGCGTCGTCGGCCTCGAGCTCGTCGAAGATGCGCGCGGCCTCGTCGAGCCGGCCCTCGCCCATCGCCCCGATGGCGAGCACCGCCGTGAGCTGGGCGACGTCCTCGGAGGCGCCGAGCGCCTCCAGGACGGGGATCGCAGCGCGGGCGAATCCCAGCGCCTCCGCCATGTCGCCGACCTGCATCGTGAGGCCGGCGAGCTGGGCGCGCAGCAGCGCGGCGTCCCAGGGGCCGTCGGCCGCCTCGTCGCTCAGCGCGAGGGCGGCCAGGCCGCGCGTCTTGGCGAGCGCGAGGTCGCCCTGGTTCTCGTGGAGCTGGCTCGACCACTGCATCGCGAGCCGGGCGACGTGACGGTCGTCGTGGGTGGTCAGGGCCTCGAGGGCATCGGCGCGCTCGTCCGCCATGCTGCGGCGCGCCGCGAGCAGGACGGTGGCCGCCACGTGACCGCGGCTCCCGGCCGCCCCCGGGCCGAGGGACTCGAGGCGGTCGAAGGAGCGACCGTCGACCGAGTCGGAGAAGATCAGCGTGTTGAAGGCGATCGCGACCAGCGTGGTGCGCAGCGCCTCCTCCAGCTCCGGCGCCACGCGGGCGTCGACCACGAGCTCCTCGACCTCGGGCGCGATGTTGACGACCTTGAGGTGGCTGCCCTCGATCGTCCAGAAGTCGGAGAGGCAGGCGGTCAGCGCGGCGATCGCGTCGACGTCCCCCGAGCGCAGGCAGCGCCGCAGGAGGTCGACGAGGTTGCCCTCCTCGCTGCGGATCTCGGCCATCGTGTCGACCTGCTGCGGGCCGAAGAGTCGTCGGTCCGCCCGCAGGGCGAACGCCATCCCCCAGTCCCGCAGCCGCCCCTGGGTCTCGACGTCGTCACCGGCGTCGACGAGCTGCATCTGCCCGAACTCGCGCACGGTCTCCAGCAGCCGGTAGCGCAGCTCGTCGGGTCCTTCCACCACGGTGACCAGGGACTGGTCGACCAGCGTCGAGAGCGGACCGAGGGCGTCGGACCCCATGACCGCCTCGGCACCACCCAGCGAGAAGCCGTCACGGAACACCGCGAGCCGGCGCAGCGCGGTCCGATCGGCCTCGCGGAGCAGGTTCCAGCTCCAGTCGATGACGGCCAGCAGGGTCTGGTGCCGCTCGGGGGCGTCCCGACTGCCACCGCGCAGCAGCGCGAACCGGTTCTCCAGGCGTCGGGAGATCTCGGCCACCGACATCACGCGGACCTTCGCGGCCGCCAGCTCGACAGCGAGCGGCAGCCCGTCCAAGCGCGCCACCAGGCCGCGGACCTCGTCCGGGTCGAGCCGGGCGCCCGGCCGAGCGGCGGACGCCCGCTCGCAGAACAGCTCGACGGCGTCGTCGAGGCCGAGCTGCGGGAGGTGGTAGACACGCTCGGCGGCGATACCGAGCGGTGCCCGACTGGTCGTCAGGACCCGGAGCGCGGGCGTCCGCACGACCAGTACCGACACCAGGTCCGCGACGGCCTCGACGAGGTGCTCGCAGTTGTCGAGGATCAGCAGCGCCGGGGTGCTCCCGACCTGCTCGACGATCCGGCCCAGCAGGTCGGTACGCCGCGCGGCGGCGCTCGTCAGCCGGTCGGTGACCGACTCCCGGACGCCCAGCACGTCACCGACCTCGACCGCGACCCCGTCGGGCGAGGTGACGCCGGCGAGCTCGACGACGTGGACGACCGGCTGCTCGGCGAGCCGGCCCAGCACGTGGGCGAGCCGGTCTTGCCGAGGCCCCCGGCACCGACGATCGAGGTGACCCGGGAGCTGCGGATCGTGGCGCCCAGCGTCGCCACGTCGCTGTCGCGACCGATGAGGCGCGACGCCTCGTAGAGCAGGCCCTCGCGCACGGGGTGGTCGCGGGCGAGCAACTCGGCGTGCAGGGCCCGGAGCTCCGGGCCCGGGTCGACGCCCAGGCGGTCGGCGAGGCCGCGCCGGTGCAGCTCGTAGCGCTCGAGCGCCGCCGGGACGCCCTGGACCGCGGCGAGCGCACGGAGCAGGGCGACCAGCACCTCGTCGTCGGGGCGGGCGCGCTCGAGCAGCGGCAGCGCGACGGCGTACTCCCCTGCGGCAGCCAGCCGCAGGCCCTCCGGGCGCAGCGCCCAGGCGTCCACCTCCTCGGGCGCCAGCGCCAGCCGGTAGCCACGCGGCGTCCGGGCGATCGCGTCCGCGCTGGTCGCCGACCGGGCGCGGGAGACCACGACCTGGAGCGCCTTGGTCGGGTTCGCGGGGACGTCGTCGCCCCAGACGTCCTCGACCAGCGCCTGCTCGCTCAGCCCGCGCGGACCGGCGTCGACCAGGCAGCGCAGCAGCGCGTGGGTGCGTTCCCCGGGGACCGGCTCGCCGTCCCAGGTGACGTCGTCGAGGACCGAGAGCCGCGGGGCCGGTCGGTCAGCTCCGCTGGACGGCACCGGTCCGCTCGGCAGCGAGCGCCACGGCCGCGTCGCGCGCGGCCGCCGTCTCCTCCTCGGTCAGGGTGCGGTCCGGCGCCCGGAAGCGGAGCGCGAAGGCCAGCGACTTGCGGCCCTCACCCACCTGGTCGCCGGTGTAGACGTCGAAGAGCCGCACGGACTCCAGCAGCTCACCGGCGCCCTCGCGCAGCGCCGCCTGGACGTCGGCCGCGGTCACGTCGTCGGCGACGATCAGCGCGACGTCCTCCTTGGCCACCGGGTACGTCGAGAACTGCGGCGCCGGCACGACGTCGCGCGCCCGGGTCAGCAGCGCGTCCAGGTCGAGCTCGACGGCGGCGCTGCGGGCAGGCAGGCCGAACGCCTGGCACACCTTGGGGTGCAGCTCGCCCGCGTAGCCGATCGGCTCACCGGCGACGCTGAGCTCGGCGCAGCGACCGGGGTGCCACGGGGCGCGAGCCGCGGAGGCGACGTCGACCTGGACGCCGAGCTCGGCGCCGAGCCGGCGCACGAGCGCGATCGCGTCGGACCAGCCGGCCGCGCGGCCGGCGCCCCACCACCCGGCGCGCTCCCGCTCGCCGGCGAGCACCACCGCGAGGTGCAGGGGCTGCTCGGGCAGGGCCTCGAAGAGCTTGGCGAGCTCGTCCTCGCTCGGACGCCACTCCACGCCGTAGATCGGGGCCGGGCCACGGTCGACCGGGAACGCGACCGTGCCGGTCTCGAACAGCGACACCCCGGTCGCGCCGCGACCGATGTTGCGCGCCGCGGCCTTGAGCAGGCCGGGCAGCAGGGTCGTCGTGTACGACGGCTCCTCGCTGGAGAGCGGGTTGGCGAGCTGGACGGTGCGGCGCAGCCGGTCGTCGGCCGGCAGGCCGAGCGCGTCGAACGCGGCCTCGCCGACGAACGGGAAGCTGATCACCTCGACGCAGCCGGCGCCGGCCAGGGTGCGACCGACCCGCCGGCGCAGCCGCTGCTCGCGAGACAGTCCCCGGCCCGCAGCCTCGCGCGGCAGCACGGACGGGACCTGGTCGTACCCGACGATCCGCGCGACCTCCTCGACGAGGTCGAAGGGGTCGTTGAGGTCCGGCCGCCACGGCGGCGGGGTGGCGGTGACGGTGGTGTCGGCCTTGTCGAGCGCGCAGCCGACGGCCTCGAGGTTCGCCACGGTGGTGGCGGCGTCGATGTCGATGCCGGTGACCTGGGCGGGCAGGTCGTACGAGATCGTGATCGCCGGCCGCGGCGGCGGCGTGCCGACGACCGTGACACCGGGGTCGGCCGTGCCGCCGCCGTACGTCGTCAGGAGCTCGACCACGCGGTCCGCGGCGGCGGCGGTGACGACCGGGTCGGCGCCGCGCTCGTTGCGCTTGCCGGCCTCCGAGGTGATCTTGTGGCGCTTGCCGGTGCGGAACATCGAGACGGCGTCCCAGTGTGCCGCCTCGATCAGGATGTTCGTGGTGGCCCCCGACATCTCGGTCGTCTCGCCGCCCATGACGCCGCCGAGGCCGATGATCCCCGAGTCGTCGGTGACGACGAGGTCCTCGGGCGAGAGCGCGCGGTCGACGCCGTCCAGCGTCGTCAGCCGCTCGCCCTCGCGGGCGCGGCGGACCCGGATCGCGCCGGTGAGCTTGTCGGCGTCGTAGCCGTGGATCGGGCGACCGATCTCGAGCATCACGTAGTTGGTGACGTCGACGGCCAACGAGATCGGGCGCATGCCGGCCTGCTGGAGGCGCCGGGCCATCCAGTCGGGGGTCGGTGCGGCCGGGTCGAAGCCGGTGACCCTGCGCGCCACGAAGACCGGGCAGCCGGCGGGGTCGTCGACGACGACCGGGTGGCCGGCGTCGTTCGCCGCCGGCACGTCGCGCTCCGCGGGGTCGCGGTACGGCGCCCCGAACGCCAGCGCCGCCTCGCGGGCGATGCCGCGCAGCGACAGGGCGTACGCGCGGTCGGGATTGATCTCGAACTCGATGACCTCCTCGCGGAGGCCGAGCACCTCGAACGCGTCGTCGCCGGGCGCACCGGCGTCGGCGGGCAGCACGATGATGCCGTCGTGGTCCTCCCCCAGGCCCAGCTCGCGGGCCGAGCAGATCATGCCCTCGGAGAGGTGGCCGTAGGTCTTGCGCGCGGAGATCGCGAAGTCCCCGGGCAGCACGCCGCCGGGGAGGATCACCACGACCAGGTCGCCGGGCGCGAAGTTGTGGGCCCCGCACACGATGCCCTGCGGCTCGCCGGTGCCGTTCGCGGCGCCGACGTCGACCGTGCACCAGTTGATGGTCTTGCCGTTCTTCTGCGGCTCGGGCTCCATCGTGAGCACGCGGCCGACGACCAGGGGGCCGGTGATGCCGGCGCCGGCGCTCTCGATCGCCTCGAGCTTGAGCCCGAGCGCGGTGAGCCGGCGGGTGAGCTCCTCGGTGGTGACGTCGGCCGGCAGGTCGACGTACTCGCGGATCCAGCTGACCGGCGCCTTCACAGCTCACTCCCGAATGCCGTCGTGAAGCGGGTGTCGCCCTCGAAGAGCGCCCGCAGGTCCTCGATGCCGTGCCGGAACATCAGCGTCCGGTCGATGCCCATGCCGAAGGCGAAGCCGGTGTAGCGCTCGGCGTCGACGCCGCACGCGGTCAGGACCCGCGGATTCACGACACCGCAGCCACCCCACTCGATCCAGCCCTCACCGCGGCAGGTGCGGCACGGCGCGCCATCCAGCTCGCCGGCGCCGCGGCACACGAAGCAGACCAGGTCGACCTCGGCGCTGGGCTCGGTGAACGGGAAGTACGAGGGCCGGAAGCGCGTGCTGATGCCCTCGCCGAACATCTGGGCGGCGAAGTGGTCGAGGGTGCCCTTGAGGTGCGCCATGGTGATGCCCTCGTCCACGGCGAGCCCCTCGACCTGGTGGAACACCGGGCTGTGCGTGGCGTCGTACTCGTCGGTCCGGAACACGCGGCCCGGGCAGACGACGTAGATCGGCGGCTTGCGCGACAGCATCGTGCGCGCCTGCACCGGCGACGTGTGGGTGCGCAGGACCAGGTGGTCCTCGGCGGGGTCGGTCCAGAACGTGTCCTGCATGGTGCGGGCCGGGTGGTCCGGGCCCAGGTTCAGGGCGTCGAAGTTCAGCCACTCGGCCTCGATCACCGGACCCTCCGCGACCTCCCAGCCCATCGCGACGAAGATGTCGGCGATCAGCTCGGCGCCGGTGGTGAGCGGGTGGCGGGCGCCGGCGGGCGTCCGGTCGGTCGGGAGCGTGACGTCGACGGTCTCCTCGACGAGCATCCGCTCCTCGTGCTCGGCCTCGAGCACCTCCTGGCGGGCGGCGAGCGCCTGGTTGACCGCGCCGCGGGCCTGCCCGATGCGCTGGCCGGCCTCCTTGCGGGCCTGCGGCGGCAGCGCCCCGATCTCGCGGTTGGCGAGCGCCAGCGGCGAGCGGTCGCCGGTGTGCTCGATGCGCACCTGCTTCAGCTCGGCAAGGTCGGCGGCGGCCGCGATCGCGGCGAGCGCCGCGTCGCGCGCAGCCTCGACCTCCTCGGGCTTCAAGGGGGTGACCTCCACGGGGTCGTAGTCGGTGTTCGGGCCAGACACGGGCACGAGTCTAGGAAGCCGGACCGGCGCCACGCGAACCGGTTCACGATCGTCGGGTGCGGACTCGTCGTGGGGACCCCGACCGACACCCGGGGCCGGCCCGGCGGGTCGGTCGGGTTTCACCGGTCAGCCGGGGGAACCCGACGTGTCCTCGCTCGCCGGGAGGGTGACGGCGATCCGGGCGCCACCGGCGTCGGCGTCGCCGATCGCGACCGAGCCGCCGTGCGCCTCGACCAGGCCGTTGACGAGGTACAGCCCGAGCCCGGAGCCCCCGCTGGGGCCGTACTTCCAGAACTTGGTGAAGACCCGGCGGCGCAGGTCGGGGGCGATGCCCTCGCCCTCGTCCTCGACGACCAGGCGCAGGTCGGTCGGCCGGTCCCCGGGCCCGACGGGGTCGAGCGTGACGGTCACCGTGCCGCTCCCGTGGCGGACCGCGTTCTCGACGAGGTTCGTGACCACCTGCACGAACTTGTCGGGGTCGACGGTGATCTCGGGAAGCCCGGGCGCCGCCTGGACGACCACCGGGCGGCTGGTGCTCGCGCCGACCGAGTCGACGACCCGGCGGACGAGGGTCTCGGGGTCGACCGGGCGCGGGTGCAGCTGGAGGCGTCCGGTGTCGATCCGCGCGACGTCCAGCAGTTCGGCGATCAGCCGGCTCAGTCGGTCGGAGTCGGCGCTGACGGTGGTCAGCATCAGCTTCTTCTGGTCGTCGTTGAGCTTGTCCCAGCGGCTCAGCAGCGCCTGGACGAAGCCCTTCACGCCGGTCAGCGGGGATCGCAGCTCGTGGGCCACGGTCGCGACCAGGTCGGAGCGCTCCCGGTCGAGCCGCGCCCGACCCCGCCCGGAGCGGATGCTGACGGCCACGTGGCTGACGGGCTCGTGCAGCGAGGGCCGGTGGAGGCGCGCCACGACCAGCACCTCGGTGCCGTCGGGCAGCAGCCAGGACTGCTCCGGGACGGCGGTGCGGGTCGGCAGGCCGTCGTACGGCACGTTGGTCGAGAACCAGTCGCGCCCGTCCTGGTCGCGCAGCGCCAGCACGTCCGCGAGCGGGCGCCCGACGGCGTCGTCGGCGCCGAGGAGCCGGGCGGCGACCGTGTTGATCGCGGTCACTGCCCCGTCGGGTCCGGCCAGCACCGCACCGTCGGCGAGCGCGTCGAGGCCGTCCACGCGGTCAGACTAGCGGCGTTCGGCCGGCTCCTGGCGCCGGTGGACCCGCGCGGAGGCGTAGAGGCACAGCGCGGCCGCGGTGGAGAGGTTGAGACTCTCGGCCCGGCCGTGGATCGGGATGCGCACCCGGTGGTCGGCGAGCTCCGCGAGCTCGGCCGGCAGGCCCCATGCCTCGTTGCCGAACAACCACGCCGTCGGGGCGGCCAGCAGGTCGTCGGCCTCCTCGAGGTCGACCTCGCCCGCGCCGTCGGCGGCGAGGACCTGGAGGCCTGCGGCCTGCGCAGCGCGTACGGCGGCGGCCGGGTCGGGCTCGATCACGACCGGGAGGTGGAACAGGCTGCCCACGCTGGCGCGGACCGTCTTGGGGTTGTACGGGTCGACCGAGTGACCGGCGAACACCACGGCATCCGCTCCTGCGGCGTCCGCGCAGCGGATCACCGTGCCGGCGTTGCCGGGGTCGCGGACGTCGGCGCAGAGCGCGACCAGGCGCGCGTCGGCCGGGACCTCGCCGTCGAGGAACCGGCAGACGGCGACGACGCCGGCCGGGGTGACGCTGTCGCTGAGCGACGCGAGCGCCCGATCGTCGACCAGGGTCCAGGCAGGGGCCATGTCGGCCAGGTCGGCCAGGTCGGCGTACTGATCGCTCGCCGCCGGGGTCGCGAACACCTCGACCACGCAGCCAGGCACCGACAGGGCGCCCTCGACGGCCTTCGGGCCGTCGGCAAGGAAGAGCCGCCGCTCGGTACGGACCGAGCGGCGGCTGAGCTTCCGGATGTCCTTGAGGCGGGCGTTGCCCGCGCTCAGGGGGGCGACGCTCAGGCCGAGGCCTTCGCCGCGTTGACGTCCTCGGGGAGGGCGGCCTTCGCGGTCTCGACCAGCGCGTTGAACGCGGCGATGTCGTTGACGGCGAGGTCGGCGAGGATCTTGCGGTCGACCTCGACACCGGCCAGGTTCAGGCCCTGGATGAACCGGTTGTAGGTCAGGCCCTGCGCACGCGCGGCGGCGTTGATCCGCTGGATCCACAGGCGACGGAAGTTGCCCTTGTTCTTGCGCCGGTCGTTGTAGCTGTAGACCAGCGAGTGGGTGACCTGCTCCTTGGCCTTGCGGTAGAGCCGCGAGCGCTGGCCGCGGTAACCGCTGGCGCGCTCCAGGACGACCCGGCGCTTCTTCTGGGCGTTCACTGCCCGCTTGACGCGTGCCACTGTGTTACTCCTTGTTGCTCAAGTTCTCGGGTGCGGGGGTCTCGACGAGCTCGACCACCGATCGGTCCGGGGTCACGACGCGGCGACCACCGAGGGGTGCGGGGCGAGGGTCAGAGACCCAGCATCTTCTTCGCGCGCGGGACGTCGGCCTTGGCGACCTCGGTGGTGCCGCTCATGCGCCGGGTCACCTTGGAGGCCTTCTTCTCCAGGTTGTGGCGCTTGCCGGCCTTCTCGCGCAGGATCTTGCCCGAGCCGGTCACGCGGAAGCGCTTGCTCGCACCGGAGTGCGTCTTGTTCTTCGGCATCTCTGTCGTTTCTCTCTGTCTCGTCCTGCAGGGCTGCGGGTCTCGGCAGGCTCGACCACCGGAGTGGCCGGCCTGTCCCGCGGCGGAGTGGTCTCAGGCCTCGATCTCGGGATCGAGGTTCTCGGAGCGGCCGCGCTCCTTCTTCTGCGCCACCGGTCCGGCGGCGTGGGCGGCGTCGCGCTCGGCGCGCTCCTCGGCCTCGTGGGCCGCGCGCTCGGCGGCGCGCGTCTCCTTCTCGGCCTTCATGTCGACCTTGGCGTCGGCCTTCTTCTTGTGGGGGCCGAGCACCATGATCATGTTGCGGCCGTCCTGCTTGGGCGCGGACTCGACGAAGCCGAGCTCCTGGACGTCCTCCGCCAGGCGCTGCAGCAGCCGGAAGCCCAACTCGGGCCGGTGCTGCTCGCGACCGCGGAACATGATCGTGATCTTCACCTTGTCGCCCGCGCGGAGGAACCGGACCACGTGACCCTTCTTGGTCTCGTAGTCGTGCGCGTCGATCTTCGGACGAAGCTTCATCTCCTTGATGACGACGTTCGTCTGGTTGCGGCGCGCCTCACGTGCCTTCTGCGCGTTCTCGTACTTGAACTTGCCGTAGTCCATGAGCTTGCAGACGGGCGGCTTGCCCTGCGGCGCGATCTCGACGAGGTCGAGGTCCGCCTCCTGGGCGAGCTTGAGCGCCTGGTCCGTCGGAACGATGCCCACGGTCTCCCCATTGGGTCCAACGAGACGGACCTCGGGAACCCGGATCCGATCGTTGATACGCAGCTCGGTGCTGATGTGTCCTCCTGGTGGCAATGTGGCCGGTGGCCCTTTCGTCCCCGCCACCCCCGAGGGCCCGGAAATGCAAAAAGGCTTCCGCTGTCAGCAAGCGGAAGCCAGTCCGACGTCTCCCCCGCAGGGGTACGTCACCATGGGAGGCCGGAGCCTCTCAGGACCGGACCCGACGACCTGTGCTGCCTGACTGCTGCAACGGCGGTCGGTGCGGGTGGGAGGCGATCGTGCGAGCCTCCGCTTGTGGATCCGTCCCGTCACGGGTGTGGCGGAACAGATCGGTCAACGCTTGATGGTAGCCGACGATTCCCGCTCCGGCCGAATCCAGACGACCCGGTCCCCCGCGCGCGCCAGGGTCCAGCCGTCGGCCAGCCGTTCGAGGTCCTCGCCCTCCACGACGAACCGCACCGGGCCCGCCACGTCGACGACCAGCGCCGCGGCGCCGTCCTGGACCGCGGACTGCGCGGCGAGCGGGGTGGTGACGGGCACGGGCCGGGCATCGGCCTGCCACGACTGCAGCGCCTCGGTGCCGGTGAACGCCAGCAGCGCGAGCCGGCCGTCGGCCCCCTCGAGGAGGACGGTGGCCATGTCGCTGGTCTTGTCGTGGGCGAGCCCCTGCTCGTCGACCTCGACCTCTCCGAGGACGGCCACCACCGGCACGAGAAGCCGGGCGGCTGCGAGGGCGGCGAGCGCTTCGGCGTACGGCGTGCGGCCGGCCGCCCAGCCGGCCAGCGCCGTCGCGAGCGCCGGCGGTGCCGAGCCGTCGTCGCCGGCGAACCCCGGGTCGGGGATCACGCGGTTCTCATCCGGCTCGATCACGCGGCCATTCTCCCGTGGCGGTCGGCGGTCTCCAATTCGGGCGGTGTGGGACTCTGGAGGCGTGGACGACGCAGCCTGGGCAGCCCTCACGCTCGGACTCACCGTGCTCGGCGGCATCTGGACGTGGATGTCGTTCCGGCGGCGCGGCGCCGCGTCGGGCCTGCGGGCGCTGGGCTTCACGCTCCTGCCGCTCGCGGCGTACCTGACCAAGACGCTGCAGATGTTCACGCGCATCGCGGACGCGATCACGAGCTGGGCGGCACACCTGGTGTTCAGCCCGGTGGTGTGGTTCGGAGTCCTGCTCGGCGGCGTCGGGATCGTGCTGATCGTCGTCGCCGGCACGATGCGGTCGCGCCAGCTCGGGAAGGCGCCCACGAAGGGCTCCCCGCCGCCCGTGGACTCCCCGAAGGGTCGGCCGGCCATCGAGGGCGACCCCGAGATGGCCGAGATCGAGGCGATCCTGCGCAAGCGAGGGATCAGTTGAGCTCCTCCCCCGCCGACCGGAACCGGCTCTGGTCCCGGCTCGACGGCGCCGTGGCGAAGCAAGGCGTGCCGCTGCCGACGCCGGTGTTCGTCGTCGACCTCGACGCCTTCGACGCGAACGCCGACGACCTGGTCCGCCGCGCCGGCGGCAAGCCGATCCGCGTCGCCTCCAAGTCGCTGCGCGTGCCCGCGCTCATCGCGCGTGCGCTCGCCCACGACGGGATGCGGGGCGTGCTCGCCTACACGCTGCGCGAGGCGCTGTGGTTGCACGAGCAGCGCATCTGCGACGACGTCGTGGTCGCCTACCCGACCGTCGACCGCGGTGCGCTCGCCGACCTGGTCTCGTCGCCGGAGGCTCTGGCCGCGGTCACGCTGATGGTCGACGACGTCACCCACCTCGATGTGGTCGACTCCGTGCGCGTCACCGTCACCGAGCCGGTGCGGATCGCGATCGACGTGGACGCGGGCCTCCGGCTCGCGGGCCGGCACGTGGGTCCCAAGCGGTCTCCCCTCGGCGACGCCTCGGCGGTGCTGGGGCTGGCGCGCGAGATCGCCTCCCGCCCCGGGTTCCGCCTGGTGGGCGCGATGACCTACGAAGGCCAGGTCGCCGGCGTCCAGGACGTCGTGCCGAGCGCGCGTGCGCGGTCGGCCGCGGTGCGCCGGATCAAGGCGATGTCGATCCGGCAGCTCGCCGTGCGCCGCCGGGAGGTCGCGGCCGCGCTGACCTCGGTGGCGGAGCTGGAGTTCTGGAACGGCGGTGGCTCCGGCTCGGTCGAGGAGACCGCGGCGGACCCGGTCGTCACCGAGGTCGCGGCCGGCTCCGGGCTGTTGGCGCCGACGCTCTTCGACCACTACCGCTCGTTCGACCCGCGGCCCGCGTCGTACTTCGGGCTGCCGGTCACGCGCAAGCCCACGCCCGGGACGGCGACCGTCCACGGCGGTGGACTGACCGCATCCGGGCCCGCGGGCGCGGACCGGTTGCCCACGCCGTGGGCGCCGCCCGGCCTGGAGCTGACCGGCCTCGAGGGCGCCGGCGAGGTGCAGACCCCGCTGACCGGGCCGTCCGCGGCGCAGCTGGAGATCGGCGACCTGGTGTGGTTCCGCCACGCCAAGTCCGGCGAGGTCTTCGAGCACGCGACCACCGTCCACCTGCTGGCCGGCGACGAGCTCGTCGACGCCGCGCCGAGCTACCGCGGCTGTGGACAGGCCTTCTGAGCGCGTCCTCGCGCTCGCCCGGGCGCGACCACCGTCGCTGGGGTCCGGCCGGCTGGTCTGCGTCGACGGCCCGTCGGGCTCCGGCAAGACCACGCTCGCGTCCGCGCTGGCCGCCCCCGGGGTGCAGGTGGTGCACATGGACGCGCTGTACGACGGGTGGGGCGGGCTGCCCACCGTCGCCGCCCAGCTCGCGTCGCTGCTGACCCCCCTGGCGTCCGGGGCGCCCGGTTCCTACCGGCGCTACGACTGGGAGGCGGGCACCTACGCCGAGACCGTGGTCGTCCCGCCGTCCGAGCTGCTGGTGGTCGAGGGCGTCGGGTCCTGGTCCCCCGCGTTCGCACCGCTCGTGACCGTCCTGGTGTGGGTGGAGGCGCCCGCGACCGACCGGCTCGCGCGGGCGATCTCCCGCGACGGCGCGGCGTACGAGCACCGGCTACGGCAGTGGGCGCGCGACGAGCAGGACCACTTCGACCGCACTGGCGCGCGGGAGCACGCCGACCTCGTCCTCGGCCCCTAGGGTGTCGCGCATGCTCGCGCCCAGTGGTGACCAGTACGAGATCAGCGCCGCCGGCTACCGCGCGGTCGTGACCGAGAGCGGTGGCGCGCTCCGGGTGCTGACGTACGACGGGCGCGACCTGGTCGACGGGTTCGGTGAGGACGACATGGCTCCGGGCGGTCGCGGGCAGCTGCTGATGCCCTGGCCGAACCGGATCGGCGACGGCGCCTACACGTTCGACGGGCGCGAGCTCCAGCTCCCGCTCACCGAGCCGTCGTTGCGCAACGCCTCGCACGGGCTCGTCCGGTGGGTGGCGTGGTCGCTGGAGGAGCACACCGCGCACTCGGTGTCGCTGACCTACCGGCTGATGGCGCAGACCGGTTACCCCTGGACGCTCGACCTGCGGGTGGTCTACGACCTGTCGGCCGACGGGCTGACCGTGACGCAGTCGGCGGCCAACCTGGCCGACTCGCCCGCGCCGTACGCGAGCGGGGCGCACCCGTACCTCTCGGCGGGGCCGGGTCCCGTCGACGGCTGGGAGCTCACCCTGCCGGCCGGCGAGCGGACGCTGGTCGACGACCGGCTGCTGCCGGTGGGCCGGGAGGACGTGACCGGGACGGCGTACGACTTCCGGATCGCCCGCCCGATCAGGGACGTCGGGTTCAACGACGCCTTCACCGACCTGGTGCGGGACGCGTCGGGCGTGGCCACGACGGTCCTGCGCGACCCGGCCTCCGGCCGCGGGGTCGCGCTGTGGGTGGACGCGACGCACCGCTGGCTGCAGGTGTTCAGCGCCGACGACGTGCCCGGCACGGCGCGCCGCTCACTCGCCGTGGAGCCGATGACCGCGCAGGCGGACGCGTTCCGGTCGGGCGAGGACCTGGTCGTGCTCGAGCCCGGCGACGAGCTGGCCGCGTCCTGGGGGATCCGGGCCTACTGACCCGCGTTCGACTGCCGGTCGACGACGGTCCGCAGCTCGCGGACCGCCTGGCGGGCCCGGTCGCCGTCGGAGCCTTGGATGCCCATGGCGGCGACGGTGGTCCCGTCGGCGAGGTCGAGCGTGACCCAGGGTGCGCCCGGCGGCAGGTGCACGGCGACGACCTGCGGCCAGGCGAGCTCCCGGCGGCGATAGCCGTTGACGACCACGAGCCGGTCGGACCGGGCGACCACGCGCGAGCGGACCAGCGCGAACCAGGCCAGGAACGCCAGCAGCCCGACGAAGAACAGCGTGAGCCGCTGGAACGTCGTGAACTTGGCCTGGGTCTCGGCGTCGAAGCCGATCCAGGTGAGGGCGCAGACGACGAGGAGCCCGACACCGAGGACGGTGCCGGCCAGCCGTACGCCGAAGGGCCGCCAGGTGTGCGGGAGCGTCACGGGCACGGGCGCCTCAGAGCCGGCAGGCATGGATGTCGGTGAGCAGGATGCCGCGGGCGCCGATGTCGAACAGCTCGTCCATCAACCGCTGGGCGCCGTCGCGCGGGACCATCGCCCGCACCGCCGACCAGCCCTCGCGATGCAGGGGCGCGACGGTCGGGCTCTCGATGCCCGGGGTGAGGCGCACGGCGTCCGCGACCCGCTCGGTCGGGATGTCGTAGTCCATCATCACGTAGCTGCGGGCCACGAGGACGCCCTCGAGCCGCCGCTTGAAGACCTCGAAACCGTCGGGGACGGCGCCGGACCGTGTGACGAGGACGGCCTCGGACTCCAGGATCGTCTCGCCGAAGGTCTCGAGCCCGGCCTGGCGCAGCGTGCTGCCGGTCTCGACGACGTCGGCGATCACGTCGGCCACACCGAGCTGGATGCTGGTCTCGACCGCACCGTCGAGGCGGGTGACCGTCGCGTCGATGCCACGCTCCTCGAGGAACGACCGCACGACGCCGACGTACGACGTGGCGATGCGCAGCCCGGCGAGCTGGGTGAGGTCGGAGTAGACCCCGCGCGGTCCCGCGAACCGGAACCGGCTGCGGCCGAACCCGAGGCCCATGACCTCGTCGGCCTTGGCGCCCGAGTCCGTGAGCAGGTCACGACCGGTGATGCCGACGTCGAGCGTGCCCTCCCCGACGTACAGCGCGATGTCACGGGGCCGGAGGTAGAAGAACTCGACGCCGTTCTCGGTGTCGGTGAGCGTGAGCTGCTTGGCGTCGTCGCGCTGGCGGTAACCGGACTCGCGGAGGATCTCCGACGCGGACTGGGACAGCGACCCCTTGTTCGGGACCGCGATGCGGAGCAGGGCCATGACCTTCCTCAGAGGTGTGCGTAGACGTCGTCGAGCTCGATGCCGGTGGCCAGCATCAGCACCTGGGCGTGGTAGAGCAGCTGGCTGATCTCCTCGGCGGCCCGGTCGGCGCCCTCGTGCTCGGCGGCCATCCAGGACTCCGCGGCCTCCTCGACCAGCTTCTTCCCGCAGGCATGGACGCCGGCGTCGAGCTGGCGCACGGTGCCGGATCCCTCGGGACGGGACCGGGCCTTCTCGCTCAGCTCGGCCCAGAGCTCGTCGAACGTCTTCACGGTCGACCAGCCTACGGCGTGCCCGGCGCCAGCTCTCGCAGGGTCCGGGCGGTGAGCAGGGCGGCGGCCGTCGCCTCGTACCCCTTGTCCTCCTTCGACCCCTCCAGCCCGGCGCGGTCCAGCGCCTGCTGGTCGTCGTCACACGTGAGGACGCCGAAGCCCACCGCGACGGAGTGGTCGAGCGCGACCCGCGTCAGGCCGTCGGTGGCAGCGCTGCAGACGTACTCGAAGTGCGGGGTGCCGCCGCGCACGACCACGCCGAGCGCGACCACGGCGTCGTACCCCTGGGCGGCCAGCGCGCCGGCGACGACCGGCAGCTCGAAGGTGCCGGGCACGCGCACGGTGTCGGCCGTGGCGTGGAAGTCCGCCAGCGCGCGCTGGGCCCCCGCGAGGAGGCCGTCCATCACCTGCGTGTGCCAGCTGGCAGCGACGACCGCGACCCTGAGGCCGCTCGCGTCGAAGGTCTCGGCCTCGGGGGCTCCGTGTCCGGCCATGTCAGGATCCGTCCTTCACGTGCTCGCTCGGCGACAGGTGGGGCAGGTCGTGGCCCATCCGGTCGCGCTTGGTCAGCAGGTAGGCGATGTTGTGGTCGTTCGGGTGCGGCGTCAGCGGCACCCGGGCGGCGACGTGGATGCCGAAGTCCTCGAGGTTCTCGACCTTGTCGGGGTTGTTCGTCATCAGCCGGACGCTGCGGATCCCGAGGTCGCGCAACACCTGGGTCGCGGTGCCGTAGTGGCGGGCGTCGGCGGGCAGGCCGAGGTCGAGGTTCGCATCGACGGTGTCGCGACCGCCGTCCTGGAGCTGGTAGGCCTGCAGCTTCGCGACCAGGCCGATCCCGCGGCCCTCGTGGCCGCGCAGGTAGACGACGACACCACGCCCCTCCGCCACCACGCGCTCCAGGGCCTCCTCCAGCTGCGGCCCACAGTCGCAGCGGTGGCTGCCGAACACGTCGCCGGTCAGGCACTCCGAGTGCACCCGGGTCAGCACCGGCTCTCCCCCGGCGTCGGCAGAGCCCGACACGTCGCCGTACACCAGCGCGATGTGCTCGGAGTCGTCGACGGTGATGCGGTAGCCGTACGCCCTGAACTCGCCGTGCTTGGTCGGCAGCCGGGTCTCGGCGACCCGCTCGACCAGGTTCTCGTGGCGGCGGCGGTAGCGGACCAGGTCGTCGATCGAGATCATCGCCAGCCCGTGCTCGTCGGCGAACTCCCGCAGCTCGGGGCCGCGCTTCATGGTGCCGTCGTCGTTCACGACCTCGACCAGCACTCCGGCCGGCGTCAGGCCGGCGAGCGTCGCGAGGTCGACGGCGGCCTCGGTGTGGCCGCGCCGCACCAGCACACCGCCCTCGCGGTAGCGCAGCGGGAACACATGCCCGGGCCGGGTGATCTCCCACGGCTCGGTGGCGGAGTCGGCGAGCACCCGCACGGTGTGGGCGCGGTCCGCGGCGGAGATGCCGGTGGTCACGCCGTCGCGCGCGTCGACCGAGATCGTGTACGCGGTGCGCAGCCGGTCCTTGTTGTGCGGGGTCATCAGCGGAATCTCGAGGCGGTCGAGCATGTCGGCCGGCATCGGCACGCAGATGACACCGCTGCTGTAGCGGATCGTGAACGCCATCAGCTCCGGTGTCGCCTTGCTGGCGGCGAAGATGATGTCGCCCTCGTTCTCGCGGTCCTCGTCGTCGACGACCACGACCGCCCTGCCCGCCGCGATGTCGGCGATCGCCCGCTCGACCGGGTCGAGGCGGACCTTCTCCTGCTGGCTCATGCCGGCACCTCCTGGCTCTCGGCGCGCTCGGCCACCGGCGGACCCGAGCGGGTGGCTCGCCACCAGGTGACGAACCCGGCGACGCACAGGCCGCCGTAGAAGACGTAGAGGATCGCCGACGGGTAGTACTGCGAGTGCCACAGCAACGGCACCCCGACCAGGTCGACCGCGATCCAGGCCAGCCAGAAGTCGTTCCAGCCACGGGCCATCGCGTAGGTCGCGAGCATCGAGCCCACGAAGATCCACGCGTCGCACCAGTAGTACCAGCGCGGAGCCGGCCAGCCCGCGCCGACGACGCTGAACACCCACTGGCACAGCAGGACGCCGGCCGCCGCGGCCACGAGGTACGCGACCCGCTCCCGCGCCGTGGCCCAGCGCGGGTCGATCGCGGGCACGTCTCCCCCGCCACCCCGCTGCTGGTGGAGGCGCCTCTGCTCGCTCCAGCGGTACCAGCCGTAGACGCTGGTGATCACGAAGAAGACCTGGCGTCCGGCCTGCCCGAACAGCGGCTGCTGGGCCTGGGCGTCGAACGTGGCCGCGACGAACACCGTGAACAGCAGCACGTTGCCGACGATGCCGACGGGCCAGGCCCAGACCCGGCGTCGCAGGCCGCCGATCGCGGAGGCGAAGCCGAAGGCGTTGCCGACGATCTCGCGCCAGGTGATCTGGTGCCCGGAGATGGTCAGGTGCGCGTCGTACAGTGCGGACAGGCTCATGCGTTCTCCTTGATCGAGGTCGAGAACGGCAGCAGGCGCTCGACGTACTTGGCGATCACGTCGACCTCGAGGTTGACGCGGTCGCCCGGCTGCCGGGTGCCGAGCGTGGTGCGGGCGAGGGTCTCGGGGATCAGGCTGACCGTGAAGCGGTCGTCCCCGGCCTCGACGACGGTGAGGCTGACGCCGTCGACGCTGATGGAGCCCTTGTCCACCAGGTAGCGGGCGAGCGCGGGTGGCATCGCGATCTCGACGACCTCCCAGTGCTCGCTGGGCGTGCGAGCGACGACGATGCCGACGCCGTCGACGTGGCCCTGGACGATGTGACCGCCGAGGCGCTTGTCGGCGGTCACCGCGCGCTCGAGGTTGACGGTGTCACCCGGCTGGACGCCGTGCAGGCTGGTCTTGTCGAGCGTCTCCTGCATGACGTCGGCGGTCCAGGTGTCGCCGTCGAGCGACGCGACCGTCAGGCAGCAGCCGTTGACCGCGATCGAGTCGCCCAGCCCGGCGTCGCCCAGCACCGTGGTGGCGCGGACGGTGAGCCGGATGGCGTCGCCCTGGTCCTCGACCGCGGCGACGGTGCCGAGCTCCTCGACGATTCCGGTGAACATGTCGGTCCTCTCAGTTCTCGACGGCCGGTGCCAGGGTGAGACGGACGTTCGGCTCGTCCCCCTCCAGCACCGTGATGTCGGTGACGCGGGGTCGCAACGCGTCCGCGATGGTGGTGATTCCGAGGTCGGCCACGGCCGAGCGGCCGGCGCCGAGGAGCATCGGCGCGACGTACACGACGATCTCGTCGACCACCCCGGCCCGGAGGAACGCGGCGCCCAGCGTCGGTCCGCCCTCGAGGAACACGTGTCGGCGCCCGCGGTCGTGGAGCGCCGCGAGCGCAGCCCGGACGTCGCGGGTCCGCAGGTGGACGGTCTCGGCGTCGCCGTTGAAGATCCGGCGGCTCGGGTCGAGGTCGCGCTCGCCCATGACCGCGCGCAGCGGCTGGTGGGCGACCGGCCGGTCGTCGCCGTCGCGGACGGTGAGCAGCGGGTCGTCGACCTCGACGGTGCTCGTGCCGACCAGCATCACGTCGCACGCGGCGCGCAGCCGGTGCGTGTCGAGCCGGGCCGCGGGCGAGCTGACCCAGCGACTGGTGCCGTCGGCCGCGGCGCTGCGCCCGTCGAGGGTCGTGGCGAACTTCCAGGTCACGAACGGCCGGCCGTGGCGGATCCCGAAGGTCCACGAACGGTTGAGGAGTCCGGACTCGTCCGCCAGAAGTCCCGACTCGACGTCGACGCCGGCCGCGCGCAGCGTCTCGGCGCCGCCGGCCGCCTCGGGGTTCGGGTCCGCCTGCGCGAACACCACCCGGCGTACACCGGCCTCGACCAGCGCCGGCGCGCACGGGCCGGTGCGGCCCTGGTGGTTGCAGGGCTCGAGGGTGACGACCGCGGTCGCGCCGCGCGCCCGGTCGCCGGCGCGGGCGAGCGCGTCAGCCTCGGCGTGGGGAGTGCCGGCGCCGCGGTGGCGGCCCTCGGCGACGGTGACGCCGTGCTCGTCGAGCAGCACGCAGCCGACGCGGGGGTTCGGCCCGAGCGGGACGCCGGGGGTGGCGGCGAGCTCGAGGGCGCGACGCATCGCGGCCTGCTCGGCTGCGCTGAAGGCCATCTTGTGCCACCCCTCCGGTCCGGTCGCGGACTCCGGGGTGACGGACGGCTCCCGTCGGACACGTGCCGACGGACCACCCTGCGTGCGCTTCCCATCCGGACTTTGACCGTCGGTCCAGGAGTTCCACCTGGTCAACCGGTCACTGGCTGTGACCGGGTCGCGGACTGTTACCGCCGGCTCGGAATTTCACCGACCCCAGAGCACGCGAGCTCTCACTCGTCGGGTCGAGTCTGCCACAGCGCGTCGCGCACGGCGCCGTGGGTCGCGTCACACGGGACGCGGTCCGGATTCAGCGGGTCGCGGCCTCGGCGCGGGCGCGGAGGTCGGCCACCATCCGATCCGGGTCGTCGGCGGAGTAGACCGCGGACCCGGCGACGAAGACGTCGGCGCCCGCCTCGGCGCACCGCTCGATGGTCTCCAGGGAGACGCCGCCGTCGACCTGGAGCCAGGTCTCGACGCCGTGCTTGTCCATCAGCTCGCGGGCGCGGCGGATCTTGGGCAGGCACAGGTCGAGGAACTTCTGGCCGCCGAAGCCGGGCTCGACGGTCATCACGAGGAGCATGTCCAGCTCGGGCAGCAGGTCCTCGTACGGGTCGACCGGGGTCGCCGGCTTGAGCGCCATCGCGGCCCGCGCACCGTGAGTGCGGATCTCGCGGGCCAGCCGGACCGGCGCCTTCGCGGCCTCGACGTGGAAGGTCACCGAGCCGCAGCCGGCCTCGACGTACGCCAGCGCGTTGCGGTCGGGGTCCTCGATCATCAGGTGCGCGTCGAGGGGCACGTCGGTGCTGCGGGCCAGCGCCTCGACCATCGTCGGGCCGAAGGTCAGGTTGGGTACGAAGTGGTTGTCCATGACGTCCACGTGCACCCAGTCGGCGCTGCCGATCCGCGCGACCTCGTCGCCCAGGTGCGCGAAGTCGGCGTTCAGGATGCTCGGCGTGATCTGGATGTGGCCCACGGAGCGTCAGTCTAGGGGCGAGAGCAGGCCCTCCTCGGCAAGCTCGAGCGACAGTGTGCGGTAGCCCACGTCGTCGAACAGCACGGTGACCCGGTCCTCCTCGATGTCGGTGACCACCCCGGTGCCGAACGTGTCGTGCCGGACGCGTCCCTGGATCGCGTACGTCGCGTGGGCGGGCCTGGTCTCCGGGACGGTGCCCGCGCGACAGTTGTCGCAGCGCCCGCAGCGCTCCTCCACCTGCTCACCGAAGTAGCCGACGAGGAACTCGCTGCGGCAGCGGTCGGTCTCGGCGTACGCCCGCATCATGTCGACGCGCGAGCGCTCCAGGCTCCGGTGCGACTCGGCCAGCGCGACGGCGCCGGCGACCGGGTCGGCGTCCGGGTCGACCTGTGCCTGACGCACCAGCTCGAGCAGGTTGAGGATGCGACCGGCCTTCCGGCGTCCGAGCCCGGACCGCTCGGCGACGGCCCGCGGGTCGGTCCCGACCTCCTCGACCGCGCGCGCGACGCGCTCGACGTCGGCGGCCTTCGGCACGCCGGCGCTGAAGAACCGGCCGAGCGACAGGTCCTCCGAGCGGAAGAACAGGGTGGCCGTCGCGGGAGCTCCGTCACGGCCGGCCCGCCCGACCTCCTGGTAGTAGGTGTCCAGTGACTCGGGCACCTGGGCGTGCAGGATCCAGCGGATGTCGGGCTTGTCGATGCCCATCCCGAACGCCGAGGTCGCGGCCATCACGTCGACCTCGTCGGCCATGAACGCCTCGTGCGCCGACGAGCGCCGGCGGTGGCCCAGGCCGGCGTGGTAGACCGCCGTGCGCCGGCCGCGGGCCGCGAGCTCCTCGGCGTACCGCTCGGCGGCGGGCCGGGTGCGGCAGTAGACGATCCCCTTCCCCTCGGCCTGTGCCGCAGCGTCCAGCACCGCCTGCTCCTGGTCCCCGGTCGTCGCGTGGCGCACGACGTCCAGGGCGATGTTCTCGCGCTCGAAGCCCGCGACGATCGTCCGCGGCTCCCGCAGCCCGAGACGGACCACGATGTCCTCGCGCACCGGCGGCGCCGCCGTGGCGGTCATCGCGACGACGCGCGGCTCGCCGACCTCGAGGAGCAGGTCGCCGAGCCGGAAGTAGTCCGGGCGGAAGTCGTGGCCCCAGGTGGACACGCAGTGCGCCTCGTCGACGGCGACCAGGCTGGGCTCGATCGCCGCGACCCGGGCGCGTACGTCGGGGTTCGCGAGCTGCTCCGGGGCCAGGAACAGGAACTCCACCTCGCCGGCCGCGGCCGCGTCCAGCGCCTCGGCGCGCGCGCCCTCGCTCTCGGCCGAGCTGATCCGGGCGGCCCGGACGCCGGCCGACGACGCCTCGATGCGGTCGATCTGGTCCTGCTGGAGCGCGAGGAGTGGCGAGATGACCAGGGTCGGCCCGTCGATCAGCAGGCCCGCCACCTGGTAGACGAGCGACTTGCCCGCGCCGGTCGGCGCGACCAGCAGGACGTCCTGCCCGGACAACAGGGCCGCGATGGCGTCAGCCTGGGCCGGCAGCAGCGCGTCGTGGCCGAAGGACTCGCGGGCCGTGTCGCGCACTGAACGGACGAGATTCGTCGGAGAAGGCACGCCGGGTCGTTCCCCGCCCGCCCGGTGCTCACTCCTCGTCGAGGGGCCCGTCGGGGCCGACGGGCTTCACCACGCCCGCCACGAAGTGGTGGATGAAGCCGCAGGCGCTGCAGGTCACGGCGTCGGCCGACTTGTTGAACCCGGTGTTCGCGAGCCCGGCGGTGAGCATCGTGACGCTGCGTCGCGTGAAGGTGTCCCCACCGCAGACCACGCACGCCAGCGGCCGGCCGTCGATCGCCATCCGCTCCGGCACACTCATGCGTCCTCCTCCCCCGGGTCGGCGTCGTCCGTGCCGGGATCCGTGCCGTCGCGATCGGCCCACTCCAGCAGCGGGCTGATGTCGAACACGTGGTCGTCGATGTCGGCGTGCAGGTCGCCGATCTCGGCGAACCGCGGCGGCACCGTGAAGATCGTGAAGTCACGGGGGTCGACGCTGTCGACCTCGTCCCAGCGGATCGGCGTGGAGACCCTGGCGTCCGGCAGGCCACGGACCGAGTACGCCGCCGCGATCGTGTGGTCGCGGGCGTTCTGGTTGTAGTCGACGAACAGCTGGTGGGGGTCGCGGTCCTTGGTCCACCACGTGGTGGTGACGTCGTCGGGTGCGCGCCGCTCCACCTCGCGGGCGAAGGCGAGCGCCGCCCGGCGTACGTCCTTGAAGCCGTGCTCGGGCCTGATCCGGACGTAGACGTGCATGCCCTTGCTGCCGCTGGTCTTCGGGTACCCGACCGCGCCGAGCTCGTCGAGCACCTCGTGCGCGACGCCGGCGACGCGGCGGACGGTGTCGAAGTCGCACAGCGGCCCCGGGTCGAGGTCGATGCGCCACTCGTCCGGCCTCTCGGTGTCCTCGCGCCGGCTGTTCCAGGGGTGGAACTCGACGGTCGACATCTGGACCGCCCAGATCACCGAGCCCAGCTCCGTCACGCACAGCTCGTCGGCGGTGCGGCCCCAGCGCGGGAAGGACAGGCGGACCGTCTCGACCCAGGGCGGTGCGCCCGCCGGCAGCCGTTTCTGGTGCACCTTGTCGCCGGCGAGTCCCTTCGGGAACCGGTGCAGCATGCAGGGCCGCTCGAACAGTGCGTTGACGATGCCCGGGCCGACCGCCAGGTAGTACTGGACCAGGTCGAGCTTGGTGGCCCCCGACTCCGGGAAGTACACCCGGTCCGGGTTGCTCACCCGCACCACGCGGTCGTCGACCTCGATCTCCACCGACGGGGACTTCGAGGCCATGTCGACCAACCTAGCCGCTCGGTGTGGTCAGCCGGTCCGCCGCAGCAGGGCCATGAACATCGCGTCGGTGCCGTGCCGGTGCGGCCAGAGCTGGATCGTGCCGGGCATCGGCCCGAGGCAGTCCGGCACCTGGGGCAGCAGCGGGGCGGCGTCCTCGAGCACCACGTCGGTGCGCGTCTCCAGCACCGAGCTCACCACGCCGCGCGTCTCGGAGATGACCGGGGAGCACGTCGCGTAGAGGACGACTCCCCCGGGACGGACCAGGCCGAGTGCGGCCGAGACCAGGCGCCGCTGCAGCAGCACCAGGCCGAGCAGGTCGTCCGCCCGGCGGCGCCAGCGCGCCTCGGGCCGGCGCCGCAGGGCGCCGAGGCCGGTGCAGGGGGCGTCGACGAGGACGCGGTCGAACGATCCAGGGCGGTACGGCGGGGCCGTGCCGTCGGCGGTCACGATCCCGGCCACCCCGTCGGCGCCGCGGAGCGACCGGCTGACCAGCCCGGCGCGGTGCTCCTGCCGCTCGGAGGCGACCAGCCGCGCGCCGCGCTCGGCCGCCAGGGCCGCCAGCAGCGCGGCCTTGCCGCCGGGGCCGGCGCACAGGTCGAGCCACCGCTCGTCGCGACCCTCGACCGCCGCGGCGGCCATCGCCACCGCGACCAGCTGCGACCCCTCGTCCTGGACGCCCGCGCGGCCCTCGGCGACGGCGGCCACCTCACCGGGGTCGCCGCCCGCGAGCACGGTGCCGTACGGCGAGTACGGCGTGGGGTCGCCGGGCAGCTCGTCGCGGGTGCTGCGGCCCGGCCGCGCGACCAGGGTCACCCGGGGCGGCTCGTTGTCGGCGGCGAGCAGGTCGAAGAGGTCCTCGGCGCCCACGGCCGACCGCAGCTCGTCGACGATCCAGCG
Organism: Nocardioides sp.; assembly: GCA_035765695.1. Classification (GTDB taxonomy): domain Bacteria; phylum Actinomycetota; class Actinomycetes; order Propionibacteriales; family Nocardioidaceae; genus Nocardioides. Next base: position 14,801 of record DASTXB010000049.1, on the reverse strand, counting down.
CGGATGGCTGAAGGCGATCGCCGCGTAGCGCGTGGGTGCGACCCGGGGGTCGGGGGCGACCTGCTCGAGCCAGGCCGGCAGGTCCTGCTGCGCAACCCTGCGGAGCACCGCATTCGCGAAGCCGCCGGCGCCCGAGCTGCCCTTGGCGCGGACCAGGTCGACGGTGGTGCTGATCGCCGCGTGCGTGGGCACGCGCATCGACAGCAGCTGGTGGGACCCCAGGCGCAGGGCGTCGAGCACCTTCGCCTCGACCTTGCTCAGCGGCCGGTCGATGCAGGCGGCCAGGATCGCGTCGTACGTGCCGCGTCGACGGATGGTGCCCGAGGAGAGCTCGGTCGCGAACGCCGCGTCGCGGCCGGTGAGGCCGAACTGCCGCAGCACCGAGGGCAGCACGAGGTTCGTGTAGGCGCCGTCCACACGCACGGCCTTGAGGACCTCGAGGGCGGCGAGGCGCACGGGGTCGACGCCGGGCCGGGTCGGGCGACGGACCGGGACGTCAGCCATCCGCGACTGGCTTCCTCGGCTCCCGGGATCCGTCCCACCCACACATGACGCTGACCGTATCGGCAGCGGCGTCAGCTCTCACCGCTGTCCCCCAGAGTGGACCCCGACGCGACCCGGACGCCGCGCGCCCAGTCGGCCGCGGGCATCTGCTTCCGGCCGTGGGGCCTGACGTCGCCGAGGCGGACGGCGGAGCTACCGGTCCCGACCAGCACCTCGTGCTTGGCGACCGCGAGCTCCCCGGCGGGCAGCACGGCGTCGACGACGGTGACCGGGCCCAGCTTGAGCCGCTCGCCGCCGTACGTCGTCCACGCCCCGGGGGCCGGCGTGCACGCGCGGACCTGCCGGTCGATCGCGACCGCGGGGTGGCTCCAGTCGACGCGCGCGTCCTCGACCTCGACCTTCGGTGCGTACGAGACACCCTCGGCCTGTTGCGGCCGGGCCTCGAGCGAGCCGTCGGCAATGCCGTCGAGGGTGGCGACCAGCAGGCCGGCCCCGCCCTCCGCGAGGCGCGCGAGCAGGTCGCCCGCGGTGTCGGTGGGCCGGATCCGCTCGGTCATCACCCCGAACGTCGGTCCCGCGTCCAGCTCCTTGACGATGCGGAAGGTCGTCGCCCCGGTGACCTCGTCGCCGGCCCAGATCGAGTGCTGCACCGGCGCGGCGCCGCGCCAGTTCGGGAGCGCCGAGAAGTGCAGGTTCACCCAGCCGTACGTCGGGATGTCGAGCGCCGACTGCGGCAGCAGGGCGCCGTACGCCACCACCGGGCAGCAGTCGGGCGCCAGGTCGCGCAGCGCGGCCTGGAACTCCGGGTCGCGCGGGTGCTCCGGCTTCAGGACCGGGACGCCGAGCTCCTCGGCGCGCCGCGCGACCGGGCTGGCGACCATCCGCCGGCCCCGGCCGGCGGGGGCGTCGGGCCGGGTCACGACGCCCACCAGGTCGTGGGCGGACGCGGCGACGGCGTCGAGCGAGGGAACGGCGACCTCGGGGGTGCCGGCGAAGACGACGCGCATCAGAAGGCGCGACCGAAGGTGGGGTGCGGCGAGACCTTGACCTGCGGCTGGTCGAGGCCGAACCACTCGGCCTCGCGGATGGCCTTCATCGCCGCCTTGCGGGCGTCGCTGTCGAGCCGGTCGATGAACAGCACGCCGTCGAGGTGGTCGGTCTCGTGCTGGATCGCGCGGGCCAGCAGCTCGGAGCCCTCGACGACCACGGGATCGCCGTACATGTTGAAGCCGCGGGCCACGACCGACAAGGCGCGCTTGCAGTCGAAGGTGAGGTCGGGGATCGAGAGGCAGCCCTCCGGCCCGTCCTGGAGCTCCTCGGACAGGTCGAGCCGCGGGTTGATCAGGTGGCCCACCTCGCCGTCGACGAACCAGGTGAACGCCCGGACGCCCACCCCGATCTGAGGGGCGGCCAGCCCGGCACCGGGGGCGTCGAGCATGGTCTCGGTGAGGTCCTCGACGAGCCGCCGCAGCTCCTTGTCGAAGTCGACGACCTCGAGGGCGGGCTTGCGGAGGATCGGGTCCCCGAACAGGCGGATCGGCTGGATGGCCACGACGTCAGTCTAGGGAGGGCGTCACAGGGTCGGTGGGTCGACCTGGATCCGTACGGCGTCCAGCTTGCGGCTGGACCGCACCCGCTGGAGCTCGAGCAGGGCCGCGGACAACTCGGCGCCGCGGGCTCGCGGGACGCGCACGACCACCCGGCTCTCCTCGCCGACCTCCACCGGACCGAGCACCTCGGACCCGTCCGGGGCGTCGAGCAGCGTGAGCGCGTCGTCGACCGCGCCGGGCTCGCCGGTGATCGTCGCGAGCCGGCTGGCCGGGGGGAGGTGGGCCTCCATGCGCTGTGTCGTCTCCCGCGCGGCGAAGCCGGCGGGGTCCCACCGGACCAGCGCCTGGAGCGCGGGGTGGCCGGGGTCGCCGACGGCGGCGACCCGGGCACCCGGGCGGGCGAGGGCGGCGGCGTTCGCCCAGCGGCGCAGCGCCTCCTCCTCGGCCCGCAGGTCGATGCGCGAGAGCAGCAGCCACGTGTCGAGGAGGACCACCGCGGCGTACCCGCCCTCGGCGACGGGCTCGGCCCCCGGGGTGGCGACGACGACCTGTGGCTCCGCGCCGACGGCGGCCAGGACCCGCTCGCCCGAGCTGGTGCGGACGGTCGTGCCGGGCAGGGACCGCCCCAGCTCCTCCGCGGTCCGGGCGTCGCCGAGCACCGGCGCCCGCAGGCCGCGGTGGCCGCACTCCGGGCACGCCCAGGCGTCCGCGACGGTGCCGCACCAGCGGCACGCCGGCGGCGTCGTCGGTCCGGTCAGGGCCAGCGGACCGGTGCAGGCGGGGCAGCGCGCGGGCGTCCGGCAGCGCTCGCACGCCAGGGCGTTGACGTACCCGAGCCGCGGCGTCTGCACGAGCACCGGTCCGGTCGCGAGCGCGTCGCGGACCAGCACGTGCACGTCGTGCGGGATCCGGCCGCCTCGGTCCCGGGCGTCGGTCTCCCCCACCACGGCGACGGTCACGGCTCGCCGCGAGGCGCGGTCGGCGGCGAGCTCACGGGCCCAGCCGGTGCGGAGGAGGTACTCGCCCTCGACGGTGCGCACGAAGCCACCGACGAGCGCCGCGGCGCCCTCCCGCTCCGCGCGCAGCAGCAGGGTCTCGCGGGTGTGGGGGTACGGCGCCCGCGGTTCGGCGTGGAGGTCGTCGCCGTCGTCCCACACCACGACCAGCCCGAGGTCGTGCACGGGCGCGAACGCCGCGGCGCGGGTGCCGACCACGACCCGGCGGGCACCCCGGCTGACCGCGAGGAAGTCCGCGTACCGCCGCGCCGGCCCTGCGTCCGCCGTCAGGGCGACGTGGTGCCCGGTCCCCAGGACCGCGGTGAGCGCCGCGTCGACACGGGCGACGTCCTTGCCGTCGGGCACGCAGATCAGCGCGCCCCGGCCCGAGGCCCGGGTCGCAGCGACCGCGTGGGCGAGCAGCAGCGGCCAGTCGCTGGCGGGGGCAGCAGTCCACACCGCGCGCGGGCTGGCGCCCTCCGCGAGGTGGCGCAGGTACGCCGCCCCGGGCTCGTGCCCGGCCCACCCGGCCTCGGCCGCGGCGGCGTCGTACGGCGGGGCCTCGGGTGCCGCGGGCGTCGGCTGCTTCTCGGTCGTGGCGTGCCGGGCGGGGATCGCGAGCCGGAGCACGTCGGAGCGGGTGCCGGCGTACCGGGTCGCGAGCTCGCCCGCGAGCGCGGCGACCTGGGGCGCGAGCACCGGCTCGGCGCTCACCGCCCGGCGCAGCGGCGCTAGGCGGCCGGGGTGGTCGGAGGTGGCGGCGCGCTCGAGCACGAACCCGTCGGCGTCCTGCCCGGCGAAGCGGACCTTGACCCGCGCTCCGGGGACGGCGGTCGCCGCCATGGCCGCCGGCACGGCGTAGTCGAACGTGCGGTCCAGGTGCGCCAGCGGCACGTCGACCAGCACCCGCGCGACCGGGTCGACGTCCGCGGGCTCGGCCTCCGCCGCCTTCCTGGCCCGGGTCTCACGGGCCTTCGCCTGGGACGCCTTGACCTGCGCCCGGACGAGCCCGGGTAGGAGCTCGGGCTGGGCGTCGGTCATGCGCGCAGTTCTACCAGCGCCCGCCGACGCCGGTGGACCAGACCACTGCGCGGCGGCTGGGCCGGACGACGCCCCCACCGCCACCAACGAGGAGACCACCCACTCGAGGAGACCGATTCCCATGCGTCCGACCGTCCCCGCCCTCACCGCTGCTGCCGGCCTCGCCGTCGCGGCCCTCACCACGATCGTCACCGCCCCTGCGGCGATGGCCGCGCCCAAGCCGCAGGTCAGCGTCTTCGACACCACCGCGGGCGAGTCGCCGCTGGCCCCGAACCCGTCGCTCCAGATCCGCCTGGAGCGCAAGGCCACGAAGCCGGTGACGGTGACGTGGCGGACCGCCGACGGGACCGCGCGAGCCGGCAGCGACTACACGGCGCGGTCCGGGAAGGTCGTCTTCGCCCCCGGCGAGCGGGTCAAGAAGATCACCGTGCCGGTCCTGGACGACCTCGCGCCCGAGCGGACGGAGTACTTCTACGTCACGGTCGCGTCCCGCAACGCGAAGGTCGCCCGCAAGCGCGCCGCGGTCTCGCTCATCGACGACGACCTCGCCACCTACACCGGCGACCTGTCGATCACCGAGCGGTGGGAGCAGGAGGCGAACGGCTTCCACACCCTCGAGACGTGGACGCTGACGTTCCACCCCCGCATCGTGTCGGCGAACGAGGGCACCGCCTGGTACGACAACGGCTTCGGCGAGTGGCAGCTCACCGGCTCGCGCGTGCTCGAGGACCGGCGTCCCGGCGCCGACTGCCGCAAGGTCGAGGAGGAGGTGTACAGCGGCCAGGGCACGTTCTTCACCGAGCCGCACCCCGACACCGATGTCTCCGGCACCTCCGGGAACCTGGTGCTGCAGAGCTTCTTCCCCCAGCACGCCGGCAACCTCGGGCAGAAGCCGAACCTGCACGCGGTCGTGTCCGGGCACTCCGACGGCACGTCGTACACCTTCGACGGCCAGGGCTGCGTCCCGACCGAGTACGAGAACGAGGAACGCTTCGCCCTGGAGGAGGCGCCGGGCAAGGTGCGCTCCGGTGGGGTCGTCTTCGACCACCACGTGCTCCAGGACAACAGCAGCGCGGAGTACGGCCTCGACACCTACAGCCTGGACGTCACCGGTGAGCTGAAGGCCATCCCGCAGCCAGGCTCCTAGGCGTTCGCGGCCGCCTTCAGCGCCTCGGCGCGGTCGGTGCGCTCCCAGGTGAACTCGGGGAGCTCCCGGCCGAAGTGGCCGTACGCCGCGGTCTTGGCGTAGATCGGGCGCAGCAGGTCCAGGTCGCGGATGATCGCGGCCGGCCGCAGGTCGAAGACCTCGAGCACCGCCTGCTGGATCCGCTCGTCGCTGACGACGCCGGTGCCGTAGGTCTCGATGAACACGCCGACGGGCTGGGCCTTGCCGATCGCGTACGCGACCTGCGCCTCGCAGCGGCGCGCGAGGCCGGCGGCGACGACGTTCTTGGCGACCCAGCGCATGGCGTACGCCGCGGAGCGGTCGACCTTCGACGGGTCCTTGCCGGAGAAGGCACCGCCGCCGTGCCGGGCCATGCCGCCGTAGGTGTCGACGATGATCTTGCGGCCGGTGAGGCCGGCGTCGCCCATCGGGCCGCCGACCACGAAGCGGCCGGTCGGGTTGACCAGCAGCCGGTAGCCGTCGGACGGCAGGCGGAAGCTCGCGAGCACCGGGTCGATGACGTGCTTCTTCACGTCCGACTCGAGGGTGCCCAGCTCGGTGTCCTCGTCGTGCTGGGAGGAGAGCACGACGGTGTCGACGCGGATCGGGTGGTTGTCCTCGTCGTACTCGATGGTGACCTGGGTCTTCCCGTCGGGGCGGAGGTACGGCAGCGTGCCGTCCTTGCGCACCGCGGTCAGCCGCTCGGAGAGCCGCTGCGCGATGACGATCGGCAGCGGCATCAGCACGTCGGTGTCGTCGCAGGCGTAGCCGAACATCAGGCCCTGGTCGCCGGCGCCCTGCTTGTCCATCGCGTCCACCGAGCCGGTGCGGCTCTCGTGGCCGCTGTCGACCCCCTGCGCGATGTCGCCGGACTGGCCGCCGATCGCGACCATGACGCCGCAGGAGTGGCCGTCGAAGCCCTTGACCGAGGAGTCGTACCCGATCTCGACGATCCGCTTGCGGACGATGTCCTTCACGTCGACGTAGCCGGTGGTGGTGACCTCGCCCGCGACCACGACCAGCCCGGTGGTGAGCAGCGTCTCGACAGCGACCCGGCTGTGCGGGTCCTGCTCGAGCATCGCGTCCAGCACGGAGTCGCTGATCTGGTCGGCGATCTTGTCGGGGTGGCCCTCGGTCACGGACTCCGAGGTGAAGAGACGTCCGGTCATGCGCACACCCTAACCAGACGGCAGCCGGCGGGTGACCTCGTCCCAGATCACCTGCGCCAGCGCAGCCTTCGATCCGCGCGGGACCTCGACCGCGGCGCCGTCCGCACCGAGGATGACCGCCTCGTTCTCCGGGCTGCCGAAGACCGCTCCCCCGCTGACGTCGTTGACGACGAGCAGGTCGCAGCCCTTGCGCGCGAGCTTGGCGCGGGCCAGGTCGAGGACGGAGCCGGTGTCGTCGCCGGTCTCGGCGGCGAACCCCACGACGACCTGCGCGGGTCGGGCGCGCTCGGTGCTGAGCTCGTGCAGGATGTCGGGGTTCTGCGTCAGCGCGACCGTGGGCGCGGAGCCGTCGGCGGCCTTCTTGATCTTGGTGCCGCTGGCGTCGACCGGGCGGAAGTCCGCGGGCGCCGCGGCCATCACGACCGCGTCGGCGGAGGCGGCCGCGGACAGCACCTCCTCGCGCAGCTGGGCGGTGGTCTCGACGCGGACGACCTTGACGCCGGCCGGGTCGGCCAGGTGGGTGTTCGCCGCGACCAGCGTGACATCGGCGCCGCGGGCGACCGCCGCGCGGGCGAGCGCGTAGCCCTGCAGGCCCGAGGAGCGGTTGCCGAGGAAGCGCACCGGGTCGAGGTACTCGCGGGTGCCACCGGCGGAGACCACGACGCGCCGGCCGGCGAGGTCGAGCGTCGTCGTACCCCGGGCGAGGAGCTCACGGCAGGTGTCGAAGATCTCCGCCGGCTCGGGCAGCCGGCCCTTGCCGGTGTCCTTGCCGGTGAGGCGACCCTCGGCCGGCTCGATCACGAGCGCGCCGCGCTCACGCAGCGTGGCGACGTTCGCCTGCGTGGCGGGGTGCTCCCACATCTCGGTGTGCATCGCCGGGGCGAACACCACCGGGCAGCGCGCGGTGAGCAGGGTGTTGGTGAGCAGGTCGTCGGCGAGGCCGTGCGCCGCCCGGGCCAGCACGTCGGCCGTGGCCGGGGCGACGACGACCAGGTCGGCGGACTGGCCGATCCGGACGTGCGGCACCTCGTGCACGTCCGACCACACGTCGGTGGCGACCGGCTTGCCCGACAGCGCCGACCACGTGGGCGCGCCGACGAACTCCAGCGCGGCCGCGGTCGGCACGACCGTCACGTCGTGGCCGGACTCGGTGAACAACCGCAGCAGCTCGCAGGCCTTGTACGCCGCGATGCCGCCCGCGACACCGAGGACGACCCTGGTCAGGGGGTGCGCCCCTGGGCTCAGGCCTGGCCCGCGTCCGCGGCGGCGGCCTGGGCGGCGGCCTCCTCGGCGGCGAGCTCGGCGGGGTCGACGTCCTCGCAGGTCAGCAGGTCCTCGTTGATCTCGCGGAGCGCGATCGAGAGGGGCTTCTCCTGGACGTGGGTGTCCACGAGCGGGCCGACGTACTCCAGCAGGCCCTCGCCGAGCTGGGAGTAGTAGGCGTTGATCTGCCGGGCGCGCTTGGCGCTGTAGAGCACCAGCTTGTACTTGCTGTCGGTCTTCGTCAGCAGGTCGTCGATCGAGGGGTTGGTGACACCCTCAGCGGCGATGGTGGGTCCGGACACAGGACTTGCCTCACAGATCTGTTGGGGAATGCGTCATCAAGGCTACCAACTCCTCGGCAGCAGCATGAACTTCGTGGTTGACGATGGTGACGTCGAACTCCGATTCGGCGGCCAGCTCCTCGCGTGCGGTCTCGAGCCGGCGCTCCCGCTCCTCGGCCGTCTCGGTGCCGCGGCCGACGAGCCGGCGTACCAGCTCCTCCCACGACGGCGGCTTGAGGAAGACGAACAGCGCCTCCGGCATGGTCTCGCGGACCTGGCGGGCGCCCTGGAGGTCGATCTCGAGCATCGCGTTCCGGCCGGAGGCCAGCGCCAGGTCCACCGGCTGCCGCGGGGTGCCGTACCGGGCGGCCTTGTGCACGACCGCCCACTCGAGCAGGTCGCCCTCGGCGATCATCCGGTCGAACTCGTCGTCGGAGACGAACCAGTAGTGCACGCCGTTCTCCTCGCCGGGGCGTGGCTTCCTGGTCGTGGCGGACACCGAGATCCAGACCTCGGGGTGGCTGCGGCGCACCTCGGCTGCGACGGTGCCCTTGCCGACGGCGGTGGGCCCGGCGAGGACGACGAGACGGGAACGGCGTTCGTGCTGCGCGTCAGTCACGCGCGGCGAACTCCTTCTCGAGCGCCGCGACCTGCTTGGCGCCCAGGCCGCGGACCCGGCGGCTCTCGGCGATGCCGAGCTTCTCCATCAGCTGGCGAGCCCGGACCTTGCCCAGCCCCGGCATCGACTGCAGCAGGTCGACGACCCGCATCTTGCCGATGACCTCGTTGCGCTGGCCCTCCTCGAGCACGTCGACGATCGACGCGCCGGAGTTCTTGAGCCGGTTCTTCACCTCGGCCCGCTCCCGACGGGAGGCGGCGGCCTTCTCGAGTGCCGCCTGGCGCTGTTCGGGCGTGAGCGGGGGCAGAGCCACGGGCTGGTCCTTCGTCGAGTGAGGTCACGGGCGGCCGGGACAGGCCGGTGAGAGGTCACACTAGTCAGAACCGTTCCGGGGCAGCAATCGAGGGGGCTGCGGCCCGGCTCACAGCGTCAGCGGCGTCTTGCAGACGTCGCGCGCCTGCTGGTCGAGGTCCTGGAGGGCGCGGAGGGTGGTGCCGCTGCCGAGCGCCTTCGCGGCGGCGTCGATCCGGGCCCGGTCCTCGGCGGACAGCCCGCTGGGCGGCGTGGACCGGTCGTACGTCGCGGGGTCGACCCCGGCGTCCTCCAGGGCCTGCTGCAGACCCTCGACGCTGGTGACCAGCTGCTGCCACTCGTCGGTGATGTCGCCGGGCGCCTTGTCCTGCAGGTCGCGGAAGATGCCGAGCGCCTCGAGCAGCGCGTCGGGGTCGCCGCTGCCGACGATGTCGCTGAGGTCCTGCTGGTGGTCCTTGACCGCGCCGCAGTAGTCGTCCTGCTCCGACCCGCACGCGGCCAGGAGCGAGCAGAGCAGCGGGAGCAGCAGCGCGACCACCACGAGACGCCTCACCCGCGCAGCTCCTCGTTCGTCCGCCGCACGAAGTCTCGCATCGCCACGGCGTCCGGGCCGAGCCGCAGGACCTCACGCGACGAGCTCGGGAGCACCGCGGCGGCGGCGCCGAACAGGCGGCGTACGTCGTCGACCGTGCCGCCCTGCGCACCGAACCCCGGCGCGAGGATCGGCCCGTTGAACGCGAGGTCCTCGTCGGTGGAGCCGATGGTGGCGCCGACGACCGCGCCGAAGGAGCCGAGCGGCGTGGCGTCGCCGTTGAGGCGGCGCAGGTGGTCGAGCATCCGGCCGGCGACCGTGCCGCCGTCGACGCGGGCGTGCTGGACCTCCGGGCCCTCCTTGTTGGAGGTGAGGGCGAGCACGAACATGCCGGCGTCGTGCCGGCGCGCGGTGTCGACGATCGGGTCGAGGGAGCCGAAGCCGAGGAACGGGCTGACCGTGATCGCGTCGCCGGCGAGCGGCGAGGAGGGGTCGAGGTAGGCGTCGGCGTACGCCTGGCTCGTGGAGCCGATGTCGCCCCGCTTCACGTCGAGGAGCACCAGTGCGCCGGCGGCCCGGGACTCGGCGACCACCCGCTCCAGGACGGCGACGCCGCGGCTGCCGAACCGCTCATAGAACGCAGACTGCGGCTTGACCACCGAGACGTGCGGCGCGACGGCCTCGACGGCGGTGAGCGCGAACCGCTCCAGGCCCGCGACGTCGTCGTCGAGTCCCCAGTCGTGCAGGAGCGCGGCGTGCGGGTCGATGCCGACGCAGAACGGGCCGCGGGCCTCGATCGCGGCGTGGAGGCGGCCTCCGAAGGCGGTCATGGCTGCACTCCCCTGATGATCCGGCGCGGCCACAGCGGGCCCTCGTAGATGAACGCGGTGTAGCCCTGCAGCAGCGTCGCGCCCGCGTCGAGCCGGTCGCGCGCGTCCTGGACGGTGGTGATGCCGCCGACCCCGACGAGCGTGAGGTCGGGGCCGACCCGCTCGCGCAGCAGTCGCATGACCTCCAGGGCCCGGGCGGTCAGCGGCCGGCCGGACAGGCCGCCCGCGCCGATCTCCTCCACGCGCGCGGACGGCGTCCGCAGGCCGTCGCGGGAGATCGTGGTGTTGGTGGCGATGATCCCGTCCAGCCCGATCGCCAGCGCCAGGTCGGCCACGCCGAGCACGTCGTCGTCGGCGAGGTCAGGGGCGATCTTCACCAGGAGCGGCACGCGCCGGTCGCCCCGGGCCGCGATCCGCTGCACCGCGGTGAGGATCGGCTCGAGCTTCTCGACCGCCTGGAGGTTGCGCAGGCCGGGCGTGTTCGGCGAGCTGACGTTGACGACCAGGTAGTCGGCGTACGGCGCCAGCAGGCGCGCGGACTTCTCGTAGTCGCGGACCGCCTCGTCCTCGGGGACGACCTTGCTCTTGCCGATGTTCACGCCGAGGACCGGGCCCGGGCGACACCCGCGCGCGGCGAGCCGACGGGCCACCGCCTCGGCGCCGTCGTTGTTGAAGCCCATCCGGTTGACCACCGCTCCGTCGTCGGGGAGCCGGAACAGCCGCGGCCGCGGGTTGCCCGGCTGCGGCTCGCCGGTGACCGTGCCGACCTCGACGTGGCCGAACCCCAGCGCACCCAGGCCGTCGATGCCGACGGCGTTCTTGTCGAACCCCGCAGCCAGGCCGAGCACGTTGGGGAACGTGAGGCCCAGCGCCTGCACGGGCGCACCGGGCGTACGACGCAACGCGGTGACCGGTCGCGCGGCCCTGATCGCCCGGAACGCGCCGTGGTGCGCCCGCTCCGGGTCGGTCCGGGTCAGGACGTGGTCGAAGAGGACCCGGTAGGGCTTCATCGTGCGGGGGTCTCGACAGGCTCGACCGCCGGTCGAGCCGCCCAGTCCTGCAGCGACCGCACCCCGATGTCGCCGCGACGGACCGCCTCGATGCCCTGCACCGCCGCGCCGAGGCCCTGCACGGTCGTGATGCACGGGATGTTCGCGATCACGGCCGCGGTGCGGATCTCGTACCCGTCCGCGCGGCTGGAGGAGCCGCTGGCCGACCCGTTCGGGGTGTTGATCACCAGGTCGATCCCGCCGTCCAGGATCATCTGCACGGTCGTCGGCTCGCCGGCCGGGCCGACGCCCTCGTAGTGCTTGCGCACGACGGTGGCGCGCACGCCGTTGCGGCGCAGCACCTCGGCGGTGCCCTCGGTCGCGACGATCTCGAAGCCGTGCTCGGCCAGCACCTTGATCGGGAAGATCATGTGCCGCTTGTCGCGGTTCGCCATGCTCACGAAGACCTTGCCGCTGGTCGGCAGCGGGCCGAAGGCGCCGGCCTGCGCCTTCGCGAACGCCGTGCCGAAGTCGGCGTCGAACCCCATCACCTCGCCGGTCGACTTCATCTCCGGGCCGAGCACCGTGTCGACCTGCTTGCCGTCCGGGGTGCGGAACCGGTTGAACGGCATCACCGCCTCCTTGACCGCGATCGGCTGGTCGGCCGGCAGGTCGCCACCGTCACCGGCGGGGAGCAGCCCGACCGCACGCAGCGACGCAATCGACTCCCCCATCATGACCCGGGCCGCGGCCTTGGCCAGCGGGGTCGCGGTCGCCTTCGACACGAACGGCACGGTCCGGCTCGCGCGCGGGTTGGCCTCCAGGACGTAGAGCACGTCCGAGCCCAGCGCGAACTGGATGTTGAGCAAGCCTCGCACCCCGACGCCGCGGGCGATCGCCTCGGTGGCCTCGCGGATCCGGGCGATCTCGGCGTGCCCGAGCGTGATCGGCGGCAGCGCGCACGAGGAGTCGCCGGAGTGGATGCCGGCCTCCTCGATGTGCTCCATCACGCCGCCGAGGAACAGCTCCTCGCCGTCGTACAGCGCGTCGACGTCGATCTCGACGGCGTCGTCGATGAACCGGTCGACCAGCACGGGGTGCTGCGGGCCGATCTCGGTCGAGCGGGCGATGTAGTCCGCGAGCGCGGCGTCGTCGTACACGATCTGCATGCCGCGGCCACCGAGGACGTACGACGGCCGCACCATGACCGGGTAGCCGATCCCGGCCGCGATCCGCTGGGCGTCCGGGTAGCTGGTCGCCATGCCGTACTTCGGCGCCGGGAGCCCGGCGTCGGCGAGCACCGCCCCGAACGCACCGCGATCCTCGGCCAGGTGGATGGCCTCCGGCGAGGTGCCGACGACCGTGACGCCGTTGTCCTTCAGCCCCTGCGCCAGGCCGAGCGGGGTCTGGCCGCCGAGTTGGCAGATCACGCCTGCGACCGGACCGGCCTGCTCCTCGGCGTGCACGACCTCGAGCACGTCCTCGAGCGTCAGCGGCTCGAAGTAGAGTCGGTCGGAGGTGTCGTAGTCGGTCGACACCGTCTCCGGGTTGCAGTTGACCATGATGGTCTCGTAGCCGGCCTCCGACAGCGTCAGCGACGCGTGCACGCACGAGTAGTCGAACTCGATGCCCTGGCCGATCCGGTTCGGTCCGGAGCCGAGGATGATCACCGCCGGCTTCTCGCGGGGGGCGACCTCGGTCTCCTCGTCGTACGACGAGTAGTGGTACGGCGTGGTCGCCGAGAACTCCGCCGCGCAGGTGTCGACGGTCTTGTAGACCGGGCGGATGCCGAGCGCGTGCCGCACGCCGCGCACGACGTCGGCGGTCATCCCGCGGATCTTGCCGATCTGCACGTCGGAGAAGCCGTGCCGCTTGGCCTTGCGCAGCAGCTCGGGCGTGAGCTCCGGCGCCGCGGTGACCTCGGCGGCCACCTCGTTGATCAGCATCAGCTGGTCGACGAACCACGGGTCGATGCCGGTCGCGTCGAAGATCTCCTCCGGCGTCGCCCCGGCGCGGATCGCGTCCATGACCTTCTTGAGCCGGCCGTCATGCGGCGCCCGGATCTCCTCGAGGAGGGCGGCCTTGTCGAGCTCGACCCACTCCTGGTGCCAGTCGAACAGCGCGTCCTTGTTCTCCAGCGAGCGGAGCGCCTTCTGCAGCGCCTCGGTGAAGTTGCGGCCGATCGCCATCGCCTCGCCGACCGACTTCATGTGCGTGGTCAGCACCGGGTCGGCCCCCGGGAACTTCTCGAACGCGAACCGCGGCACCTTCACCACGACGTAGTCGAGCGTCGGCTCGAAGCTCGCCGGCGTCTCCTGCGTGATGTCGTTGGGGATCTCGTCGAGCGTGTAGCCGATCGCCACCTTCGCCGCGATCTTGGCGATGGGGAACCCGGTCGCCTTGGACGCGAGCGCGCTCGAGCGGGAGACGCGCGGGTTCATCTCGATCACGATGACCCGGCCGTCGGCGGGGTTCACGGCGTACTGGATGTTGCAGCCGCCGGTGTCGACGCCGACCTCGCGGATGATGCCGATCGCCAGGTCACGCAGGTGCTGGTACTCGCGGTCGGTGAGCGTCATCGCCGGGGCCACGGTGATCGAGTCGCCGGTGTGGACGCCCATCGGGTCGAGGTTCTCGATCGAGCAGACGATGACGACGTTGTCGGCCTTGTCGCGCATCACCTCCAGCTCGTACTCCTTCCACCCGATGATCGACTCCTCGATCAGCACCTCGGTGGTGGGGCTGGCGGCCAGGCCGGCGCCCGCGATCCGCGCGAGGTCGCCCTCGTCGTACGCGATGCCCGAGCCGGTGCCGCCCATCGTGAACGACGGCCGCACGACGACCGGGTAGCCGAGCTCGGCGACGGCCTTCTCGCAGTCCTCCAGCGAGTGGCAGACGAAGCTGCGGGCGACCTCTCCCCCGACCTTGGCGACGATCCCGTTGAACAGCTCACGGTTCTCGCCGCGGTGGATCGCGTCGAAGGACGCGCCGATCATCTCGACGCCGTACTTCTCCAGCACGCCGCGCTCGTGGAGCGCGATCGCGGCGTTGAGCGCGGTCTGGCCGCCGAGCGTGGGCAGCAGCGCGTCGGGCCGCTCCTTGGCGATCACCTTCTCGACGAAGTCGGGCGTGATCGGCTCGACGTACGTCGCGTCGGCGAACTCCGGGTCGGTCATGATCGTGGCGGGATTGGAGTTCACCAGGATCACCCGGAGGCCCTCGGCCTTGAGGACGCGGCAGGCCTGGGTGCCGGAGTAGTCGAACTCGCAGGCCTGGCCGATGATGATCGGCCCGGAGCCGATCACCATCACGGACTTGATGTCGTCTCGCTTCGGCATCAGGCCTTGCCCTCCATGAGTTGGACGAACCGGTCGAAGAGGTACGCCGCGTCGTGCGGCCCGGCCGCGGCCTCCGGGTGGTACTGCACCGAGAAGCCCTTCAGCCTCCCCACCTCGGTGGTCGAGCCTGTCGAGACCCGGAGCTCGAGGCCCTCGACGACGTCGTCGTTGAGGCAGACGTGGCTCACGCTCGCCTCGCCGTACGGCGTGGTG
>DASTXB010000048.1:0-65731 GCA_035765695.1 Nocardioides sp. | reverse complement strand
GACCATGATCATGCAGTCGATCGCGAACTCGATCACCACCAACAACCCCGAGGTCCACCTCATGGTCGTGCTGGTCGACGAGCGGCCCGAGGAGGTCACCGACTTCCAGCGCTCGGTCAAGGGCGAGGTCATCTCCTCGACGTTCGACCGTCCCGCGAGCGACCACACGATGGTCGCCGAGCTCGCGATCGAGCGCGCCAAGCGCCTGGTCGAGCTCGGCCACGACGTGGTCGTGCTGCTGGACGGCATCACCCGCCTCGGCCGCGCCTACAACCTCGCGGCGCCGGCGAGCGGCCGGATCCTGTCCGGCGGCGTGGACTCCGCGGCGCTGTACCCGCCGAAGAAGTTCTTCGGCGCGGCCCGCAACATCGAGGACGGCGGCTCGCTGACGATCCTCGCCACCGCCCTCATCGAGAGCGGCTCGAAGATGGACGAGGTGATCTTCGAGGAGTTCAAGGGCACCGGCAACATGGAGATCCGGCTGCGCCGCGACTTCGCGGACAAGCGGCTGTTCCCGGCGATCGACGCGGTCCAGTCCGGCACCCGCCGGGAGGAGCTGCTGATGAGCCAGGAGGAGCTCCAGATCGTGTGGAAGCTGCGCCGGGTGCTGTCGTCGCTGGACCACCAGCAGGCCCTCGAGCTGCTGCTCGAGCGGCTGCGGAAGTCGCACACGAACATCGAGTTCCTCATGCAGGTGCAGAAGACGACGCCGATGCCGAGCGGTGGCCGCGAGGACTGACCGACACCGGGGACCCGGACGGCTCACGTCCGTCGGGTGAATCTGACGCCGCCCTCGGGTGTGCGGTCGCTGCGGTAGCGGTGGTCGTGGGCGCGGTGGTGGTGGAAGGTGCACAGGAGGACGCCGTCGGCGAGGTCGGTGCGGCCGAGGTCGATGACCTGGCTGTCGTCGTCGAGGACGGCGGGCAGGATCGTGGCGGTGCCGGCCATCCGGCGGACCTGCCGGCGGTCAGGGTTCGTCGCCCCGGTGGGCGACGCCGAGGTCGGTGCGTAGCTGGTCGAGGTCGATGGTGACCATGACGATGGTGGCGTCGCCGCCGTGGATCGGCATCCGGGCGGGGTCGACGTCCTCGAGGAAGTCGGCGACCGCGGCCCCGAGCCGCTGGTCGTAGGGCCGCCGGTCCTCGCGTGGTCCAGCGGGTGGGCCGCCGCCCTGGGGCCTACGAGGCTCGCGGCGGGGTGAGGTGTAGGCGTGCAGGGAGGTCAGCAGCCGTGCGGCGGTCAGGTCGCTGACGCGGAGGTGGCGGTCGGTGGTGCCGTCGCCGCGGCGCCGGGTGCGCAGGAACACGGTCTCGGCGGCGCGGGCCTCTTCCTGGGCCAGGAGCCGGGCCTCGAGGTCCTCGGCGACCTCGGGCGCGACGGCGGTTCCACCGGTGCGGCTCTTCTTCCCACAGGGGTGCCGATCGCGGCTAGGCTGCGTGGCGCACACCGATCATCGAAGGGGGACGTGTGGCTCGGATCCTGGTAGCGGACGACGACGTCGACATCCGCGAGCTCGTGGAGTTCAAGCTGTCGACGCTGGGGCACGACGTCGTGGCCGTGTCCGACGGCGCGGCGGCGATCGACGCCTGCCAGGCCGAGCGGCCCGACCTCGCGGTGCTCGACGTGATGATGCCGGGCGTCTCCGGGCTCGACGCGATCCGCGCGATCCGGGCGGACCCGACCCTCGCCGACCTGCCGGTGATCCTGCTGACCGCGCGGGCGCAGGAGTCCGACGTCGAGACCGGGTTCGACTCCGGTGCCGACGACTACATCACCAAGCCGTTCAGCCCGCGCGAGCTCGCCTCGCGCGTCCAGGCGCTGCTGACCCGGTCCGGCTGAAAACCCGGATCCCGACCCGTCTCGGGCGGTACCCTTCCGCGGAGGGGGGTAAGGCGTCATGAGCGGAGGGCGTCCGGTCGCGCGACTGGTCTCGCCGGTCATCGCCCGTCTGGGTGCGATGGCGGCGGCGATGGCCGCTATCGCCGTGCTCGGGGTCGTGCTGTCCACGATCGCGGTCAACGACCTGACCCACGACCTCCAGCCGGCCGCCGCCGCGAACCAGAGCGTCTACCAGGACCTCACCGACATGTCCGCCGCCGTGGCCCAGTGGGGGAGCACCGGCGCGAAGTCCGCCGCCGACGCCTACCGGCAGGCGCTGGTCCGCCTGCCGGCGGACGAGCAGGAGGTCCGGCAGTTCGCGCGCGGGGACGACGAGCTCGAGCTGCTCGTGGTCCGGCAGGAGCGCGCCGCGCAGGCGTGGCTCACGCGGTACGCCGCGCCCCGGATGAAGGCCGAGGGCGGCACGCCCCCGACCCTCCAGCAGGTGCGCGCCGGCAGCCAGCTGTTCGACTCGATCCGCAGCGCCCACCAGGCGACGACCGAGGCGTTCGACAGCCGGGGCCGCGAGTCCAGCACCGCGGCGTCGTTCCGCCTCAAGGGCACGATCCTCGCGGTCGTGCTCCTTGCGATCCTGTTCTGGTGGCTGGTCTCCCGGTCGCGCCGCCGGCTGATGACCGAGCTGTCGCAGCCGCTGCTGGACCTCGAGAAGGTCGTCCAGGGGATGGCGAAGAGCGACCACGAGGTGCGCGCCAGGCTCGCCGGCCCCAAGGAGGTCCAGGCGGTCGCGACCGCCCTCAACGAGTTCGCCGACGCGCAGGCGCGGGCCCGCGCGGTCGAGGGCCGGTTCCAGAGCGAGCTGCGCAGCCTGGACACGGCCCGCGACGACTTCGTCGCGAACGTCTCGCACGAGCTCCGCACCCCGCTCACCACCATCGCCGGCTACCTCGAGCTCGTCGCCGAGGAGTTCGAGGACGACCTCCAGCCGCGGCACGAGCGGATGCTCGAGGCCACCCGGCGCAACGTCACCCGACTCAAGCAGCTCATCGACGACCTGCTCGCGCTGTCGCGTGCTGAGGGGCGTACCGCGGAGATGGAGCCGATCGACCTCGCGCTGCTGGTCCGCGAGGCGGTCACCGACGTCCGGATCACCGCCGCCCGCCGCGGCATCCACGTGGAGGTGGAGGTCCCGGAGGACGTCGTCCCGGTGCTCGCCGACCGCGCGATGCTGCACCGCGCGTTCGTCAACCTGCTGACCAACGCGGTGAAGTTCAGCCACGACAACGGCACCGTCGAGGTCGGCCTCCGCCGCTCCGGCGCCACCGCCGAGACGACGATCGCCGACCACGGCATCGGCATCCCGGCGGCCGAGATCGACCGGCTCGGCACCCGGTTCTTCCGGGCCTCGAACGCCGTCCACAACGAGATCGCGGGCACCGGCCTGGGCCTGCGGATCATGCAGACGATCATCGACAACCACGGCGGTGACGTGGTGGTCGACTCCGTGGAGGGTCAGGGCACGACCGTCGCCGTCCGGCTCACCCTCGCGCCCGACCAGCTGCCGGCGCCGCTGCCCCACGAGCTGCTCGAGGCGGAGGAGGCGGCGGCCGCGACCGCCCCGGCCGCGGCCGGAGTGGTCGACCCGAGCCTGCCCCGGATCGTGCCGGCCTTCACCCGGCGGCGCTGAGCCGGACCGTTCCGGCCGCGCTCGGCCGCCATCGGCTGACGCCGCTGGAGCCCTGCCCTCGGGAACAACACCGATTACCGCGGTGTTCGGACTCGTGACACAATCCTGTGCTGGCTCCGGTTCACGTCGACTCACCAGGGAGAAGGCGACCCGGCGGCCGATGAGAGGACACCATGAAGAAGGACATCCACCCGGAGTACGTCGAGACCCAGGTGACCTGCACCTGCGGCGCTCAGTTCACCACCCGCAGCACTGCCACCAGCGGCACGATCCACGCCGACGTCTGCTCGCAGTGCCACCCGTTCTACACCGGCAAGCAGAAGATCCTCGACACCGGCGGCCGCGTGGCCCGCTTCGAGGCCCGCTACGCCAAGAAGGCTGCTGACGCCAAGAAGTAGCTGTCACCGAGCGCCGGTTCCTGCCCCTGGGGCAGGGCCGGCGCTCGTGGTTTGTCACGGCCCCCTTTCCGCGCTCGCGCGGCAAGGACCGGGCCGGGAGGTCGAGGAGAGTCCGGGTCGCCCGGAACGAGGCGACGGGCGGCCGGCTCGTCTCGAAACCCAGTCACGTCGCCGCAGGAGGGTCCGATGTTCGAAGCCGTCGAGGGCATGCTCGCCGAGCACGCCGAGCTCGAGCAGCGCCTCGCCGCGCCCGAGACCCACGCCGACGCCCGGCTGGCCAAGCAGTTCAACCAGCGGTACGCCGCCCTGTCGTCGATCATCGGCGCCTGGCGGGACTGGCAGCAGCTCGGCGACGACGTCGAGGCCGCGGGCGAGCTCGCCGCCGAGGACCCCGCCTTCGCCGAGGAGGCCGAGGCCCTGACCGTCCGGCGGCACGATGCCGAGGAGCGGCTGCGGCGACTCCTGGTCCCGCGCGACCCGACCGACGACAAGGACGCGATCCTCGAGGTCAAGTCCGGCGAGGGTGGCGAGGAGTCGGCGCTCTTCGCGGGCGACCTGCTGCGTATGTACACCCGGTACGCCGAGGCGCGCGGCTGGAAGGTCGAGATGCTCGACGCCGCCGAGTCCGACCTCGGCGGCTACAAGTCGGTCACCGTGGCGGTCAAGGCGAAGGGAACGCCGGAGCCGGGCACGGCGCCGTACGCCCTGCTGAAGTTCGAGGGCGGCGTGCACCGCGTGCAGCGGGTGCCGGTCACCGAGTCGCAGGGGCGCGTGCACACCAGCGCGGCCGGCGTCCTCGTGCTGCCCGAGGCCGAGCAGGTCGACGTCCAGGTCGACGAGAACGACCTGCGCATCGACGTCTTCCGCTCCAGCGGCCCCGGCGGCCAGAGCGTGAACACCACCGACTCCGCGGTCCGGATCACGCACCTCCCGACCGGCATCGTCGTCAGCTGCCAGAACGAGAAGTCCCAGCTGCAGAACAAGGAGCAGGCGCTCCGGATCCTCCGTTCGCGACTCCTGCAGGCCGCCCAGGACGCCGCCGACGCCGAGGCCGGCGAGGCCCGCCGCAGCCAGGTCCGGACCGTCGACCGGTCCGAGCGGATCCGCACCTACAACTTCCCGGAGAACCGGATCTCCGACCACCGCACCGGTTACAAGTCCTACAACCTCGACCAGGTCCTCGACGGCGACCTCCAGCCGGTCCTCGACTCCTGTGTCGACGCCGACCTCGCGTCCCGGCTCGAGGCGCTCGAGCAGTGACCACCCGCCGGTCGCTGCTCGCGGCCGCGACCGCGCGGCTGCGCGAGGCCGGGGTCGCCAGCCCCGAGCACGACGCCGCCGAGCTGCTCGCGCACGTCCTCGGCACCACCCGCGGGGGACTGGTGCTCGTCGAGGAGGTCGCGCCCTCGGCCGCGGAGGAGTACGACGCGCTCGTCGAGCGCCGCGCGCACCGCGAGCCGCTCCAGCACCTGACCGGCGTCGCGTGGTTCCGTCACGTGGAGCTCGCGGTCGGACCCGGGGTGTTCGTGCCGCGGCCGGAGACCGAGCTGCTGGCCGGTTGGGCGATCGAGCACCTCCTGCGGTGGTCGAGCAGCCGTCGCGACGAAGGAGCGACGGCGCATCGGGATCCCGTCGTCGTCGACCTGTGCACCGGGTCCGGCGCGATCGCGAAGGCGGTCAAGGACGAGGTCCCCGGCGCCGACGTGCACGCGGTGGAGCTCAGCGAGGACGCGCTCGCCTGGGCGGAGCGCAACCTCGCCGGCACCGGCGTCGACCTCCGCCAGGGTGACCTGGCCACGGCGTTCGACGATCTCGCCGGCACCGTGGACGTCATCACCTGCAACCCGCCGTACGTGCCGCTCGAGGCCTGGGAGTCCGTGGCGCCGGAGGCGCGCGACCACGACCCGCACCTGGCGCTGTTCTCCGGCGCCGACGGGCTGGACGCCATCCGGGTGCTCGAGCAGCGCGCCGCCGTGCTGCTCCGGGTCGGGGGAGTGGTCGGCTTCGAGCACGCCGACGTGCAGGGCGAGTCCGCGCCCGCGGTCTTCGCGGCGACCGGTCGCTGGGCCGACGTGCGCGACCACACCGACCTGGCAGGTCGGGCGCGCTACACCACCACGCGACTGGCACGATGAGCCCGTGAGTGATCGCTACCCCACCGGCACCGCGGAGGAGCGCGAGGAGGCCGTCGAGGCCGCCAGCCTCGCCGTGCAGCGCGGCGACCTGGTCGTGCTCCCGACCGACACCGTGTACGGCATCGGGGCCGACGCCTTCGACCCGGCGGCCGTGCGCGGCCTGCTGGCGGCCAAGGGCCGGGGCCGCGAGATGCCGCCGCCGGTGCTCGTCAGCGCGGCCACCACGCTCGACGCGCTCGCGACCCGGGTGCCCGGCTACGCGCGGGCACTGGTCGAGGCGTTCTGGCCCGGTCCGCTCACGCTCGTGTGCCACCAGCAGACCTCGCTGCAGTGGGACCTCGGCGACACCCGCGGGACCGTCGCCGTCCGGATGCCCGACCACGAGATCGCCCGCGAGATCCTCGAGCGCACCGGGCCGCTGGCCGTGAGCTCGGCGAACAAGACCGGGATGCCGGCCGCCACCGACGCCGACCAGGCCGAGGAGATGCTCGGGGACTCGGTCGCGGTGATCATCGACGCCGGCGAGTCTCCCGGCGGCGAGGCGTCCACGATCGTGGACTGCACCGGCACCCAGGGGCGCGTCCTGCGCCGCGGTGCCCTGTCCCTGGACCGGCTGAACGAGGTCCTCGAGCCGCTCGGCGCGACCCTCACCGACGAGGGCTAGGGCCCGAGGCGCATGCGCGAGTACCTCCTCGTCTTCCTGGTCGCCGCCGCGGCGACCTACCTGCTCACGGTGATCGCCCGCGAGATCGCGCTGCGCACCGGGGCGGTGGCGAAGGTGCGCGACCGCGACGTGCACGCCGTCCCGATCCCGTACCTCGGCGGCCTGGCGATGCTGGGCGGCCTGGTGACGGCGTACGTCGTCGCCCAGCAGCTGCCGTTCCTCTCCCAGAGCGGCCCGTTCGTCTTCCGTGACGCGGGCATCGTGCTGGTCGCCGGCGCCCTGATCTGCGCGGTGGGCGTGCTCGACGACCTGTTCGAGCTGGACGCGCTGACCAAGCTCGGCGGCCAGGTGCTCGCGGCCGGCTTTCTGATCGCGTTCGGCATCCAGTACGTCTTCTTCCCGGGTCGCGACGGCGTGCAGTTCTCCCTCGACCCCGCCCAGGGGGCGCTGCTGACCGGGTTCATCGTGGTCGCCACCGTGAACGCCGTGAACTTCGTCGACGGCCTCGACGGCCTGGCCGCGGGTGTGGTCGGCATCGGCGCGATCGCGTTCTTCCTGTTCTGCTACCAGCTCGCGAACATCAACAAGGTCTCGCTGGCGACCACGGGCGCGCTGCTGAGCGTCTCGCTGGCCGGCGCCTGTGCGGGCTTCCTGCCGCACAACTTCCACCCGGCCCGGCTGTTCATGGGGGACAGCGGGTCGATGCTGATCGGCCTGGTCCTCTCGGCGAGCGCGGTCACGCTGACCGGGCAGTTCACGCCCGACCAGATCAGTGAGGGCGGGGCCGGCTCGCAGGCCAGCTTCCTCCCCACCCTGCTCCCGCTGCTGCTGCCGATCTCGCTGTTGGTCATCCCGATGCTCGACCTGCTCCTCGCCGTGGTCCGGCGGACCCGGGCGGGCCGGTCGCCCTTCGCGCCCGACAAGCAGCACCTCCACCACCGGCTGCTGGAGATCGGGCACTCCCACCGCCGGGCGGTGCTGATCATGTGGATGTGGGCCGCCCTGGTCGCCTTCGGCACCGTGCTGGCCAGCCTCTACAGCGACGAGCCGTGGATGTGGGCGGCCCTGGGCCTGATGGCCGCGCTGACCGTCGGCGCGACCTTCCTGCTGCCCAAGCTGCACCGGCCGCCGGTGCTGCTCGCCGACGAGGGATGAGCCGGCCCCGCCCCGGTTTCTAGGCCCCGGAACGCTTGTGCTAGTTTTCACAAGCACGCTCGGACACCACGACAGAACGGCCGCCGACCATGACGACCGCGACCACCCGGACGCCGCTGACGCCGTTGGCGAAGGGCGTCCTGGGCTGTGGTAGTTTCGCGCAGTCGCCGGACGTCGTTGGTGGGGCTCCTTCCCGTGCCCTGGCCGCCGGCGTGTTCTTCTTGCCTGCCACAGGCTGTGCCGATGAATGGGACTTGGATGGATGGTCGATGAGCGCTCCGACGCAGGTCTGCGTGGCCGCGACCTCATCGGTCTCGGCGGCCTTCTCGCCGGTGCCGTCGTCGCCGGCCTGGTCGTCGGCTACCTCGTGGACGAGGCGGCCGGGACGTCGCCCGTCTTCGTCCTCGTCGGCATCGGCCTGGGCATCCTCGCCGGCTGTGCCGGCTTCGTCGTCAAGGTCCGTGCCGCCCTGCGGGGGTGAGCGCCCGTGAGCCCTGCTGACACGAGCACCGAGATGAGCAACCCCATGACCGAGCCCGCCGCCCAGCCCCCGAGCCAGCCCGTCGGCAAGCCGTCGATCTGGCGCGTGGTCCGCGACCAGCGCAAGATCGAGCTGGTCGGCCTGGGCATGGTCGTCGCGAGCTTCTGGATCGTCGGCCAGCTCGGCGAGTGGCGGCTGGCCGGCTGCATCGCCGGTGGCGTCCTGCTCGGCCTCGTCAACCACCTCGCGACCGAGTACTGGCTGCTGAAGACCATCTCGTCGGGTGAGCAGCCGACCCGCAACCAGATGATCGCGGCGACGATCGTCCGACTGACCCTGCTCACGGTGGTCGCCCTCGGCGTCGCCGTGGTGCTCTGGCCCGACGGCATCGGTCTGCTGCTCGGCCTGGCCATCTTCCGGCTCATCGCCCTGGTGATGACCACGATCCCGCTGCTGAAGGAGCTGAAGAACCCATGACCGGCCTCCTGCCGCTCGAGTCCGAGATCAAGATCGGCGAGCACAAGACCGCCACGTGGATGGGGATGACCTTCAACGTGGACACCATCGTGTCGACGCTCGTCGCCGGCGCCCTGGTCCTGCTGCTCGGCTTCTGGGTCGTCCGCCAGATGAAGCGGACCACCGAGGACCACGTGCCCACCAAGACGCAGATCCTGTGGGAGGCCGTGGTCGGCGAGGTCAACAAGCAGGTCGAGGACAACCTGGGCCGGGTGCACCCGTACGTCGCCCCGCTGGCGATCTCGCTGTTCTTCTTCATCCTGTTCGCGAACTGGCTGGAGCTGCTCCCGACGGAGCTGAACCACGACACGCACCTGCTCCCGGCCCCGACCGCCGACACCAACCTGACCTACGCCCTCGCCGCGGTCACGATGATCAGCGTGTGGACCTACGGCATCCGCCAGAAGGGCTGGAAGGGCTACTTCAAGCACTTCACCGAGCCGTTCCCGGTGCTGCTGCCGCTGAACATCCTCGAGGAGCTGATCAAGCCGATCACCCTCGCGCTGCGACTCTTCGGCAACATCTTCGCCGGCGGCATCATGCTCGCGCTGATCGGCCTGATCCCGATCTACGCGCTGTGGGCCCCCAACCTGCTCTGGAAGGCCTTCGACGGCGTCATCGGCGTCATCCAGGCATTCATCTTCGCGCTGCTGACCGTCCTCTACTTCGCGATGGCCGGTGCCGGCCACGAGGAGCACGAGCTGCACGAGCAGTTCGAGGAGGAGGAGCGGCGCAAGAAGCTGGCCGACACCGACGACAGTGTCGGCCACGACGACGCGGCCTCGGCCGAGCCGTCCCCCGTACCAGCGCACTGACCGACTCCGGTCAGGCGCCGACAGAGGTAATCACCAGCGCCGCTCCCCGGCGCGAAAACCAAGGAGAGAAGAGACAATGGCAGTAACTGATGACGCCGTGACCCTGGCCGGTGCCTTCGTCGGTGGTGGCATCGCCCTCGCCGGTGGCGCGATCGGTGCCGGTATCGGTGACGGTCTGGCCGGTTCGTCCTACATCGAGGGCGTCGCTCGCCAGCCCGAGGCACAGGGCCGCCTGCAGACGATCTTCTTCCTGACGGTGGGTCTGGTCGAGGCGATGTTCTTCATCAACCTCGCGTTCATGGCGCTCTTCGTCTTCGTCCTCGGCTGACCTGGGGCTCTCGCCCCTCACGTCGGAAGAAACAAAGGAACCCAACGATGGCAAGCGTTGCGATCACTCCCATGGAGAGCAACTTCCTCGTCCCGAACGCCACGTTCTTCGTCGAGCTGGCTGCGTTCGTGCTGCTGCTGTTCCTGCTGGGCAAGTACGTCATCCCGCCGATCAACCGCGCGATGACCGCCCGCCAGGACGCGATCCGCGCGCAGTTCGCCGAGCTGGACGAGGCCAAGTCCGAGGCCCACGCGGCCGAGGAGGAGTTCAAGTCCCAGATCGCCGACGCGCGCCACGAGGCCGCGCGGATCCGCGAGGAGGCCCGCGAGCAGGGCGCCCAGATCATCGCGGAGATGCGGGAGCAGGCGAACGTCGAGGCGGCCCGCATCGTCGAGCACGCGCACGCGCAGATCGAGGCCGACCGCAAGGCGGCCATGGCCCAGCTGCGCAGCGAGGTCGGCACGCTCGCGACCTCGCTGGCCGGCCGGATCGTCGGGGAGTCCCTCGACGACGACGCCCGCCAGAGCCGCGTGGTCGACCGGTTCCTCACGGAGCTGGAAGGCGCCAGCTGATGGATCTGCGAGGAGCCTCGGCCGACTCCCTCCGGGAGCTGGCCACCGAGCTCGACGGCACGCTGCGGGGCGGCTCGCAGGCGGAGGTGGTCGCCGGTGAGCTGTTCACCGTCGCCCAGCTGCTGCGTGACGAGCCGTCGCTGCGACGTGTCGCGACGGACGCCTCGCTGCCGGCCGAGCCCAAGCAGGGCCTGGTGAACCAGGTCCTCGGGGGCAAGATCGACGGCGCCACCCTGGGCCTGGTCGCGAAGGCGGCCACTCTGCGGTGGACCTCGAGCCGCGACCTGCCGGACGCGCTCGAGCGGCTCGGCGAGCTGACCGTCGTCTCGTCGGTCGGCAACGACGCGGACCGGCTCGCCGACGAGGTGTTCGCCCTCAGCCGCACGGTCACGGCCAACCCCGAGCTGCGTGACGCGCTCTCGAACCCGGCCCGCTCCCGCGCGGACAAGGAGCAGCTGCTCGACGGCCTCCTCGGGGGCAAGGTCCTGCCCGCGACGCTGGTGCTGGCCAAGCAGGCGCTGGCCGGGACGTACCGGACAGTCACCGCCGCCCTGGAGAACTACCGCAAGGTGGCGGCCGAGGCCAGGAACGAGTACGTCGCCACGGTCCGGGTCGTCACCCCGCTCAGCGACGGCGACCGCGACCGGCTGGTCAAGGCGCTCAGCGAGCAGTACGGCCGCGAGATCCACGTCAACGAGATCGTCGACCCCTCCGTGATCGGCGGCATCCGTGTCGAGATCGGTGACGACGTGATCGACGGCACCGTGTCCAGCCGCCTCGACGACGCCCGCCGCAAGCTCGTCGGCTGATCGCCGGCCGAGCACCCAACGAAGACTTCAGAAGAGACAAGAGAGTAGGGAAACGATGACGGAGCTTTCGATCCGTCCGGAGGAGATCCGCGACGCGCTGCAGAAGTACGTCGCCGACTACCACCCCGAGGCGGCGAGCAAGGAAGAGGTCGGCACCGTCGCCACGGCCGGTGACGGCATCGCCCGCGTGAGCGGTCTGCCCTCGGCGATGGCCAACGAGCTCCTCGAGTTCGAGGACGGGACGCTCGGCATCGCCCTGAACCTCGACACCCGCGAGATCGGTGTCGTCATCCTCGGTGACTTCGAGGGCATCGAGGAGGGCCAGACGGTCCGCCGCACCGGCGAGATCCTCTCGGTCCCCGTCGGCGACGGCTTCATGGGCCGCGTCGTGGACCCGCTCGGCACCCCGATCGACGGCCTCGGCGAGATCGCCTCGGACGCCCGCCGCCCGCTCGAGCTCCAGGCGCCGACCGTGATGCAGCGCAAGTCGGTGCACGAGCCGCTCGCGACCGGCATCAAGGCCATCGACTCGATGACCCCGATCGGCCGCGGCCAGCGCCAGCTGATCATCGGCGACCGCGCGACCGGCAAGACCACGATCGCGATCGACACGATCATCAACCAGAAGCAGAACTGGGAGTCGGGCGACCCGACCAAGCAGGTCCGCTGCATCTACGTCGCCATCGGCCAGAAGGGCTCGACCATCGCCTCCGTGCGTGGCGCCCTCGAGGAGGCCGGCGCGCTGGAGTACACCACGATCGTCGCCTCGCCGGCGTCCGACAGCGCGGGCTTCAAGTACCTCGCGCCGTACACCGGCTCGGCCATCGGCCAGCACTGGATGTACGACGGCAAGCACGTCCTGATCGTCTTCGACGACCTGACCAAGCAGGCCGAGGCGTACCGCGCCGTGTCGCTGCTGCTCCGCCGCCCGCCGGGCCGTGAGGCCTACCCGGGCGACGTGTTCTACCTGCACAGCCGGCTGCTCGAGCGCTGCGCCAAGCTGTCCGACGACATGGGCGCGGGCTCGATGACCGGCCTGCCGATCATCGAGACCAAGGCCAACGACGTGTCGGCGTACATCCCGACCAACGTCATCTCGATCACCGACGGGCAGATCTTCCTGCAGTCCGACCTGTTCGCGGCCAACCAGCGCCCGGCGATCGACGTCGGTGTGTCGGTGTCCCGTGTGGGTGGCTCGGCGATGACGAAGGCCATGAAGGCCGTCACCGGCTCGCTCAAGGTCGACCTGGCTCAGTTCCGCGCGATGGAGGCCTTCGCGATGTTCGCGTCCGACCTGGACGCCGCGTCGCGCCAGCAGCTGGACCGCGGCCAGCGCCTCATGGCGCTGCTCAAGCAGCCGGCGTACTCGCCGTACCCGCTCGAGGAGATGACCGTCTCGCTGTGGATCGGCACCTCCGGTCGCCTGGACCGCGTGCCGACCGCCGACGTGCTCCGCTTCGAGCGTGAGTTCCTCGACTACCTGCGCCGCTCGCACGACGGCATCCTGTCGGCCATCCGGGAGTCCCAGAAGTTCGAGGACGACACCGAGAAGGCCCTCGAGGGCGCCTACGACTCCTTCCTGGACCAGTTCGAGACCTCGGAGGGTGGGTCGATCAAGGTCGGCCACGAGCCCGAGGCCGAGGCCCTGGAGGACGAGGACGTCGAGCAGGAGCAGATCGTCAAGCAGAAGCGGGGCTGACCCATGGCTCTATCGGTGCGCGAGTACCGGGCGCGGATCAAGTCGACGGAGTCGATGAAGAAGATCACCCGCGCCATGGAGCTCATCGCCGCGTCCCGCATCATCAAGGCGCAGCAGCGGGCCCAGTCGGCCGCGCCGTACGCGCGCGAGCTGACCCGGGCGGTCTCCGCGGTGGCGACGTACTCCAACGTCGACCACCCGCTGACCCGTGAGCCGGAGGACCCCAAGCGGGCCGCCGTGCTCATCGTGACCAGCGACCGTGGCCTGGCCGGTGCCTACTCCTCGAGCGTGCTCAAGGAGGCCGAGCGGCTCGCCGAGAAGCTGCGCGGCGAGGGCAAGGAGATCGAGACCTACATCTGCGGCCGCAAGGGCGAGGCGTACTACAAGTTCCGCAACCGCCCCGTCGTCGCGTCGTGGACCGGGTTCTCCGACCAGCCCTCGTACGAGGCTGCCTACGAGATCGGCCGGACGCTGATCGACGCGTTCCTCGACGAGGACGGCGAGCACGCCGTGGACGAGGTCCACGTCGTGTTCACGCGGTTCAAGTCGATGCTCGTCCAGGAGCCGACCGACGTGCGGCTGCTGCCGCTGGAGGTCGTCGAGGGCGAGGAGCGGCCGGCGTCGGACGAGGTGCTCCCGCTCTACGAGTTCGAGCCCTCGCCCGAGGCGGTGCTCGACGGGCTGCTGCCGCAGTACGTCCAGAGCCGGATCTTCTTCGCCCTGCTGCAGGCGGCCGCCTCCGAGCTGGCCGCCCGCCAGAAGGCGATGAAGTCGGCCACGGACAACGCGGACGAGCTCATCAAGAAGTACACCCGTATTGCCAACCAGGCCCGGCAGGCCGGCATTACCCAGGAAATCAGCGAGATCGTCGGAGGCGTCAACGCGCTGGCCGACGCCCAAGCGGGGAGTGAGTGAAGGACATGACTGCAACGATCGAAGAGACCCAGGAGACCGGGTCGGCCGCTGTCGGCCGCATCGCCCGGGTGATCGGCCCGGTCGTCGACGTCGAGTTCCCCGTGGACTCGATGCCGGAGATCTACAACAAGCTCGAGTGCGAGGTCACCCTCGGCGGCGAGACGACCGTGCTGCCGTTCGAGGTCGCCCAGCACATCGGCGACGGCATGGTCCGTGCGATCTCGCTGAAGCCGACCGACGGCCTGGTCCGCGGCGCGCAGGTGACGAACACCGGCGGCCCGATCACGGTCCCCGTCGGCGACGTCACGCTCGGCAAGGTGTTCAACGCCACCGGCGACGTGCTCAACCTCGGTGAGGGCGAGACGCTCGACGTCAAGGAGCGGTGGGGCATCCACCGCAAGGCGCCGGCGTTCGACCAGCTCGAGTCGAAGACGCAGATGTTCGAGACCGGCATCAAGGTCATCGACCTGCTCACGCCGTACGTGCAGGGCGGCAAGATCGGCCTGTTCGGTGGCGCGGGCGTGGGCAAGACCGTGCTCATCCAGGAGATGATCGCGCGTGTCGCGAAGGACCACGGCGGTGTGTCGGTGTTCGCCGGTGTCGGCGAGCGCACCCGTGAGGGCAACGACCTGATCGTCGAGATGGAGGAGGCCGGCGTCATCGGCCAGACCGCCCTCGTCTTCGGCCAGATGGACGAGCCGCCGGGCACCCGCCTGCGGGTCGCGCTGTCCGCGCTGACGATGGCGGAGTACTTCCGCGACGTGCAGAACCAGGACGTGCTGCTGTTCATCGACAACATCTTCCGGTTCACCCAGGCCGGCTCCGAGGTGTCCACCCTGCTCGGCCGCATGCCGTCCGCGGTGGGCTACCAGCCGAACCTCGCCGACGAGATGGGCACGCTCCAGGAGCGGATCACCTCGACCCGGGGTCACTCGATCACCTCGATGCAGGCGATCTACGTCCCCGCGGACGACTACACCGACCCGGCCCCGGCGACCACGTTCGCGCACCTCGATGCGACCACCGAGCTGTCGCGTGAGATCGCGTCGCTGGGTATCTACCCCGCGGTGGACCCGCTGACCTCGACCTCCCGGATCCTCGACCCGCAGTACATCGGTCAGGACCACTACGACTGCGCGATCCGCATCAAGCAGATCCTGCAGCGCAACAAGGAGCTCCAGGACATCATCGCGATCCTCGGTGTCGACGAGCTCTCCGAAGAGGACAAGATCATCGTGTCCCGGGCCCGCCGCATCCAGCGGTTCCTGTCCCAGAACACCTACGTGGCCAAGCAGTTCACCGGCATCGAGGGTTCGACCGTCCCGGTGTCGGAGACCATCGAGGCGTTCAACAAGATCGCGGACGGCGAGTACGACCACGTGGCCGAGCAGGCCTTCTTCATGTGCGGCGGTCTGGACGACGTCGAGCAGAAGTGGGCCGACATCCAGAAGAACCTCTGAGGCAGCTGATGGCAGACAACGACCAGCTGCAGGTCGAGCTCGTCGCGGCCGACCGGACCGTGTGGTCCGGTCAGGCCACGATGGTCGTCGCCAAGACCGCAGAGGGTGACATCGGCGTCCTGCGTGACCACATGCCGGTGCTGTCCCTGCTGGTCGAGGGCGTCGTCGAGATCACCCCGGTGGACGGCGAGAAGGTCTTCGGTGCGGTCGACGGCGGGTTCCTGTCCGTCGCGAACAACCGGGTATCGATCCTCTCGCAGTTCGCCGTGCTGTCCGGCGAGATCGACGTCGATGCGGCCCGTGCCGAGCTGGAGGAGGCCCAGTCGGCCTCCGACGACGAGGACGCGGCCGAGCGGGTCCGGCGCGCCGAGGCCCGCATCCGCGCGGTCGAGCGCGCGTCCTGACCGGCGCCTGACCCCGACACATCGCACCCGCAGGGGCGCCCGCTAGGGTGACACCCCTGCGGGTGCGAGTCGTTTTGGAGGGCCTGGATGCCGGTATGGCAGTGGCTGCTGGATGCAGCCGGTGCGCTGCTCGGCGTCGTCCTGCTCTTCGGCCTCGGCCTGATCATCCGCCGCCGGCTGCTCGCACGCCACGGCGGCACCTTCGAGCTCAGCTACCGCGTCCGGTCCACGAGGGCCGGGCGCGGTTGGCTTCTGGGGCTGGGTCGCTACTCGGGCGAGTCGCTGGAGTGGTTCCGCTACTTCTCGCTCTGGCCGCGCCCCAAGCGGGTGCTGCAGCGCTCGCGGCTGACGTTCGTCGGCCGGCGCGACCCCGAGGGCCCCGAGCAGATGTCGCTCTACCCCGACCACGTGGTGATCTCCTGCCGGACCCCCGACGGCGTCATCGAGCTCGCCATGTCGGAGGGCTCCCTGATGGGCTTCTCCTCCTGGCTCGAGGCCGGGCCGCCCGGGACCGACTGGACCCGCGGCCCCCGGTGATCGCCGAGTCGGCGCCATGTCACCCGAGACCGGGTGACACGGCGCCGACTCGACGTCCTCGGTGGGCGACACAGCGCCGACTCGGCATCAGGCGGTGGGGGTGCCGTCCTCGAAGAGCCGCGGGACGCGGTGGTTGGCCGCGAACATGCCGTGCGGGTCGACGGCGCTGCGGATCCCGGTGAGCTGGGTCCAGACGTCGCCGTCGTAGATCGAGCGGGCGTCGACGGGGTTCTCGGCGAAGTTGGAGTACTGCCGACCATTGGCGAACGGCGCGAGCGCTTCGTTGAGCCGCACCGCGTCGGCGTGCGCCTGGGCGCCCATCTCGGGGGTGAGCGCCATCCCGCCACCGAAGGTGAGGAACTGGCCGTCGAGCCGGCTCAGCACCCCGCCACCCTCGTGCGGGCGGCCCAGTGCGCCACCGAGCTGGCGCAGCTCGGCCATGAGCAGGGAGGTCTGCGCGTCCGGACCGGCCTCGGCGACGAAGGCGTCGACGGCGGCGTCGGGGAACGACGACAGCATGGCCGAGTCGGACGCGAACGGTGCGCCACCCTCCGGGTCCATGTGCAGCCGGACCAGCGACTGCGCGGGGACCCGGGCGAAGGTGTCCATGAACGGGCGCAGGGCGCGCAGGCCGGCGAGCAGCTCCTCGCCGCGTGCGTCGGAGCCGAGCACGGCGCCGTCGATCACCACCAGCTCCTGGCCACGCAGGAACTCCGGCAGGTCGGGCATGTCGGGCAGCCGCATCGCGCGGAACGACGTGGTGATCTCGTCCGGGGCCTGCGGCGCCCAGGCCGCCCACTCGCGGAGCACCGGCTCGATGTCCTGCAGGCTCCACATCAGCATCCCGGCGTACGCCGTCCGGATGTCGTACATCCGGAACTCGAGCGCGGTGACCACGCCGAAGTTGCCGCCGCCCCCGCGAACCGCCCAGAACAGCTCGGGGTTGGTCTCGGCGTCCGCGCGCACCAGGGTGCCGTCGGCGATGACGAGCTCGACCGCGGTGAGGCTGTTGGTGGCGAGGCCGAGCTGGCGGGCGTACCAGCCGATGCCGCCGCCGAGGGAGTACCCGGCGATCCCGACGTCGGGGGAGGATCCGTGCAGCACGGCCTGCCCGTGGGCGGCGGCCGCGTCGACGGCGGGCTCCCAGACGGTGCCGCCCTCGACCCGGACGATGCCGCGCGACGGGTCGGCGATCGCCGAGGCCATCTCGGACATGCGGACGATGACGACGTCGTCGAGGCCCTGGGCGGCAAGGGGACCGGCGTTGTGACCGGTGCTCTGCGGGGCGACACGGAGGCCGCACTCGGCGGCGAGGCTCACGACCGTGGCGACCTCGGCGGCGGTGCGCGGCAGGGCGACGGCGGCGGGACGCTGGTCGACGGCGAAGTTCCAGGCGACGCGGGCGGCGTCGTACCCGGGGTCACCGGGCAGGTGGACGCGGTCGCCGAGGAGGCCGCGGAAGGCGGTGGCGGGGCTCTGGGTGTCGAGCTCGATGGTCATGCTGGGGGTCTCCTTGGTTCGGGTGATCGGTGGGACGACGATGGACCCCGCCACTTGGAGACCACTTCGAGCCGACTTGGAGCCGGTCTTGGAGCCGGTTCGGGAGCGCTCCGGACGACGGCTCCCTACGCTGTGCGCGTGGAGGTGTCCGTCCTCGGCCCGGTCGAGGTGAGCCTGGCGGGAGCGCCCGTCGACCTCGGTACGCCGAAGCAGCGGGCGCTGGTCGCGGCGCTCGCCCTGTCGCGGGGCTGGCCGGTGTCCGTGGACGCCATCGTCGACCTGCTCTGGGAGGACGCCGCACCACCCGGCGTGACCGCCACCCTCCAGGCCTACGTCTCCCAGCTGCGCCGGGTCCTGGAGCCGGACCGCGAGCGCCGCGCGCCCGCGACCGTGCTGGTGACGGTGGCGCCCGGGTACGCCCTGCGGGTGCCCGACGAGTGCGTCGACGTCTGGCGCTTCGAGCAGGCCGTGAACGCCGCGCACCGGGCGCTGCAGCCGCTGGGCTGGGGGCCGTCGCCGCTGGACGCCGGGCGGCTCACCGCCGAGGTGGCCGCGCTGGACGAGGCGCTGGCGCTGTGGCGCGGGACGCCGTACGCCGAGCTCGGCGACGCCGACGCGGCGGTCGCCGAGCGGGCGCGCCTGGAGGAGCTGCGCCTGGTCGCGCTGGAGGACCGGGCCGTCGCGAGCCTCGCGCTCGGGCACCACGCGACCGTCGCCGCCGAGCTCGAGGCGCTGACGGCCGTGCACCCGCTGCGCGAGCGGCTCTGGGCGCTGCTGGCGCTCGCGCTAACCCGCTCGGGTCGTCAGGCCGACGCGCTCGACGTGCTGCGGCGGGTCCGCGAGGTGCTCGACGAGGAGCTCGGGCTCGAGCCGTCCGCCGAGCTGCGCGACCTGCAGACGGCCGTGCTGCGCCAGGACCCCGACCTCGACTGGACGGCGCCGGCGGTCGGGGCGGTCCCGCCGCCACCCTCGCCGGCCCCGGCACCCGCCGCGTCCCCACCCCTGCCCGAGGAGCAGGTCGCGCCCTGGCCGATGGTCGGCCGCGACGCCGACCTCGAGTCGCTGGTCGACGTCGTCGAGGCGGCCGAGCGCGGCACCCCGTCGTACGCCGTCATCACCGGTGACCCGGGCATCGGCAAGTCCCGGCTGGCGGCCGAGCTGGTGCTGCGGGCGCGGCAGCGCGGGCTGCGGGTGCTCGTCGGGCGCTGCTCGCAGGACGACGGCGCACCGCCACTGTGGCCCTGGAAGACGGTGCTCGACGGGCTCGGCGTGAGCCTGCTGGAGGACGCCCTGCCCGACGGCGGGGCGACCGAGGGCGAGGGCGGCCAGTTCCGGGCCTGGGAGCGGATCGCGGACGCGATCCGCGCCGCGGCCGATGAGCGCCCGACGGTCGTCGTGCTCGACGACCTGCACTGGGCGGACACGTCGACGCTGCGGGTCCTCCGGCTGCTCGCCGAGACGACCGACCGGGCCCGGCTGCTCGTGGTGACCACGTGGCGGTCGCACCCCGAGCCGGCCGGCGCGCTCGCCGACGTGGCCGAGGCGCTGGCCCGGATGCACGCCCTGCGGCTCCAGCTGTCCGGGCTCCCGCCGGCCGGGGTGGCCGAGGTGTTCGAGAGCGTCACCCACCGCGAGTTGGACCCCGCCGAGGCGGCCGCGCTGCGCGAGCGCACGGACGGCAACCCCTTCTTCCTCGTCGAGCTCGCCCGGCTCGCGGGGGAGCACGGGTCGGCCGGCGACGAGCTGCCGACCGCGGTCGCCGACGTCATCAACCGCCGGTTGCTGCGCCTGCCGGACGCGACCGTCGGCGCGCTGCGCGCTGCCGCCGTCATCGGCCGGCAGTTCGACACCCCGACCCTGGCGACGATCACCGGCATCGACGAGGACGACCTGCTCGACGTGGTCGAGCCGGCGCAGGCGGCCGGGCTGGTGCGGGAGGACGGCATCGACGAGTACCTGTTCGCCCACGCGCTGGTTCGTGACACCCTGCGCGCGGGGATGAGCGTCAGCCGCCGGGCGCGCATGCACGCGCGCGTGGCCGACGCGCTGACGGGCGTGCCCGGCCGTGAGACCGAGGTCGCCCGGCACTGGCGCGAGGCCGGTCCGTCGTACGGCGACCGGGCCTGGCGCTCGGCGGTCGAGGCCGCGGCGCTCGCGCGGCGGCTCTACGCCTACGACCAGGCGGCCGAGCTGCTCGAGGGCGCGCTGGTCTCCCTCGACACCGACGCGCAGGCGACGCTGCGGGACCGGTACGACGTGCTGATGGCGCTGATGGAGGCCTACCGGTGGGCCGCCCAGCTGCCGGACCTGGTGGCCACCGTCGAGCAGGCCATCGAGGTCGGCAAGCAGCTGCGCGACCCCGAGGCGGTCGCCCGGGCGGCGATCTCCACCACCGAGGGCGTGCTCTGGCGCTCGGGCGAGCCCGGGGCGATCAACCCCGAGGTGGTGGGCGCGCTGCGCGGCAGCCTCGAACGGCTCCCCGGCGCGGACAGCGACCTGCGCTGCCGGACCATGCTGGCGCTGGCCAACGAGCTCTACGACACGGTGTCGTGGGAGGAGCGCCGGGCGCTCTGCGACGAAGGGCTGGCGATGGCCCGGCGGCTCGGCGACCCGCTGCTGCTGATGTTCGCCTACCAGGTGTGCTTCGTCGCGCTGTGGACCGCCGAGACCGCGGTCGAGCGGGTCGCGCTGGTCCGCGAGGCCAAGGACCTGGCCCGCACGACCGGGAGCGAGCGGAGCTTCGTCGTCTGCGCGACCCTGCACGCGGCGGTGCTGAGCGAGGTCGGCCGGACCGACGAGATGTGGGCGGCGATCGCCGAGGCCCGGGCGGCCGCGCGGGAGCAGCGGATCGCGTTCGGCGAGCTCGTGCTCGGTGGCCTGGAGATCCCGTGGCACGCGATGGCCGGCCGGTTCGACGACTGTGACCGGCTGCTGGCCGAGATCCACGAGCTGGGGCACCGGCTCTCGCACCACAACGTCGACGAGAGCGTCGCCGCGTCGATGCTGGCGGTCTGCCTGTGGCAGGGAAGGCCCGGCGAGATGGTGCCGGTGCTCGAGGCGTTCGACAGCACGCCGTACCCGTTCGCGGCGAGCATCGCGGTCTACCTGTGGCGGGCAGGGGAGCACGACCGGGCGCGGGCGCTGTACGCCGAGCGCGGCGCCCCCCTCGAGCACGACAACGACATCTCGTTGCTGGCGTGGGCGCACGCGGCCGAGCTGGCGCTCTACCTGGGCGAGCCGACCCTGGCGGCGGACGCGTACGCGAAGCTCGCCCCGCTCGCCGGGCTCAACACGTGCGCCGGATCGTCGCTGGCGCTCGGGCCGGTGGACAGCTACCTCGCGCTGGCCGCGGCGGCCACGGGGGAGCGCGACCTGGCCGCCAAGCACGCCGAGGAGGCACTCGTCCTGGCCGATGCGTGGGGCATCCCGCTGGTGAGCGCCTGGCTCCGGGGCCTGCGCGAGGAGTACGGGTTCTGACCACCTCTCTGGACCGGTCAAGACGTGGTTAGGCTGGTGCGGTGCCGTCCCTGCTCCACACCCGCAACGCGGTCGCCGCGAGCTTCGCCCTCAACGGCTTCTGCTTCGCGACCCTGGTCTCGCGACTGCCCGACATCCGCAGCGAGCTGGACCTGGACAACGCCGCGCTCGGCCTGCTGCTGCTCGCGATCTCGATCGGCTCGGTCGTCGCGCTGCCGCTGAGCGGGCGGCTCATCGACCGCCTCGGAGCCACCGCGGTGACCCGGCTCGGCGCGGTCCTGGTCGCGGTCGGCCTGACCGTCGCCATCGCGGGCGTCGTCGCCGACGTCGTGGCGCTCGCCGCCCTCGGCCTGCTCGTCGAGGGCGTCGGCACCGCGGTGTGGGACGTCTCGATGAACGTCGAGGCCGCCGAGGTCGAGCGCCGGCTCGGCCGCACGGTCATGCCGCGCTTCCACGCCGGGTGGAGCCTGGGCTCCTTCGCGGGCGCAGCGATCGGCGTCCCCATGGCTGCCGTGCACGCGCCGATGCTCCTGCACGTCCCCGGCTTCGCGATCCTCGCCGCCGCGGCGACCTGGCGCGCCGCGGGCACCTACCTGCCGCCGGTGGCGGCGCACGAGGAGAGGCAGGCGGTCGCGTTCTCGCCGTGGCGCGAGCCGCGCACGCTCGCGATCGGAATCATGGTGCTGGCCTTCGCGCTGTCGGAGGGCGCCGCCAACGACTGGCTGTCGCTCGCCCTCATCGACGGGTACGACGTGCGCCACTGGGTCGGTGTCGCCGGATTCACCGTCTTCGTCTGCTCGATGATGGCCGGGCGCCTGTACGGCCCGGTGCTGCTCGACCGGTACGGCCGGCCGCCGGTGCTGTGGGCGTGCGCGGCGGCCGGCTTCGTCGGGATCCTGCTCGTGGTCTTCGGCGGCTCGGTGGCGGTCGTCGCGATCGGCATCGTCGTGTGGGGCCTCGGCGCCTCGCTCGGCTTCCCGGTCGGCATGAGCGCCGCCGCCGACGAACCGCTGCGCGCGGCCCGGCGGGTCAGCGCGGTCTCCACGATCGGCTACTCGGCGTTCCTCGCCGGCCCGCCGCTGCTCGGCCTGCTCGCCGACCACGTCGGCACCCTGCGCACCCTGCTGGTGATCGCCGGGCTGATGGTCCCCGCCGCGGTGACGGTCTTCGCCGCCCGTGAGCCTGACCGGGTGCCTGCCTCCTAGCGCTCGCCGCCCGGGACCCACAGCACGTCACCGTTCTCGCGGTTCGCGTGCCGGGCGAGGATGAACAGCAGGTCGGAGAGCCGGTTGAGGTAGGTGATGGCGAGCTTGTTCATCGACTCGCCGTGCACCTCGTACGCCGCCCAGGCCGACCGCTCGGCCCGCCGTGCCACGGTGCGTGCCACGTGCAGCAGGGCCGCCCCCGGCGTACCGCCGTTGAGGATGAACGACCGCAGCTTCGGCAGGTGCTCGTTGTACTCGTCGCACCACGCCTCGAGCCGGTCGACGTAGGCCTGCTCGATGCGCAGGGGCGGGTACTCGGGGTCGGGGACGACCGGGGTGCAGAAGTCCGCACCGACGTCGAAGAGGTCGTTCTGCACCGTGGTCAGGACCGTCACCACGTCCTCGTCCAGCCCGCCGGTCGCCAGCGCGACCCCGATCTGCGCGTTGGCCTCGTCCACGTCGGCGTACGCCGCGAGCCGCAGGTCGGTCTTGCGGGTCACGCTCATGTCGCCGAGGCGGGTCTCGCCGTCGTCGCCGGTGCGCGTGTAGATCCGGGTGAGGTTGACCATGCAGGGGAGCGTAGCCAGTGCACCTCGGAGCATGTCCCGCGGTCCGGCGGGTACGAAAAGGACGCGACACGGCGGATTTCTCGGCCGGGCGACGCAACCAAACAGCCGTGATCGGCGTCATAGTGGGTGACAGGCAGCCATCGACAGATGGAGCGACCGGGGTTTCTCAGGGCCTCGGAGGACGGGGCAGTGCTATGGACATCATCACCGACGGACCGACCCTTCTCCTCTCCGGCGACTTCGACGTGCGCAGCACGTGGGAGGTTCGCACCGCGATCTACGACCTCCTCGAGGGCCACGACGACGACGTCGTCGTCGACCTCACCGACGTGACCACCATCGACGTGACCGCGCTCAAGGTGCTCGCGGTCGCCACCCGGCAGGCCAGCCGCGACGGGCACCGCCTCACGCTGCGCGGCTGTGGTCCCGCCGTACGCCGGATGCTCCACCTGTCCCGGCTGATCCGTGTCGTCGAGGTCGAACGGGCCGCGGCGACCGCCTGACCTGCACGGACCGGACCGGCACGGCACGGATCGGAGCCCGTGTCGGATAGCCCACAGCCGGTTACCAATCGGTAGCCGTCGCTCTACCCTCGGTCCCATGACGGAGAAGGCAAGGCCCGAGAAGGATCGCCCCTGGGTGATGCGGACGTACGCCGGGCACTCGACGGCCGCCGCGTCCAACGCGCTGTACCGGACCAACCTGGCCAAGGGCCAGACCGGCCTGTCGGTCGCCTTCGACCTGCCGACCCAGACCGGCTACGACCCCGACTCGCCGCTCGCGCGCGGCGAGGTCGGCAAGGTCGGCGTCCCGGTCCCGCACCTCGGTGAGATGCGACGTCTGTTCGAGGACATCCCGCTCACGGAGATGAACACCTCGATGACGATCAACGCCACGGCCATGTGGCTCCTGGCGATGTACCAGGTGGTGGCCGAGGAGCAGAACCCCGGACTGTCGCCCGAGGAGGTCGCGGCCCAGCTGGCCGGCACCACCCAGAACGACATCATCAAGGAGTACCTCTCCCGCGGGACCTACGCGTTCCCGCCCGACCACTCGATGCGGTTGATCGCCGACGTCATCTCCTACACGGTCCACCAGATCCCGAAGTGGAACCCGATCAACATCTGCAGCTACCACCTGCAGGAGGCGGGCGCGACGCCGGTGCAGGAGCTGGCGTACGCGCTGTGCACCGCGATCGCCGTCCTCGACGCGGTGAAGAGCTCCCGCCAGGTCGACGAGGCGGACTTCGAGAAGGTCGTCGGTCGCATCTCGTTCTTCGTCAACGCCGGCGTCCGGTTCGTCGAGGAGACCTGCAAGATGCGGGCCTTCGGCCGGCTCTGGGACGAGATCACCCGGGAGCGGTACGGCGTCGAGGACCCGAAGATGCGCCGGTTCCGGTACGGCGTGCAGGTCAACTCGCTCGGCCTGACCGAGGCCCAGCCCGAGAACAACGTCCAGCGCATCGTGCTGGAGATGCTCGGCGTCACGCTCTCGAAGAACGCCCGCGCCCGCGCCGTGCAGCTGCCGGCCTGGAACGAGGCGCTCGGGCTGCCCCGGCCCTGGGACCAGCAGTGGTCGCTGCGGCTCCAGCAGGTGCTCGCCTTCGAGTCCGACCTGCTCGAGTACGACGACATCTTCGAGGGCTCGCACGTGATCGAGGCGAAGGTCGCCGAGCTGGTCGAGGGCGCCAGGGCCGAGATCGACCGGGTCCAGGCGATGGGCGGCGCGATCGCCGCCGTCGACTACATGAAGCAGGAGCTGGTCTCCTCGCACGCCGCCCGCCGCGCGCGCATGGAGTCCGGAGACGAGGTCATCGTCGGCGTCAACAGGTTCGAGACGACCGAGCCCTCGCCGCTGACCGCTGACCTCGACGCCGCGATCCAGACCGCGGACCCGGAGGCCGAGAAGGCCGCGATCGCCAGCCTCGAGGCCTGGAAGTCGCAGCGCGACGAGGCCGAGGTCGCCGAGGCGCTGCGCCGGCTGGCCGAGGCCGCCAAGACCGACGAGAACCTGATGGGTCCCACCCTGGCCGCCGCCCGCGCCGGGGCGACCACGGGGGAGTGGGCCGGCACCCTGCGCGAGGTGTTCGGCGAGTACCGGGGCCCGACCGGTGTCAGCGGCGCCGTCGGCGTGGCCGACGGGGGCGAGGAGCTGGCCGCCGTCCGGGCCCGCGTCAGGGAGACCGGCGAGGAGCTCGGCACCCGGCTGCGGCTGCTGGTCGGCAAGCCCGGCCTGGACGGGCACTCCAACGGCGCCGAGCAGGTCGCCGTCCGGGCGCGCGACGCCGGCTTCGAGGTGATCTACCAGGGCATCCGCCTGACCCCGGAGCAGATCGTCGCCGGCGCGGTCGCCGAGGACGTGCACTGCGTCGGGCTCTCGATCCTGTCCGGCTCCCACATGGAGCTGGTCCCCGCCGTCCTCGACGGGCTGCGGGAGGCGGGACTGACCGACGTCCCGGTCATCGTCGGCGGGATCATCCCGGACTCCGACGGCCGGAAGCTGCGCGAGCTCGGCGTCGCCGCCGTGTACACGCCCAAGGACTTCGGCCTCACCGAGATCATGTCCGGCATCGTCGACGTGATCCGGAGGGCTCACGGCCTGGGCTGACGTTTCGGCTGCTGGCAGCCGAAACCCGCGCGACACGCCGATGCGCCCCGGCGTGTCCTGCAGGCTTCGGCTGCTGACCGCCGAAACCCGCACGCCCGAGACAAAGGTTAGGCTCGCCTAAGCCCGCCTGCTATCGTGCTGCCGTGGGCAAGTCCAAGGCGAAGAAGGCGAAGCTGCCGAAGACGAAGTGCTGCGTCTCGTCGTCACGGTGCGGTCGCTGCCCGATCCGCATGCTCAAGAACGGCACCCTGCCCGACGGGTATACGGTCAAGAAGCGCGAGCTGGTCCGGGTGGACGGCAAGAAGGTCACCAAGAAGAAGCTCGCCAAGGCCGCCTGACCCCATCCCGAGGAGATCCCGTGGTCGCTGTCCGGTTCGCCGACCAGCTCAACGTCCAGATCGGCAACGAGCTCGCCGCGCACAACCAGTACCTCGCCTGCGCGGTCCACTACGACGCCCTGACGATGCCCCGGATGGCGGCGTTCTTCTACGGCCAGGCGCTCGAGGAGCGAGCGCACGCCGCGATGATGATCCAGTACCTCCTCGACACCGACAGCACCGTCGAGATCCCGGCCGTGCCGGCGCCGGTGAGCTCGTTCGCGGACGTCGTCGCCCCGGTCGCCCTCGCGCTCGAGCAGGAGAAGCGGGTCACCGACCAGGTCAACGGCCTGCTGCGGGTCGCGCGTGAGGAGCACGACTACGCCTCCGAGCAGTTCATGCAGTGGTTCATCAAGGAGCAGGTCGAGGAGGTCGCCACGATGAGCGACCTGCTCGCGGTGACCACCCGCAACCGTGACGACATCGACGACATCGAGGAGTACGTCGCGCGCGAGCAGGGCAGCGCGGGCGACGACCCGACCGCCCCGCGGCAGGCCGGGGCGTAGTCGGGCCCGTCCCCGCTAGCCCGGCGGCCGCGAGGTCGCCGTCGAGTTCGGGCAGAACGCCTCCCGGGGCGAACCCGTGTGCAGCTCCTCGGGGAGCGTGACCGGGACGTCGCGGGTGAGGACCCCGCCACGCTGGACGCGCAGCACCACCGCGGACACGAAGGCGCCGGCCCGCGCCGACAGGGTCGCGCAGCCGCTCATGCGCAGCGCGAGCGTGACGTCGGCGGACTCGCCCGGGTCGAGGTGCACCGGCGTCACGCCGGTCGGCCGGAACAGCCGCGACGGCGGCTGCTGGTCGGCCAGCCCGCGCACCGCGACCGGCAGCCGGTCGTCGTTGGTCAGGCGGAACGTGTAGCGCAGCACCCCGCCGTCGGCGTACCGGACCTGACGGATGGTGCGGTCCGCGATCGTGAAGACCGCGGACGCCTCGGTGCCGGTGACCGACGTCGGCCCCGAGGCGGTCAGCGCGGGCGAGGAGCGCGCGATCGCGACCCCGCCGCCGGCCAGGACCAGCAGCAGGAGGACGCCGAGCAGCGCGAGCCTACGCAGCACGAGCCCACCTCCGGCGTACGACGCCGATGCCGAGCGCCACCGCCGTGAGCGCCAGGGGCGCGACCAGCACGCCCGAGGAGGTCGGCTGCCCGGCTGCCTCCGCGTCCGGCTGCGCCGGGTCGTCGAACCAGCTGCAGCCGACCGGGTGGCGCCAGGTCGGGTCGTTGCGGTCGTACTGGCTGCAGCTGAGGAAGCCCGCGTCCTTGACGGCCGCGCCGGGCAGGAACACCGAGCCACCGTCGGCGCAGGCAGGCGGGTCGACGGTGAAGTTGTCGGTCCGGCCGGCGGACCCGTAGTGGTTGTCCTCCCAGCAGTTGCCGACGCCCTGGTCGTCCCACCAGTGGTCGAGCCCGTTCGGCCGCTCGTGGCCCGCGGGGTCGGTGCCCATCCGGTTCTCGAACGTGTGGTTGTGGTTCGAGGTGTCGTAGAGGTGCGTCGGGTCGTAGTCGTCGCGCAGGACGGCCGGCACCCAGAACTGCATGGTGCCGTAGCGCCAGTTGTCGTAGATCCAGTTGTGGTCGGTGGAGTCGAAGTTGCCGCCGGCGATCAGCACGCCGGTGCCGACCGGCGTCGGGATCACGGGGCACACCGTGCCGTGCAGATAACCCCGCTGCTCCATCGGCTCCGCGCAGACCCCCGTGTCGACGTACGCCGTGTAGTAGTTCGAGTTGTTGGAGTGGATGTCGTTGTGGCTCCACCGGGCGTGGTCCTGCGGGAGACCCGGGTGGCCCGGGAACAGCGAGTCCGTCGCGATGCCGGTCGAGTTGTCGAAGAACCGGTTGTGGTGGGCCCAGATCGAGTTCCCCGCCGTGCCGGAGTAGCCCAGCGTGTTGTCGTGGCTGGAGTTGCGGCGGATCTCGATGGCGTAGCGGGTCGCCTCGAACTCGGGGTTGTCCGCGTTGAGGTCCGAGCCGGAGCCGGGGTAGATGCCGGAGTCGCCGTTGTAGTACGCCTCCGAGTCCTGGATCAGCCCGTGGTCGCTGGCGAACG
Organism: Nocardioides sp.; assembly: GCA_035765695.1. Taxonomy (GTDB): domain Bacteria; phylum Actinomycetota; class Actinomycetes; order Propionibacteriales; family Nocardioidaceae; genus Nocardioides. Next base: position 37,537 of record DASTXB010000048.1, on the reverse strand, counting down.
CGAGGATGCCGTACTCGTCGTTGCCCCGCGCGACCACGTCGTCGAGCACGAAGCCGTCGGTCTCCATCACGTAGATCGAGTTGAACTCGGCCTGCTGGAAGGTCATGTTGGCCAGGTAGAACCCGCCCATCCGGTCGGCCCGGATCGCGTTGAGCTTGGTGAACCGGTTGTCGACGACGACGTCGGTCGGCCTCGCGCCGGTCCCCACCACCTGGGTGCCGCAGAACCTGCTGTTGCAGCGGATGCTGTCGTCGTTCGGGGTGCGGTCGCCGAACAGCGCGATCAGGTTGAGGTTGTGGGCGCACCGGCGCTGGTCGGCGTACGACAGGGCGATCGGGTTGGTCTCGCCGTTCGCGGCCGCCTCCTTCGCGGCGCCCGGATCCGGCGAGGAGATGCTGCCGATGTACTCCGAGGACAACAGCGGCGAGGTCGACTGGGTCTTCAGGTGCGCGCAGTAGCTGCTGCGCTTCGCGCGGGCGTACCTCGCCTCGTGGTAGGTGCCGGGCAGGACGTAGACCGACGTACGGCGGTGCCGCACCGAGTCGATCGCGTCCTGGATCGAGTGGAACGTGCAGGACCGGAGCAGCCGCTGGCTGCGCCGCTTCGCCGCGCCGTCCGGCAGCGCGGCGACCGCCGCGGCGCTGTCGCCCCGGCAGACCACGCGCTGGCGCGGGTTGTCCCAGCCGAGGAACGTCGGCCGGTGGCCGGTGCCGTCGGGGAACTGGGCGGGGCGCTCCTCGTGAGCGGCGGCGGGCGCGGCGAGGACGACCGCGAGCAGGAGCACCAACAGGGCGAGCGGGCGATGCGGCATGCGGGCCCAACGAGCCCGGTGTGATGCGGGTTACGTCACCCCAGCCAGCGCAGCACCGCCGCGCGCACCTTCCCGGCCGACCTCTCCAGGGGCAGGGCGCTGCCGGCGCCGGCGAACGTCCGCGTCGTCACCTTCGTGGGGTACGCCGAGGCCTGGGCCTCCCGCGCGGAGGCGCGGTTGAGCCGGTCCTTGCTGCCGTAGAGGAGCAGCACGGGGGCGTCGACGTTGCGCGCGGCGCGGTTGGACGCCAGCAGCAGCGGGCCGAGGCTCCCCACGTCACCGCACGGGTCGTCGTCCTGCCGGTGGACCGCGGCGCGGCGCACCGAGCCGGGAGCGGTGGAGAAGAGCTGCGTGCGCAGGGCGGGCCGGGGCGCGTAGTCCGCGCCGACGCAGGCGCGGCTCTGCTGCGCGGCGCTGCGGGTCGCCAGCGACGTGGCGCCGCGGTCGGTCCACGACATCAGCACGAGTCCGTCGACGTCGTCGTAGGTGCCGGCCTCGACCTGGGCGATGGCGGCGCCGACGCCGTGCCCGTGGGTCACGACGTGGGCGGCGGCCGGCGTCGACCCGAGGCGGCTGCGCACGTAGCGGTAGTTGCCGGAGATCAGGTGCTGCACGACCTGGTGCAGCATGTTCGCCTGGGCGCCGAGGCACGTGTCGTTGCCGTCGGGCAGCCGCGAGGCGCCGTACCCCAGGCGGTCGAGGACGAGCGTCGTCTCGCCCTTCCGGGCCAGCTGCGCGGCGTAGTCGTAGGCCGGGTGGCTCGCGAGGTTCCAGAACCAACCGCCGGTGCCGAGGTCGTGCACGAGGACGTTCACCCGCAGCGGGCCGCCGAGGCCGTCGAGGTCCCGGGTGGCGCCGACCAGGCGCCCGCGGAGCTCGTAGGACTGGTTGTCGGCCCGGCAGAGGACCGACGGCGCGGTGGCGTTCGCGACCTCGAAGACCACGGCGCGCGACTCGATCCGCGGCGGCGCCGCGGTCGCGGGCGGGGCCGCGACCAGGGCGGTCACGAGGGCGGTCAGGACTCCGAGAAAGGGCAACCTCACCTTGTTGAACCTACGTCAATAAGAAGGTCGGGCGAAATGTGACCTTGTTCGCGCCCCGGTTCGCGCCACACTTCACCCCATGGCGGAGCGAGTGATCGTCGTCGGCGCCGGCGTCGTGGGCCTGACCTGTGCGCTGCGGCTGCTCGAGTCGGGTCACCGCGTCGACGTGGTGGCGCGCGACCTGCCGCGCGAGACGACGTCGGCGGTCGCGGCGGCGTTCTGGTACCCCTACCGCGCGCTCCCGCAGGATCGGGTGACCGCGTGGGCGGCGACGTCGTACGCCGTGTTCGACGCGATCGCCGACACCGATCCCGAGTCGGGCGTGCGGATGGTGCCCGGCACCCAGGTGTTCGCGGGCCCCGCGCCGGACCCCTGGTGGGCGGCGGCGGTGCCGGCCCTGGAGCGCACCCGCGACGTCCCCGCGGACTGGCGGGAGGGCCTGCGGTTCACGACTGCGGTCGCGGACACCAGCGTCTACCTGGACTGGCTCGCCGGCCGGGTCGAGGCGGCGGGTGGCACCATCACGCGACTCAACCTCGGCGGCCTTCCGGAGGAGGGGCTGGTGGTGAACTGCTCCGGCCTCGGCGCGCGGCTGCTCGGCGCCGACCGCACCGTGGTGCCGGTGCGCGGGCAGGTCGTGTACGTCGAGCAGTTCGGGCTCGACCGGTGGTGGCTGGACGAGTCGGGCCCCACGTACGTCGTCCCGCGCGAGCGCGACATCGTCGTCGGCAGCAGCGACGTGGAGGGGGAGTGGAGCCGGACGCCGGACCCCGCCGCGGCCGAGGACGTGCTCGAGCGGGCCACGCGGCTGGTCCCGGCGCTGCGCGAGGCGCGCGTGCTGCGGCACAAGGTCGGGCTGCGGCCGGTGCGTCCGGCGGTCCGGCTGGAGCGGGTCGGTGACGTGGTCCACTGCTACGGGCACGGCGGCGCCGGCGTCACGCTCAGCTGGGGGGTGGCGGATGAAGTGGTCGCGCTCGTGGAGCGGCGGTCGTTGACGGCTCGATCGAGCGGATAGGGTCGGCGCGTGGAGGACGGGGAGATCTTCCGCGGAGTCTTCGACGCAGTCCCGGACGCCGTGGTCGTGGTGGACGGTGCGGGCAGGATCGTCCTCGCGAACGCGCAGTGCCGGGAGGTCTTCGGCTGTGACGCCGACAGCCTGGTCGGTGAGCCGATCGAGGCGCTGGTGCCGGAGCGGTTCCGCGTCGGCCACCCGCGTCGCCGCGCGGGGTACGGCGCCGCCCCGAACCCGCGTCCGATGGGGCTCCTGCGCCTCGCCGCCCGGCGCGCGGACGGCACCGAGTTCCCGGCCGAGATCTCGCTGGCGCCGATCGCCGTGGCCGGGGCGTCGTACGTCTCGGCGACGGTCCGCGACATCACCGCCCGGATCCGCGACGAGGAGCGGTTCCGCAGCCTCCTGGAGGCGGCGCCCGACCCGACCGTGATCGTCGACGACACCGCGACCATCGTGCTCGCGAACGACCAGATGCAGAATGTCTTCGGGTACGCGCGCGAGGACCTGGTCGGCCGGTCGATCACCGTGCTGGCCTCCACCCCGGGGCCGGAGGAGGTGCTGGAGCGCATCCGCCGCTACCTGCTCGACCCCGAGCTGGTGCCGATGGGCTACTCGCAGGAGTTCCGGCTCCGTCACTGCACCGGGCACGAGGTTCCGGTGGAGATCGGGCTGTCGCCGTTGCACACCGACGAGGGCGTGCTCGTCTCGATCGCCGTGCGCGACATGACCGAGCGGCGGCGGCTGGAGGCGGAGTCGCAGCGGCTGCGCGACGAGGTCATCGCGACCGTCTCCCACGAGCTCCGGACACCGCTGGCGTCGATCATCGGCTACGCCGAGCTGATGGCCGACCTCGACGACGGTGACCTGAGCGGGCGCGCCCGCAAGCTGCTGGGCGTCATCGAGCGGAACGCGGCGCGCGAGCTCCAGCTGGTCGACGACCTGCTGACCATGGCGTACCTCGACGACAACCGGCTGCGCATCGAGCGCGTGCCGGTCCAGCTGGCGGAGATCGCCCGCCACGTCGTCGACGATGCGAGCCTGCGGGCGCGCGAGCGGGGACTGCAGCTCACCGTGGTCGCCGCTGAGGTCCCTCCTGTCCACGGCGACTTCTTCCGGCTCGTCCAGGTGCTCGAGAACCTGGTCACCAACGCGCTGAAGTTCACCCGCCCGGGCGGGCGGGTCGACGTCGTCGTCCGCGACGACGGGTCGCGGGGCGTGCTCGAGGTGCGCGACACCGGCATCGGGGTCAGCCCCGACGAGAAGGAGCTGGTCTTCGAGCGTCTCTACCGAGCGCCCTCCGCCATCCGCAGCCAGGTCCAGGGCGCCGGCCTCGGCCTGCCGATCGTGCGTGCGATCGTCGACGCGCACGGCGGGACCGTCGAGGTCGACAGCGAGGTGGGGGTCGGCACCACCGTGCGGGTGGCGATCCCGCACGAGCCCGTGGCCGAGGGCTAGAGCGGAGTCGCCGAGACCACGGCGTCGGGGCGGATCGCGCCGTACACGTGGGGGAACGTCTCGTCGACGCCCGGGGCGGGCGCCTCCTCCACGACGGGTACGCCGAGCAGGTCGGTGTCGATCTCCAGCAGCACCAGCGGCTCGGTGACGTCGGCGTAGAACGCCGTGCGCACGCCCTCCCACTGGTGGGCGTGGCTGGCGTGGATGAACCCCTCCTCGTCGAGGGTCACGCCCCGGGTCGAGGTCGTGTAGGCCCCGGCCGCCTGGGCGGCCCGCCAGTCCGCGCTCGTGGCGATGTGGAAGATCCGCATGCGGCCATCGTGGCAGGCTCAGCCGTCGAGTCGGCCTACCTGGTCGGCGTACCAGCGGATGCCGGCGAGGTGCTCGGCGATCTCGCGCAGCGTCCAGCTCTCGCTGCGCGGCCGGTCCCACTCGTCCGGTCCCGCCGCCGCGAGCCGGAGGGCGAACGTGCGGCCGAGCCGGCGCAACCGCTGCCGCGCCTCGTCGAGGTCGAGCTCGGTGAAGCGCGCCCAGTCCGCGTCCACGGTGACCAGGCTCGCGTGCCAGCGGTCGGGCTCGGTCGGCACGCCCGCGAGCAGCGCCTCCACCTCCGCGAGGTGGTCGACCAGGTGGTCGGCGATCCGGCGCACCGCCTTCTGCGGCGTGTAGACGCGGTCGCCGTCCTCGCTCACGGCCGGCCGGCCGTCCCACGCGATCCAGGTCCGCGCCACCTCCAGGCAGTGCTCGACGGCGTCCTCGACCTGCGTTCCGGGGTTCTCCATGGCGGCGACGCTAGGGCCGGGACGCTTCGGTCCGGACCGAACCGTGCGCGGCGTAGCCTCGCGGCGTGCACGACACCGACCTCGCCGCCACGGGTGCCCTCATCGGAGACCCGAGTCGCGCGCGCATGCTGGACGCGCTGATGGGCGGCCGGGCGCTGACGGCCGGCGAGCTGGCCCGGGCGGCCGGCATCGGTGCCTCGACCGCGAGCGAGCACCTGGCCCGGCTGCGCCACGGGGGACTGGTGGAGGTGGTGGCGCAGGGTCGGCACCGGTACTACCGGATCGCCGGGCCGGACGTCGGCGCGGCCCTCGAGGCCCTGTCACACGTGGCCCCGCCACGACCGGTCCGCTCGATGCGCCAGGCCGGTCACGCCCGGGCGCTCGCCTTCGCGCGCACCTGCTACGACCACCTCGCGGGCACGTGCGGGGTCGCCCTCCACGACGCACTCCTCGCCCACGAGTGGCTCACCGCGGCGTACGACGTCACGCCGGCCGGCACCGCCGGGCTCGCCGGCTGGGGCGTCGACGTCGAGGCGGCGCGCTCGCGCCGACGCTCCTTCGCCCGCCCCTGCCTCGACTGGACCGAGCGCCGCCCGCACCTGGCCGGTGCGCTCGCCGCGGGCATCGCGGACGGGCTGGTCGAGCGCGGCTGGTTCGTCCGGCGTGCCGCGGACTCGCGCGCGCTGCGGCTGACGGACGCCGGGCGCGCGGGGCTGGTCGACCTGGGCTGCGAGCTCACTCCTTCCGCCACACGCTGACGTGCCTGGTCGACGCCGCGGTGAACGGCGAGCGGTCCCAGTCGTCCCAGCGGTGCTCGAGCCGCATGCCGGCGATCCGGGCCATGAGGTCGAGCTCCGACGGCCAGACGTAGCGGAAGGGGACGCTCTGGCGGCGGTACGTCGTGCCGTCGTCGGACGAGTAGTGGTGCGACCACATCAGCTGGGTCGCGGTGTCGTACTCGTCGATCCCGACGTGCTCGTCGGTGTGGTGGAAGACCGCGAACCGCTCGTCACCGGGCAGCCGCCGCAGGATCGGGACGCCGTTCTCGACCACGAAGAAGCCACCCGGCTCGAGGTGGGCGGAGGCGGTGAGGAAGCACGCGACCTGGTCGTCCTGGGTGGTGACGTTGCCGATGGTGTTGAAGACGAGGTAGGCCAGGCCGAACGTCCCCGGCACCCGCGCCTCGGTCATGTCGCCGATCGTGACCTCGACGGCCGCGCCGCCGGGCTTGGCCCGCAGCTGCGCGACCATCGCCTCCGACAGCTCGATGCCGTGCACGCGGATGCCGCGCTCCGCGAGCGGGATCGCGACCCGTCCGGTGCCGACCGCGAGCTCGAGCGCCGGACGACCGCCGGCGAGCCCGGCCAGCACGTCGACGGTCGGCCCGAGCACCTCCGGACCGAACATCTCGGCCGAGCCCTCGTCGTACCGCTCGGCGACCTCGGTGTCGAAGTGGTTCTCACGCATCGGGCCATCGTGGTCGGACGCGAGGGCTCGCGCGAGCGGGTTTCGGACGGTCGAGCAGGCGGACGGGGTCAGAAGAGCCGGTGCGACGGGTCGTCGAGGCCGCGCAGCGCGTCGTAGTCGACGACCGCGCAGGCGATGCCGCGGTCCGCGGCGAGCACGCGGGCCTGGGGCTTGATCTCCTGGGCGGCGAAGATGCCCCGGACGGGCGCCAGCAGCGGGTCGCGGTTGAGCAGCTCGAGGTAGCGGGTGAGCTGCTCGACGCCGTCGATCTCGCCGCGCCGCTTGATCTCGACCGCCACGGCGTGGCCGTCGGCGTCGCGGCACATCAGGTCGACCGGGCCGATCGCGGTCGGGAACTCCCGCCGCACCAGGGTCAGGCCGGGGGAGAGCGTCGCGGGATGCTCGGCGAGCAGCTCCTGGAGGTGCTTCTCGACCCCGTCCTTCTGCAGGCCCGGGTCGATGCCGAGGTCGTGGTGGGACTCGTGGTGGATCTCCTCGATGAGGATCCGCAGCGTGTCGTCGCTCTTGGGGTTGGTGACCGTCCACTCCACCTGGCCGTCGTCGGTGGCGCCCTCGCGGAACGTGCAGGGCGGCGACATCCAGTTCAGCGGCTTGTACGAGCCGCCGTCGGAGTGCACGAGCACGGACCCGTCGGCCTTGATCATCAGCACCCGGGTCGCCATCGGCAGGTGGGCGGTCAACCGCCCGGCGTAGTCGACCTGGCAACGGGCTACGACGAGTCTCACGGGCGACGAATCTACCGTGGCCCCCGTGCCGACCATCCGGCCCGCCACGCGCGCTGACGCCGACCTGCTCACCGACATCGAGCGCGAGGGCCCGGCAACATGAACGATCCAAGTTACTCGCGAGTGAACTAGGCCACTGCCACGGCGGGCACCCCCGTGGCAGCATGCGCGGCATGACGACCTCCCAGGCCCCGGAAGCGCGCACCTTCTCCACGATCGGCGTCATCGGCCTCGGCACCATGGGTGCCGGCATCGCCGAGGTGTTCGCCCGCAACGGGTACGCCGTGGTGGGCGTCGAGAAGGACGAGGACGGCCTGGCCCGCGGCCGCCAGTACCTCGAGCACTCGACGGCGCGCGCCGTGAAGCGCGAGAAGATGACCGAGGCCGAGCAGGCCGAGCTGCTGGGGCGGATCACCTTCAGCACCTCGCTCAAGGATCTCGCGGAGGCCGACCTGGTCGTCGAGGCCGTCGTGGAGTCCCTGGAGACCAAGAAGGCGATCTTCCGCGACCTCGACGCGATCGTCTCCCCGGACGCCGTGCTCGCGACCAACACCTCGAGCCTCTCGGTCACCGAGATCTCCACGGCGAACGCCCGGCCCGGCCGGGTCATCGGCATCCACTTCTTCAACCCGGCTCCGGTGCAGAACCTCGTGGAGATCGTGCGGACGGTCGTCACCGAGGACCAGGTGCTCGCCGACACCAAGGCGCTCGTCGAGGCGCTCGGCAAGAACCCGGTCGTCTGCGGCGATAAGGCGGGCTTCATCGCGAACACGCTGCTCTTCGGCTACCTCAACCACGCGGTCTCGATGTACGAGGGCCGCTACGCCAGCCGCGAGGACATCGACGCGGCGATGCGGTTCGGCTGCGGCTACCCGATGGGCCCGCTCGCCCTGCTCGACCTGATCGGCCTGGACACGGCGTACGAGATCCTCGAGACGATGTACCGCCAGGGCCGCGACCGCCTGCACGCGCCGTCCCCGATCCTCAAGCAGATGGTCACCGCCGGGTGGCTGGGCCGCAAGACGGGCCGCGGCTTCTACACCTACGAGTCGCCGGACAGCCCGGTGGTCGTCCCCGACGACCGGACCCCGTCCGCGGACGAGAAGCCCGAGCTCAGGCACGAGATCAGGCAGGTCGGGGTGGTCGGCACCGGCACGATGGCGAGCGGCATCGTCGAGGTCTTCGCCAAGGCCGGGTACGACGTCCTCTTCGTCGGCCGCAGCCAGGAGAAGGTCGACGGGGTGGTCGCCGCGGTCACCCGTAACTTCGACAAGCAGATCCAGCGCGGGCGGGCCACCGAGGAGGCCAAGGCCGAGGTGCTCGCCCGGCTCACCGGCTCGACCTCGCTCGACGACCTGGCGAACGCCGACATCGTGGTCGAGGCGATCGCCGAGGACCTCGCGATCAAGACCACGCTGTTCGAGAACCTCGACGAGATCTGCAAGCCTGGCGCGATCCTGGCCACGACGACCTCCAGCCTGCCGATCATCGCCTGCGCCCAGGCGACGTCGCGGCCGCAGGACGTCATCGGCATGCACTTCTTCAACCCTGCGCCGGTGATGAAGCTGGTCGAGGTCGTCTCCACGGTCGTCACCTCCGACGACGTCACCGAGACCACCCGCGCCCTGTGCGACCGGGTCGGCAAGGTGGCCGTCTCCTGCGGCGACCGCGCCGGCTTCATCGTGAACGCGCTGCTCTTCCCGTACCTGAACGACGCGGTGAAGATGCTCGAGGCGCACTACGCCACCGCCGACGACATCGACACCGCGATGAAGCAGGGCTGCGCCCTGCCGATGGGCCCGTTCGAGCTGCTCGACGTGGTCGGCAACGACGTGTCGCTGGCGATCCAGCGCGAGCTCTACCTGGAGTTCCGCGAGCCCGGCTTCGCGCCGGCGCCCCTGCTGGAGCACCTGGTGACCGCCGGCTACCTCGGTCGCAAGACCAAGCGCGGCTTCCGGGACTACTCGATCCGCTGACCTCCGACGCCGCGGCGGCCGTGGGAGTGACGGCCGCCACGGCGGGGTACACGACCTGTCATGGGAGTTGAGACAGGTCGCATCACCACTGCCGTCCCGGCCCGGCTCGACCGCTTGCCGTGGGCCCGGTGGCACTGGCTGGTCGTGATCGGGCTCGGCACGGTCTGGATCCTCGACGGCCTCGAGGTCACGATCGTCGGCTCGATGTCCGACGCGCTGAAGGACCCGTCCACGGGTCTGGGCATGAGCAGCTCCGACATCGGCTTCGCCGGCGCGATCTACGTCGCCGGCGCGTGTCTGGGCGCGCTCTTCTTCGGTCAGCTCACCGACCGCTTCGGCCGGAAGAAGCTGTTCCTCATCACGCTGCTCGTCTACTCGGTCGCCACGGTGCTGACGGCGTTCTCGATGACGCCGTGGTGGTACTTCATGGCGCGCTTCTTCACCGGCTTCGGCATCGGCGGCGAGTACGCCGCGATCAACTCGGCCATCGACGAGCTGATCCCCGCGAAGTACCGCGGTCGGGTGGACGTCGCCATCAACGGGTCGTTCTGGGTCGGCGCCGCCGCTGGGTCGCTGCTCACCATCCCGCTGCTCGACCCCTCCGTGATCAGCGCGGAGTGGGGCTGGCGGCTGGCCTTCGGCCTCGGCGCGATCCTGGCGGTCGGCATCCTGCTGGTGCGGCGCAACGTCCCCGAGAGCCCCCGCTGGCTGTTCATCCACGGCCGGGAGGAGGAGGCCGACAAGATCGTCGGCGACATCGAGCGGACCATCGAGGAGGAGACCGGGCGCGACCTCGGCCCCGTCGACGACGAGATCACGATCCGGCAGCGCAAGACGATCCCGTTCACGCTGATCGCCAGGACCGTGTTCACGATGTACCCCAAGCGCACGGTGCTCTGCTTCGTGCTCTTCGTCGGCCAGGCGTTCCTCTACAACGCCTTCTTCTTCACCTACGGCGACACCCTCAGCACGTTCCTCGGCGTCAAGCAGGTCGGCTGGTACCTGGCGGTGTTCGCGATCAGCAACTTCGCCGGCGCGCTGATCCTCGGGCCGCTGTTCGACCGGATCGGCCGCGTCAAGATGATCACGTTCACCTACGTGTTCTCCGGAGCGCTGCTCGGCGTGACAGGGCTGTTCCTCGGCAGCGTGACGGCGTTCTCGCTGACGCTGCTCGGCGTGATCATCTTCTTCTTCGCCTCGGCCGGCGCCAGCGCGGCGTACCTCACGGCGAGCGAGGTGTTCCCGATGGAGACGCGCGCGCTGTGCATCGCCTTCTTCTACGCGATCGGCACCGCGGCGGGCGGGATCAGCGGGCCGCTGCTGTTCGGCTACCTCATCGAGCAGGCGTCGGCGGACAAGGACATCACCGGCATCGCCATCGGCTACTTCGTCGGTGCGGCGCTGATGATCGGGGCCGGCATCATCGAGGCATTCCTCGGTGTGAAGGCCGAGGGCCAGTCGCTGGAGAGCATCGCCAAGCCGCTGACCGCCGAGGACTCCGGCAGCGAGCCGGCCGTCCAGAACGCCTGACGCGACGCGCACACGCGTACGAGGGAGCCGATTGAGCTCCCTCGTACGCTGGTGTCATGGGAACCCTGGTGGCCCTCCTCGTCGTCCTCGCGGTGATCGTGGGGGCAGTCGTCCTGACGCGCCGCAGCGCCGAGCGGCGTGAGCTCGAGCGGCAGCGGGCCGAGCTGGAGCCGGTCCACAAGCTGGCGGCCGAGGACATCACGGCGCTGGGGGAGGAGCTCCAGGCCCTGGACCTGGATCTCGCGGGACGCGACCTGGGGCCGGGCGAGAACGCCGACTACCAGCGCGCTCTCGACGCCTACGAGGCCGCCAAGACCGCCGCGGACGCGATGACGCGTGCCGACGACGTGCGGCACGTCACCGAGATCCTCGAGGACGGGCGCTACGCGATCGCGTGCGTCCGCGCGCGGGTGGCGGGCGAACCGCTGCCGCCCCGCCGCCCGCCGTGCTTCTTCGACCCGCGCCACGGCCTGAGCGTGGCCGACGTCCCGTGGACGCCGCCCGGCGGCACACCGCGCGACGTCCCGGCCTGCGCGCTGGACGTGGAGCGGGTCCGGGCCGGCGCCGCGCCCGACGCCCGGATGGTGATGGTCGGCGCCCAGCGGGTGCCGTACTGGCAGGGCGGCCGCGCCTACGCGCCGTACGCCTCCGGGTACTTCGGCGCCTTCTCGCCGATGGACTGGATGTTCGCGGGCCTGCTGTTCGGCGGCTTCGGCGGCTTCGACGCCCTCGGCTCGGGCCTCGACGGGCTCGGTGACGGCATCGAGGGGCTGGGCGACGGCATCGGCGACGGGATCGGCGCCATCGGCGACGGCCTCGGCGACCTGTTCGACTTCTGACCGCGAGTCAGGACGACGCGGGCAGCACGCAGAGCTCGTTGCCGGACGGGTCGAGGTAGGTCCGCCACGGGAGCTCGCCCCAGTCCGACGTGTCGAGCTCGCGGCCGCCGCGCTCGGTGATGGCCGCGGCGACCGCGTCGGCGTCCTCCCCGGCCTCGAGCCGCACGTCGAGGTGGCGACGGTTCTTCCCGTCCTTCGCGCCGGCCTCGGGCACGAGCTCCAGCACGGGACCGAGGCCCGACGGGTGCCGCAGCGACCGGGGCGAGTCGCCGTCGACCGCGCTCCAACCCGTCAGCCAGGACCAGAAGGCCGCGTCCCGGTCGGGGTCGGCCGACTCCAGTCGGAGCGCGGCGAGCGGCCCGCTGCCGGCGTACGCCGCCGTGGCGACCACGACGCCGCAGGGATTGCCCTCGGGGTCGGCGAGCGCGGGTCCGTCGACCTGCTGGGCGCCGAGCGCCTCCAGCCGCGCGGCGTCGCCGGCGAGGACGAGGTGGAGCCGCGGCGACCCGGCCGGCGGCTCGGAGACCTGCTGGAAGCACAGGTCGAGCACCGGTCCGCCGTCGACGGCCAGCCGGGTCTCGACGATGTCGGGCTCGTCGGTCAGCCGGTCGCCGCCGACCGCGTCCTCCCAGAACGTGCCGAGCCGCTGCGGCTCGAGGGCGTCGATGACGACGTTCTCCAGGTACATGCCCTCACCGTAGGGGGTTGCTACCCCTTCCTGAGCTGGGCCACGTGCAGCGTGACGAACCGACCGAGCACCGAGTCGCTGTCGAGGGTGTCGGGGTCGGAGGCGGCGTAGTCCCCGGCGACCCGGAGCGTGTAGGTGCCGGGCCGCTCCACCCGCACCGTCGCCAGGGCCGTGCCCGAGCCGGCCACCGGGTCGCTGGTCGACGTGGCGACCGTCCGGCCGGCCGGGTCGACGACCGTGACGGTGTAGCTGAACAGGCTGGCGCCGGCGGTGCCTCCCGAGGGGAACGCCAGGCTCACGGCCAGGGTGCGGGTCCGGTCGGTCACCCGGACGTCGTACGACGCCGCGTCGCTGCCGCCGACGGTGACCGGGGGAGCGGTGTGCACGAAGAAGTCCGAGCGCACGACCTTCACGCCGTCTCCCCGTCGGACCCTCCGGTCGGCGCGCGCGGCCGCCTCGACCAGGTCGCGCGCCCAGCCCCGGCCGGTCACCAGCGCGACCGCCCGGTCGAGGTTGACGTAGCCGTAGCCGACCTGCCAGAACGGCAGCCGGCCGACCCGTCCCGCGGTCGCCTGGAGCGCGAGGCGCACCTGGCCGGGCGTGAGTCGCGGCTGCGCCTGCAGGAGCACGGCGGCCGCGCCGGCGACGTGCGGCGACGCCATCGACGTGCCGGAGGCGCTGGTGTTCTCGTCGGGACCGCACGGCCCGACGAGGGTGCCGGTGCTGTCACAGGTCGAGCTGATGTCGACGCCCGGCGCGGTGACGTCGGGGTGGACCAGGCCGATCCGGTCCCCGGCGTACGACGTGTGGTCGTCCGCGCCGATGGCCGTCGGGCGGGAGTTGTCATGGACCAGGCCGTTGGAGGAGAAGTCACCGCGCTTGCGGTCGAGCGTGCCCGCCGCGACCGAGATCACCCACGGCGACTGGGAGAACGGGTTCAGGCTCATCGGCACGCTGCCCGCCCCGGAGTTGCCGGCCGCGAAGACCACGACGACGCCGCGTTCGGCCACGGCCTTCGTCGCCACGGCCACCGGGTCGTTCGGGTCGAACTGGCGGTAGCTGTTGCCCCACGAGTTGTTGATGACGTCGATGCCGAGCAGGTCGGGCTGGTCGAGGATGTAGTCGTAGGCGGTGACGACGGCGGTGGTGAACAGCACCTCGCCGATCGAGAAGCAGGCCAGGTCGGCGTCCGGCGCGACGCCGTACCGGCTGCCGTCATCGACGGACCTGGAGTCCGCGGCGATGATGCCGGCCACATGGGTGCCGTGCCCGCTGCCGAGGTCGGTGTTGCTGACCGGGCCCTGGTCGACGGGGACGACGAGGGTGGGCTGGGAGCCGGCGTTGGCGTACTCCGGGCTGTAGAGCTTGACGTTGTGGACGACCCGGTCCGCGAGGTCGGCGTGGGTGGCGTCGCAGCCGGAGTCGATGACGCCGACGGTCACGCCCCTGCCGGTGTAGCCGTGCGCGCGCAGCGCCTTCGCGGCGGCCGGCGAGGAGGACATCGCGTCGCTCGAGGCGGTGTCGAGGAGCTGGACCCGCTCGTCCGGGTAGACGTCGGCACCGATGCCGCGGGACACCGCCTCGACCATGGCGCCCACCGGCCCCTGAACGATGGCGAGCGGGAGGTGCTCCATCGGCTGCACGGTCAGGCCGAGCGCGGAGAGGGCGGCGACCTGAGAGGGGTCGGGCACCGCGTCGAACCGCACGATCGCGCGGTGGTCGGGCGTGCCCTCGGCGAGCAGCCGGTCGAGCCCGGCGTGGACGCCGGACAGCGCGGGTGCTTCCGGAGTGGCCTCGGCGCGGGTGACCGCAGCCAGCGAGAGGGTGACGGCCAGGGCGCTGGTGAGCGCGAGCAGCCGGGTGCGGGAGGATGGCATCGATGTTCCGATCTCGAAGGTCTGCCTCGACGGTGCCCGGTCAACGGCGCTCCGGCGGACGGGGTTACGCGCTCCTGCTGCCGCTGCTGGTGCTCGCGCTGCCCACCGGCACGAACGTCGACTACCAGCTCGGGGGCGCCGCGGACGTCCCGGACCACGTCGGGATCGTGGTGCGCGACCGCACCTCGGCGCCGACCGGCGACCGGTACGACGTCTGCTACGTCAACGGCTTCCAGACCCAGCCCGGTCAGCGCGGCTTCTGGCGCCACCACTGGCGCCTGGTCCTGAAGGACGGCGGCACGCCGGTCACCGACGACGCGTGGGGCGAGTGGCTGCTCGACGTACGCACCCTCGCGAAGCGCACGGCGCTCGCCCGGATCGTGGGCCGCTGGACGCAGGGGTGCGCGGACGACGGCTTCGACGCCGTCGAGTTCGACAACCTCGACTCGTTCACCCGCAGTCACCACCTGGTGACGCGGCGCCAGGCGGCGGCGTACGCCGCGCTGCTGGTCGAGGCCGCCCACCGGGCCGGCCTGGCGGCCGGGCAGAAGAACCTCGCCGGTTTCGACGGCACGAGGATCGGCTACGACTTCGCGGTCGCCGAGGAGTGCGGCCGCTACCGGGAGTGCGACGCCTACACGGACGTGTACGGCGACCGCGTGCTGGCGATCGAGTACCGGCGCCAGGACTTCCGCTGGACCTGCCGTCACGTCGGCGACGACCTGGCGGTCGTGCTGCGCGACCGCGACCTGACCCCGGAAGGAGTGCACGCGTGGTGCTGAGGCAGGAGGACGGGCTCCACACCACCATGCTGGGGGAGGACGGCCCGCTGGTGGCGTTCTGCCACGGGCTCTTCGGGCAGGGCAAGAACTGGACCACGATCGCCAAGGCACTCGCGGACGACCACCGGGTGCTGCTGGTGGACATGCCCAACCACGGCCGGTCGGCGTGGACCGAGCACTTCGACTACGTCGACACCGCCGACCGCGTGGCGGCGCTGTTCTCGGCCGACGACCCGGTGCGGCTGGTGGGCCACTCGATGGGCGGCAAGGCCGCGATGGTCCTGGCGCTGCGCCACCCCGAGCTCGTGGAGCGGCTCTGCGTCGTGGACGTCTCGCCGGTCGAGTACCAGGCGCGCAGCGAGTTCGCCGGCTACATCGCGGCGATGCAGGCGCTCGACCTCGCGGCCCTCGAGCGCCGCGGCGACGCCGACGACGCGCTGACCGAGGCGGTCCCCGACCCCACCGTGCGCAGCTTCCTGCTCCAGAACCTCCGCCGCGCCGACGAGGGCTGGTCCTGGCAGCCGAACCTCGACGTGCTCGGCCGCGACCTCGCCGCGCTCGGCGACTGGCCCGAGGAGACGCTGGCCGACGCCCCGCCGTACGACGGGCCGACGTTGTGGATCGCCGGCGCCCGCTCCGGCTACGTCAAGGACGAGTACGCCGACGCCATGGCCCGGTGGTTCCCCCGCAACCGCAAGGTCACCATCAAGGAGGCCGGCCACTGGGTCCACTCCGAGCAGCCCGAGATCTTCATCGAGGTCCTCCGCCGCTTCCTCACCTGAGGTTGAATCGAGACTTCCGTCGGTCGAGTCGAGAGTTCCGTCGGTCGAGTCGAGACTTCCGGCACCGGGGGTGGCGAGAAGTATCGATTGAAGCGACGGAACTCTCGACTCAACCCTTCTGGCGGGCGCGGTACGCCGCGACGGCGTTGCGGTTGCCGCAGGTGGTGGAGCAGAAGCGCTTCGAGCGGTTGCGCGAGAGGTCGAGCACGATGCCGCCGCACTCGGGGTCGGCGCAGCGGCCGAGGCGGGACATCTCGTCGGAGCGGACGACGTCGATCATCGCCATCGCGGTCTCGACCAGGATCCGCGTGGGAAGGTCGCGCTCGGGGCCGACGGCGTGCAGGTGCCAGTCCCAGACGTCGTGGCGCACCAGCTGGGGGACCGCGCCCGCCTCGGCGAGCATCGCGTTGACGAGCGCGACCGCGTCGTCCCGGTCGGCGGTGAGCAGCGCGAACAGGCGCGGGCGGATCGCCCGTACGGCGTCGAGCTCGGCCCGGTCGTGGTCGCGACGGCCCGTGTACTCGTACTCGGCGTAGAACGCGTCGAGGTCCTCGATCGTCTCGAGGGTGTCCGGCTCGAGGGCGGAGTTGGCGAGGGTCACCGCGGACTGGAGCGAGACCTCGGTGTCATGTGCGAAGACCACGTTGACAGGTTACACGCACCTGCTCTAGCGTCATGTTCCATGACGGCGTTGACTCATGACGAAGCCCGTCCGGTCGCGTCCGGCTCGCGGCTCGCGAGCGGCCTCGGCTTCGCGCTGCTCTCGGCGACGTCGTTCGGCATGTCCGGGGCGCTCGCGCGCGAGCTGCTCGACGCGGGGTGGAGCGCCGGCGCGATCGTGCTGATCCGGGTGGGCATCGCGGCGCTCGTCGTCCTGCCGTTCGGCCTGGTGTCGCTGCGGGGCCGCTGGTCGCTGGTGCGCCGCAACGCGGTCGTCATCGCGGTGTACGGCGTGGTCGCCGTCGCGGGCGCGCAGTTCTGCTACTTCTCCGCGGTCCAGCACATGCAGGTCGGGCCGGCCCTGCTGATCGAGTACACCGCGCCCGCGGCCGTCGTCGTGTGGCTCTGGCTGCGGCAGGGCCAGCGGCCCGGCGCGATCACCCTCGTCGGCGCCGGCCTGGCCGCGCTGGGGTTGGTGCTGGTCCTCGACCTGCTCTCCGGTGCCGACCTCAGCGTGCCGGGCGTGCTGTGGGCGCTCGCGGCGATGGTCGGCGCGGCGACGTACTTCGTCGTCTCCGCCAACGAGGACTACGGCCTCCCGCCGATGGTCCTCGCCTCCGGCGGCCTCGTGGTCGGCGCGGTCGCGCTCGCGCTGCTCGGGCTGGTCGGCCTCCTGCCCATGCGCTCGTCCACCGCGAGCGTCACGTACGCCGACACCTCGGTCGCCTGGTGGGTCCCGCTGGTCGTGCTCGGCGTCGTCACCGCGGCCGTGCCCTACACCAGCGGGATCGCGGCGGGGCGCCGGCTCGGCTCGCGGCTGGCGTCGTTCGTGGCGCTGACCGAGGTGCTCGCGGGCGTGGTGTTCGCCTGGCTGCTGCTCGACGAGCTCCCGCGGACCGTCCAGCTCGTGGGTGGCCTGCTGATCCTCGCCGGCGTCGTGTTCGTGAAGCTCGGCGAGCGGGACACCGTCCTGGCTACCGCTGGTCCTGTCGTCTGACCCAGACCTCGCGCACGATCATCAGGATCGACGCGGCGGTCGGGATCGCGAGCAGTGCGCCGACCACCCCGAAGAGGGCGGCGCCGATCAGGGCCGCGATCACCGTGACCGCGCCGGGCACGTCGACGGACTTCGACATCACCCGTGGGTAGATCACGTAGTTCTCGACCTGCTGGTAGACGATGTAGAAGACCACGCACGCGATCCCGATCTTCCAGTCGGTGGCGA
The DNA here is from genome assembly GCA_035765695.1 of Nocardioides sp. GTDB lineage: Bacteria > Actinomycetota > Actinomycetes > Propionibacteriales > Nocardioidaceae > Nocardioides. The sequence continues at coordinate 19,862 of DASTXB010000048.1, read as the reverse complement.
ACGCGATCGCGGTGACGATGACCGCGCCGATGGTGGCGCCGATCATCGGGATCACGTCGAGCAGGGCGACCACGAACGCCAGCGCCACGGCGTACTGCCCGAGACCCGCGATGAACAGGAAGACCAGGGACGAGATGCCCGCGCACATCGCGACGATGAAGGCGCCGGAGACGTAGCCGCCGACGCTGCGGACCACCCGGTCGCCGAGCTTGGACACCCGGTCGCGGCGCGAGGCCGGGGCGAGGCGGTAGAGCGCGTTCTTCGTCGTCTCGAGCGACGCGAGGAAGTACAGCGTCAGCACGATCACGATGAAGCCGTTGAACAGGGCGCCGAGCACCGCGAGGCCGATGCCGACCGCGCCGCCGAAGATCGCGCCGACGAAGTTGCCGTCGGTGACGTAGCTCTGCACCTTCGCGACGACGTCGTACTGCTCGTCGAGCCGCTGGACCTGCCGGTTTCGCTGCAGGTCGTCGAGCCACTGCGGCACGTTGTCGGTCAGCGCCCGCACCTGGTCGGCGATCACCGGGACGATCGCGACGAGGAACAGCGCGAGCGCCAGGAGGAACAGCAGGATCACGGTGATGACGGCGTACGAGCGACGCATGCCGCGGCGCTCGAAGAACTCGACGGCGGGATTGAGGCCGGCGGCGAGGAAGAGCGCCACGACGACCAGCATCAGGGTGGACCCGATGGCGCGGACGTTGAGCGCCAGCCACAGCGCGAGCAGGGCGCCGAGGCCGCCGACGAAGCCGACGTAGAACGGCGCCCGGTGGTCGAGCGGGGGACCGGGCTCGCCGAAGTCGTCGCGGTCGGCCGCGGGAGATGCCGCCTGGTCGGTCGCCTCGGACTCGTCGGACTCCGCGGGCGCCTCGGTCACTCCTCGTCCTTGCCGAAGCCCGAGATGACCTCGTGCAGCGAGGCCAGCTGGGCAGTGATGGCATCACGGCGCTTGCTGATGCGGTCCACCTCGGCGCGGATCGCGGCGAGCTCGCGCTGGGCGTCGGCGGCGCCGCTCGTGGTGATCGACTCGGCCTGCGTGCGCGCGGAGGCGACGATCTGCTCGGCCTCGCGCCGGGCGCGCGACAGCAGCGCCTCGGCCTCGGTCGCGGCGTGCGCCCGCTGCTCGGTCGCCTGGTTCGCGGCCGCACGGGCCCGCTCCTCCGCGGCCGCGGCGCGCGCCTCGGCCTCCTCGACCAGGCGCTGGGTCTCGGCGGTGGCGCTGGCGTGGTGGTCGGTCGCCTCGCGCGCCAGCCGCTCCTTCTCCACGGCGAGCGTGCGGCGGGCCTCCTGGACCTCGCGGTCCGCGGCGGCCCGGGCCTGCTCGGCCTCGCGCTTCGCGGCGGTGCGCAGCTCGTTGGTCTCCTGCTGGGCGGCGAGCCGGATCTGGTCGGCCTGGCGCTGCGCCGAGGCGACCATGTCCTCCGCCTCGGCCTTGGCCAGCGACCGCTCCTGCTCGGCATCGGCCATCAGCCGGTTGCGGTTCTCGTCGAGCTCCTTGAGCTGCACCAACCGCATGTCCTCGGCCTCACGGGCGGCGTCGGCGCGCATCGCCTTGGCGTCGCGGGCGGCCTGCTCGCGGATCTCGTTCGCCTCCCGCTGCGCGGTCTCGCGGACCTCGGCGGCCTCCTCCTCGGCCAGCCGGAGCATGGCGCTCGCGCGCCCGCCCAGCCCGGCGTACGACGGGGTCTCGTTCTCCTTCAGCTGCTCCTGGAGCTGGGCGAGCTGCTCCTCGAGCTGGGCGACCCGCTGCTCGGACGAGCTGACTCGGGCGGTGAGGCCGGCCTTCTCCGTGGTCAGCTCGCGCACCCGGGCGTCGACGGCGTCCTTGTCGTACCCGCCGCGCCGCACGACCGGGAACCCGGCCGGGACCGGGTCGGCGGCCGGGCGGGACGCCGGGGGCGGGGTGGCCGGCCGCGCCGGCTGCTGCCGCGGCACCGCCGCTGCCTGCTGGGTCTTCTCGGCCTGGCTCTCCGTGGGCCGGGCCGCCGCGCGCGGGGGCACCGCCGGCATCACCTGGGTGGCTTCCTCGGCGGCCCCGGTCGCGTCCTCGTCCGGCTCGTTGTCGTCGAAGATCGACAGTCCCTGGTCGCTCGTCACAGCACTAACCCTTCCGGCAGTCGTTCGTGTGCGACCAGTGTCGCCGATCGGGCCGGGCGATCCCACCCCGGCCCGATCGAAATCGACGTCAGACGCCCCGGAAGCGGTTGATCTCGGTGAGGTGCTTGCTGCGCATCTCCTCGTCGCGCACGCCGAGGCCCTCCTCGGGGGCCAGGCAGAGCACGCCGACCTTGCCCTGGTGGGCGTTCCGGTGGACGTCGAGCGCGGCCTGGCCGACCTCCTCGAGCGGGTAGGTCTGGGAGAGGGTGGGGTGGATCTTGCCCTTGGCGATGAGGCGGTTGGCCTCCCAGGACTCGCGGTAGTTGGCGAAGTGGGAGGAGATGATCCGCTTGAGGTTCATCCACAGGTAGCGGTTGTCGTACTCGTGCATGTAGCCGCTGGTCGACGCGCAGGTGGTGATGGTGCCGCCCTTGCGGGTCACGTACACGCTGGCGCCGAAGGTCTCGCGGCCGGGGTGCTCGAAGACGATGTCGATGTCCTCGCCGCCGGTGAGCTCACGGATGCGGGCACCGAACCGCTTCCACTCCCGGGGGTCCTGGGTGCGCTCGTCCTTCCAGAACTTGTAGCCCTCCTCGTTGCGGTTGATCACCAGCTCCGCGCCCATCGAGCGGCAGATCTCGGCCTTGTCCTCCGACGAGACCACGCAGACGGGGGTGGCGCCGCCGTTGAGGGCGTACTGGGTCGCGAAGCCGCCCAGGCCGCCCGAGGCGCCCCAGATCAGGACGTTGTCGCCCTGCTTCATGTCGCCGCCGTTCTTGGAGACCAGCTGGCGGTAGGCGGTGCAGTTGACCAGGCCGGGGGAGGCGGCCTCCTCCCAGGTCAGGTGCGCGGGCTTGGGCATCAGCTGGTTGGCCTTGACCCGCGCGATGTCGGCCAGGCCGCCGAAGTTGGTCTCGAAGCCCCAGATCCGCTGCTGCGGGTCGAGCATCGTGTCGTCGTGGCCGTCGGGGTCCTCCAGCTCCACCGACAGGCAGTGCGCGACGACCTCGGTGCCCGGCTTCCACTTCGTCACGCCCGGACCGGTCTTGAGCACGACGCCGGCCAGGTCGGAGCCGACCACGTGGTACGGCAGGTCGTGGCGCTTGGTCAGCGGCGAGAGCCGGCCGTAGCGCTCCAGGAACCCGAACGTCGAGACCGGCTCGAAGATCGAGGTCCACACGGTGTTGTAGTTGATCGCCGAGGCCATCACCGCGACCAGGGCCTCGCCCGGGCCGAGCTCGGGCAGCGCGACGTCCTCCACGTGCAGGGACTTGCGCGGGTCCTTCTCCTTGGTCGTCACGCCCTCGAACATGTCGACCTCGTCCTTGTGGACGGTGGCCGCGCGATAGTGGTCGGGGATCTCCAGGTTCGCGAAGTCGTCAGCGGCGGTGTCGCCGGCCATGATCGCGTCGAGGATGTGCTGCACGTCGGGCTCCTAGGTTCGAGACCTTGCGGGTCAGGCGTTTGGCGGGACATTACCCATCGGTAACAGGCGGGAACACCGGATGTGACCTATCTGTCGCCGGGGTACCGTGCAGGAGAACCTCTGCGCAGATTCTCGGGAGGGATGCTCATGCGAGGGCTCCGACGCAGTGCCGGCACGGCCGAGCTCTGCCACGACACCGAGCGGCTGCTGCGGTCCGGGCGAGCGCCGGACGACGCTGGTGACAGCGGCGGGCCGGACCGGAACGTCACCGTGCTGCTGCCGGGTACGGCGCGGCGCCGGGTGGAGCAGTCGCTCCAGCTCGCCCAGCGGCGGCTCAGCGAGGCACAGCGGCTGCTGGCGCCCCACCGCGCGCGGCCGGCCACCGAGGAGGGCCAGGCGTACGCCGCGGTGCACGCGGCCAAGTGCGACCTCGTGGCCGCGCGGTACTGGTCGGTGCTCGAGGAGCGGGTCGGGGGCCGCACGGCGCAGGGTGCCTAGTGCCCCGCCGCCGGCTCGACGAGCTCGACGAGCACGCCACCGGCGTCCTTGGGGTGGATGAAGTTCACGCGCGACTCCGACGTACCCCGCTTCGGCTCGTCGTACAGGAGCCGCAGGCCCCGCTCGCGCAGGATCGCGCTGACGGCGTCGATGTCGGTCACGCGGTAGGCCATCTGCTGGATGCCCGGGCCCTTGGTGTCGAGGAACTTCGCGATCGTGGACCGCTCGTCCAGCGGTGCGAGGAGCTGGATGTGCGACCCGGAGTCGCCGACGGCCATCATCGCCTCGCGCACGCCCTGCTCCTCGTTGACCTCCTGGTGCGCCAGGCGCATGCCGTAGGTCTCCTCGTAGAAGGCGATCGCCGCGTCGAGGTCGGGCACGGCGATCCCGACGTGGTCGATGGCGGTGAACAGGTGGTTCGCTGCGGCCAGGTCATTCGGGGAGGTCATGGCGGACATCGTCGTACGCCGGGGGAGCGTCGGCGAGGGGGTGTGACGCGTTCCACCCTCGCCGGGGTCGTGGCCCGTGGGTAGGGTCGACGGCAGAAGTACCCACGAGTCTCTGGAGGCACCCCATGTCCGGTCCGTCCGTCATCGTCGCGGGAGCGCGCACTCCCATCGGCCGCCTGTCCGGCAGCCTCAAGGACTTCTCCGCCGCGGACCTCGGAGGTGTGGCGATCAAGGGCGCCCTGGCGAAGGCGGGCGTCTCGGGCGACCAGGTGGACTACGTGATCATGGGCCAGGTGATCCTGGCCGGCGCGGGCCAGAACCCCGCCCGCACGGCGGCCGTCAAGGGCGGCATCCCGATGAACGTCCCGTCGATCACCATCAACAAGGTCTGCCTCTCCGGCCTCAACGCGATCGCGCTCGCCGACCAGCTGATCCGCGCCGGCGAGGTCGACGTCGTCGTGGCCGGCGGCATGGAGTCGATGACCAACGCCCCGCACTTCCTGCCGAAGTCGCGTGAGGGCATCAAGTTCGGCGACGTGAAGCTCGTGGACTCGATGGCGTACGACGCGCTGTACGACCAGGCCACCTCGCAGGCGATGGGCCTGCTCACCGAGGAGTGCAACGCCGCCGCTGCGAACCTGACCCGCGAGGAGCAGGACGAGTTCGCCGCGCAGTCGCACCAGAAGGCCGCCACCGCCTGGAAGAACGGCGTCTTCGACGACGAGGTGGTGCCGGTCGAGATCCCGCAGCGCAAGGGCGACCCGATCCAGTTCACGACCGACGAGGGCGTGCGCGGTGACACCACGGCGGAGTCGCTCGGCAAGCTGCGCCCGGCGTTCTCCAAGGAGGGCACCATCACGGCCGGCTCGTCCTCGCAGATCTCCGACGGCGCCGCCGCGGTGGTCGTGATGAGCAAGGCCAAGGCCGAGGAGCTCGGCCTCGAGTGGCTCGCCGAGATCGGCTCGCACGGCCAGGTCGCCGGCCCCGACTCCACCCTCCAGCTCCAGCCGGCCGCCGCGACCGCGAAGGCCTGCGAGAAGGAGGGCATCGCCCCGACCGACCTCGACCTCGTGGAGTTCAACGAGGCGTTCGCCGCCGTGGGCATCTCCTCCGCCCGCGAGCTCGGCCTCGACGACGCCAAGGTGAACGTCAACGGCGGCGCGATCGCGCTGGGGCACCCGGTCGGCATGTCCGGCGCCCGGGTCGTGCTGCACCTCGCGCTCGAGCTCAAGCGCCGCGGTGGCGGCGTGGGCGCGGCCGCGCTGTGCGGCGGCGGTGGCCAGGGCGACGCGCTGATCGTGCGTGTCCCGAAGGGCTGAGCAGTCGGTCGGTGACCTCGTCGAGCGCGCTCGCGCCGGCGAGGCACGGGCCGTCGCTCGACTGATCTCGCTCGTCGAGGACGAGTCCCCGCGACTGCGCGAGGTGATGGCGGCGCTGGCGCCGCACACCGGCCACGCGCAGGTCATCGGCATCACCGGCTCGCCCGGCGTCGGCAAGTCGACGTCGACCAGCGCGCTGGTGTCCGAGCTGCGCCGCAACGGCAAGCGCGTCGGCGTCCTCGCCGTGGACCCGTCGTCGCCGTTCTCGGGCGGCGCGCTGCTCGGCGACCGGGTGCGGATGCAGGACCACGCGCTGGACCGCGAGGTCTACATCCGCTCGATGGCCTCGCGCGGCCACCTCGGCGGGCTGGCGTGGACGACGCCGCAGGCGCTGCGGGTGCTCGACGCCGCCGGCTGCGACGTCATCCTCATCGAGACCGTGGGTGTCGGCCAGAGCGAGGTCGAGGTCGCCGGCCTGGCCGACACCACCCTGGTGCTGCTCGCGCCGGGCATGGGCGACGGCATCCAGGCGGCGAAGGCCGGCATCCTCGAGATCGGCGACCTGTACGTCGTGAACAAGGCCGACCGCGACGGCGCCGAGCAGGTCCGCCGCGACCTGCGCTCGATGCTCGCGCTCGCGGAGCGGCCCGAGGGTGCGTGGAGGCCGCCGATCGTGATGACCGTGGCACAGAAGGGCGAGGGCGTCGACGCGGTCGCCGCCGAGATCGACAAGCACCGGGAGTGGTTGGAGTCGAGCGGCGAGCTCGAGCGACGGCGTACCCGGCGGGCCCGGGACGAGATCGAGGCCATCGCCGTGACCGCCCTGCGGTCGCGGTGGGGCGACGTCCACGGTCGATCCGAGCTGGACGAGCTCGCCGCTGCCGTGGTGGCCGGGAAGACCGACCCCTACGCCGCCGCCGACGAGCTGCTGACGGACCTGTGAGCGGCGCGGGCGGCTAGCCTCCTCCCGTGACTCTGCCGTTCGACCCGATCGACGAGGCCGCCCGCCAGTGGGGCGAGCACTGGGACCGCGTCCCGGCGATGCACGCCGTGACCTCGTTGATGCGCGTGCAGCAGCTGGTGATCGGCCGCCTCGACGCGATCCTCAGGCCGCACGGGCTGACGTTCGCGCGCTACGAGGCGCTGGTCCTGCTGGTGTTCTCGTCGCGGGGATCGTTGCCGTTGGGGAAGATGGGGCAGCGGCTGCAGGTGCACCCGACCTCGATCACGTCGATCATCCGGCGACTCGAGGCGGCCGGCCTCGTCGTCCGCCGCGCGCACCCGGAGGACGGCCGCGCCGTGCTGGCCGAGATCACTGACCGCGGCCGCCGGCTCGTCGAGGACGCGACCAGGGACCTCGTCGACGCGGACTTCGCGCTGGGGTCGCTCACCGACGACGACCTGGTCCGGCTCTCCGAGCTGCTCCGACCGGTCCGCCAGGCGGCCGGGGACTTCTGAGGACCGCGTGGTCACCGCCGACGACGTCCGCGCGGTCGGCCTCGCCCTGCCCCGGGCGTACGAGTTCTTCACCGGAGGCCGGTACAAGCTCAAGGTGCGCCAGATCGTGTTCGTCGGCTTCTCGAGGGACGAGACCGCGATGGGGTTCGGCTATCCGAGGGACGCGCGCGACGGGCTGGTGGAGTCCGATCCCGCGACGTTCTTCCTCCCGCCTCCGCGCGACCTGCGCTACCAGTGGGTCTGTGCGCACCTCGCCCGGTTGGCCCACGACGAGATGCGCGAGCTGGTCACCGACGCGTGGCGGATGTGCACGCCGACGATGCTCCACGACCTGCCGGAGATGGAGCCGCCGACCGCAGCGGCGTGGAACGCCCTGGACTCCGGGGACTGGGAGGGGCTGCGCGACCTGCTGCACCCGTCCCTGCGCTTCGTCGACCGCGACGTCGACCTGCGCGGCAGGACGAAGGTGCTCGCCCACCTGCGCGCGCATCCCGTCCCGCGCCCGCCCTCCCGGACCGAGGTCCGGGAGGGACGGGTGTACCGCTGGTTCGGTCAGTGACCGAGGACGGCCTGCTCGGCGTTGATCACGCCGTGGCCGTCGACGCCGCCGAGGTCGTCGGCGTTGTTGCCCGCGATCGCCGGCACGTCCGGAGCCCACATCGCCGCGTCGCGGTCGATGCCGAAGCCGAACGACTGGGGGCGGGGACATGCGGCAGATAGTTGGATGTCCTAGTATTTGTCCATGAACGCACGTGACCGCTGGCAGACGCGCTACGAGAGCTCCCGCGTGCGGGAGGCAGACTTCACGACGCTGAGCGGGCTCCACGTCGAGCCGGCGTACGGCACGGAGGACTCCGAGTGGCCGGGCGAGTTCCCGTTCACCCGCGGCCTGTACCCGACCGGCTACCGCGGCCGGACCTGGACCATCCGGCAGTTCGCCGGCTTCGGCAACGCGCAGCAGACCAACGAGCGCTACCGGATGATCCTGGGCCGGGGTGGCGGCGGCCTGAGCGTCGCCTTCGACATGCCGACGCTCATGGGCCGCGACTCCGACGACCCGAAGTCGCTCGGCGAGGTCGGCCACTGCGGCGTCGCGATCGACTCGGTCGCCGACATGGAGATCCTCTTCGACGGCATCGACCTCGGCGACGTCACCACGTCGATGACGATCAGCGGCCCGGCCGTCCCGGTGTTCTGCATGATGCTGGTCGCCGCCGAGCGTGCCGGCGTCGACACGCGCACGCTCAACGGCACGCTGCAGACCGACATCTTCAAGGAGTACATCGCGCAGAAGGAGTGGCTCTTCGCGCCGGAGCCGCACCTGAAGCTCATCGGCGACCTGATGGAGTACTGCGCCGCGAACATCCCGGCGTACAAGCCGCTCTCGGTGTCCGGCTACCACATCCGCGAGGCCGGCTCGACGGCCGCGCAGGAGCTCGCGTTCACGCTGGCCGACGGCTTCGGGTACGTCGAGCTCGGCCTCTCGCGCGGCCTCGACGTCGACGTGTTCGCGCCGGGACTGTCGTTCTTCTTCGACGCCCACGTGGACTTCTTCGAGGAGATCGCGAAGTTCCGCGCGGCCCGCCGGATCTGGGCGCGCTGGATGCGCGACGTCTACGGCGCGAAGTCTGAGAAGGCGCAGTGGCTGCGGTTCCACACGCAGACCGCCGGCGTGTCGCTCACCGCGCAGCAGCCGTACAACAACGTGGTCCGCACCGGCATCGAGGCGCTGTCCGCGGTGCTCGGCGGCACGAACTCGCTGCACACCAACGCCCTCGACGAGACCCTGGCGCTGCCGTCGGAGCAGGCCGCCGAGATCGCGCTGCGCACCCAGCAGGTGATCATGGAGGAGACCGGGGTCGTGAACGTCGCCGACCCGCTCGGTGGCTCCTGGTACGTCGAGGCCCTCACCGACCGGATCGAGGCCGAGGCGATCGCGATCTTCGACAAGATCCTCGCGATGGGCGGCTCGACGCTCACCTCGGACCAGCCCGAGCAGATCGCCGCGGCGGTCCGCGACGGCGAGTGGCTGGTCACCCGGGGTCTCCTGCGCGGCATCGAGGAGGGCTGGTTCATGTCGGAGATCGCCGAGGCGGCGTTCCAGTACCAGGTCGCGCTCGAGAAGGGCGAGAAGAAGGTCGTCGGGGTGAACTGCCACGAGGAGTCGGTCACCCACGACCTCGAGATCCTCCGGGTCTCCCACGAGGTCGAGGTCGAGCAGGTGCGCTCGCTGGCCGCCCGCCGCGAGGGCCGCGACGACGCCGTCGTCCGCGCCGCCCTGGAGCGGATGGTCGAGGCGGCCCGTGCCGAGGAGAACCTCATCGAGCCGATGCTCGACGCGTGCCGCGCCGAGGCGACGCTCGGCGAGATCTGCGACGCGCTGCGCGCCGAGTGGGGCGAGTACCGGGAGCCGGCCCGCTTCTGAGGACCTTCGGCCTGTGCCCGCCGGTGCCGCGTCTGGTGGAATCGAGGCGTGGACCTCGCTCACGCCCTCGCCGGCCTGCCTGAGAACCCCCGCGTCGTCGTCACGGGCAACCACGCGACGCCCTGGCACACGCTGAAGCTGCTCGACGAGGAGCTCGACACCTACCGGCTCTGGGCGCTCAGCGGCCAGCGCGGGCTGCCCGACCGCGACGGTGTGACGCTCGAGACCTCGTTCGTCGGGCCCGGGCAGCGGCGCAGCCCGCGGCTCAGCTACGTCCCGTCGCGGCTGTCGATGGTGCCGACGCTGTTCGGCCGGCAGTTGCCGCCCGACGTCGTGGTCCTGCACACGACCCGGCCGCGCGACGGCAAGGTCTCCCTCGGCGTCGAGGTCAACGTGCTGCCCGCCGCCGTCGAGGCGGCCAAGCGCCGCGGCGGGGTGGTCATCGCCCAGGTGAACGACCAGATGCCGTGGACGTACGGCGACGCGCTGCTCGACGTCGACCTCGTGGACCTGCTCCTCGAGGCCGACGTCCCCCTGCCGGCCGCGCCGGCGGGCCCGGTGGACGAGGAGGCTGCCCGGATCGGCGCGCTCGTCGCAGACCGCGTGAGCGACGGGTCGACGCTGCAGGCCGGCATCGGCGCCGTACCCGACGCGACCCTGCACGGGCTCAAGGGCCGGGAGGGGCTGCGGGTGTGGACGGAGATGTTCTCCGACAGCGTCCTCGCGCTCGAGAAGGTCGGCGCGCTGGACCGGACCGTGCCGATCACGGCCTCGTTCCTCTTCGGGTCGGCGGAGCTGCTGGCGTGGGTGGACGGCAACGAGCGCGTCGAGATGCGGCGCACCGAGGTCACCAACAGCCCCGCGCGCATCGCCCAGAACCAGCGGATGGTCAGCGTCAACACCGCGCTGCAGGTCGACCTGTTCGGGCAGGCGAACGCGTCGCGGATCAACGCGCGGATCCACTCCGGCTTCGGCGGCCAGACCGACTTCATCGTGGGTGCCATGCACAGCCTCGAGGGGCAGGCGTTCATCGCCCTGCGCTCGTGGCACCCCAAGGCCGACTGCTCGACGATCGTGCCCCTGGTCGACGAGCCGGTGACGTCGTTCCAGATGAGTGCGGTCGTCACCGAGCAGGGGATGGCCGAGATCGCCGGCCAGGACCAGCGGGAGCAGGCCCGTCAGCTCATCGAGCACGCCGCGCACCCGAGCGTCCGCGAGGAGCTGCGCGAGGAGGCCGTCGCGCTGGGTCTGATGTGAGGTCGTCGACCGATCTCCCTAGGATTGGGACCATGAGCCAGCAGCCGTTCTCCCGTCCGGGCGCCGTCGACCTCTCCGGCCTCGCGGGCGCCGCGCCGGCCGCCGCCCCCGCGGGCGGGTCCGCGGGCTCGTCGTACGCGGTCCAGGTCACCGAGCAGAACTTCCAGTCGACCATCGAGGCGTCCACGACCGCGCCGGTGTTCCTCGTGTTCTTCTCGCCCACCCGCATGCCCGAGAGCGCCGACCTCGCGCGCGACCTCGAGACCCTCTCCGGCGAGTTCGAGGGCCGGTTCCTCGTGGGGCTCGTCGACATCGACGAGGCGCCGCAGATCGCCCAGGCCATGCAGATCCCGTCGATCCCGCTGGTCGTGGCCGTGCTCGACGGCCGCCCGGCGCCGCTGTTCCAGGACGTGTTGCCGCTCGAGCAGCTGCGGGCCCAGCTGACCCAGGTGATGCAGCAGCTCACGGTGAACGGCGTCGCCGGCCGGCACCAGCCGCGCCACGTGGTGGCCGAGGGCGAGGACGGCGAGCCCGCCGTCGACCCGCGGTACGCCGCCGCGCAGGACGCGCTCGGCGAGGGCGACATCGACCGGGCCGTCGCGGAGTACCAGAAGCTCGTCGACGCCAACCCCGCCGACGCCGAGGCGGCCGCGGGCCTGGCGATGGCGAAGGTGCTCCAGCGCACCCAGGGCGTCGACCTCGACGAGGCGCGGGCGGCCGCGGCCGCGAACCCGGACGACGTGGACGCCCAGACGATGGTCGCCGACCTCGACATGCTCGGCGGCCACGTGGAGGACGCGTTCACCCGGCTCGTCGAGCTGGTCCGGCGTACCGCCGGGGACGACCGGGACCGGGCGCGCGAGCACCTGCTGGCGCTCTTCGCTGCGGTCGGCAACGACGACCCGCGGGTGCTCCGCGGCCGGCAGGGCCTCGCGTCAGCGCTGTTCTAGAGCGCTGAGGACGGCCAGCACCGCCGGCGAGGCCGCCATGCTCCGCCGGTGCACCGCGATGACCTCGCGGGTGGGCTCCGGGTCGCCGGCGGGTACGCCGACCAGCTCCTCGCCGAGCGGTTGGCGGCCGAGCCGCGGCACCAGCGCGATGCCGAGCCCGGCGCGCACGAGCGCGAGGTGGGAGTCGAACTCCATCGAGGTGTGGGCGATGCGGGGGAGCCGCCCGGTGCCGGCGTACATCCGGGTCAGCCACTGGCGGCAGATGGTGCCCTCAGGTGTCGCGATCCAGTCCTCGTCGACCAGGTCACCCGGGGTCACCGCGGACCTTCCGGCCAGCGGGTGGTCGCGGTGCATCACCACGTCGGCGACGTCGTGCGCGACGACGGTCGCCGCGAGGTGGTCGGGGATCGTGATCGGCAGGTCGCCCCAGCGGTGCACGACGCCGAGGTCGCTCTGCCCGGACGAGACCAGGTCGATGGTGTCCCACGGCTCACGCTCGGTCAGCGACAGCGCGAGGTCGGGGTGGGCGACGCGCAGGTCGCGCACGACCGGCGCGACCAGGCCGCGCATCGCGGTCGAGAACGCCGTCACCCGCAGCCGTCCGGCCACCGCATCTGCGCGCCGGTGCAGCGTCGACTCGACCTCCTCGAGGTCGGCGAGCAGTCGGCCGCCCGCGTCCACGAGGTGGCGGCCGTGGTCGGTGAGCAGCACGCCGCGGCCCACGCGCTCGAGCAGCGGCACCCCGATCTGTCTCTCCAACCGCTTGACCTGCTGCGACACCGCGCTGGGCGTGAACCCCAGCGCCTCGGCCGCCGCAACCACCGAGCCGTGGGTGTCGACGGCCCGCAGGCTGGCGAGCGCGGCGAGATCGATCATGTAGGGATGCTACATCGAATGGTGCACCATCATTCGATGGTGCTTCACGATCGGATCCGTCAGGCTGTACGGGTGAACCGCCGCGACTCCCTCCTCGCCGCCCTGGTCGCCTCGATCTGGGGCTTCAACTTCGTGGTGATCGACTGGGGGATGGCCGGCATCCCGCCGCTGCTGTTCGCCGCGATCCGGTTCGCCGCGGTCGTGTTCCCCGCGGTGTTGTTCGTGGGCCGCCCCGATGCGCCGTGGCGCGTCGTCGCCGCCGTCGGACTGTTCATGTCGCTGGGGCAGTTCGCGTTCCTGTACGTCTCGATGGACGCCGGGATGCCGCCGGGGCTCGCCGCGCTCGTGCTCCAGGCCCAGGTGATCTTCACGGTCCTGATCGCGGCCGGGGTGCTGCGGGAGCTGCCCACCGGACCGCAGGTGGTCGGCGTGCTGCTCGGTTGCGTCGGACTCGCGGTGGTGGCGGTCGGCCGTGGAGGGCACGTGCCTGCCACGGCGCTCGCGCTGTGCCTGCTCGGGGCGCTGTCGTGGGGGATCGGCAACGTCGTCAGTCGCGCCTCGGGCGTCCGCGGCGGGCTGTCGCTGACCGTCTGGTCGGCGGTCGTCGTCCCCGCGCCGCTGCTCGCGCTCTCGCTCGCGGTCGACGGGCCGTCGGTCGTGGGCGGCGCCCTGGCGTCGTTCTCGTGGCAGGCGGCGCTGTCGACGCTCTACACCGCGGGGCTCGCCTCGCTGGTGGGGTACGGCGTGTTCAACACGCTGCTGTCGCGCAACCCGTCGTCGTCCGTGGTGCCGTGGATCCTGCTCGCGCCCGTCGTCGCGATGGGCGCGGCGTGGGTGCTGCTGGCCCAGCGGCCGAACGCCGCCGAGCTCGCCGGCGGCCTGGTGCTGATCGCCGGCGTGCTCGTGGCGATGCGGCCGCGTCGTCCGGCGTCAGGCGGCGGGACCCTGGGCGCGGACGTCGGCGACGGCGTCCATGGCCTGCCGGAGGTCGGCGAGCCAGTCTCCCTCGTGCTGGCCGACGAGCCGGACGCACCAGGCGAGCGCGTCTGCACGTGACCGGGCCACGCCGGCGTCGACGAGGGTGTCGAGCACCAGGCGCTGCGGTTGGCGCAGCCGGGTCATGACCGGAGTGGACACGTGGGTCCAGAGCTCGCGGTGGTCGCCCACCGTCAGGCCCCAGGACACCGTGCGCTCGAACCGGTGCTGCGCCTCCTGGGCGATCTCCATCCGCCGCTCGCGGGTGTCCTCGCGGAACGCCGACGCCCGGCCCGCCCGCGCCTCGGCCGTGGCGGCGTCGGAGGCCTGCGCCCCCTCCGGTAGCTGAGGGTCCGTCGTGGTGAGCACGACCGTGATCTCCTCGCGGTCGATGGTGACGTGGGCGGGCTGCCAGTCCGCGGGGAGCCGGCCGGCGAACCAGCCCGTCACGCGCTCCTGCTCTTCCTTGGTAATCATGTAATCATCGTTGCACGGCGCGTCAAGTGCCTGCGGCGAGTTTCGTCGGCCGGCCGACGAAGCTCGGGCCGGGACGACGAAGCTTCGTCGTCCCGCCGCGTATCTCGTCGGCCGGCCGACGAAACTCTCAGCCGCGACCCGACTCCGTGTAGAGCGCGGAACCGCCGTCGAGGTTGGCCAGCGCGGACGCGATCCGGCGGGCGGTGAAGTCCGCGCACCGCTCGAGGACCTGCTCGGGGGTGCAGAACTCCGCGGTGCGGATCTCCCGGGTCTGGCGGACGACCGAGTCCAGCAGCCCGTGGTCGTGGACGCCGCCGTCGAAGACCAGGCACAGGGCGTCGTCCCAGCCGCTCCAGGGCGGGAGCCAGTCGGTGAGCAGCAGCCGGCCGGGGTCGAGCGTCAGACCGAGCTCCTCCTCGACCTCGCGGGCGACGGCGACCTGGGGCGACTCGCCGACCTCGACCACGCCGCCGGGCAGGTCCCAGTCCTGCTTGTAGGTCAGCTGGCACAGCAGCACCCGCGCGTCGGAGGAGCGCAGCAGCAGCTGGCTGATCGCGCGCTTGCGGGGCAGGAACGAGTTGAGCAGCGCCCGGAAGCCCTCCGGCTCGTGCACGGGCGTGTCGGTGGCGAGCCGTGCGTACATGATCCGGTCGACCGGCTGCCCGTCGACGGTCACGCCGCGCAGCACGCCCTCACGCCGCAGGCCCGACCAGGTCGCGACCCGCTGGGCGGCCTCGTCCTCGGGGTCGACGAGCGCCTCGACGCGGGCGTGGTCGACCAGGGCGGCCGCGACCTCGTGGCGTACGACGTCGACGGGCTGCTCCGGCCCCCACGCGATCCGGGCGATCCCGTCCGCGACCGTCGTGACAATGGTGGTCGGCTCGGTCACGGGGAAAGACTAGCCACGCTTGCGGAACCACACCGTCGCCAGCGGCGGGACGACGATCGTGGCGTGGGCGGGCTGGCCCGACCAGTCGCCGTCGACGGCGGTGATCGAGCCGAAGTTGCCGACGCCGGAGCCGGAGTAGGTCTCGGCGTCGGTGTTCACGATCTCGTCCCACTCACCGCTCGAGGGCAGCCCGAGACGGTAGTCGTCGTGCGGGACGGCGGAGAAGTTCGCCACGCACACGACGTCCGGGTCACCGTCGCGCCCGCGGCGGACCCACGAGAAGAGGTTGCGGCCCGCGTCGTTCGCGTCGACCCACTGGAACCCGCCCGGGTCGTTGTCGCGCGCCCAGAGCGCGGGAGAGCCGACGTACGCCGCGTTCAGGTCGCGCACCAGCGACTGCACCCCACGGTGCTCGGGGTGGTCGAGCAGCCACCAGTCGAGCTCGCGGGACTCCGCCCACTCCGACTCCTGGCCGAGCTCGATGCCCATGAAGGTCAGCTGCTTGCCGGGGTGCCCCCACATGAACGCGAGGTAGGCGCGCAGGTTCGCGAGCTGCTGCCACCGGTCGCCGGGCATCTTGCGGAGCAGCGAGCCCTTGCCGTGCACGACCTCGTCGTGGCTGAGCGGCAGCACGTAGTTCTCCGACCACGCGTAGACGAGCGAGAACGTCATCTCGCCGTGGTGGTAGGCGCGGTGCACGGGCTCGCGAGCCAGGTAGTCCAGCGAGTCGTGCATCCAGCCCATGTTCCACTTGAAGCCGAAGCCCAGCCCGTCGGAGGCGGTGGGCCGGGTGACGCCCGGCCAGGACGTCGACTCCTCGGCGATCGTGGTGATGCCGGGGACCCGCTTGTAGACGGTCGCGTTCATCTCCTGGAGGAACTGCACCGCCTCGAGGTTCTCGTGCCCGCCATGGATGTTCGGCGACCACTCGCCCTCCTCGCGGGCGTAGTCGAGGTACAGCATCGACGCGACGCCGTCGACCCGCAGGCCGTCGGCGTGGAACTCCTCGAGCCAGTACAGCGCGTTGGCGTAGAGGAAGTTGCGGACCTCGCGGCGGCCGAAGTTGAAGATGTGCGAGCCCCACTCCTTGTGCCAGCCGCGCTGGGGGTTGGGGTCCTCGTACAGCGGGGTGCCGTCGAAGCGGGCCAGTGCCCACTCGTCGGTCGCGAAGTGGCCGGGCACCCAGTCCAGGATCACGCCGACGCCGGCCTGGTGGAGGCGGTCGACGAGCAGCCGGAAGCCGTCCGGGTCGCCGAACCGCGCGTCCGGCGCGAAGTACGACGTGACGTGGTAGCCCCACGAGCCGCCGAACGGGTGCTGCATCACCGGCATCAGCTCGACGTGCGTGTAGCCGAGGTCGGCGACGTACGCCGGGAGCTCGTCGGCCAGCTCCTCCCACGACCAGTACCGGCCGTCGGGGTGCTTCTTCCACGACGCGAGGTGGACCTCGTAGACGCTCATCGGCTCGTTCACCGGCTGGCGCGTCGCCCGCTCGGCCAGCCACGCGTCGTCGCCCCACGCGTACGACGACTCGAACACCCTCGACGCGGTGTCGGCGGGCTTCTCCGCCCAGTACGCCATCGGGTCGGCCTTCTCGCGCCACTCACCGTCGGGGCCGAGGATGACGTACTTGTACGACGTGCCGGTGCCCACGTCCGGCACGAACAGCTCCCACACGCCGGAGCTGCCCAGCTGGCGCATCGGGTGCTCGCGGCCGTCCCAGCTGTTGAAGTCGGCCTTGAGCCGGACGGCGCGGGCGTTGGGCGCCCAGACCGCGAACGCCGTGCCGGTGACCGGCTCGAGGGCGCCGGGGTAGTGGTGCACCCGTGCGCCCAGGACGTCCCACAGCTGCTCGTGGCGGCCCTCGTTGATCAGGTGCAGGTCCATCTCGCCGAGCGTCGGCAGGAAGCGGTAGGGGTCGTCGATGACGTGCTCGTCGGGCCCGTAGCTGATCGCGACCCGGTAGTCCGGGACGTCGGGCAGGGGCAGCACGCCGGACCAGATGCCCTCGTGCTCGTGCGCGAGCTCCGCCTCACCGCCCTGCCAGCGGACGACGACCCGAGATGCCAGCGGCTTGAGCACGCGGACCGTCACGCCGCCGTCGTGCGGGTGCGGCCCGAGGACGGCGTGCGGGTCGCCGTGCTCGCCGCGCGCCACCTGGGACAGCTCGGCGGGGTCGACGGGCAGGAGCTTCGCGGTGGTCATGATCAGGCTCCGATCCTCGCCACGGCCTCGAGCGGGATCGCCACCCAGGACGGACGGTTGCGGGTCTCGTAGACGGTCTCGTACACGGCCTTGTCGGCGACGTAGGCGTCGAGGAGGATCCGCTGGTCCTCGTCGATCCCCCCGTCGGCGTACGCCGTCAGGAAGTGGTTGCGGTTGCGGTGTGCCCACTCCTCGGCCCGGTAGGCGCGCTGCTCGGCGCCCTCCGGCTGGTCCTCGGCGAACTGTCGCTCGACCACGTGCGGGACGTAGTCGAAGGACCGCAGCATGCCGGCGACGTCGCGCCAGGGGGAGTCGGGCTTGAGCCGCTCCGCCAGCGGCTTGGCCGGCTCGCCCTCGAAGTCCACGATCTTCCAGCCCCGGCTGGTGCGCAGGGTCTGTCCCAGGTGGAGGTCGCCGTGGATCTGCTGGACCTCGACGCCGTCCAGGCCGCGCAGCCGGTCGTACGCCGCGCGCAGCGACCCGGCGTACGGCGCCAGCCCGGGCACCACCTCGAGCGCCGCGTCCAGGCGGGTGTGCATGCCGTCGGCGAGCTCGCGGACCGCGGCGGCGTCCAGCCGCTCGACCGGGAAGTGCTCGGCCAGGACCCGGTGCACGTCGCGGAGCGCGACGCCGAGCCGCTCCGCCTCGGCCGCGAAGTCGCCGCCCGCCTCGTTGGCGTGCAGGTCCGCCTCGGCGAACAGGTTCCGGGCGCTGGCCAGGGCCAGGTCCCACCCGTCGCTGGCCGTGCGCAGGAACTTCTGCAGCATCGCCAGCTGCATGGTGTTCCCGGCGCCGCGGTCGCCCTCGCTGGTCGGGTCGCCGGCCACCCAGTCCAGCCAGCCGTACAGCGCGGCGACGTGGTCGGAGCCGGTGCGGGTGAGGACCTCGTGGACGCTGATGTCGGGGTTCACCCCGGGCGTGATCTTGCGGAAGACCTTCATCAGCGAGTCCTCGCCGTACGCCACCGAGGAGTTCGACTGCTCGCCGGAGAACAGCGTCGAGTGGGACTCGAGGTCGAGGTCGTGGCCGGGCAGGCGGTGGAAGCGCAGGCCGCTCCCGTCGCTCAGGTTGCCGCCGGGCTCGCGCGCAGCGCGGTCGAAGGCCGTGAGCCAGCAGTCCATCGCCTCGCGGTCGTGCAGCGCGTCGTAGGCGTGCACCCAGCCGTGGGTGGGGTCCTCCCACCAGCCGATGAAGGCGTGGTCGAGCCGCGTCTCGGGGTCGGTGTAGAACGACATCGGGACCTGGTAGGTCTCGGTGCCACCCTCCGCGTCGTCGTAGGCCACGTCGACGAGGTCGATGACCACGACCGGGCTGGTCTCACGCGACGCGGGGACCTCGCCGATCCGCCGCACGCCGGCGATCTCGAACGGGCGGCCCTTGCCGCCGAACCACCGCGTGCGCTCGAGGTACCGCTGGAAGACGT
Organism: Nocardioides sp.; assembly: GCA_035765695.1. Lineage (GTDB taxonomy): Bacteria > Actinomycetota > Actinomycetes > Propionibacteriales > Nocardioidaceae > Nocardioides. The sequence continues at coordinate 1,138 of DASTXB010000048.1, read as the reverse complement.
CGGGGTCTGGGGTCACAGCAGGAGTCCCTCCTCGGTGGTCTCCGGCGCCTCGGTCAGCCGGAACCAGTAGAAGCCGTAACCGGCCAGGGTGAGGAGGTACGGCAGCTCGCCGATCTCCGGGAACGGCACCCCGCCGAGCAGCTCGACCGGGCGGCGTCCCTCGAAGCGGCGCAGGTCGAGCTCGACGGGCTGGGGGAACCGGGACAGGTTGTTGACGCAGAGGATGAGGTCCTCGCTGCCGTCGTCGGCGACGTGCTCGCGGACGTACGACAGCACCGACGGGTTGGACCCGCCGAGGTCGTGGAACGTCCCGAGGCCGAACGCCTGGTGGTTGCGGCGGGCGTGGATCATCCGCCGCATCCAGTGCAGCAGCGACGAGGAGTTCTCCAGCTGTGCCTCGACGTTGACGGACTGGTACCCGAAGACCGGGTCCTGGATCAGCGGCAGGTCGAGCTTGCCCGGGGTCGCGGAGGAGAACCCCGCGTTGCGGTCCGAGGTCCACTGCATCGGGGTACGTACGCCGTCGCGGTCGCCGAGCCAGATGTTGTCGCCCATGCCGATCTCGTCGCCGTAGTAGAGGACCGGCGAGCCCGGGAGCGACAGCAGGAGTGCGTTGAACAGCTCCATCTGGTTCATGTCGTTGTCGAGGAGGGGAGCGAGGCGGCGGCGGATGCCGATGTTCGCCTTCATGCGGGGGTCCTTGGCGTACTCGCCCCACATGTAGTCGCGGTCCTCGTCGGTGACCATCTCGAGCGTGAGCTCGTCGTGGTTGCGCAGGAAGATGCCCCACTGGCAGTTGTCCGGGATCGCCGGCGTCTGCTCGAGGATCTCCGAGATCGGGAAGCGCGACTCGCGGCGCACCGCCATGAAGATGCGCGGCATCACCGGGAAGTGGAACGCCATGTGGCACTCGTCGCCGCCGACGCTGAAGTCGCCGAAGTACTCGACGACGTCCTCCGGCCACTGGTTGGCCTCGCAGAGCAGGATCCGGCCCGGATACTCGTCGTCGACGACCTTGCGGACCTTCTTGAGGAGCTCGTGGGTCTCCGGGAGATTCTCGCCGTTCGTGCCCGGGCGCTCGTAGAGGTACGGCACCGCGTCCAGCCGGAAGCCGTCCATGCCCATGTCGAGCCAGAAG
>DASTXB010000047.1:0-47595 GCA_035765695.1 Nocardioides sp. | reverse complement strand
CTCCATACCCTCCGCGATGCGCATGGCCTCCTCGATGAGGGTCTCCACGATCTGCGACTCGGGCACGGTCTTGATGACCTCGCCCTTGACGAAGATCTGGCCCTTGCCGTTGCCGGAGGCGACGCCCAGGTCGGCCTCGCGGGCCTCGCCCGGGCCGTTGACGACACAGCCCATCACCGCGACGCGCAGCGGGACCTCCATGCCCTCCAGGCCCGCGGTCACCTCGTCGGCGAGCTTGTAGACGTCCACCTGGGCGCGGCCGCAGGACGGGCAGGACACGATCTCGAGCCGGCGCGGACGGAGGTTGAGCGACTCCAGGATCTGGAGCCCGACCTTGACCTCCTCGACCGGCGGCGCGGACAGCGAGACCCGGATGGTGTCACCGATGCCCTGCGAGAGCAGGGCGCCGAACGCCGTCGCGGACTTGATCGTGCCCTGGAACGCCGGTCCGGCCTCGGTCACGCCGAGGTGCAGCGGCCAGTCGCCGCGCTCGGCGAGCATCTCGTAGGCGCGCACCATCACGACCGGGTCGTTGTGCTTCACCGAGATCTTGAAGTCGTGGAAGTCGTGCTCCTCGAAGAGGCTCGCCTCCCACACGGCCGACTCGACCAGCGCCTCCGGCGTGGCCTTGCCGTACTTCTCGAGCAGCCGCTTGTCGAGCGAGCCGGCGTTGACGCCGATCCGGATCGACGTGCCGCGGTCCTTCGCGGCGGCCGCGATCTCCTTGACCTGGTCGTCGAACTGCCGGATGTTTCCGGGATTCACGCGGACGGCGGCGCAGCCGGCGTCGATCGCGGCGAACACGTACTTCGGCTGGAAGTGGATGTCGGCGATCACCGGGATCTGCGAGTGCTGCGCGATCTCGGGCAGCGCCTCGGCGTCGTCCTGGCTCGGGCAGGCCACGCGCACGATGTCGCACCCGGCCGCGGTGAGCTCGGCGATCTGCTGGAGGGTCTTGTTGACGTCCGCGGTGAGTGTGGTCGTCATCGACTGCACCGAGATCGGGTGGTCGCTGCCGACCCCGACCTTGCCGACCCGGATCTGGCGGGTCTTGCGGCGCGGCGCGAGCACCGGCGGCGGAGCCGCGGGCATGCCCAGGTTGATCTCGGTCATGACTCCACCCTAGGACTCGATGTGCAGGGGCACGACGAGGTCCCCGACGATCAGCACCACGCCCATGACGAGGAGCACACCGGCGACGCAGTACGCGATCGGCAGCAGCTTCGCGACGTCGACGTACCCGGGGTCGGGGCGACCGCGCAGCCGGGCGAAGGCCCGCCGCAGCGCCTCCCACAGGGCGCCGGCGATGTGGCCGCCGTCGAGCGGGAGCAGCGGGATGAAGTTGAACATCCCGATGAAGAAGTTGAAGCCGGCGATCAGCATCAGCAGGAAGACGGCCTTCTCCGCGAACGGGAAGTCCTCGTGGGAGACGGTCTCACCGGCGAGGCGGCCGCCACCGACGATGCTCACCGGGCTGTCCATCGACCGGTCCTTGACGCCGACGATCGCCTCGGCGACGCCCCAGACCTTGACCGGCAGCGTCGCGAGGGCCTGCACGGTCTGCTTGGTCATCACGCCCATCTGCTGGATCGTGTAGACCGGCCCGCCGGTCTCGACCCGGACGTGCGTGGTGGGCGTGACGCCCAGGAACCCGACCTGGCGCAGGGTCTGGTCGGTCTGCGAGTTCGGACGGGCCTCGACGGTGGTGCTGGTCCGGCCCGTCAGCGGCCGGCCGTCGCGCTCGTAGCCGATGACGGCGGTGCCGTCGTCGTTGCCGCGGATCAGCTCGCGGAGCTGGTCCCAGTCGGTGATGGTCGTGCCGTTGAAGCTGGTGATCCGGTCACCCGGCCGCAGCCCGGCCTCGGCGGCGGGGCTGATCGGGTCGGTGGACTCGCAGGTCGTGCGCTGGTCGGCGTACGGGATCACGCACTGCGAGACCTCGTCGATCACCGGCTGGCCGGTGTCGGGCTCGTAGGTGCGCTGGCCGTAGGTCCCGAAGACGATCCAGAAGAGGACGAACGCGATCAGGATGTTCACCGTCGGCCCGCCGGCCATCACGATGACCTTCTTCCACCACGGCATCTTGTAGAAGAGCCGCTCGCTGTCCTCGGGGCCGATGGTCTCCCACTCCGCCGCACGGGCGTCCGAGATGAGCTGGGTGAACATTCCGGTGTTGGACTTGCGGACCTTGACGACCTGGTTGCCCGCGGCGTCGGTGGTGACCTCCTCGGCCAGCTCCGTGGCGCCCGGCGGGAGCATGCCGACGATCTTGACGTAGCCGCCGAGCGGGATCGCCTTCACGCCGTACTCGGTCTCGCCCTTGCGGGTGCTCCAGACGGTGGGGCCGAAGCCGATGAAGTACTGGGTGACCTTCCCGCCGAACTTCTTCGCGGGGATCATGTGGCCGAGCTCGTGCAGGCCGATCGAGGCCAGGATGGCGACCACGAAGATCACCACACCCAAGACGTAGAACAGAGTGGTCACAACCCCTCCAAAATCAGGCACAGCCCTCGATCAGCTGACGGGCCGTCTCCCGAGCCCAGGCATCCGCGTCGAGGATGCCCTCGACCGTCACCCCAGAGGGTACGTCGTGGCGGCTGAGAACCGCCTGAACCGTCGGGACGATCTCCGTGAACGGCAGCCGCCCCTGGCGGAACTCCTCGACGCACACCTCGTTGGCCGCGTTGTAGACCGCCGGGGCCGTGCCACCGCGCTCCCCCGCGGCCCGCGCCAGCGACACCGCCGGGAACGCCTCGTCGTCGAGCGGGAAGAACTCCCACGTCTCGGGCCGCGTCCAGTCGACCGGCGGCGCGGTGTCCGGCACGCGGTCGGGCCAGGCGAGGCCCAGCGCGATCGGGATCAGCATCGTCGGGGGGCTGGCCTGCACCAGCGTCGAGCCGTCCACGAACTCCACCATCGAGTGCACGACGCTGGTCGGGTGGACCACGACCTCGATCCGGTCGAACGGGATGCCGAACAGCAGGTGCGCCTCGATGACCTCCAGGCCCTTGTTGACCAGGGTCGCGGAGTTGATCGTGACCACCGGACCCATGTCCCAGGTGGGGTGGGCCAGGGCCTCCTCGACCGTGACGTCGGCGAGCTCCTCGCGGCTGCGGCCGCGGAACGGACCACCGCTGGCGGTCAGCACCAGCCGGCGCACCTCGTCCGGCGTTCCCCCGCGCAGGCACTGCGCGAGCGCGCTGTGCTCGGAGTCGACCGGCACGATCTGGCCCGGCTTCGCGCGGTCGAGGACCAGCGGGCCGCCCATGATCAGCGACTCCTTGTTGGCCAGCGCCAGTGTGTTGCCGGCGTCGAGCGCCGCGAGCGTCGGTCGCAGGCCGACGGCGCCGGTGATGCCGTTGAGCACCACGTCGCACGGCCGGGACGCCGCCTCGACGCTGGCATCCTCCCCCAGCCCCGAGTAGAGCTCGGGGTACGCCGGCGTGAGCTCGGCGACCTGCTGCTCGAAGAGGTCGGGGTTCGACCCGCCGGCGGTCAGCGCGACCACCCGGAACCGGTCCGGGTTGGCACGCACGATCTCCAGGGCCTGGGTGCCGATGGAGCCGGTGCTGCCGAGGATCACGACGTCTCTCACGGGAGAAGTCTCCCGTACGTCGCCAGCTGCTCGCGAAATCGTCAGCCAAACCCCCTGCCGGGAACGGAACCACTCGTGAGAGGCTTCGTTTCATGACCGATTCTGCTGTCGGCGGACCCTCGCTCCCCCAGGAGCGCCGCCTCGTCACCGAGATCCCCGGCCCCGGCTCCCTCGAGCGGCTCGACCGCAAGAAGGCGCACGTCGCGGACGGGGTCGGCACCACGCTCCCGGTCTTCGTGGTCGCCGCCGGCGGCGGCGTGCTCGTCGACGTCGACGGCAACTCGCTGATCGACCTCGGCTCCGGCATCGCGGTCACCAGCGTCGGCAACGCCGCGCCCGCGGTGACCCGCAACGTCGTCGAGCAGGTCCAGGCGTTCACCCACACCTGCTTCATGGTCACGCCGTACGACGGCTACGTGGACGTGTGCGCGGCGCTGGCCGAGCTGACACCGGGCGACCACGCCAAGAAGAGCGCGCTGTTCAACTCCGGCGCCGAGGCGGTGGAGAACGCGGTCAAGATCGCCCGGGTCGCGACCGGCAGGGACGCGGTCGTCGTGTTCGACCACGCGTACCACGGCCGCACCAACCTGACGATGGCGATGACGGCCAAGAACATGCCGTACAAGAACGGCTTCGGCCCGTTCGCCGGCGAGGTGTACCGCGCCCCGATGTCGTACCCGCTGCGCGACGGGCTGTCCGGCGAGGAGGCCGCGGCGCGCGCCATCGACGTGATCGACAAGCAGGTCGGCGCGGCGAACCTGGCCTGCATCGTGATCGAGCCGATCCAGGGCGAGGGCGGCTTCGTCGTCCCTGCGCCGGGCTTCCTGCCCGCGCTGGCGGCCTGGGCGCAGCAGAACGACGTGGTGTTCATCGCCGACGAGATCCAGTCCGGCTTCTGCCGCACCGGCGACTGGTTCGCCAGCGACCACGAGGACGTCGTCCCCGACCTCGTCACCACCGCGAAGGGCATCGCCGGCGGCCTGCCCCTGGCCGGCGTGACGGGCCGTGCGGACCTCATGGACTCCGTCCACGTCGGCGGCCTCGGCGGCACGTACGGCGGCAACCCGGTCGCCTGCGCCGCGGCCCTCGGCGCGATCGAGGAGATGAAGGAGCACGACCTCGCGGCTCGCGCCCGCGAGATCGGCGCGATCATGGAGCGCCGCCTCGGCGAGCTGCGGGCCGAGCACGACGTCATCGCCGACGTCCGCGGCCGTGGCGCGATGATGGCGATCGAGCTCTGCAAGCCGGGCACCACCGAGCCGGACCCCGTGCGGACCGGCGCGATCTCGGCGTACTGCCACCAGCACGGCGTCGTCACGCTGACCTGCGGCACCTGGGGCAACGTGTTCCGGTTCCTGCCACCGCTGTCGATCAGCGACGCGCTGCTCGAGGAGGCGTTCGACGTGGTCGCTGAGGCGTTCGCCACGACCAGGTAGCACTCGCGCCCGGGAGGGGTACGAGGTAACGGTGACCGCCGACCTCGTCTACCTCGTCGCCGGCGCGAGCCTGCTCCTGGCCATCGTCCTGCCCGAGCTGCTCGACCGGTGGGCGGTCTCCGCACCGATGGTGCTGGTCGGCGTCGGACTGCTGCTCGGCGTCACACCACTGCCGGACGGGATGCCGCTGGACCCCCAGGAGAACCGGGCGACGATCGAGCACGTCACCGAGCTGGTCGTGCTGGTCGCGCTGATGGGTGTCGGGTTGGCGCTCGACCGGCCGCTGGAGCTGCGGAAGTGGTCGTCCTGGCGCCGGTGGGGCGCGACCTGGCGGATGCTCGGGATCGCCATGCCGCTGTCGATCGGGGCGGTGGCGCTCCTGGCCTGGGCCGCCGGTGCGCCCCCGGCCGCTGCCCTCCTGCTCGGTGCCGTGCTGGCGCCCACCGACCCCGTGCTCGCCTCCGACGTCCAGGTCGCCGGCCCGCAGACCGGTGACCACGAGGTCGACGAGGACGACGAGGTGCGCTTCACCCTCACCTCCGAAGCCGGCCTGAACGACGGCCTGGCTTTCCCCTTCGTGTACGCCGCGATCCTCCTCGCGACCGAGGGCGCGGTCTCCCACTGGGGGCTGGAGTGGCTCGGCTGGTACCTCGTCGCGAAGGTGATCCTCGGCGTGGTCGCCGGCATCGTGGTCGGGCGGCTGCTCGCCTACGCCGCGTTCCGCTCCAGCAGCCGCTCCCTCCGCGTCGCCGAGCGCGGCGAGTCGCTGCTCGCCCTGGCGGCACTGGTGTCGGCGTACGGCGTCGGCGAGCTCGTCGGCGGATACGGCTTCCTCGCGGTGTTCGCGTGCGCGATGACCTTCCGGTCCGCCGAGCGCACCCACGACTACCACGCCGCCATGCACGACGTGGCCGAGCGGCTCGAGCGGCTGCTGACGCTGTTCGTGCTGCTCATCCTCGGCATCGCGCTCAGCCGTGGGCTGCTCGAGAGCCTGGACTGGAAGGGGGTCGCGATCGGTGTCGCCCTGGTCCTCGTCGTGCGCCCGCTCGCCGGGACCCTCGCCCTGCACGGCTGTCTCGAGCGCGGCGAGCGGCGGGCCGTGGCGTTCTTCGGCGTGCGCGGCATCGGCTCGATCTACTACCTGTCGTACGCCGCCGGCCACGCCGATGAGCTCGGGTCGGACTGGTTGTGGTCCACGGTGTCGTTCACGATCGTGCTGTCGGTGTTCGTGCACGGTGCGCTCGCGGCGCCGGTCATGCGGAGGCTCGAGCTCGCACGTCCTTGACGCACGTCAAGTGGAACCGGTTCCATTCCGAGCATGACGTTCGACGCGATCATCAAGGGCGGCCGCTGGTTCGACGGCACGGGCGCGCCGTCCGCGGTCCGCAACCTCGGCATCCGCGACGGCCACGTCGTCGCGGTGACGACGGACGAGCTGGACGAGACCGGCTGCCCGGAGGTCGTCGACGCAGCCGGGCGCTGGGTCATGCCCGGCATGGTCGACATCCACACGCACTACGACGTCGAGGTCCTCGACGGACCCGGCCTGCCCGAGTCCGTGCGGCACGGCGTGACAACGCTGTTCCTGGGCTCGTGCTCGCTCTCGACCATCCATGTCGACGCCGTGGATGCCGGCGACCTGTTCGGCCGCGTCGAGGCGATCCCCCGCCAGCACGTGATCCGCGCCGTCGAGGAGCACCGGACCTGGACCACGGCCGAGGAGTACGTCGCCGCGCTCGAGTCGCTCCCGCTCGGGCCGAACCTGGCGGCGTTCGTCGGCCACTCCGACATGCGCACCGCGACCATGGGCCTGGATCGGGCGACCCGCAAGGAGGTGCGGCCGAGCCGCCGCGAGCAGGCACGGATGGAGCGGATGCTCACCGGCGCGCTGGACGCCGGCTTCGTCGGCATGTCGGCGCAGCAGCTGCTCTTCGACAAGCTGGACGGTGACCTGTGCCGCTCGCGCACCCTGCCCTCGACGTACGCGAAGAGCCGCGAGATGCGCGCGCTGCGCTCGATCCTGCGCCGGCGGCGTCGCGCGCTGCAGGCCGGCCCCGACGCCAGCCACCCGCACACGATCCTCGTGCAGGCACTGCACTCGATCGGCTGGTTCGGCCGGCCGGCGCTGCGCACCAGCCTGCTGTCCGCCGCGGACCTCAAGGCGATCCCGTTCATCATCCACCTGATGCGCCCGCTGGCGCGGCTGGTGAACCGGCTCGGCGCCGACTTCCGCTGGCAGCACCTGCCGGTGCCGTTCGAGGTGTACGCCGACGGCATCGACCTGGTGATCTTCGAGGAGTTCGGCTCGGGCGCGGCAGCCCTGCACCTGCAGGAGAAGATCGCCCGCGACGAGCTGATGCGAGACCCGGAGTACCGCAAGCAGTTCCGCAAGGACTACGAGCGCAAGTACGACCCCCGCGTGTGGCAGCGGGACTTCTTCGACGCCGAGATCGTCGAGTGCCCCGACGCGTCGGTGGTCGGCAAGTCGTTCGGCCAGGTCGGCGTCGAGCGCGGTGGCAAGCACCCCGTCGACGCGTTCCTCGACCTCGTGCTCGAGCACGGGACCGCGATCCGGTGGCGGACGACGATCAGCAACCACCGCCCCGCGATCCTCAGGAAGCTCGCGCAGGACCCCGGCATCCAGCTCGGGTTCTCCGACGCCGGCGCACACCTGCGCAACATGGCCTTCTACAACTTCGGGCTGCGGCTGCTCAAGCACGTGCACGACGCGGAGGTGGCGGGCAAGCCGTTCATGTCGGTCGAGCAGGCGGTCCACCGCCTCACCGGCGAGCTCGGCGCGTGGTACCGCATCGACGCCGGCACGCTGCGCGTCGGCGACCGGGCCGACCTCGTCGTCATCGACCCCGAGCACCTCGACGCCACGCTCGAGGAGTACCGCGAGGCGCCCGTCGAGCAGTACGGCGGGCTCTCGCGGATGGTCAACCGCAACGGGGCGGCCGTGCCTGCGGTGTTCATCAGCGGCCGTCGGGTGGTCGCGGACGGCGAGCCGACACCGCTGCTGGGTCGCGAGCGCACCGGCCAGTTCCTGCGGGCCGAGCGCGACGGCGCCGCCGTACCGGCCGCAGCACCCGCCGTCGCACCCGCCGCCGTGCCCGCCGCCGGGGTCGAGGCTCAGCCGGCGCGGACCGCCCTGCCCGGGTAGGCGTCCAGGTCGAGCTCGCCGTCGCGGATGACGAACCCGCCACCCACGAGCAGGTGCCGCACGCCGGCCGAGGGCTGCACGGGGTCGGTGTACGTCGCGCGGTCGGTCACGGCGTCCGGGTCGAGGACCACGAGGTCGGCGTCCGCGCCGACGGCGAGGCGCCCCTTGCGCCGCATCGCGGGCGTCACCTCGCCGAGCACCTCGGCGGGCAGGTAGGAGCAGCGGCGGAACGCCTCGGGCCACGGCCACCGCATCGTGCGGATCGCGCGCATGAAGGTGCCGGCGGTGCGCGGGTGCGTCGACCCGCCCGGCGGCAGCGGCCACGCGCGGGTCTCGTGCGAGCCGTCGGGCCAGTACACCGGCATCGCGTCGCTGGCGACGATCGCGTCGGGGAACTCGAGGCTCCGGCGCAGGAGGGCGGCGTCGGCCGGGTCGCTCTCGTCGAGGAACTCGATGATGCAGGGCGCTCCGGGCTCGGTGGCGCGCAGCTCGCGGAGCCGGGCCGCGTCGCGGACCCGCTCCCCGGTGCCGACCATGACGATGCTCGACGGCCCGATGCCCCAGGCCCCGAGGGCGTCGGGCTCGAGGAACGCCGCACCGACCGCGGTGCTGCCCGCGCCGTACGGGTAGGCCTCGACGCTCACCCGCGCACCCTCGGCGCGCGACCGCTCCAGGGTGCGGAGCACCCGCTCGACGTGCCGGCGCGACGTGCTGTTGACGTGGCAGTGATGCATCGCGGCGCCGGTCTCGGCCGCGGCGCGGACCAGCTCCTCCGACCCGTCGATCGGCGTCGTCGGGTCGGCCTCGACCAGCTCGCGGACGTGGGTGTACGTCGGGACGCCCGCGCCTGCTGCGAGTCGCGCGACGGCGAGGTACTCCTCGGGGTCGATGCGTGGGGCGTAGCCCATCAGCAGCCCCACGCCCAACGCACCGTGCTCGAGCTCCCGCTCGAGCAGCATGATCGTGCTCGCGAGCTCGGCCCGGCTCGAGCCGCGCTGCCAGCCGGGGTTGCCCAGCACCGCCAAGCCGCTCTCGAGGGTGGCGTCGGGCTCCTGACCGAGCAGCACCCGCGCCCGCGCGGCGGTCCACGAGGCGGAGAACCCGTAGTTGAGCGGCCGCCCGGCCGCCGCGGCCGCGGCGTACCCCTGTTCGACGGGCATCAGCCCGGCCTCCAGGTCCAGCGCGGTCGTCACGCCGTCGAACGCCTGGAGGCGCTGGCCCGCGATCGAGTGCACGTGGCTGTGCAGGTCGATGAAGCCGGGGCCGACGACCAGGCCGGTGACGTCGACACGGACGGCGTCGGGCGCGTCGACCTCGCCGACCCCGGCCACCGTGCCGTCGACGACCAGGACGTCCCCGACGCTCGCCGTCCCCGCCTCGGGATCGACCACGGTGCCGCCGGCCAGGACAACTCGAGTAGTCACCGGTCCAACCTAGGCCGAGCGGCCGGCCGGCGAATGGGTGATCCGCACGAACCCGGGACGCGTCCCTCGTCGGCGCGACCCGGGTGCCGGTGGTCGAGCCCGTCGAGACCCCGTACTCGACCGCTCACGTCGAGCTGTCAGCGGCCTGCCGGGTCATCGGCGGTTGCGGCGCTCCCGGACCTTCTCGACGGCGGCCTTGATCCGGGCCTGGTTCTGCGGCTTGCGGGACTCGTCGTACAGCTTCTTGCCGATCCCGATCAGGGCAGCGGTGCGCATCAACTTCATGCTGCGCCCGTACCCGGATGGCTGCGTTTCCCAACTCAACCCGCCAGGTGACCCCACGACGGCGCGAGCTCGGACCACGGACCGACGGCGGCGACCCGGCCCTCGACGAGGACGACGACGCGGTCCGCCTGGACCAGGGCGGCTCGCTTGGAGGTCGCGCCGACCACGGTGGCGCCGCGCTCGCGCAGCGCGGACCAGAGCTCGATCTCGGTCGCGGCGTCGAGCGCGGAGGACACGTCGTCGGCGAGGAGGAGCTCGGCGTCGCAGCCCAGGCCGCGGGCCAGGGCGAGGCGCTGCACCTGTCCCCCGGACAGCCGGACACCGCGGTGGCCGACGAGCGCGTCCGGACCACCGGCGGCCTCGACGTCCGGGGTGAGCCGGGCGGTCTCGAGCGCCGGGAGGACGGCGCGGTCGGGGTGGTCAAGGCTGACGTTGTCGGCGAAGGTGCCCGACAGCACCCGCGGCACCTGGGCGACGTGCGCCACCCGGCCGGGCCGCAGGAACGTCTGTGCGTCGCCGACGGGCACGCCGTTCCACCGGATCTCGCCGTCGGTGGAGACCAGCCCGGCGAGGGCGGAGAGCAGGCTCGACTTGCCGGAGCCGACCTGCCCCAGCAGCAGCACCAGCTCGCGCGACCCGACGGTGAGGTCGACGTCGCTGACGCCGATCGTGCCGTCGTCGTGGACCGCCGTCAGGCCGCGCAGCTCGAGGGTGCGCAGGGGGTCGCGGACGCCGGGCTCGGGCGCCGGCGCATCGCCGGTGACGATGTCGACGCCGGGCGGCAGGTCCATGAGGTCGCCGCCGCCGGCCAGCCGGCTGGTGGTCCGCATCCAGGCGCGCGTGCCGGGAGCCTCGGTGATCACCGAGCCGGCGACCCGGCCGAACCAGTCGAAGCCGTTGACAGCACCCGCGACCAGCAGCGCGGTGGCCAGGCCCCAGCCGCCGCTGACGAGCACGGCCCACGCGGTGACGACGCCGCACTGGACCATCACGGTCGGGACGCCGTCGAGCAGCGCCTGGACCCGGTGCTCGCGGACGGCCGCGTCGACGCGACCGCCGTCGACCCGGCTCAGGTGCGCGTGCACGCTCGGCGTCGAGGCGGCGAGCTTGACGGTGCGGACCGAGTCGAGGGCCGAGACCAGCGACCGCCCGAACCGCGCGCGGGCCGAGGCCGACGCCGCCGCGGAGCGACCGGCGACCCGTCGTCCGAGCGACGAGGCCAGCGACGACGCCACCATCACCGCGAGCAGCACGCCGCCCGCCAGCAGGCTCTGCGCGACGATCGCGGTCACCGCCGCGATGATCAGGCCGTTGACGAAGTCGACCCAGCGGTCGGCGTACCGCGCCAGCCGGTCGGCATCCATCGTGCGCGCGACCACCTCGCCGGCGGGCGTCCGCTCGAGCCGGTGCTGGTCGGTCTGTCCGGCGAGCACCGACGTGCGGACGCGCAGCATCACCGAGATCCACCACCGCGGGTAGCGGCGGATCGCCGCGGACAGCATCAGCGGCGAGGTCAGCAGCGACACGACCAGGGCGGCGGTCAGCAGCGTCGGGGTCTCGCCGTCCTGCAGGGCCACGACGAGGTGGCCCCAGATCCAGCCGCTCACGGCGCCGAGGGCGCCGGTCAGCACCGAGAACAGGAAGAGCGCGACGCTGACCAGGCCCCATCGGGGCTCGATCATCAGCGCCGACCACGTCGCCCGCGGTAGGCCCGGGACGTCGCGCATCCGCGGGGGCGCCGGCGGCTCGCCGGTACGGCGGGCGGTGCCGACGCTCCGCGCGAGGTCGTCGTCCGGCGCCTCGGTCGCGGGTCTGACGAACTCGTCCTCGGCCGAGGCCTCGAGCAGGTCCCGGAAGGGCCCGGGCTCCGCCGCGAGCACCGACCGCGGACCGCGCTGCACCACGCGACCGTGGTCGAGCACCGCGACCTGCTCGGCGCGCTCGGTCGTGGAGAGCCGGTGCGCCACCAGCAGGCCGGTGCGGCCGGCGAGCAGCCGCTCGGCGGCGCGCACGACGTGGCCCTCGGTGACCGGGTCCATGCGGGCGGTCGCCTCGTCGAGCACGACGACCCGGACGTGCCGCACGAGCAGCCGTGCGAACGCGACCAGCTGCTCCTCGCCCGAGGACAGGGTCGTGCCACCGGGCCCGAGCAGCGTGTCGAGCCCGCCCGGCAGGCCCGCGACCCAGGCGTCGAGGCCGAGCTCGGCGACCGCGGCCTCGACCTCGGACCGCGGGACCGGCTCGAAGAGCGTGATGTTCTCGGCGAGCGTGCCGGCGAGGATCTCGGTGCGCTGGGTGACGACACCGACCGAGGAGCGCAGCCTCTGCAGGTCCAGGTCGAGCACGTCGACACCGCCGAGGAACACCGAGCCGCGCTCGGGCTCGACGGCCCGCGAGAGCAGCGACGCCAGCGTCGACTTGCCGGACCCGGTGCGCCCGACGAGCGCGCAGGTGGTGCCGGCGGGGACGTGGAGGTCGACGTGCTGGAGGGCGAACCGGCCCTCGACGTACGCGAAGTGGAGGTCGTGGAACTGCACGTCGAGCCGGCCCGCGGGCAGGTCCGCGCCTCCGATCGGCTCCCGCTCCGCGCCGAGCAGCCCGCGCAGGCGCAGCACCGCCCCGAACCCGGCCTGCAGGTCGGGCAGGTGCCGGGCCAGGTTGTCGACCTGGCCGACGAACATCGTCGTGACGAGGTACAGCGTCACCAGCGACGCGGTCCCGAGGCGGCCGTCGGCGACCAGCGCGACGCCGACCAGAGCGGTCGCCGCGAGCACGCCGTGCAGCAGCGTGCCGGTGCGCCGGCTGATGCGCGCCTCGAGGCCGACCACGACCGCGAACCGCTCGTGCACGCGGGCGGCCAGCTCGGTGCACCGGCGCAGCACGTGGGCGCGACCGAGGCTGGCGCGCAGGTCGTCACGGCCGGCCACGCCCTCCTCCATCGCGGCGGCGTGGTCGGTCCAGGCGACCTCCTCCTCGACCTTGCGGGCCGAGAGCAGCGGCAGCAGCGGGCGGACGGCGAGCAGCGCGGCCACTCCCGCCAGCGGGAACAGGAAGAACGCCGGCCACCACGTCACGCCCGCGACGATCCACAGCGGGCCGGAGGCGAGCAGCGTGCGGATCGCCAGCCACGCGCTCTGCCGCAGCAGCGTGCCGACCTCGTGGGTGTCGTCGTCGACCCGGTCGAGCACCTCGCCGACGGCCTGCTCGGTGAGCGTCGCCAGCGGCTGGTGCATCGCGGCGTCGAGGAGGTCGGCGCGCAGCCGGCCCTCGGCACGGTCGACCACCCCCGCCCACAACGTGCGAGCGCCGGTGTCGAGCACGGCCGCCCCGACCACGCAGACGGCCAGCAGCATCACCCGCTCGCGCGTGGCGTGCTCGGCCAGGTGGCCGGCGATCAGCGATCCGAGCGAGGTCCCGATCGCGGCGATCGCGCACGCGACCAGGGCGATCGCGGCCACCGGGCTGCGCAACCGCCGCCAGTCGACGGTGCGCTCGGGCGGCGGCGGGACCTGGGACGTGGTGCGGACCGGGCGGTCGGCGTCGAGCGTGGTTGTCATGGCGAGGTACGACGGTATGTCGCGACGCCGACACTCGTCGCCTGGTTATTGGGCGAGCTACTGCGCGAGCTCGGTCAGCGCCGCGGGCACCTGCGGCGGCAGCTCGCGGGCGAGGAACCCGACGGTCCCGACCGCGGCCGCGAGCCGCTCCCCGATCCGTGCGTGGAGGTACCCGCCCCACGCCGCGGCCTGCGCGGCGTCGGCACCCCGCGCGACCAGTCCGGCCACGATCCCGGCCTGCACGTCGCCCGACCCGGAGACGCCGAGCCCCGGGCCGCCGCCGTCGATCAGCCAGGCGCCGCCGCCGGGCTCGACGACGCACTTCCCGGTGCCGCCGCAGAGGACCACGACCCCGCAGCGCTCCGCGACCTCGCGGGCGACCGGGACCGGGTCGTCCTCGACGTCGGACTCCTCCACCCCGGCCGTCTTCGCGAGCTCGGAGACGTTGATGCTGAGCACGGCGCGGCCGCCCAGGTGGGCCAGTCCGCGCGGCTCCTCGGTGAGGTACGCCGAGGCGACGGCGTCGACCACGACCGGCACCTCCATCCGTGGCAGCACGCGGCTCAGCAGGTCGACCGCGGCCTGCGGGTCGCCGAACCCCGACCCGACGAGGAGCGCGGCGATCGACGCGCACCGCCCGACGACGGCGTCCGCCGCCGACGCCGCGATGTTGCCGTCGTCGTCCTCGTCGAGCCCGAGCACCTGGGCCTCGGGGACCGCGACCCCGAGCGGACCCGCCGTCGTCACCGTGGTCGCCAGCGCGAGCTTGCCGGCACCGGCGCGCAGGCCGGCCTCGCCGGCGAGCAGGACCGCGCCGGGCGTCGTACGCGTGCCCCCGAGCACGAGCAGCTCGCCGCGCGACTCCTTGCCGCCCGACGCGTCCGGGAGCGCCCACCCCCGCAACCGGCCCGGGGTGAGCAGCTCGGGTTCAGTGGTCATGACCCCGCCCGCGGTGCGAGTCCTCGTGGGTGAGCGGCGCGTCCAGGTCGTCGACCGCGCGGGTGTCGGCGAAGACGTCGAGCTCGAAGGCGTCGCCCTCGCGGCAGAACCGCGTGAAGGACGCATTGGGGATCCGGTGCTCGCGGTCGACGTCGAGCAGCGACTTCTCGTCCAGCCGCTCGAGGACGTAGCGGAACGACATGATCACGGCCTGGTGGGTGAAGAGCCAGATCCGCTCGCCGTCGTACCCGTGGCGCAGGTCCGTGAGCAGGCTGCGCACCCGCAGCACGACGTCGGCCCAGCTCTCCCCCGACGGCGGCTGGTAGTAGAACTTGCCGAGCTTCTCGCGACGCTTGGCCTCGTCGGGGTGGCGCGCGCGGATGCCGGCGCCGGTCAGCCCGTCGAAGATGCCGAGGTCACGCTCGCGCAGCCGCTCGTCGAGGACCAGGTCGAGACCGGCGCGCTCGGCGGTCTCGGCTGCGCGGCGGTACGGCGAGGACAGGACCAGCGTGGGACGCCAGTCGTCCGGGGCCTTCACGTCGAGCCACCGCCCCAGGGCGGCCGCCTGATCGCGGCCGGCCGGGGAGAGCTCGACGTCGGCGTCCCGCTCGTCGAGGTCGAGCACCTCCGCACTCTCCGCGCGGGCGCGGTCGTCGGCGAGGTTGCCCACGCTCTCTCCGTGCCGGACGAGCGTGAGGCTCGCCGGGCCGTTCGTCCATCGGGGTGCCACCACGCCGGACGTGTACCCACCCACCGGCCGGTCTACGTCATCGCGCCGGTCATGCCCTCCGTCGAGCCGGACAGCCGCTGGGCCAGGTAGATCGGGATCGCCGAGAAGAGGACCAGCACCGCGGCCACGACGTTCACGATCGGCGCCTGGTTGGGGCGGAACAGGTTCTGGAAGATCCAGATCGGCAGCGTCTGGTCCTGGCTGCTCGCGGTGAACGTGGTCACCACGATCTCGTCGAAGGACAGTCCGAACGACAGCAGCGCGCCGGCCAGCAGCGCCGAGCGCAGCATCGGGAAGGTCACCAGCCGGAACGTCGTCCACCGCCCGGCACCGAGGTCCATCGACGCCTGCTCGAGGTTGCCACCGAGCCGCTGGAACCGCGCCTGCACGTTGTTGAACACCGTGACGATGCAGAACGTCGCGTGCGCGATCACGATCGTCCAGAGGCTGAGCTGGATCCCGAGGATCGTGCGGAAGCCGTTCTGGAACGCCAGACCGGTGACCACACCGGGCAGCGCGATCGGCAGGATGATCAGCAACGAGACGACGTTGCGCCCGAAGAAGCGGGTGCGCCGCAGCGCCAACGCCGCCAGCGTCCCGAGCAGCAGCGCGACCAGCGTGGCGGCGCACGCGACCTTGACGCTGGTCCACAGCGCGTCGCGCGCACCCTGGCTGTCCCACGCGAGCTGCCACCAGTGCAGCGTGTAGCCCGGCGGCGGCCAGCCGAAGGTGTTGTCGGTGTTGAAGGAGTTCAGCAGCACCAGCGCCAGCGGGATGTAGACGACGACCAGCACCACGGCCGTGAACGCCGTGAGCGAGCCGCGCAGGCCGCGGGACATGGTGTTCGTGCGGGCCATCAGAGCTGCTCCAGTGCGCCGGTACGGCGGGCCGCGGCCAGGTAGGCCAGCATGACCACGATCGGGATGGTGGCGACGGCGGCCGCGAACGGCAGGTTGTTCGCCGCGCCCTGGTTGTCGTAGACGACGTTGCCGAGCAGCTGCGTCGTCCCGCCGACGATCTTGACCGCGATGTAGTCACCCATGGTCAGGGAGAACGTGAAGATCGAGCCGGCGACGAACGCCGGGAAGGCCATCGGCAGCACGATCCGACGCAGCGTGTGCCAGGAGCCGGCGCCGAGGTCGGCCGAGGCCTCGAAGAGGGAGTCGGGCACGCGCTCGAGCCCGGCGAACACCGGCAGGATCATGTAGGGCAGCCACAGGTACGCCAACGTCACCGTCGTCGCGAACAGCCCGTAGCCCGGGGTGTCGAGCCCGAACGGCTGCGCGATCCACGCGATCGGTCCGTCGGCGGAGAACATGCCGCGCCAGGCGTACGCCTTGACCAGGTACGACGCCCACAGCGGCATCAGCACGGCGATCACGAGGAGCCGCTGCGCTCGGGGTGAGGCGATCTTGGCCATGTAGAGCGCGATCGGGAACGCCAGCACGGCGTCCACGACCGTGACCAGCACGGCGATCCCGATGGTGCGGAACGTGATGGACCGGTAGACGTCGACGGTGAAGAGCGTCTGGAAGTTCTCGGTCGTCCAGATCCGCTCGATCTGGCCGGTGAAGTCGTTCTGGCTCCACAGCGAGGTGATGAGGAGGGCCCCCAGGGCCCCCAGGTAGGCCACTCCCAGCCACAGCATCGGCGGCGTGAGGAGCAGGCCCACCCGGAGGCCCGGGCGACGGTCGATGAAGGACAAGGGTCAGCCCTTGACCTCGGTCCAGGCGGTCGTCCAGTCCCCGTAGTTGGTGCACTTCACGTCGGTGCGACCGTCCAGGCACTGCTCGATCGGCGTCGTCCAGTAGTGGATCTGCGCGGCGTAGTCGGCGTCCTCGGCGTGGTAGGTGTCGCAGAACGACTTGTCCGAGGTGAGCGCGCAGGCCTTGGTGTTGGCCGGGGCCTCACCGAAGTACTCCGCGACCTGCGCCTGCGCCTTCGGGCTGGTGATGTAGTCCATCCAGAGGTAGCCGCAGTTCGGGTTCTTGGACTTCGAGCTGATCATCCAGGTGTCCGACCAGCCCGTGGCACCTTCCTCGGGCAGGACCGCCTCGACCGGCGCGCCCTCGCCCTGGGCGACCGAGGCGATGACCTGCCACGTGGTGCCGATGACGGAGTCGCCGCTCTTGAAGGCCTGGACCTCCTTGAGGTAGTCCGACCAGTACTCCGACACGTTCTCCTTCTGGTTCTTCAGCAGGTCGACGGCAGCGGCGAGCTGGTCCTGGTCGAGCGCGTACGGGTCCTCGATCCCCAGGTCGGGCTGGGTCTTCATCAGGTACAGCGCGGCGTCGGCGATGTAGATCGGCGAGTCGTACGCCGTGACCTTGCCGGCGTAGTCGGACGCGCCCTCGAACACCGCGCCCCAGCTGGTCGGCGCCGGCTTCACGACGTCGGTGTTGTACATGAGCAGGTTCGCGCCCCAGCCGTGCGGCACGCCGTACATCTGGCCGTCGACGGAGTTGAACTTCTGGTCCTTGAGGAACGGCGCGATGTCGCCGTAGTTCTTCAGCAGGTCGGTGTTGACCGGCGCCGCCTCGCCCGAGGCGACCAGACGGAGCGTCGCGTCGCCGGAGGCCGAGACCACGTCGTACTCGCCGCTCTTCATCAGCTGGAAGGCCTCGTCGGAGGTCCCGAAGTACTTCACGTTCGCCTGGCAGCCGGTCTGCTGCTCGAACGGCGTGACCCAGTCGATGGACTTGTCGGTCGAGCCGTCCTCGGCGTATCCCGGCCAGGCCAGGATGTTGACCTGGCCCTCGGGGTCACCGATCTCCTGCTGCATCGGGACGTCGGGCGCGGTGAAGCCGCCCTGCTCGTCGCTGGCCTTCGCGCCGTCGCCACCACCCGAGTCCGTGCCGCAGGCCGTTGCCAGGGCGAGCACCCCGGCGCAAGCGACCGCCGCCAGTCGCTTCGTGCCGATCTTCCTCATGCTGTCTCCTCCTCAGGGGACGTCGCCGGGTCGGGAGAACCCAGGGACACCAGGTGGTCACGTCGCCAGGTCACCACGACGCGTTGGTCACGCCGCTCCACGGCGGCGTCGATGGAGGTGTCGGTGTTCGGGTGCGACACCGTCACGGTCGGGCCGTCGTCGAGCTCGACGACGCTGCTGGTCGTCGACCCGAGGTAGACGACCTCGCGGACCACGCCGTGCGCGACGCACAGGCCGGTGGTGTCCGCGGGGGGCTGCGCCGCGATCCGCACCTTCTCGGGGCGGATGGCGAACGCGCCGTCCTCCCCCACGATCCGGCGCGCGGCGGGGCCGCTGAGCTGGTTCGACGTGCCGACGAAGCCGGCGACGAAGGCGCTGGCCGGTCGCTCGTAGAGCTCGACCGGGGTCGCGAGCTGCTCGATCCGGCCCTCGTTGAACACCGCGACCCGGTCGCTCATCGTGAGCGCCTCCTCCTGGTCGTGGGTGACGAAGACGAAGGTGATGCCGACCTCGCGCTGGATGGCCTTGAGCTCGATCTGCATCTCCCGGCGCAGCTTGAGGTCGAGCGCGCCGAGCGGCTCGTCGAGCAGCAGCACCTTGGGCCGGTTGACCAGCGCGCGGGCCAGGGCCACGCGCTGGCGCTGGCCGCCCGAGAGCTGGGTGGGCCGGCGCCCGCCGTACTCCGCGAGCCGGACTGTCGCGAGCGCCTCCTCGGCGCGCTGGCGGCGCTCGGCCCTGCCGACCTTCTTCACGCGCAGGCCGTACTCGACGTTCTGGAGCACGCTCATGTGCGGGAAGATCGCGTAGTCCTGGAAGACGGTGTTCACGTCGCGGGCGAACGGCGGCTTGCGGGTGACGTCGTCCTCGCCGAGGAGGATCTGCCCCGCGGTCGGCTCCTCGAAGCCCGCGATCAGGCGCAGCACCGTCGTCTTGCCGGATCCGGACGGGCCGAGCATCGAGAAGAACTCGCCGTCGGCGATGTCCAGGTCGAGGTCGTCGACCGCCCGGACCTGGTCGAAGTGCTTGCTCAGGCCGCGCAGTGAGATGGCCGTGGCCGTCATCGATCTCCTCTGTTCCTCGGCACTGTTCCTCGAGTGCCGCTGGCCATAAGATATGGAACCGGACATTAGATGAATAGACCCTGGGCGGTAACAACTTCGTTGCGAGGGCTGGCACGAGGGAGCGCGCGATGACCGAGGTACGCCGGCACGGCAGTCGTGCCCGGGGTGCGATCTTCGCGCCGTTGAGCGAGATCGGTCGGGCCGGCCAGGTCGAGCAGCGGCTGACCGAGGCGATCCGCTCGGGCGTGCTCGTCGAGGGCGAGCGGCTGCCCAGCGAGCCCGAGCTCGCCGCGATGCTCGGGGTCGCGGTCGTCACCGTGCGCGAGGCGCTGATCGGCCTGCGCGCCCAGGGCCTGGTGACCACCAGCCGCGGACGGGCCGGCGGCACCTTCGTGGCGGCCGGCGCGGCCGCCGACGAGGAGGCGCTCGCACAACGGCTCGGGTCGATGTCGCGGGCCGAGCTCCAGGACCGGGCCACGCAGTACGTCCTGGTCCTCGCCGGCTGCGCCGAGGTCGCGGCCGAGCGCGCCGACTCGGGCGAGGCGCAGTCGCTGCGCGGCCTGCTGCCGACGCGGGACGAGGCCGTCGGCGTGTGGCGGCACGCCGACGCCGAGCTCTGGCTCTCCCTCGCCGCGCTCACCCAGTCGTCGCGGATCACGCGCGAGGTGGTGCGTCTCGAGGCCGACTTCGGCATGATCGTGCGCATCCCACTCAGCGATCCCGGCGTCCGGGACCGCACCCTCGCCGGGCACGAGCGCCTGATCGACGCCGTCGAGGCCGGCGACGCCGATGCCGCCCGACGGTGCGCACGGACGCACCTGCAGGAGACACTGGACCGGGTCGCGCGAACCCAGGCCGAGGTCCACGACCGCCACCGCAAGCCCAGGAGCGCCTCATGACGACGACCACCACCATCAGCGACTCGCTGGCGCGCTGCGCGTTCGCGGTCGCGGCGTACTTCGGCGCGCTGTTCTCGTCCCTCGAGGGCATCGGGGAGAAGGTCGGCGAGGCGTTCGAGCACCGCCACCCGATGTCCGCCGCGACGTTGAGCGAGGTCGTGCAGCCGCTGGCGGCCGCCACCCTGGCCGACCACCCGGTCGTGGGCGCGGGCTTCGTCGCGCGTCCCGGCTGGCTCGCGGACCGCGAGCTCTTCCTCGCGTGGTGGCAGGGCGAGGACCAGACGCTGCTGGCCGAGCGTGGCGTGCCGCTGGGCCACCACGTCTTCGACTACACCCGGCACGAGTGGTTCCAGACCCCGCTGGCGACCGGCGAGCGGCACGTGACGGGGCCGTACGTCGACTACGTCTGCACCGACGAGTACGTCCTCACCGCGACGGTGCCGGTGCTCGTCGGCGGGGACATGGCCGGCGTCGCGGGCGCGGACACGCGGTTGGAGACCTTCGAGGAGCTGATGCGCGAGCCGCTGCGCGGCGGTGGCGACGTCGTGCTCGTCAACGATCACGACCGCTGCGTCGTGGCCGCCGATCCCCTGCTGCGGTCGGGACAGAAGGTCGACCCGTCGGCGTACGCCGCCGTGCAGCCGCTGCCCGGCCTGCCGTTCCGCGTGCTCGGCGGCGCCTGACGATCCCGCCTCGACAACCACCCGGCGCTCGGGCGCGTCAGACCTCGGTGAGGGTGCGGTTCCTGCTCGTGGCGCTGGTCGCTGCCGTGCTGCTCCCTGCGCCCGCGACGGCAGCAGCACCCCACCACGTCGTGCCCTGCTCCCGCGGGCTGGTCGCCCTCACCTTCGACGACGGGCCGCTCGCGGCCGTGACGCCGCGGGCGGTGCGGCTGCTGGAGCGGCTGGACGTGCCGGCGACGTTCTTCATGGTCGGCAACCGGGTCTCGGCGTCGCCCGGGCTGGTGCGGACGGTGGCTCGCGCCGGGTTCGCGATCGGCAACCACACCTGGGAGCACACCGACCTCACGACCCAGACGCCGGCCCGGGCACGGCAGGCGCTCACCGCCACCCGCCGCGCCCTGGTCGACGCGGGCGTGGAGCCCACCGACCTGGCGCGGCCGCCGTACGGCGCCATCGACGACCGGGTGCGTCGCGTCATGTCCTCGCTCGAGCTTGTGCCGGTGCTCTGGACGATCGACTCGCGGGACTGGACGGGCCTCTCGCCGCGCGAGATCTCCCGGCGCGTGGTGTCCGCGGTGCGGCCGCACCGCACCAACGTCGTGCTCCAGCACGACGGCGTCACCAACTCGGCCGCCACCCTGAAGGCGCTGCCGTCGGAGATCTCGACGCTGCGCAGGCGCGGCTACTGCTTCGCGTCGCTCGACACCGACGGCGACCCGACCCCTCCGGTGCCGATCGCCACGGTCGTCCCGGACCGACGCCGCATCGCCGAGGGCGAGCGGGTGCGCCTCACGGTCCGGCTCGACCGGCCCACCACCCGGGTGACGCGCGTGCGCACCGCCGGCGGGACCGTCCGGGTCCCGGCCGGCCGACAGGTCGGTCACGGGTGGTTCCGCGCGCCGCCGGACCGCACCGACGAGCGGGTGGAGCGCGTCCGGGTCTTCCGCGGGACCGTGGTCCGGGTCGTCGACGACGACCCGCCGCCGGTCGTGTCGATCGGCGACGCGGCCGCGACGGCCTCTCCCCTGCTACCGGTCGAGGCGCCCGTGACGGTCCGGCTCGACCGGCGCAGCGACCGGCCGACCCGCGTCGTCGTCCGCAGCGACCTCGGCCCCGTGCGCGTCAACGTGCCGGCGCTCTCCCGGCAGGCGACCGGCACGTTGACCGTCCCGGTCGGCGCGCACGGCCGCGCCGTCGCCCTCCACGCCGAGGGCGCGGCCGCCGTGCTCACGATCGAGCCGTCCGGACGGACCTGGCTCGAGGCCGCGCGGGCCGCAGCGGCGCGGGTGCGCTGGCCCGACGTACGACTGCGGCTGACCTTCTAGGTCAGACGGACAGCTCCTTCATCCCCCACGGGCTGCCGTACTCGGTGAGCAGGTCGAGGAACGGGACCGCGTCGAACGCCTCCGGTCCGAGCACGCCGGCACCGGTCCAGGTCCCGCGCGAGAGCAGCTCCAGCGCCACGACCGGGTTGATGGCCGTCTGCCAGACGACGCACTGGTGGCCGTACTCGCGCATGGTCCACTCGTTGTCGACCACGTGGTAGAGGTACGTCGACCGGTCGGCGCCGTCCTTGCCCTTGCCGGTGACCCACAGGCCGGCGCAGGTCTTCCCCTTCATCCGGGGCCCGACCGTCGCCGGGTCCGGGAGGACGGCGGCGACCACGTCGCGGGGGCTGACCTCGACGCCCTTGACCCGGACCTTCTCGGTGGAGTCGAGCCCGAGCGTGTGCAGCACCTTGAGGATGTTGATGAACTCGTCGCCGAGGCCGTACTTGAACGTCGCGCGCCTGCAGTCGACCCAGCGCGGCATGAGGAGGACCTCCTCGTGCTCCACGTTCACGCACTCGACCGGACCGATCCCTTCCGGGAAGTCGAAGACCTCCGGCTCGGAGAACGGCGCCGTCGTGTGCCACTCCCCGTCCTGCCAGATGACGGGCGGGTTGAGGCACTCCTCGATCGTGGTCCACATCGAGAACGACGGCGCGAAGATCTCGTTGCCGTCGTCGTCGGTGACCACGAGGTTCGCGCCGTCGCGGGTGCCGAGCTCGTCGATCTCGCTGAACAGGTGGTCGGCGGCGTACCGCGCGAACACGTCCGACAGCCCCGGCTCGACGCCGATCCCGACGAGCGCGAGCCGGCCCGCGGACTCCCAGTCGGGGGCGACCGCGAACTGCTCGTCGCCGAGCTTCACGCCGGTCTTCTCGTACGGCGCGGTCGGGTGCGGCCGGGACAGCGACATCGCCATGTCGAGGTAGTCGGCCCCGGCCTCGAAGGCGCCGTTGAAGATCGACATGTCGAAGACCGGGTCGACGGCGTTCATCACGTGCGTGATGCCGTGCTCGCGGCACAGGTCCGCGACCGCCGACGCGGAGGACGCGTCGACCTGCGCGGCGACGTACCGGTCGTCGGTGGCCGCCGCCCTCTCGGCGCGGGCCAGGTCGTAGTCGCTGACCACGATGGTCTCGAAGAAGTCGCGACGGGCCGCGATCGCGGCGAAGGCCGCGCCGACGCCCCCGGCGCCGACCAGGAGGATCCTCATCGGGTCACTCACCGATGTAGCTCATCACGTGCTTGATGCGCGTGTAGTCCTCGAAACCGTAGCCGGAGAGGTCCTTGCCGTACCCGGAGTGCTTGAACCCACCGTGCGGCATCTCGGAGACGAACGGGATGTGGGTGTTGATCCAGACCGCGCCGAAGTCGAGCTTGCGCGACATCCGCATCGCCCGACCGTGGTCCTTCGTCCACACGCTGGACGAGAGGCCGTACTGGACGTCGTTGGCCCACGCCAGCGCCTGCGCCTCGTCGGTGAACTTCTGCACGGTCATGACGGGGCCGAAGATCTCGGTCTGGATCTGCTCGTCGGTCTGCTGGAGGCCCGAGAGCACGGTCGGCTCGTAGAAGTAGCCCTTCTCGCCCTTGCGGGTGCCGCCGGTCTGGATGCTCGCGTGGTCCGGCAGCCGGTCGACCATCCCCGAGACGTGGGCGAGCTGGTTGGCGTTGTTGAGCGGGCCGTAGTAGGTGTTCTCGTCGGCCGGGTCACCGGTCGGCATACCCTTCGCGGCCTCGGCCAGGGCCGCGACGAACTCGTCGTGGATGCCCTGCTGCACGAGCACCCGGGTGGCCGCGGTGCAGTCCTGGCCGGCGTTGAACAGGCCCGCGCCGGCGATGCCCTCGGCGGCCTTCGCGATGTCGGCGTCGTCGAAGACCACGACCGGCGCCTTGCCGCCCAGCTCGAGGTGCACGCGCTTGACGTCGTGGGAGGCCGCCTCGGCGACCTGCATGCCCGCGCGGACCGAGCCGGTGATCGCCACCATCTGCGGTGTCTTGTGCGCGACCAGCGCCCGGCCGGTGTCGCGATCGCCGCACACGACGTTGAGCACGCCCGGCGGCAGGAACTCCTGGCAGAGCTCGGCCAGCAGCGTCGAGCTCGCCGGCGTGGTGTCGCTCGGCTTGAGGACGACGGTGTTGCCGGCGGCGAGCGCGGGCGCGATCTTCCAGATCATCATCAGCAGCGGGTAGTTCCACGGCGTCACCTGGCCGACCACGCCGATCGGCTCGCGCCGCACGAACGAGGTGTGGTCGGCCATGTACTCACCGGCCGCCTTGCCCTCGAGGAGCCGCGCGGCGCCGGCGAAGAACTTGAAGTGGTCGGAGGCGTACGGCATCTCCTCGGACATGGTGAGGCCGAGCGGCTTGCCGGTGTCCTTGCACTCGACGGCGTTGATCTCGTCGACCCGGTCCTCGATCGCCTGCGCGATCTTCAGCAGCGCGTTCGAGCGGTCCTGCGGGGTCGCGTAGCCCCACCCCTCGAAGGCGGCGTCGGCCGCGGCGTACGCGCGGTCGACGTCCTCGTCGCCCGACTTCGGGGCCTGGGCGTACACCTCGCCGGTGGTCGGGTCGATGACGTCGTAGGTCTCCCCCGACGCACTGTCGACGAGCTCACCGTTGATGACGTTCTTGAAGGTCTGGTCGGCCATGCGGGCGAGCCTAGTGACCGCGCTACGAAATCTGTAGGGGGGACCCGCCATGAGTGACGGATTTCGTTGATTCAGGCCTCATAGACGGTACTTCCGTCGATCCACGACGAGACCACACGCGCGGATCCGACGTCCTCGGGCGCCCCGGCGAACGGGTCGCGGTCCAGCACGACCAGGTCGGCGACCGCGCCCGGGGCCAGGGTGCCCGCGTCGTCGCGGTGGTTGGCCCACGCGGAGCCGGAGGTGTAGGCCGCGAACGCCTGCTCCAGCGTCAGCGCCTGTTCGGGCAGGAACGCCTCCCCCGCACTCCCCGGCTCGCGCCGGGTCACCGCGACCTGGATCGCCTGCAGCGGGTCCGGCGTGCTCACCGGCCAGTCGCTGCCGGCCACCAGGCGCGCGCCCGCGCGGGCGAGGTCGGCGAACGGGTACTGCCAGCGGCTGCGCTCCTCCCCCAGGAACGGGATCGTCAGCTCCGCCATCTGGTCGTCGAGGCAGGCCCAGAGCATCTGCATGTTGGCGGCGACGCCGAGCGCGGCGAAGCGGCGTACGTCCTCGGGGTGCACCACCTGGAGGTGGGCGATGTGGTGGCGCAGGTCCCGGCGGTCGAGCCCGTCGAACGCGTCGAGCGCCTCGCGCACGCCGCGGTCGCCGATCGCGTGCACGTGCACCTGGAAGTCGGCCGCGTGCAGCGCCTGCACGGCGTCGCGGATCGCCTCGGCGGTGAGGAACGAGTGGCCGCTGTTGTCGGTCGGGTGCCCGCAGCGGTCGAGGTACGGCGAGAGCATCGCGGCCGTGTGGTTCTCCGCGACGCCGTCCTGCATGATCTTCACGGTCGTCGCGCGGAACCGGCCGCCCGTCATCGTCTCCCGCCGGCCGACCAGGTCCGCCACCTGCTCCACGCCGAGTCGCCGCTCCCACCACAGGGCGCCGACGACGTACGAGCGCAGGTCACCGTTCGCCGCAGCGGTCTCGTACGTCGACGCCGGATCGTCCATGCCGGAGTAGGCACCGACGATCGCGTCCTGCCAGGACGTCACGCCGACCGAGTGCAGGTAGGACTGGCCGGCCATCAGCGCCGCGTAGTAGTCCTCGCCGGTGGTGCGCGGGACGTGCCGCGACACCAGCGCCGTCGCACCCTCGTGCAGCGTGCCGCTCGGGCGGCCGTCCGCGTCGCGCTCGATCCGCCCGTCGGGCGGGTCGGGGGTGTGCTCGTCGATGCCCGCGATCTCCAACGCGCGGCTGTTGACCCAGGCGCCGTGGTGGTCGCGGTTGGGCAGGAACACCGGCCGGTCATTCACCACGCGGTCGAGGTCGGCCGCGGTCGGCGTACCACCGGGGAAGGCCGGCATCGCCCAGCCGCCCCCGAGGATCCACTCGAGGTCGGGGTGGCTGTCGGCGTACTCGCGGATCGCGGCGAGGTACTCCTCGCGCGTCTCGTGCTCGGAGAGGTCGCAGCGCAGCCGCTCGAGCCCGCCCTGGATGGGGTGCACGTGCGCGTCGGTGAACCCCGGCAGCAGCAGACCGCCCCGCAGGTCGACGACGTCCGCGCCTCGGCGGTCGAGCTCGTCGAGACCCTCGAGACCCACGTGGACGATCCGGCCCCGGTCCACCAGCACCTCCCCCGCGCCGCGACACCGGTGCCCGTCGAAGAGGACGCCGTTGGTGAAGAGGGTGGTCACGAGCGCCCCTCCAGCAGCGGGCCCGCAGGATCGTGGGAGATGCCGTGCCTGCGGGC
Source organism: Nocardioides sp. (assembly GCA_035765695.1). Classification (GTDB taxonomy): domain Bacteria; phylum Actinomycetota; class Actinomycetes; order Propionibacteriales; family Nocardioidaceae; genus Nocardioides. The sequence goes on along the minus strand of DASTXB010000047.1, from coordinate 21,180 downwards.
GGCCAGCCCGGACAACGCCTCGAGGCAGACCCGGTTCGCGAGGTAGGCCGTGATCTCGGCGTGGTCGTACGGCGGTGACACCTCGACGACGTCGATGCCGGCGACCGGGAGCTCGCGGCAGATGCGGCGTACGGCGTCGAGCAGCTGCCGCGAGGACAGGCCACCCGGCTCCGGCGTACCCGTGCCCGGGGCGTGGCCGGGGTCGCAGACGTCGATGTCGACGGAGAGGAACACCGCGTCGCACTCGTCGAGCGCGATCTCGAACGCCTCGTCCAGGCAGGAGTCCAGCCCGCGCCTGCCGATCTCGGTCATCTCGAAGGAGCGCATGCGCTGCTCCGCCATCCAGTCGAGCGTCTCGGGGCCGGGCCAGTAGCCGCGCAGCCCGACCTGGAGGAACCGGTCGCCGCGCAGCGCGCCGGACTCGATGAGCCGGCGCATCGGCTGCCCGTGGCCGTACAGCGAGCCGAACTCGATGTGCCCGGTGTCGGCGTGCGCGTCAAAGTGGATCATCGAGACGCGGCCGAAGCCGTGGTGGCGGGCGACGCCGGTCGCGTCAGGCAGCGCGATCGAGTGGTCGCCACCGAGCACCAGCGGGATCGCGCCGGCCGCCGCGACCGTGAACACGGCCTCCTCGAGGGCGCCGAGCGCGCGCTCGATCTCGCCGGGCGGCATCTCGACGTCGCCGGCGTCGACCACGCGGAGGTCCTGCAGCGCGTCGACGCGCAGCGCGAGGTGTGGCCGCGAGCCGTCCTGCGGGAGGTAGTCGGTCTGCCGGATCGCCATCGGGCCGAAGCGCGTGCCCGGCCGGTGGGAGGTGCCGCCGTCGAAGGGTGCGCCGACGACCACCACGTCCGCGGTCGCCAACGCCTCGGCGTCGTCCAGGTCCACCGGATCGACACCCAGGAACGTGATGTCGGGTCCGAACTGCGCGCCGTACCGGGTCATGGGGACTTCTTATCACGCCGGATTGCTACGGATTCCGCGCAAATCACGTCTCTCAGCGACGGATTCACTTGCATTCCGGGGGTGCCACCGAGCACCATGGAGGCATGCACCCGGATCACGAGCACCTCCAGCGCGCCGCCAAGGACCACCTGTGGATGCACTTCACCCGGCACTCGTCGTACGACAACGCGGACGTGCCGATCATCGTGCGCGGTGAGGGCGCCTACATCTACGACGCGGCCGGCAAGCGCTACCTCGACGGCCTGGGCGGCCTGTTCGTCTCCCAGCTGGGCCACGGGCGCACCGAGCTCGCCGAGGCCGCGGCCGCGCAGGCCAAGGAGCTGGCGTTCCACCCGCTGTGGTCCTACGCCCACCCGAATGCGATCCTGCTGGCCGAGCAGATCGCGAACTACGCCCCGGGCTCGCTGAACCGGGTGTTCTTCACCAGCGGTGGCGGCGAGGCCGTCGAGACCGCGTGGAAGCTGGCCAAGAACTACTTCAAGCTGACCGGCAAGCCGATGAAGCACAAGGTGATCAGCCGCGCGATCGCCTACCACGGCACCACCCAGGGGGCGCTGTCGATCACCGGCCTGCCCACGCTCAAGCAGCAGTTCGAGCCGCTGGTGCCCTCGACCTTCCGCGTGCCGAACACGAACATCTACCGCGCCCCGCTGTTCGGCGACGACCCCGAGGCCTTCGGCCGCTGGGCCGCCGACCAGGTCGCGGTCGCGATCGAGAACGAGGGCCCCGACACCGTCGCCGCGGTCTTCCTCGAGCCCGTGCAGAACGCCGGCGGCTGCTTCCCGCCCCCGCCCGGCTACTTCCAGCGGGTCCGTGAGATCTGCGACGAGTACGACGTGCTCCTGGTCTCCGACGAGGTCATCTGCGCCTTCGGGCGGCTCGGCCACATGTTCGGCGCCCAGCGCTACGGCTACGAGCCCGACATGATCACCTGCGCCAAGGGCATCACCTCGGGCTACGCCCCGCTCGGCGCGATGATCGCCAGCGACAAGCTGATGGAGCCGTTCCTGGCCGACGGCCAGATGTTCGCCCACGGCTACACCTTCGGCGGCCACCCGGTCTCGACCGCGGTCGCGCTGAAGAACCTGCAGATCTTCGAGGAGGAGAAGATCCTCGAGCACGTCCGCTCCAACGAGGACGCCTTCCGCGCCACCCTCGAGCGGCTGAAGGACCTGCCCATCGTCGGCGATGTCCGCGGCGACGGGTACTTCTACGGCATCGAGCTGGTCAAGGACAAGGCCACCCGCGAGACCTTCGACGACGACGAGTGCGAGCGCATCCTGTTCGGCTTCGTCTCCAAGCAGCTGTTCGCCGAGGGCCTCTACTGCCGCGCCGACGACCGCGGTGACCCGGTCATCCAGCTCTCTCCCCCGCTGATCTGCGACCAGCAGCACTTCGACGAGATGGAGCAGGTCCTCCGCGTCGTCCTCGACAAGGCCTGGTCGATGCTCTGAAGCTGACCCCACGCCGAGTCGGCGCAGTCCCAGGCTGAGACGAAGCCGAGCCGGCGCAGTCTCAGGCCGTTCTCCACAGCCGGAGGACCTCCGTGGTGGAGGCAACCCGGCACGGGGCAGGCCTGGGACATGAACGACACATGGCTGAACCGCTTCGCCGAGTTGCCACCGGGCGTCCCGTTCACGACGGCGACAGGCCGCCGTGCCGGTCTCAGCTATGAAGCGCTGGCGCACCTGACACGCACCAAGGTCCTGCGGCGTCCGATCGAGGGCGTGTACGTCGACGCCACCACGCCCGACTCGATCCCGCTGCGCTGCGACATGCTGCGTCTGGTTCTCCCCGCGGACTGCTTCGTGTGTGACCGGACCGCCGCGTGGCTGCACGCCGGCGACCGAGCACTCGGGCCGGGAGAGCACCTGGCGGTGCCAGCCGTGTCCTGTTTCCGTCCCAGTGGCGCGGGGCGATTGCGGAACGCCCTGACGACCAGCGGCGAACGCGAGATCCGTCGACAGGACCTGATGGACCTGTGTGGGCTCACCGTGACCACCCCCCTGCGCACTGCCCTCGATCTCGGACGCCTCCAGCCCACACGCGACCTGAGGCTGCACGGCATGGACACGATGCTCGGCCTCGGCGCGTTCAGTCAGGAGGAGCTGCTCGCCGAGGTGCCGAGGTTCAACCGCCGTCGCGGCGTCGTGCTGCTTCGCGTGCTCGCACCACTCGCCGATCCCGGCTCCGAGTCGTTCGGCGAGTCCGCGCTGCGCTTGCGTTGGTACGACGCCGGGCTGCGTCGGCCGCGGACGCAGATCCCGGTCGTGGTGCAGGGCAGGGTCCGATACAGGATCGACTTGGGGGACGAGGAGCTCGGCATCGGCGCCGAGTACGACGGCGACGAGTGGCACACGAGCCGCGAACAGCGGGAGCGCGACACTGTGCGGCGCGCCTATCTCATGGATGTCGAGGGCTGGCTGATCGAGGCGTTCCGGCGCGAGAACGTGTTCGGCATGCACCAGGATGCGGACCTCAGGCTCAAGCGGCTCGCCGGGTCGGCGCCATCGCCCCTGAGACTGCGCCGACTCGGCATGGATCGGGCCTGAGACTGCGCCGGGTCGGCATCAGCGAGCGGCGAGGGCGCGCTGGCGGCGGCGGCTGTTGACCTCGCCGCCGACCACGATCAGCACGGCGATCACGAACATCAGCGTGCCGATGACGTTGACCTGCATCGGGATGCCGCGCTGGGCCACACCCCAGACGTACATGGGGAACGTCGTGGTGTTGCCGGCGTTGAGGTTGGTGATGATGAAGTCGTCGAACGACAGCGAGAAGCTCAGCAGCGCGGCGCCCAGGATGCCGGGGAAGACCAGAGGGAACGTCACGCGCCAGAACGTCTGCTGCGGCGTCGCGTAGAGGTCCATCGCCGCCTGCTCGAGGTTGTCGTCCATGCCGGCCAGGCGGGACCGGACGGTGACCACCACGAACGAGATGCAGAACATGATGTGCGCGATCAGGATCGTCCAGAAGCCGAGCTGACCGGCGAAGCCGGTCGCGACGAACAGCGCCAGCAGCGACGACCCCATCACGATCTCCGGGGTGGCCATCGGCAGGAAGATCAGCAGGTTCATCGACGACCGCCCCACGAAGCGATGGCGCACCAGTGCGAAGGCCATCAGCGTGCCGAGGATCGTCGAGCCGATCGTCGCGACCAGGCCGATCTCCATGCTGGTGCGCAGCGCGCTGCACATTCCCTCCGGCTCGCACGGGTTGAGCCAGTTGTGCAGGGTGAAGCCGTCGAACCGGTAGATCAACCGGCTCGAGGGGTCGTTGAAGCTCATCAGCACCACGACGAAGATCGGGATGAACGTGTAGACGAGCACCGCGATCCCGAGCAGGAGCACCAGGTTGTTCCGCAGCCAGCGCATCAGAGCAGCTCCTCCGTCCCGGCCCGGCGCACGTAGATGAAGACCATGGCGACGATGCCGACCATCATGATCATCGACAGCGCCCCGGCCGCCGGGTAGTCGTTCGCGTCCGTGAAGAGGTTCTGGATCACGTTGCCGACCATGCGTTGGTTGGGGCTTCCGAGGAGCTGGGCGTTGATGTAGTCGCCCGCGGCCGGGATGAAGGTCAGCAGCGTCCCCGACACCACGCCCGGGAGCGACAGCGGCCACGTGACCTTCCAGAAGCCGACGAAGGGGTTCGCGTAGAGGTCGCCGGCCGCCTCGACCAACCGGTGGTCGATCTTGTCAACGCTCGCGTACAGCGGGAGCACCATGAACGGCAGGAAGTTGTAGACGATGCCGGCGATGACGGCGACCGGCGTGGCCAAGAGCCGTCCGTCCGGTCCGAGCAGGTGCACCGCCTGGAGCGCGTTCACGACCCAGCCGTCGTCGGCGAGGATCAACTTCCAGGCCAGGGTGCGCACCAGGAAGCTGGTGAAGAACGGCGCGATCACCAGCACCAGCATCAGGTTCTTCCAGCGCCCCGCCTTGAACGCGATCGCGTAGGCGAGGACGTAGCCCAGCACCAGGCAGATCAGCGTGGCGACGGCGCCGTACACCAGCGAGCGCAGGAGCGGCTGCCAGTAGTCCTTGACCGCGTCCACGTAGTTCTGCCAGTGGTAGGTCATCTCGTAGCCGCTGAAGACCGAGCCGTTGGGGTCGTAGAGGCTGGTGGCGAGCAGGGAGTAGAACGGGATGACGAAGAACAGGGCCAACCACACCACACCGGGGATCAGCAGGATGTAGCCGGTGAGTCCCCGCCGCCGGTCGGACTCGTCCGAGGCCGGCGCGGTCGTGACCGGGGCGGTGCCCGCGGTGCTCGCCATCAGTCGTCGTCCTCCTGCCCGGCGCGGGCGTCCTGGCTGAAGTCGAGGAGGAACGCGTAGTCGGGACGCCACGACAGCTCGACCGACTCCCCCTGGCGGTAGATCCGCCGGTGGCCGGTGTTCTGCGCGAAGACCTGGAGCTCCTGGCCCCACGGCATCCGCACGAGGTACTGGGTGCTGACCCCGACGAAGCTGACGTCGGAGACGACCCCGCCGGGGATCGAGTTCCCGGGCGCGTCGAGGACCTCGCCCGGGTCGCCGATCAGGACCTTCTCCGGCCGGATGCCGACCCAGCCCCGGTCCCCGTCCGCGTGCGAGCGGGCCACCGGGACCGAGACGTCGATGCCGTGCATGTCGACGGTGACCAGGTCACCGCTGCGGCGCTTGATCGCCCCCTCGATGAGGTTCGACTGGCCGAGGAAGTTGGCCACGAACGTCGTGCGCGGGTTCTCGTAGAGCTCGGCGGGGGCGCCCATCTGCTCGATGACGCCCGCGTTCATCACCGCGACCGTGTCGGCCATCGTCATGGCCTCCTCCTGGTCGTGCGTCACGTGGATGAACGTCAGTCCCACCCCGGTCTGGATCCGCTTGAGCTCGATCTGCATCGCCCGGCGGAGCTTGAGGTCGAGGGCGCCGAGCGGCTCGTCGAGCAGCAGCACCTCCGGCTGGTTGATCAGCGCCCGCGCGAGCGCGACGCGCTGCTGCTGGCCACCCGAGAGCTGGGCGGGCCGCTTGCGCGCCTGGCTCTCCAGCTCGACCAGCGCGAGCATGTCGTTGACCTGCGCCTCGACGTTGCCGGCCTTGCGCCGCTTGAGGCCGAACGCGACGTTCTCGTGGATGTCGAGGTGGGGGAACAGCGCGTAGCTCTGGAAGACGGTGTTGACCGGGCGCCGGTACGGCTTGGCGAACGTGATGTCCTGCCCGGCCAGCGTGATCGTGCCCGCGGTCGGCGTCTCCAAGCCGGCGACCATCCGCAGGGTCGTCGTCTTGCCGCAACCCGACGGACCGAGGAGCGCGAAGAACGAGCCTCGCGGCACGTCGAGGTCGAGGGACTGCACGGCGGTGAAGGCCCCGAACCTCTTGGTGACGGCCCGCAGGCGCAACCCGTCGAACGTCTCCGCGGCCGCGGGCGACTGCGCCCCCACCTGGTCCTGCACAGCGTCAGCCGGCGATGACATCGTTGAAGTCTCCTTCGTACTGCTGGGACTGCTGATCGGTCAGGGGCATGAAGTCGAACGCGTCCTTCAGGTCCTCGTTGTCGGGGAAGATCAGCTTGTTGTCGACGAGAGACGGATCGATCTTCTCCATCTCCTGCTTGGCTCCCTCGACCGGGCAGATGTAGTTGACCCAGGCAGCGAGCTTCGCCGCGACCTCGGGCTCGTAGTAGTAGTTCATCCAGGCCTCCGCGTTGGCCTGGTGGGTCGCGAGGTTCGGCACCATCATGTTGTCGGCCCAGAGGGACAGGCCCTCCTCCGGCGCGACGAACTTGATGTCAGGGTTGTCGAACTGGGCCTGGATCACGTCGCCCGACCACGCCTCGCACGCCAGGATGTTGCCCGCCGCCAGGTCCTGGATGTACTCGTTGCCGGTGAACGACCGGACCTGTCCGCTGGCGACCACCTCACGCAGCCGCTCGATCGCCCGGCTCCACTCGGCGTCGGTGAACTGGTCGGGGTCGGCCCCGACCACCCGCAGCATGAACGCCATGGTGTCGCGCATCTCGGTCAGCAGCGTCATCCGGCCCTTGAGGTCGTCGCGGGTGAGCAGCTCCTCGAAGCTGCGCACCTCCTTGACCTTCGAGGCGTTGTAGGCGATCCCGGTCAGGCCGGCCTGCCAGGGCGCGTGGTAGGTGAGATCGGGGTCCCACTGCCGGCCCTGCAGCGGCTCGATGAGGTTCTTGCGGACGTTCTCGATCCGCGCAGGGTCCAGCGGCTGGATCCACCCGAGACCGATCATCCGGGCCGCCATCCAGTCGGTCATGATGATCATGTCGCGGTCGATCGGCTGGCACGCGGCCATCTGGTTCTTCACCTTCGCGAAGAACTCCGCGTTGTCGTTGACGTCGTCGGTGTAGGAGACCGAGATGCCGGTGCGGCGCTGGAACTCCTGGAACGTGGAGCTCTCCTTGCGACGCGGGTCGATGTAGGCCGGCCAGTTCGAGACGACCAGCGACTTGTCGGTCGCCGACACGTCGGTGGCCGTGCAGGTGGCCGGGTCCTGCTTGGCGCCGTCGACGCTGAACATGGGCAGCTTCAGGGCGGCCAGGCTGAGTCCGGCGAAGGCGACGGCCCCGCCTCCCCTGAGCAGTCCGCGTCGGGACAGACCGGGCCGGTGGACCGGCGAGTCGGGAGGCATGAGGCTCCTTTCGCACGAGCATCGGGAACCCTCGGATCGTGCCACGCTCCGGCCACCTCGACAAGCGAAACCGTCGAACAGAAACATTCCCGCAACGAAATCGCTTGTCCACACGCCGCGGGGAACCTTTGACCCACCCGGTCCGATGGGGGACCATCACGCCCATGACGAGGAAGTCCGGGCGTCCGGCCACCCAGCTCGACGAGGTGTCCAAGGCGATCATCGAGCAGCTGCAGCAGGACGGCCGGCGGTCCTACGCCGCGATCGGCAAGGTGGTCGGCCTCTCCGAGGCCGCGGTCCGCCAGCGCGTCCAGCGGCTCATCGAGGGCGGCGTGATGCAGGTGGTCGCGGTGACCGACCCGCTCGAGCTCGGGTTCGCCCGCCAGGCGATGGTCGGCATCCGGGTCACGGGGGCGCTCGAGCCGGTCGCCGACAAGATCGCCGACCTCGACGAGGTCGACTACGTGGTCGTCACCGCGGGCTCCTACGACCTGCTCGTCGAGGTCGTCTGCGAGAGCGACGAGCACCTGCTCGAGCTGATCTCCGAGCGGATCCGCGCCATCGACGGCGTCGCCGCGACCGAGACGTTCATGTACCTCCGGCTGCGCAAGCAGACCTACTCGTGGGGTGTGCGCTGAGCCCCCACCACGACCGGGACCCGCACTGGGAGCGGCTCTCCCTCTGGCACGACACCGTCGACACCGACTGGTCGCCGCGACCGTCGCTGCCCGGCGACACCGAGGCCGACGTCGCGATCGTGGGCGCCGGGTTCACGGGCCTGTGGACGGCGTACTACCTCGCCGAGGCCGACCCGTCGCTGCGGATCGTGGTCCTCGAGGCCGAGACCGCGGGGTACGGCGCGTCCGGGCGCAACGGCGGGTGGTGCTCGGCACTGTTCCCGGCGTCGCTGTCCACCCTGGCCGCGATGTCCGATCGGGGCGGCGCCCTCGCGCAGCACCAGGCGATGCGCGCGACCGTCGACGAGGTCGTCCGCGCCGCGGCCGCCGAGGGCATCGACGCCGACATCGCCCACGGCGGCACGATCGTCCTCGCGCGCAGCCGCGCCCAGCTGCGGCGGGCGCGGCACGAGGTCGCGGAGGCCCGGGCCTGGGGACGCGACGAGGACGACCTGCGACTGCTCGGGCGGTCCGAGGCGACCGCCGTGCTGCGCGGCAGCCGCACGCTCGGCGCGACGTACACGCCCGACTGCGCCGCGATCCACCCGGCCCGGCTGGTGCGGGGGCTCGCCGAGGCGGTCGAGCGCCGGGGGGTCGTCATCCACGAGCGCACCCGGGTGCGCTCGGTCCAGCCCGGCCGCGCCCACACCGCGCACGGCGACGTCCGGGCCGCAACGGTGATCCGGGCGACCGAGGGGTACACCGCGGGCCTGGCCGGTCACGAGCGGGACCTGGTGCCGGTCTACTCGCTGGTGATCGCGACCGAGCCGCTCGACGCGTCGACCTGGGACGAGATCGGGCTCGCCCGGCGCGAGACGTTCAGCGACCACCGGCACCTGATCATCTACGGGCAGCGCACCGCCGACGACCGGCTGGTGTTCGGCGGCCGCGGCGCGCCGTACCACTTCGGCTCGCGGACCAGGCCGGAGTTCGACCGCGACGAGAAGGTCTTCGCCCGGCTCTACGCCACGCTGACCGACCTGTTCCCCGTGCTGGAGGGCACCCGGGTGACCCACGCCTGGGGCGGCGCCCTCGGCATCCCGCGCGACTGGTGCGCGTCGGTGGGCCTGGACCGCGAGACCGGGCTGGGCTGGGCGGGCGGTTACGTCGGTGACGGCGTCAGCACGACGAACCTCGCCGGGCGCACGCTGCGCGACCTGGTGCTCGAGCGCGACACCGAGCTGACCCGGCTGCCGTGGGTCGGCCACCGCTCCCCCACCTGGGAGCGGGAGCCGCTGCGGTGGCTCGGCATCAACACCGGCCTGCGCGCGATGACGCTCGCCGACGCCGAGGAGTCGCTGACCCGACTGCCCAGCCTGGCCGCGAAGGCCGTCTCGCCGCTGCTCGGCTGAGGCCGGCCGGGACCGGCCAGCTCGTCAGCCCAGGCCGTTGGCGACCGTGTCCGCCGGCTTCGACGGCGAGTGGAGCCAGGCGTCGAAGAACCCGGTCAGGTCCTGGCCGCTGACCGTCGCGGCGAGCGCCTCGAACTGGCCGGTGTCGCCGTTGCCGCCCTCGCGCTCGGTCACCCACCGGTGCATCAGCGTGGAGAAGTCCGCGTCGCCGATCCGGTTGCGCAGCGCCGCGAGCGCCATGCCGCCACGCTCGTAGACGAACGAGTCGAAGATCCAGCGCACGCAGTCCTCGTGGCCCGGGCACGGGTCGGCGACCTCGTGGTCCCAGAACGCGTCGTCGGCGGGGATGTCGCCGTACTCGTCGCGCATCAGCTCGTCGGCCGACGGGCCGTCGTGCGTCTCGGTGTAGTAGTTCTCGAAGTAGGTCGCCCAGCCCTCGTTGAGCCAGATGTCGGTCCAGCCCGCGACCGCGACGGAGTCGCCGAACCACTGGTGCGCGAGCTCGTGCACCACGGTCCGGACGGCGCCGGGGCCGTCGCCCATCCACGGGTACGTCGGACGGGTCTGGTTCTCCAGCGCGAAGCCCGGGTTGAGCGCGGTCGTGAGCCCACCGGTCACCGAGAACGGGTAGTCCCCGATCACGCCCTCGAGCCAGCGCAGCACCTGGGGCGTCCGCTTCATCAGGGACATCGCCACGCCCCGCGACGAGGCCGGCAGCGAGCGGGAGACCGCGACGTACCAGGGCCGGCCGTCCGTCCGACCCCTCGCGATCTCGTACGGGCCGGCGGCGAAGAACGCCAGGTACGGGACCATCGGCTCGTCGGCCTGCCAGGTCGTCGTGGCCAGCCCGCGGCGGACCTGCCGGCCGAGCAGCCGGCCGTTGGCGACGACCCGCTTGTCCCGCGGCACGGTGATCGAGATCCGCACGTCCGCCTTGTCGAGCGGGTGGTCGTTGGCCGGGAACCACCACGGCGCCATGTGCGGCTGGTTCATCGCCACGACCTCGTGGTCGCCGGCGAGCCAGTTGCCCTCACCCGCGTACGACAGGCGCTCGGGCAGGCCGGAGTAGTGCACGACCACCCGCGCGGTCTCGCCGGGCTCCAGCGGGGCGTCGACCGTCAGCTCGTGGTGGCCCTGGTCGAACGGGACCCGGTCGCCACCGACGTCGACGCGGGAGACCGGCAGCAGGAAGTCGAGGTTGAACGCCGAGACGGACGCCGTGGCGGTGAGCCGCAGCGCGGTCCACCCCGACAGCCGCCGCTCGCCGAACCGGTAGCGGTCGTGGATGTCGTAGGACAGCACGTCGATCCCGCCGTTGCCGTCCAGCGGGAAGTACGGGTCGCCGATGCCCGGCGTCCCGGCCGCGTCGGCCGGCCCGGAGTACGCCGTGGGCGCCATCGCCAGCGAGGTGGCCGTCAGGCCGGCGGCGAGGGTGAGGGCGAGCGCGCGGCGTCGGGTCACCCCGGGATGTTAATCGGTTGCGGCGGTCCCGGTGCCCGTTCCAGACTCACACCGGCGTCCGGACCGGCCGGGTGCTCCACGAGAGGAGGCGTGACATGTCCACGACTGTCGTCGGCCTGCCCGCAGACCGCCTCTTCTCTCACCTCTGGAGCACCTTCACCGATGTCTCACGACACCCCGTACATCTCCGCGGAGATCTCCGCGGACGAGGTCTCTGACCTCGACCCCACCTTCGTCTTCGACTTCCAGGCGTACGACGAGGTCGGCGACGGCCAGCGCTGGTCGACCTGGCTCAGCGTCGAGCCGCTCTGCCGCGGCCCGGAGCCCCGCCCGGACTGGGTGGTGACCTCGCAGGCCGCGGTCGACACCGAGCTCGGCGTCCTCAAGACCGGCAAGGAGGCCGACGCGTTCCTGCTCGAGCGCGCGGTCCCCGGCAGCGACGAGCAGGGCGAGTCCGTCGTCATGGTGGCCAAGCGCTACCGCGGCGCGGACCACCGCGACTTCCACCGGTCCGCGTCGTACACGGCCGGCCGCAAGGTCCGCAACACGCGCGACAACCGCGCCGTGGCCAAGAAGACCGCGCACGGCAGGGCGGTCGCCGCCGGGCAGTGGGCCTGGGCCGAGTGGCAGGCCCTGGTGCGCTGCCACGAGCTCGGGCTCCCGGTCCCCTACCCGGTCCAGATCGACGGCACCGAGCTGCTCATGGAGTGGATCACCCACGACGGCGAGACCGCGCCCCGGCTCGCCCAGGTGCGGCCCGGCCGGGAGCTGCTCGCGTCGTACTTCGACCAGCTGCGCGAGTTCCTCTCGGAGCTCGCGCGGCACGGCCTGGTGCACGGCGACCTCTCGCCGTACAACGTGCTGGCCGCGGGCGAGCGGGTCGTCGTCATCGACCTGCCGCAGATGGTCGACCTGGTCGGCAACCCGGAGGGCATGGACTTCCTGATGCGCGACTGCACGAACGTCTGCACCTGGTTCCGCGCCCGCGGGCTGGAGGTCGACGAGCACGCGCTCTTCGGGGAGCTGCTGGCGCAGGCCTTCTAGAGTTCGGGGCGTGAAGCGCTCCCGCGGTCGTGTCGTCCACGTCGAGACCCTCGAGGCGTTCGACGACCGGCTGGCCGCGGGGGCCACCTCGCTGCGCGGCTGGCGGATCCGGTCGGTCGACCTGACCCGGCGCCACGACGCCCTCACCGCGATCGACGTGGGCGGCGCGACGTTCCTCGGCTGCCGCTTCGCGCGCGGCGACGAGGAGCGGCTGGCCGACCGCGGCGCGCTGGTGCTGAGCGTGCCCGACGACGTGCCGGTCGACCCGCGCTCGGAGCTGTACACGCCCCAGGAGCTCTACGACGCCCCGCGGTACGCCGACTCCCTGGACGGCCGGGCGTACGCCTGGTCACAACGTCCTGCGGACCCGCAGGACGCGCTCGCCCGGGCGCTGCACGACCACACCGTCGACCTCGCCCTCGAGTCCTGGGTGGCCGGCAAGCGGATGGTCGGGGTGATGGGCGGGCACCGGCTCGAGCGCGGCCACCCCGGGTACGCCGACGCGGCGCGTCTCGCCGCGGCGCTCGGCCGCGACCTGGTCGTGGCGACCGGCGGCGGACCGGGCGCCATGGAGGCCGCGAACCTCGGCCCGCACTTCAGCGACCACCCCGACGGGCTCGACGAGGCGCTGGCGATGCTCGCCGAGGCGCCGACGTACCGCCCGTCCGTGGAGGCGTGGGTCGGGCGGGCGTTCGCCGTGCTGGAGCGGTTCCCGAGCACCGCCCGGACGCTCGGCATCCCGACCTGGCACTACGGCCACGAGCCGCCGAACGCCTTCGCCACGGCGATCGCGAAGTACTTCCGCAACTCCACGCGCGAGGCGATCCTGCTCCGCATCTGCGAGGCCGGCATCGTGTTCCTGCCGGGCGCCGGCGGCACCGTCCAGGAGGTCTTCCAGGACGCCTGCGAGAACTACTACGCCGACGAGAGCGGCGTCGCGCCGATGGTCCTGGTGGGGGCGACCTACTGGACCGAGCAGCTGCCGGCGTGGCCCCTGCTGCAGCACCTGTCGCGCGGGAAGCCGATGGAGGGCCACGTGCACCTCGTCGACTCCCCCGAGGATGCGGTAAACCTGCTCGTTTCGGGGACGTGAACGCGCTCCCAACCCTAGATTGACGCGGTGCAGATCTCTCGTCGCGACCTCCTCCGCTCGTCCGCCGCCGTCGCCGGCAGCGCCACCCTGCTCAGCGGTGTCGGCGGCCTCTCCGCCGCTGCTGTCGCCGGGACCGCCACCCCCGTCGGCCGGGTCACCGGCGGTGCGCTCACCACCCGCGACGCGGTGCTCGTCCGCGGGACGCCCGGGGCCGGCGGGTACGGCCCGGTCGTGACCGCCGCCGGCGAGCCGTGGCAGGTCCGCACCGACCTCGGCACGAAGGCGCGCAAGGGCCGGAAGAAGCGCCGCAAGCCGCTGGTCGCGTTCGCCCAGGTCAGCGACGTCCACATCGTCGACACCGAGTCCCCGATGCGCGTCGAGAACGCCGAGTCGTTCAGCAGCTCGGCGTACCGACCCCAGGAGTTCCTGACCCTGCACGTCGCGGAGTCGATGGTCCAGGGCATCAACGCCGTCAAGAACGGCCCCGCGACCGGCAAGCCCGTCGCGTTCACGCTGCAGACCGGTGACAACGCCGACAACGCGCAGTACAACGAGGTCCGCTGGAACATCGACCTCCTCGACGGCGGTCCCATCCAGCCCGACTCCGGTGACCACACGAAGACCGAGAGCGTCGCGGAGACCGACCCGGCGCTGTACGACGTGATGTTCTGGCACCCCGAGGGCACCCCCGAGGGGCTGACCGACGACGACCCGCGCACGAAGTACGGCTACCCGACGATCCCCGGCCTGCTCGCCAAGGCCCGCGCGCCGTTCGACGCCACCGGCCTGGAGATGCCGTGGTACAGCGTGATCGGCAACCACGACAAGCTGGTCCAGGGCAACAACCACCCCGACGCCTCCAGCCAGGCCCGGGCCACGGGCGACCAGAAGACCGTGAGCACCAAGAAGCGCACGGTCACCCCCGACCCGGACCGGCGCGAGCTGAGCACCGCCGAGATCGTCGAGGAGCACTTCACGACCACCGGCCTGCCGGTCGGCCACGGCTACACCGAGCAGAACCGCAACGACGGCACGGCGTACTACTACTTCGACAAGGGACTGGTCCGCTTCGTCGTCATGGACACCGTCAACGCCAACGGCGGCGACGAGGGCTCGCTGAGCAGGAGCGAGTTCGCCTGGATCAAGGACGTCATCGCGAAGTCGAAGCGCAAGCTGCTGGTGTTCTCCAGCCACCACCCGTCGTGGAGCATGGTGAACGGTCTCACCGGTGACGTCGACCCGGGGCCCCGTGTCCTCGGCAAGGCGCTGGTCAACGAGCTGCTCAAGCACGACAACGTGATCGCCTGGGTCAACGGCCACACGCACACCAACAACATCAAGTCGCACGTGCGGAAGAAGAAGGGCACGGTGCTCAACGGCTTCTGGGAGATCAACACCGCCTCCCACATCGACTGGCCGCAACAGGGCCGGATCGTGGAGATCGCCGACAACAAGGACGACACCCTGTCGATCTTCTGCACGATGCTCGACCACGCCGCGCCCACCACGTGGTCCCCGGACCAGCTCGACGAGCCGATCCAGCTCGCCGCGCTGTCCCGCGAGCTCGCGGCCAACGACTGGCAGGAGCGAAGCCGCGACCGTCGCGGCGCACGGACCGCGCGCAACGTCGAGCTGATCGTGAAGGCGCCGGCCTTCCTGCGCTGACCCGCCCGGGTCGCCGCCGGGTGCTACTCGGCGGCGGCCAGCTGGCCGCAGGCGCCGTCGATCTCGCGGCCGCGGGTGTCGCGGACCGTGGTCGGGATGCCCTTCGCCTCGAGGCGACGCACGAACTCGCGCTCGTCGGCGGGGTCGGACGCGGTCCACTTCGAGCCCGGCGTGGGGTTGAGCGGGATCAGGTTGACGTGCACCCAGCCCCAGTCACCGTAGGACTGCAGGACGTCGGCGAGCAGGTCGGCCCGCCAGGCCTGGTCGTTGATCCCGCGCATCATGGCGTATTCGATCGACACCCGGCGCTTGGTGACCTTCGCGTAGTTCCACGCGGCCTCCACGGTCTCGGCGACCGAGAAGCGGGTGTTGATCGGCACCAGCTCGTTGCGCAGCTCGTCGTCGGGCGCGTGCAGACTCAGCGCCAGCGTGACCGGGATGCCCTCCTCGGCGAGCTGCCGCATCCGGGGCACCAGGCCCACGGTCGACACGGTGACGCCGCGCGCGCTCATGCCCAGGCCCTCGGGGGCCGGGTCGGTGAGGCGGCGCACGGCGCCGATCACGGCCTTGTAGTTGGCCAGCGGCTCGCCCATCCCCATGAAGACGACGTTCGAGACCCGGCCCGGGCCGCCGGGCACCTCACCGCGGGACAGCGCGCGGGCGCCGGCGACGACCTGCTCGACGATCTCGGCCGTGGACATGTTGCGCTGGAGCCCGCCCTGGCCGGTCGCACAGAACGGGCAGGCCATGCCGCAGCCGGCCTGGCTGGACACGCACATGGTGGCGCGGTCGGGGTAGCGCATCAGCACCGACTCGACCAGCGCACCGTCGAAGAGCTTCCACAGGGTCTTGCGGGTGGTCCCCCGGTCGGCCTCGAGCGTCCGCAGCGGCGTCATCAGCTGCGGCAGCAGGCCCGTGACCAGCTCGTCGCGCTGCGCGGCCGGCAGGTCGGTCATCTCGGCCGGGTCGTCGACGAGGCGGCCGAAGTAGTGCGTGGACAGCTGCTTCGCACGGAAGCCCGGGAGCCCGAGCTCCTTCGCCCGCTCGACGCGCTCGTCGAGGGTGAGGTCGGCCAGGTGGCGCGGTGGCTTCTTGCGGCCGCGCGGTTCGTCGAAGACGAGGGGAAGGGAGGTGCGCTCTGCGTCGGACATCGGCCCCAGTGTCCCACCGGAGGGCGGGTGAGCCCTAACTCTGGTAGTTGACCATGTACCAGATCACAGCGCCGGCGACGCAGCCGACCACCAGCGCGGTCGTCACCATGCCGATCAGCATGTACGTGCCGAACCGTCGCGTGCGGGGCACGATCACCAACCCGATCGGGATGGCCAGGGTCACCAGCACGAACGGGAAGAGGTCCTCGGCGGTGTGGGACTCGAAGATCAGCCCCAGCGCGGCCGCGAACAGCCCCGGCACCACGATCACGAAGGCCAGGCCGGTGAAGAACCCGGTCAGCGCGGTGAACGTCGGGTGGTCGCGGTGCCACCAGCTCGGCGTGCGCCCGTCCTCGGGCGTCGCCGCCGGATCGGCGTTCTCCTGCTCGGTCGACATCGACTCGATGCTATGCGCCGGACCACGATCCGGTGCTCCGGCGTGCCGACGGACGCGACGTGTGTCCGATCACCCGATCTCGATCACGTCGGGCATCCCCAGCGTCGCCCAGCGGTCGAGGTCGGGCTCCGACCCGGTCAGCTCCGCGGCGAGCACGGTCCACGCCGTCCCGTGTCCGACGAGCACGAGGTCCTCCCCCGCGTGCTCCTCCAGCAGGCTGCGGGCGACGGTCACCACCCGGTCCCGGGTCACGGCGAGCGGCTCCCACCCGTCGTACGCCGGCACCTCGGGCTCCGCGAACGCGCGGCGCACCGTCGCGTCGAAGTGCTCGATCCAGTCGGCAGTCTCCCGGACCTGCTCGCGCAGGGCGTCGACGATCCCGACGTCCGCGTCGGTCAGGAGCTGGGCGGTGGCGATGGCCTTCGCCTCGGGCGAGGTGAACCAGTGGGCGCGCGTCGGCAGCCGCCCCGACTCGCGCAGCGCCCAGATGTCGTCGAACCCGGCCGGGTCCAGCTCCCACGCGCTCGGCAGCAGCCCGGGCTCGATCCGGGGACGGCCGTGGCGGACGAGGTACAGCATCAGTACACGAGGTAGTGCAGGAGCAGCCAGATCGGCGCGACCGTCGCGAGCAGCGAGTCGAGCCGGTCCATCAGGCCGCCGTGGCCGGGGATCACGTGGCTCATGTCCTTGATGCCGAGGTCGCGCTTGATGACCGACTCGCACAGGTCGCCGAGCGTGGCCATGACGACGGTGATCAGGCCGAGCAGGACGCCGACCCACCAGTCGCCGTCGAGCAGGTACACGACGAGCGCCCAGCCCGCGACGAGGCAGAACACCGTCGAGCCGGCGAAGCCCTCCCAGGACTTCTTCGGGGAGATCACCGGGGCCATCGGGTGCTTCCCGAACAGCACGCCGGCGACGTACCCGCCGATGTCGGAGGCGATGGTGACCAGGATGAAGGTGATGATCCCCTGGACGCCGGGGTCGTCGAGCCCGTGGCCGTTGATGCCGGTGCCGCCCTCGGAGAGCAGCAGCGCGACGAACGAGCCGAGGAACGGGATGTAGATCAGGCTGAACACCGACGCGGTGGCGTCCTGGACGTAGCCCGTCACCCCGCGGCGCAGCAGCCACAGCATCGTGACGAGCGCGGCCACGGCGGTCGCGGTGACCAGGGCGGGGGCGCCCCAGAAGTAGGCGACGGCGACCATCACGACGCCGCCGACCATCAGCGGCTGCTCGGGCAGGTCGATGCCCTTCGCCGAGAACCCGCGGCCGAGCTCCCAGATCGCGACCACCACGGCGGCCGCGACGATGACCATGAACGCCGTCTTCCAGAACAGCAGCGACAGCGCGATCGCCACGAGCAGCACGATCGCGCTCGCGAAGGCAGCACGCAGGTCACGGCCGGCGCGGCCGTGGTCCTTGACCTCCGTCATGAGTCCCGGACTGCTCAGACCTCGAGCAGCTCGGACTCCTTGTTCTTCAGCATCTCGTCGATGGCGTCGGTGTGCTTCTTGGTCATCCCGTCGAGCCGCTTCTCGGCGCCGGTGACGTCGTCCTTGCCGACCTCGCCGTCCTTCTCGAGCTTCTCCAGGTGCTGCTTGGCCGTACGCCGGAGGTTGCGGACCGCGACGCGGCCGTCCTCGGCCTTGGCCTTAGCGACCTTGATGTACTCCTTGCGGCGCTCCTCGGTGAGCTCGGGGAACACGCAGCGGATCACCTTGCCGTCGTCGGCGGGGTTCACGCCCAGGTCGGAGTCGCGGATCGCCTTCTCGATGTTCTTCATCGCGCCCTGGTCGTAGGGCGAGATCAGGATGACCCGCGCCTCCGGGGCGGTGAACGACGCGAGCTGCTGCAGCGGCGTCGGCGAGCCGTAGTAGTCGACGACGATCTTGTTGAACATGCTCGGGTGCGCCCGGCCGGCCCGGATCGCCGCGAACTCCTCGCGCGTCGACTCGACCGACTTGTCCATCTTGCTGTCGGCCTCGTTGAGGATCTCGTTGATCACGGCTTCTCCTGCTCGGTCACTGCTCGGTCACTACTCGGTCGCGGTTGCTCGGGCGCGGCTCAGCCGGCGCTGACGAGCGTGCCAATCTTCTCACCCTGCACCACGCGCAGGATGTTGCCCTCGGGCTCCATGCCGAAGACGACCATCGGCAGCTTGTTCTCGCCGCAGAGGGCGAACGCCGTCTGGTCCATGATGCGCAGCCCGCGGGCCATCGCCTCGTCGTACGACAGCTCGTCGAACTTCGTCGCGGTGGGGTCGAGGTGCGGGTCGGCGGTGTAGACGCCGTCCACGCCGCTCTTGGCGACCAGCACGACGTCGCACTTGCTCTCCAGGGCCCGCTGCACGGCGACGGTGTCGGTGGAGAAGAACGGCATCCCCATGCCGGCGCCGAAGATCACGACGCGGCCCTTCTCCATGTGCCGGATCGCGCGGCGCGGGATGTACGGCTCGGCGACCTGGCCCATCGTGATCGCGGTCTGCACCCGCGTCTCGACGCCCAGCTTCTCGAGGAAGTCCTGGAGCGCCAGGCAGTTCATGACGATGCCCAGCATGCCCATGTAGTCCGCGCGGACGCGGTCCATGCCGCGCTGCTGGAGCTCCGCGCCGCGGAAGAAGTTGCCGCCGCCGGTCACGACCGCGATCTGCACCCCGGCCCGCGCGACCGCCGCGATCTCCCGGGCGACCGTCTGGACCACGTCGGGATCGACCCCGACCTTGCCGCCGCCGAACACCTCGCCGGACAGCTTGAGCAGAACGCGCTTGTAACCGGTCACGGGCGGCTCCTCCGACGTCGCAGGACAGTGCTGGACAGCGAGAAGGCCGGTCCGATGATCAGGTGAGCTGTCATCGAACCGGCCTCCTCCGTTGGTCTGGCTAGAACCTATCTGCTCAGGCGCCGACCTCGAAACGGGCGAACCGCTTCACGGTGGTGCCGGAGGCGTCCAGGACCTGCTTGACCGACTTCTTGGCCTCGAAGACCGACTCCTGGTCGAGGAGCACGATCTCCTTGAAGAACGCGTTGATCCGACCCTCGACGATCTTGGCGACGGCAGCCTCGGGCTTGCCCTCCTCGAGCGTCTTCTTGGTCAGCACGTCCTTCTCGGCGGCGACGACGTCGGCCGGGACCTCGTCGCTGGTGAGGTACTGCGCCTTGAGCGCGGCGGCCTGCTGGGCAGCCTGCTTCGCGGCCGCCTCGTCACCGTCGTACTCGACGAGGACGCCGAGGGTCGGGGGCAGGTCGGTCGCCTTCTTGTGCAGGTAGACCGTGGTGGTGCCGTCGAAGTACGCGACCTCGCCGAGCTCGATCTTCTCGCCGATCGTGCGGGCGAGCTCCTCGACGGTCTCGCCGACCGTCTTGTCGCCGAGCGAGACGGCCTTGAGGGCCTCGGCGTCGCCGGCCTTGCTGGAGTCGGCGGCCTCGGCGATCTGCTGCGCCGCGGCGATGAACGCGTCGTTCTTGGCGACGAAGTCCGTCTCGGCCTTGAGGCTGATCAGGGCGTTGCCGGAGGCGGCCACCAGGCCGGCGGACGCCTCGCGCTCGGCGGCGCGGGCGGCGGCCTTGGCCGCACCCTTGACGCGGAGCAGCTCGACGGCCTTGTCGAAGTCGCCGTCGGTCTCGTCGAGCGCCTTCTTGCAGTCCATCATCCCGGCCTGCGTCAGCTCACGGAGCTTCTTGACGTCGGCAGCGGTGTAAGCCATGTGTGTTCCTCTTCGGGTACGTCGGGGTGTGGGCGGTGGCTCAGGCCTGCTCGGCCGGGGCCTCGGCGGCCTCGGCGGCGGGGGCCTCGGTCGCCTCGGTCGCCTCGGCGGCGGGGGCCTCGGCAGGGGCCTCGGTGGCCTCGGCAGGGGCCTCGGTGGCCTCGGCGGTGGCCTCGGTGGCCTCGGCGGCCTCGGTGGACGCACCGGTCGCCTCGGCGGCCGGGGTCTCCTCGGTCGCGGCGTCGCCGCCGGTCGCCTCGACGGCGGCCTTGTCGGCGTCGCCACCCAGCAGCTCGCGCTCCCACTCGGCCAGCGGCTCCTCGGCACCCACGGCCTCGGTGCCCTCGCTCGGCTTGGCGCCGGAGCGGGCGATCAGGCCCTCGGCGACGGCGTCGGCGACCACACGGGTCAGCAGGCCGACGGCGCGGATCGCGTCGTCGTTGCCCGGGATCGGGAAGTCGACGAGGTCCGGGTCGCAGTTCGAGTCGAGGATGCCCACGATCGGGATGCGCAGCTTGCGCGCCTCCTCGACGGCGAGGTGCTCCTTGTTGGTGTCGACGATCCAGACCGCGGCCGGGGTGCGGGTCATCTCGCGGATACCGCCGAGCGACTTGTTCAGCTTGTCGCGCTCGCGGCGCATCTGCAGCAGCTCCTTCTTGGTGCGGCTGCTGCCGGCGACGTCGTCGAAGTCGATCTCGTCGAGCTCCTTGAGGCGGTTGATCCGCTGGTGCACCGTCTGGAAGTTCGTGAGCATGCCGCCGAGCCAGCGCTGGTTGACGTAGGGCATGCCGACGCGGGTCGCCTGCTCGGCGATCGCCTCCTGGGCCTGCTTCTTGGTGCCGACGAACATGATCGTGCCGCCCTTGGCGACCGTGTCCTTGATGAAGGCGTACGAGCGGTCGATGTAGGCCAGCGACTGCTGCAGGTCGATGATGTAGATGCCGTTGCGCTCGGTCATGATGAAGCGCTTCATCTTCGGGTTCCAGCGACGGGTCTGGTGTCCGAAGTGCACGCCGCTCTCGAGAAGCTGGCGC
>DASTXB010000046.1:0-14807 GCA_035765695.1 Nocardioides sp. | reverse complement strand
CCGCTGCGGCCGGCGCGGCCGGTGCGGCCGATCCGGTGCACGTACGACTCGGTGTCGGTGGGGATGTCGTAGTTGACCACGTGGCTGATGCGCTCGACGTCGAGGCCCCGGGCCGCGACGTCGGTGGCGACCAGGATGTCCAGCTTCCCGGCCTTGAGCTGGTTGACCGTCCGCTCGCGCTGGTTCTGCGCGACGTCACCGTTGATCGCGGCGGCGGAGAGGCCGCGGGCGCGGAGCTTCTCGGCGAGGGTCTCGGTCTCGTTCTTGGTCCGGACGAAGACGATCATCGCCTCGAAGTTCTCGACCTCGAGGATCCGGGTGAGCGCGTCGACCTTCTGCGGGTAGCTCACCATCAGGTAGCGCTGGGTGATGTTGGAGGCGGTCGCGGTCTTGTTCTTGACCGTGATCTCCTCGGGGTCGTTCAGGTACTTCTTCGAGATCCGGCGGATCTGGGCCGGCATGGTCGCGGAGAACAGCGCGACGTTCTTCTCGTCCGGGGTGTCGGCGAGGATCGTCTCGACGTCCTCGGCGAAGCCCATGTTGAGCATCTCGTCGGCCTCGTCGAGCACGAGGAACCGCAGCTCGCTGAGGTCGAGCGTGCCCTTCTCGAGGTGGTCCATGATCCGGCCCGGCGTGCCGACCACGACGTGGACGCCGCGGCGCAGCGCGCTGAGCTGCACGCCATACCCCTGGCCGCCGTACACGGGCAGCACGTGGACGCCGCGGATGTGCGCGGCGTACCGCTCGAAGGCCTCGCACACCTGGAGCGCGAGCTCCCGGGTCGGCGCGAGCACGAGCGCCTGGGGCGTCTTCTGGGACAGGTCGAGCTGCGACAGGATCGGCAGCGCGAACGCCGCGGTCTTGCCGGTGCCGGTCTGCGCCAGGCCGACGACGTCGCGGCCCGCCAGCAGCGACGGGATGGTCGCGGCCTGGATCGGCGACGGGGTCTCGTAGCCGACGTCGTCCAGCGCCTTCAGCACCTTCGGGTCGAGCCCGAGGTCGGCGAAGGTCACGATGTCCGTGGTCTCCTCGTTGCTCACCCGTCAACGGTAGTGGTTGCGCGCCGACGCGCCACCTTCGCCGACGCGGTGGGCTGGCTCACTCGACGCTCACTCGACGCTCACCGGACGCTCACTCGACGGTCACCGACTTGGCCAGGTTGCGCGGCTTGTCGATGTCGTGGCCCAGCTTCAGCGCCGCGTGGTACGCCAGCAGCTGCAGCGGCACCGTCAGCAGGATCGGGTCGAGCTCACGCTCGTTGCGGGGTACGACGATGCGCTCGGTCGCCCCCTCGGGAAGGCCGCCGAGGTCGACACCCTCGTGGGTGACGACCACGAGCGGCCCGCGCCGGGCGGCGATCTCGTGCAGCGCGCCGACGTTCCGGTCGGTCAGCTCGTCGTCGGGCACGATCGCGACCGTCGGGACCTCCGGGGAGATCAGCGCGAGCGGACCGTGCTTGAGCTCGGAGGTCTGGTACGCCTCGGCGTGCCGGTAGGAGATCTCCTTGAACTTCTGCGCCCCCTCGCGCGCCACGGGGAAGCCGCGCACCCGCCCCACGAAGAACAGGCTCTCGGCGCCGGCGAGCCTCCCGGCGAGCTCCGCGAGCCGGTCCTCCTGGGCGAGGACCTCCTCGATCTGGTCCGGCAGCCGCTGCAGGCCGGCGATCAACCGCCGCCCGTCGGCGATCGACAGGTCGCGCACCCGGCCGAGCTGGAGCGCCAGCAGCGCGAACCCGAGGAACATGTTGGTCAGCGCCTTCGTCGAAGCGACCGCGACCTCCGGCCCGGCGTGGAGGTAGATCCCGCCGTCGCACTCCCGGGCGATCGCACTGCCGACGACGTTGACCAGGCCGATCACCCGGCCGCCCTTGCGCCGGATCTCCTGCACGGCCAGCAGCGTGTCGATGGTCTCGCCGGACTGGGAGACCGCGACGTAGAGGGTCTCCGGCTCGATGATCGGGTTGCGGTACCGGAACTCGCTGGCGGCCTCGGCGTCCGCCGGGATCCGCGCCAGCTCCTCGACGAGCGCCGCACCCATCTGGCCGACGTAGTACGCCGACCCGCAGCCGAGGATCTTCACGCGCCGGATCGCCCGGGTCTCCCGGGCGTCCATGTTGAGGCCGCCGAGGTGGGCCGTGCCGAACCGCTCGTCGAGGCGCCCGCGCAGCACCCGCTCCGCCGCGGCCGGCTGCTCGAGCATCTCCTTGTGCATGAAGGAGTCGTGCTCGCCGGCGTCGTACGCCTCGGGGTCGATGTCGAGGGTGGTGGTGTCCCGCGCGGTGCGCGACAGGTCGAGGCGGTACGTCGTGAACCCGCTGGCCGTGACCGTGGCGATCTCGCCGTCGTCCAGGTGGGCGACGGTGGTCGTGTGGCGCACGATCGCGGCCAGGTCGGACGCGACGTACATCTCGCGGTCGCCGACGCCGACGATCAGGGGGCTGCCGTTGCGGGCGACCACGACCCGGTCCGGGAAGTCGGCGTGCAGCACCGCGAGGCCGTAGGTGCCCTCGATCGCGCCCAGCGCGTCGCTCACCTTGCCCTCGAGCGTGTCGGCCTCGGACCGGCCGACCAGGTGGGCGAGCACCTCGCTGTCGGTGTCGCTGGCCAGCTCGACGCCCTCGTCGGCGAGCCGCTGCCGCAGCGCCGCGGCGTTGTCGATGATGCCGTTGTGCACCACCGCGACCGCGCCGGTGGCGTCGGTGTGCGGGTGCGCGTTGACGTCGTTCGCGGGCCCGTGGGTCGCCCACCGGGTGTGCCCGACGCCGATCTTGCCGCCGAACCGCTTCGGCAGCTCCTCGGACAGGTCACGCACCCGGCCGGCGCGCTTGGCCACCTTCAGGCCCGTGCCGCCGAGGACGGCCAGGCCGGCCGAGTCGTAGCCACGGTGCTCGAGCCGGGTCAGCCCCTCCACGAGGAGAGGAGCGGCCTGCTGGCCGCCGACGTAGCCGACGATTCCGCACATGTTCGGGCTCCCTATCCGTAGATCATGCGCCGCAGCTGGCGCTCGGTGAGCCGGGGCGCGGCGACCACGCGGGCGGCCAGCTCCTCGGCGATGCGGGCGAAGATGTCGTCGTTCCTCGCGCCGTAGGTCTTCAGGTGGGCGTGCCGCCGGCGGACGTAGTCCTCGACCGGCTCGGCGTAGAACGCCACCACGTCCTCCACCACCCGGGCCGCCTCGGCCGGCGCGAGGCCGGTGCTGGCGGCGATGCGCTCGACGAGCGCGGGGTCCGGGGCGAGAGGCACCCGACGATCGTGCGCCCACCGGGGTTGCTCAGGCAACTTTCTGCCCGAAATCGGGCAAGAACAGCCCATTTCTCCAGCGCATCGCTCGAGTGGAGCAACCACCTGCCCCAGCGACCGCCAGGGCGGGCCGAGTGGGGCGCGGAGGCCGACTTCGACCATTCTTTGGACACCCGGGTGGGGTATGGACTACTTTAGGTGAACGCAAGGTGAACAGCAGGAGTACGAGGAGCGACGCGATGACCAACGACCTGGTGCAGACCTGGGTGTCGGTGACCGACGCGACCGGCCGTACCCGCCTCGAGGCCCGGTGGATCCCGGCTCCGCAGAGCGGTGCGCCGATCCAGGTCGGCCACGCCGCCTGACCCAGCCACCCGCGCGCACCCCGCGCAGGTCCGACCAGAGCCACCCGACCCCGCCGGTCCGATCCGGCGGGGTCGTCGCATGTCCAGACATTTCTCCGGGAACCGGGAATGAACCGGACCACGGTCCGGTTGAAGTGGTCAAAGGTTCAACCACATCACCGCAACCCGATCAGGAGCACCCCATGTCGTTCTTCAACCGTCAGGCCGCCGAGCAGTTCGACGCCCCCACCGCCGCCGTCGAGAACATCTCCGGCGACTACACCATCGACCCCACGCACACCCGGATCGGCTTCAGCACGCGGCACGCGATGGTCACGACCGTCCGCGGCCAGTTCAAGGAGTTCTCCGGCACCGCGCACGTCGACACCGAGAACCCCGCGAGCTCCCGCGTCGAGCTGACCATCCAGACCGGCAGCATCGACACCGGCGTCGCCGACCGTGACGCCCACCTGCGCTCCGCCGACTTCTTCAACGCCGACGAGAACAAGGAGATCACCTTCACCTCGACGAAGGTCGAGCTCGACGGCGACGACTGGGTGGTCACCGGCGACCTCACGATCAACGGCGTGACCAAGCCCGTCACCGTGCCCTTCGAGCTCACCGGCTCGGCCCAGGACCCGTTCGGCAACATCCGCATCGGCTTCGAGGGCGGCACCGCCATCAACCGCAAGGACTGGGGTGTCACGTGGAACGCCGCGCTCGAGACCGGCGGCGTCCTCGTCTCGGAGAAGGTCAAGCTCGAGTTCGACGTCTCCGCGATCCGCAACGCCTGATCGACTGGTCCCCGCAGCACCCCGCAGCACCCGGCACGGGGCCGCCCGAGATATTCGGCGGCCCCGTCCGCCATTTCCTGCTTCGATGTGCCGGTGCCCGAGACGCTCGACCTGCCCGCCGGCCTGACCAGCCGCCCGCTCGCGATGGCCGACGCCCGCGCGGTCTTCGAGGTGATGGCCGCCCAGGAGCAGGTGGACACCGGCACGGTGTCGATCGAGGAGGCCGACATCCTCGCCGACTGGCAGCGGCCGTCGTACGACGTGGGCGCCGGGACGATCGGCGTCCTCGACGGCGACCGCCTGGTGGCGTACGCCGAGTACATGGGCGGCGACAGGGGCGAGTCGGCCGTGCAGCCGGCGTACCGCGGCCGCGGCATCGGGACCGCGCTCGCGCACTGGATGCAGCAGCGCGCCCGGGCCGCCGGCGCGTCGGTGGTCGGGATGCCCGTGCCCCAGGGGTCGCCCGGCGACCGCCTGCTCGCGGCGCTCGGCTACCACGTGCGCTGGGAGATGTGGGAGCTCTACCTCCCCGAGGGGGCCGAGATCCCCGCGCGGCCCCTGCCCGACGGGTACGCGCTGCGCGAGGCGACCCCGGACGACTACGAGGCCTGCTGGGTGGTGTTCGAGGACGCGTTCCTCGAGTGGGCCGCCCGCGAGCGCCAGCCGTACGACGACTTCCTCGCGTCGGTCGTCGGCCGCCAGGGCTTCGAGCCCTGGCACCTGCGCGTGGTCACCGACCCGACGGGCGAGGTCGTCGGCGCGACGAACGTGCTGCTGTTCGGCGGTGACGAGGGCTACGTCAACAAGGTGGCGACCCGCGCGGACCAGCGCGGCCGCGGCCTCGCGCAGGCGATGCTGGTCGACGCGTTCGCCGCCGCGCGGGCGCACGGCGCCACGAGGTCCGGCCTGTCGACCGACTCGCGCACCGGTGCACTGTCGCTCTACGAGAAGGTCGGCATGCGGGTCACGTCGACCTGGCTGAACCGCGCGATCACGCTCGAGCCCTGACCCGGGAGGCTGCCGACATGACCATCACCCCGGTCCTCGTGGCCGAGCTGCTCGTCGAGAGCGGGCGGATGCCGGTCTACGTCCACGTCATCGACCACCCCGACGCCCGCGTGCTCGTCGACACCGGCCTGACGCAGCTGCACCCGGCGGTGGCCGACATGGATCCCCGGCTGGTCCCCTGGAGCGCCGAGGTCGACCTCGGCGGCATCGACGTCGTCGTCAACACGCACTTGCACTTCGACCACTGCGGCGGCAACCACCTCTTCGCCGGCCGGCCGGTCTACGTCCAGCGCCGGGAGCTCGACGACGCCCGCACCGAGGACGACTACACGATCCGGGAGTGGGTGGACGCGCCCGGTGTGCAGTACGCACCCGTCGACGGGGAGCTCGAGCTGCTGCCGGGGGTGCGGCTCGTCCCGACACCCGGCCACACCCGTGGCTCGCAGGTGGTCGTCGTCGAGAGGGACGGTGGTCCCGTCGTCATCGCAGGCGACACGGCGGTCTTCCACGCCGACCTCGACGAGCCGCGCACCGAGGGCCAGCGGCTGGTCCGCGCGCTCGACCCCCTGGAGGTCTGGCTCTCGCACGAGCACGAGCCCTGGCGGCCTCGCCGGACCGCGACGTCCTGATCGATCACGGGCGCGCGGTGGTGACCACGGTCGGCACCGAAGGCCGCCGCGCGTGGACCGGCGCGTGATCGGGTCGGTGACCGCGCTCCACGCGGAGCTCTCGGCCAGCCCGCGCGGGACGATCCCCGGCAGCCGGCCCGGTGCCGTGCGCGCCGACGGAGACCTCGAGCGACAGCGACGGAGCGCTCAGCGGAACCCACCCACCTCGGCGTGCGCGGTGCCGTAGAGGCGCCAGGAGCGCTCGACGGTGGAGCCGCGGAACAGCTCGATGCGCGCGGTCGCCAGCTCGCTGTTGCGGCACAGGAGCGGCGCGCCGTCGGGGTCCCGGTAGTCGACCTCGACGGTCTCGACCTCGGGGAGGTCCACGCTGATCGTGAGGCGGCGCCGGCCGAGTCGGCCGCGGACGTCGAAACCGTCGCGGCGCAGGCGTGCGCGCAGCCCGAACGACGCGAGCAGCGGGTCACGCGGCACGTCGCCGTCGCCGAGCCGGAGGGCCACGAGCGGGAGCGGCGGCAGGCGGTTGAGCCCCGGGCGCATCGAGACCGCGGCGACCACCTCGCACACCTCACCACCGCCGAGGTCGGCGTGCAGCCAGCCCCACTCCTGGGCGTTCCCGTGGCCGTAGATCCTGGCGTCCGCTCCGGGGGCGTCCCGCAGCACCAGCTCCCGGTCGCCGGTGCGGACGACCCCGGAGTAGCGGGCGGTCGGGCGGGGCACGACCTGCGCCGCCGGCAGGACCTCGCGCTGCCAGGCCCACCGCGGGAAGGTGTGCAGCGTCCGGGCGGCGCCGTCGGAGGACAGCTCCCAGGACACCGCGCCCGCGCGGCCGACCAGCGTCCCGTCGTACCGCACCTCGCCGCAGGCGAACCCTGTGTCCGGGGCCGACCACGGCCCCGGACCGAAGCGCTCAAGGACGGGCGCGGCTCCCGGCTCGAACACCGCCACCCACCCGTGGACGTGCGCCTCGCCGCCGTCGGTGGGCGCCACGAGCTCGTGGTGGATCCAGAGGCCGGTGCCGCTGGCGGGGTCGGTGATGGTGGTGTACCAGACCTCGAGCCGCCCGGGCTGCCCGCGCCACCGGCTCCGCAGCTCCGGCTCGGTCGTCGTCATGGCACCTCCTCGGGTGACCGCGCCCTGACGCCGAGTCGGCGCAGTGTCACCCTCCCGGACCGCCGAGTCGGCGCAGTGTCACCCTCACCGGGGCGACATGGCGCCGGCTCGGCGCAGCGCGGGGGTGACATGGCGCCGACTCGGCCTAGCGGATCGGTGCGCCGGAGATGGACCGGGCGATGACCAGCCGCTGGATCTCGGAGGTGCCCTCGAAGATCGTGTAGATCTTGGCGTCCCGGGCCCAGCGCTCGACCGGGTACTCGCGGGTGAAGCCGTTCCCGCCGAGGATCTGCATCGCGTCGGTGGTGACCCGCACGGCGGTCTCGCCGGCGAACAGCTTCGACATCGAGCCCTCGGCGTTGTCGAACTGCTTGCCCTGCCGGGCCATCCACGCAGCGCGCCACACCAGCAGCCGGGACGCCTCGATCGACGTCGCCATGTCGGCGAGCTTGAACGCGATCGCCTGGTTCTCGATGATCGGCTTGCCGAACTGCTCCCGGGTCTTCGCGTAGTCCAGCGCGACCTCGTACGCCGCCCGCGCGATGCCGATCGCCTGCGCCCCCACCGCCGGCCGGGTGCGCTCGAACGTCGCCATCGACGCGTTGCCGCGAGCGCCGCTGCCCTCGCGGGCGCGGGCCAGCCGCGCGTCGAGCTTCTCCTTGCCACCGAGCAGGCAGCGCCCCGGCACCCGCACGTTGTCGAGCACGACCTCCGCCGTGTGCGAGGCGCGGATGCCGTGCTTGTGGAACTTCTGCCCCTGGCTGAGCCCCTTGGTGCCGGGCGGGACGACGAACGACGCCTGACCGCGGGTGCGCAGGTCCGGGTCGACGACCGCGGTCACCACGTGCACGTCGGCGATGCCGCCGTTGGTCGCCCAGGTCTTGGTGCCGTTCAGCACCCACTCGTCGGTCTTCTCGTCGTACGTCGCGCGGGTGCGCATCGCCCCCACGTCCGATCCCGCGTCGGGCTCGGAGGAGCAGAACGCCCCCAGCTTCAGGTCACCGGGCGTGCCGTACATCGCCGGCACCCACTCGGCCACCTGCTCGTCGGTGCCGTTCGCGCGCACGCCCGCCGCCGCCAGCGACGTACCGACGATCGACAGCCCGATGCCGGCGTCGCCCCAGAACAGCTCCTCCATGGTGATCGGGAAGCCGAGCCCCGTCTCGTCGAACGCCTGGGCGACGATGAAGTCGACGGAGTAGATGCCCGCCTTGGCCGCCTCCTCCACGACCGGCCAGGGGAACTCCTCCTTCTCGTCCCACTCGGCCGCGGCCGGCCGGACGACGTCCGCGGCGAAGCCGTGCAGCCAGTCACGCAGCTCGAGGTGGTCCTGGTCCAGTTCGAAGGTGGGCGTCATGCGGCTGAGGCTACCGACGGGTCGGAACACGTTCTACTGTGACGGCTGTGGCCTCCACCGCACCCGTCCGCGAGCTGCCGCCCCCGCCGCGGGGGCTGCCGCTGATCGGCCGGAGCCTGGAGTACGCCCGCGACCCGATGGCGCTGTTCCGCAAGCAGTGGGAGGCGTACGGCGCGGTCTCGCCGATGAGCCTGGTCGGCAAGGACCGCTGGGTGATGCTGCTCGGGCCGGACGCGTGTGAGGTCGCGCTGCGCAACGCGGACAAGGCGTGGGCGAACGGCCCCGCGTGGACGTACCTCGTCGGGCCGTTCTTCGGCCGCGGCCTGATGTTCCTCGACTTCGAGGAGCACCACCTGCACCGCCGGATCATGCAGCAGGCGTTCACCCGCGACCGGCTCGAGAACTACACCGCCGCCATGCACCCGGCGATCACCGCGGGGCTCGCGGGCTGGGCCCCGGCCTCGGGCTTCCAGGCGTACTGGGCGCTCAAGCAGCTCACCCTCGACATCGCCACCAACACGTTCATGGGCGGCGCCGACCACACCTCCCGCGAGGAGATGGACCGGGTCAACCGGTCCTTCATCGCCTGCGTGCAGGCCGCCGCGGCGATCATCCGGTACGACGTGCCGTTCACCCGCTGGCGCCGTGGGCTGCGCGGCCGCCGCCACCTCGAGGAGTTCCTGCGGGGCTACCTGCCCTCGCGGCGGGCGGCGGCGACCGACGACCTCTTCTCGGTGCTGTGCCACATCGAGTCCGAGGACGGCGACCGGTTCAGCGACGACGACGTGGTCGACCACATGGTCTTCCTGATGATGGCCGCGCACGACACGTCGACGATCACGCTGTCCTCGATGATGCAGTTCCTCGGCCAGCACCCCGAGTGGCAGCAGCGCTGCCGCGAGGAGGCGCAGGCGCTCGCCGACCGGGTCGGGACGACGCCGGGACTGGCCGACCTGGAGAGCCTCACCTCGATCGACCTGGTGATGCGGGAGTCGCTGCGGCTGCGGGCGCCGGTGCCGGTCGTGCTGCGCCAGGCCGTCAAGGACACCGTGGTCCTCGGGACCCGGATCCCGGCCGGCACGTACGCCACCGTCGGGCTGCAGTACAGCCACCTGATGGCGGAGCACTGGACCGACCCCGACACCTTCGACCCGGAGCGCTTCTCCCCCGAGCGCCGCGAGGACCGCTCGCACCGGTACGCCTGGGCGCCGTTCGGTGGCGGCGTGCACAAGTGCCTGGGCATGTACTTCGCCGGCGCGGAGGTCACCGCGCTGATGTTCCACCTGCTGCTCGACTTCGCGTGGTCGGTCGACCCGGCGTACGTCGCGCCGATGAACAACCACTCGCTGCCGTTCCCCAGGGACGGCCAGCCGGTGAAGCTGCGGCGGCGCTAGCGCGGGTTTCGGCTGCTGGCAGCCAGAACCCGCGCGACACGCCGATGTCGCCCGGCGTGTCGTGCGGGTTTCGGCTGCTGACCGCCGAAACCCGCAGCAGCCGCCCGCTCAGGCGTCGCGCGAGTGGCGCGCGGTGGCGTACGCCGGCTCGCGCAGGCGCCGCACGGAGGGGTACTGCTCCAGGCCGTCGATCTGGTGGACGATCGGGTCGAACGAGATCTCCTCGGCCAGGCTGCGCGTCGACAGCCGGAGGCACCCGAAGACCTGCCAGTCGCCGGCCGGCCGCGCCCAGGACAGCTCGAAGGCCTCGGCCCCGACCGGGTCGGCGCTGAGCACCAGCGGTCCACCCGCGGAGCGGTACGGCAGGAGCGTGGTCATCGGCTGGGTCCGCGGACCGCGGCTCGGCACGAGCACGAACCGCGACAGCGGGCCCCGCCCGGTCGTCGCGAACAGCAGGTCGCCGTACCCGTCGCCGGTGTGCACCCGGACGGCGAGGCCGTGGATGTCGGGGAGCCGGCCGGGCAGCCCGATCGCGCGGGACAGCCGCACGACGGCGTCGTCCTGGCCCTCCTCGTCGAGCCACGGGACGCCGGTGGGCTGGGCGGACCCCCGGCGAAAGACCCGGCCGGCCACGAGGTCGCCGGAGGGGTGCAGGGGCTTGCGGGCGCGCCGGAGCGTGGCGAGTCCGCCGGTGGCGGCGGCGAGGACGCCGCCGCCGACCGACGAGGCGGCGCGGGTGAGGGTGGGCACGGCACGCCAGTACCCACGAGCGGCCCCGCTAGACGGGGGGCTAGACGTGCGCCGGCGTCTCCGGGTCGAGCTCGGCGGCGACCCCGGGGTCGCCGGCGTCGGCGTGGTAGTCCTGCGGGGTCGTCTGGTCCGTGCCCTCCGCGACCCCCAGCGCGCGCAGCACCGGGGTGAGGACCACCGCGATGATGACGTTCAGCCCGAAGGCGAGCAGGGCGATGTAGACCTTCGTCTCGGTGCCCGGGAAGGACACCAGTGGACCACCGAAGTGAGCCTGGGTCGGCGAGGCCACGCCGTACGCCAGCCAGGTGCCCCAGGCCATGCCGGCGGCCCATCCGGCGAGCAGCGCCCATCGGTGGAGCCACCGTGTGTAGAGGCCGAAGACGATCGCCGGGAGCGTCTGCAGGATCCAGACACCGCCCAGGAGCTGGAGGTTGATCGCGAAGGACTTCGACAGCGCCAGCACGAACAGCAGGGCGCCGAACTTCACCAGCAGCGAGACGAGCTTGCTCTGCCGCGCCTCCTGGGCATGGGTGGCCTGCCGGTTGATGAAGGCCTTGTAGATGTTGCGGGTCCACAGGTTGGCCGCCGCGATCGACATGATCGCGGCCGGCACCAGCGCCCCGATCACGATCGCCGCGAACGCGACTCCCGCGAACCAGGGGCTGAACTGGTCCTCGAAGAGCTGCGGCACCGACTGCTGCGGGTTCTCCACCTTCACGCCCGCCGCGATCGCCACGAAGCCCAGCAGGGCGAGCAGCCCGAGGAGGAACGAGTACGCCGGCAGCAGCGCGGCGTTCCTGCGGATCACCGAGCGGCTGCGCGTGGACAGCACCCCGGTCACCGAGTGCGGGTACATGAAGAGCGCCAGCGCGGAGCCGAGGGCGAGTGAGGCGTAGGCCCACTCGGCGGCCGCCGGTCGCGTCCCCTGGGGCGGGACGGCGCCGTTCGCGTTGTTGGTGTCGAAGGTGTCCTGGGCCGCGGAGAAGACGTGGCCCCAGCCGCCGATCTGGTGCGGGATGTAGAAGACCGCGACCAGGATCACGAGGTAGATCAGTGCGTCCTTGACGAACGCGATCAGCGCGGGCGCGCGCAGCCCGCTGGAGTAGGTGTAGGCCGCGAGCACCGCGAACGCGATGAACAGCGGCAGGTCCTTGACGAACCAGTTGTCGCTGGTGGTCCCGATGCCCATCACCTGGAGCACCACCTGCATGCCGACCAGCTGCAGCGCGATGTAGGGCATCGTCGCGAGGATCCCGGTGACCGCGACGGCCAGCGCCAGCGGCCGGCTGTCGTACCGGCCCTGCACGAAGTCGGCCGGCGTGACGTAGCCGTGACGGTGGGAGACCGACCAGAGCCGCGGCAGGAACACGAAGATCAGCGGGTACACCACGATCGTGTACGGCACGGCGAAGAACCCGACCACGGACCCGGCGTACAACGTCGCGGGCACGGCGATGAACGTGTACGCCGTGTAGATGTCGCCGCCGATGAGGAACCAGGCGATGAAGGTGCCGAACCCGCGGCCGCCGAGCCCCCACTCGTCGAGGCTGTCCAGGCTCTCCGCGCGGCGCCAGCGGGCGGCGGCGAAGCCGAGGACGGTCACCAGCAGGAACAGGAAGACGAAGACGCCGAGCACGACGCCGTTGACGTGGTCGATCACGGCCGCCCCTCCCCTCGGGCGCCGGGACGGTCGGTGCCGGGACGGTCGGTGCCGGGCGGATCGGCGTCGGGCGGCTCGGCGGACAGCCCGTGCCGCTCACGGTCGAGCCGCTCGGCGCCCTGGGCGACCCGGTACGCCGGCACGGTCAGGCAGACCGACGCGACGATGAGCAGGAACTGGAACCAGTAGAAGAACGGGAAGCCGAACAGGGTCGGGTCCTCCCGGTCGTAGAGCGACACCCACAGCGGCAGCACGATCGCCGGAGCGAGGAGCACGCCGATGAGGATCCACCGTCCGCGTGACGACATGACGAAACCTCCCGCGAGAAAGGACGCGCGTCTCGTACCCGGTTCTCACCAGAATGACGCCCATGACTTCTGATCTGACCCGGTACGACGACTGGCTGACCTTCCTGCGCGAGCAGGGCGAGAGCGACCCGGACCTGCACGTGGTCTGGGTGGGCGGGTCCGCGGCGACCGGCGGGTGGGACGAGTGGTCCGACCTCGACGTCGACCTGCTGTGCACGCCCGGCACCACCTCCGCCGTCCACGACCGGGTGGTCGCGGCTGCGCGGGCGGCCTTCGACGTCGACCACGTGTGGGAGCTGCCGCTCGCGACCTGGCCGGACGGCCGGCAGTGCTTCGTGAACCTCCAGCAGCGCCCCGGCGCGCTCGAGGAGCCCACGATGATCCTCGACCTGCACTTCTCCGACCTCACCGACGAGCACCGGCACCTCGACGTACGCCGGCACGGCACGCCGATCGTGCTGCACGACCCCGAGGGCCGGCTGGTGCTGCGCCACGACGACCGGGACGCGATGGAGCGGGCGATCGCGGAGGCGGTCGACCAGGCCCGGCAGCGCCGGGCGACCGCGGAGTGGCTGGTCAACCGCGCCATCGCGCGGGGCCAGGTGCCGGAGGCGACCGCGCTGTACCTCCGCTTCGGTCTTGGCGTCGTCGTGCAACTGCTGCGGATCGAGCACTGCCCGTGGCGCCACGACTTCGGGCTGCGGTACCTGCGCACCGACCTGCCCGCCGACGTCGCCGACCGGGTCTACGCGCTGCTGCCCGGCACCGCGCCGCTCGCCGACCTGACCGCCGCGTGCTTCCCGTGGATGGACGAGCTCCTGTCGACCACCGGGTCGCCCTCGCCGGCGTGGTAGTCCGCCGGTGAGGCGTGGTCCTCGCCCTCCGCCCGGCATGTGGAAACCCCGCCGGGCAGGACGCGCACTCCTGTCTGGTGCGTTCCCGCCCGGCGGGGGGCTCAGGGATGCCTGAGCCCGCCCCAGGACCAGCCCGGGACGGGCTCAGGTGTTCAGCTCACGCTGTCGTACGTGCCGGGACCGTCAGACGAGCGGGTTCGAGGTGCGGCTGTTGATGCACAACGTGCCGTACCGGACCGACGCGGGGCTACCGGCGTGGTTCCAGAAGTAGAACGACCGCGTCTTGGGCCGCGGCTCCATGCCGAGGAACCAGTTGTCCCACCAGTAGCTGTCCAGATAGAACCACGCAACCATCGCCTTGTAGGCGTGCAGGCTGTGGTCGCTCTGTCCGCACGAGTACTGCAGCTCCTTCGGGTTGCCCAGCGCCACGCTGCCCGAGTACCAGTTGGCGAAGTCCCAGCCAGGCTGCGCTGTCATGGCGATCGCGTGGCGAGGCGTCGCACCGTCGAACACACGCCGCTCGATGCATCGTCCGTACACCCGGATGCTTCCCGGGAGCGCGGAGGAGCCGTCGGTCGCGAACTCCCACGCCCACGATCTTCCGCTGGCGCGCGGGTAGCTGGCGATCGGTCGGTAACCCGCGCTGCCGAACTGGAAGCCGGGTGCCACGAAGTACTCGTAGGGGCTGCTGCACGCAGGCGCACCCCACAGGGACAGGTCGGTACCGAACCGCTTGTACGACCCGTGGCCATCGATGTCGTTCCTCGGACCGTCCGCGTAGTAGCCCGCGCCGGCGAACAGGTTCCGCACCTTCACCTGGTGGTGGTGTGAGTTCGTGTACTCGGTGTAGCCCCGGATGCAGGTGAGGAACAGCTTGACCTGGGCGTCGCCGTACGCCTTGTTCTGGAGCACGAACTGCCAGGAGCGCAGATCGCTCGGCTCGGGGTAGGACGCCTGGACCCAGACGTCCCGCTCGTCGTTGTACTGACCGCCCAGCGTGGTGGTGGTCGGGAAGTCCGGGTCGTCCGGGTCGTCCGGGTCGGGCGCCGGCGGGTTGTACTGGTCGACGTGCTTGACCGACCACATGCCGTCGAGGACCAGGTCGCCCGCGTTGCAACTCAGGGTCTGCGAACCGGAGTCCGCAGAGTTGTCGCTGCCGACACCGACGAGCCGGATGTTCCGCTCGACCTTGTACATGTAGACGTCGTGCTTGTGTTTCGTGCCTGCGTCCGCCGGGGCGGACACAGCTGCGACCAGGGCCAGCGGGGCCACGAGGGCACCGATGGCGGCCGCGATGCGGAACCGGTTGTGAGCCGTCATGACGACGATCTCCTTGCATTGACAGGAAATAGGGCGTGAG
>DASTXB010000045.1:0-44815 GCA_035765695.1 Nocardioides sp. | reverse complement strand
CGGCGTGGTCGGAGAGCGACCACGCCGGCCCGACGGCGAGCGGTACGACGACCTCAGCCCTGCTGGGCGAGGGCGAACTCCACCTTCCCGGACGGGTCGACGGCGGCGTCGAGCACCTTGTCGTCGAGCAGCTCCGCGGCGGAGGCGTCGAGGTAGATCGTGGCGCCGCCCTGCTCGACGACCTGGTCGCCGGGCTCGCCCTGCTCGGCGGCGGAGACCGCGAAGGCGGGCTCCGGGGTGTTCTCGGTGGTGATCCTCAGTCCGGCGGCCTCGGTGAGCCCGGGCTGGGAGGTGATCTCGTTGACGATGGCGCTGGCGTTCTCGGTCAGGGTGAGCATGGCTCGCCTTCCGGGTTGCGGTTGCTTACCCGTTCCACCGTCCCCGATCCGGCACGGCGAGACAAGTCCGCGGCCGATCCCGGGCGTGTCGCAGGTCTGGCACGCTGTCCGCATGACGCCCGAGCTGCCGACCCCGCCCGTCGCCGACAACACCCACCGCCGCATCGACCTCGTCAAGATCGGTGAGGGCCGGTACAAGGCGACGAACGCGCGCGGGGGAGTGGTGGCGATCGGCTCCGGGAGCGACCCGGACTTCACCCCCGTCGAGCTGCTGCTCGCCGCGATCGCCGGGTGCAGCGCGATCGACGTCGACCTGATCACCGGCAAGCGCGCACAGGCGACCGGCTTCGAGGTGGTCTCCGAGGGCGACAAGGTCCGCGACGAGTCGGGCAACCACCTGGTGGACCTCCGCGTCACCTTCGAGGTGCGGTTCCCGGAGGGGGAGGGCGGCGACCGCGCCCGCGAGGTGCTGCCGTCGGCGATCGCCAAGTCGCGCGACCGGCTCTGCACGGTGGGCCGGACCGTCCAGCTCGGGGCACCGATCGAGTACGTCGAGCGCTGAGCACGTGGCCAGACGCAAGCGCGCCGGGCGCTGGGACGCCGTACCCCGCCAGGACGGCCGCCGCTTCGTGGTCACCGGCGCCAGCGGCGGGCTCGGTCTCGAGACCGCCCGGGCCCTCGCGGTGGCCGGTGCCGAGGTCGTCCTCGCCGTCCGCAACCCCGACAAGGGTCGCGCGGCGGCGCGGACCGTCCGCG
This sequence comes from Nocardioides sp., assembly GCA_035765695.1. Taxonomy (GTDB): domain Bacteria; phylum Actinomycetota; class Actinomycetes; order Propionibacteriales; family Nocardioidaceae; genus Nocardioides. The sequence goes on along the minus strand of DASTXB010000045.1, from coordinate 43,721 downwards.
GCGCGACCGTGGTCGAGCAGCTCGACGTCGCCGACCTCGCCAGCGTCCGGGCCTTCGCCGACCGGGTCGGCGACGTGGACGTGCTCGTCAACAATGCCGGCGTCCTCGCCGTGCCGTGGGCGCTGACCGCGGACGGCTTCGAGACCCACCTCGCGACCAACCACCTCGGCCACTTCGCGCTGGCGAACCTGCTGCTGCCGCGCCTGACCGACCGCGTGGTCGTCGTGTCCTCGGACGCGCACTACAGCGCCGAGCTCGACCTGACCGACCTCAACTGGGAGCGCCGTCCCTACAAGCCGTTCGCGGCGTACGGCGCGAGCAAGCTGGCGGACCTGCTCTTCATGGCCGAGCTGCAGCGCCGGCTGACCGCGGCCGGGTCGACGCTGCGCGCGACCGGTGCACACCCGGGATCCACGGCCACCGCGATCACCGCCAACACGGGGAGCCGGCTCAAGACGTGGGTCGGCTCGTGGGGGCACCAGCTGGTGGGGATGCCGGCGTGGAAGGGCGCGCTCACGACGCTGTACGCCGCGACCGTGGACGTGCCCGGCAACTCGTTCATCGGACCGGGCGGCCTCTGGGAGATGACCGGCTGGCCGACGAGCGTCGGCCGCAGCCAGGCGGCGTCCGACCCCGACCTCGCGAAGGAGCTCTGGGTGCGCTCCGAGGAGCTGACCGGGGTGCGGTTCCCGCTCTGACGGCAGCTAGTCCGTCGTCACCGACTCGATGGTGACGGTCTCCCTCGGCGCGCCGTCCGGGGCGCCGTCGGTGGTGCCCTTGGCCGCGACCTCCTTCACGACGTCGACGCCGGCCGGGTCCATCCGCCCGATGACGTCGTAGTCCGGCTTCAGCCGGGTGTCGGCGTAGACCAGGAAGAACTGCGAGCCGTTGGTGTCCGGCCCGGCGTTCGCCATCGCGACGGTGCCGGCGGGGTATGTCTCGTCGCCCTGCAGCTCGTCGGGGAACGAGTAGCCCGGACCGCCCATGCCGCTGGCAGTCGGGTCGCCGCACTGGAGCACGAAGATGCCCGAGGTGGTCAGCCGGTGGCACTGCGTCTGGTCGAAGTAGCCCTGCTCCGCCAGGGACACGAACGAGTTGACCGCGCACGGCGTCGCCGCGGCGTCCATCGTGATCGGGATGTCGCCGGCGCTGGTCTTCAGCGTGATGTCGACGGTGCCCTCGGACGGGGCCTTCTCCGACGGCGGGTCGACGTCCTTGGCAGCGGGCTGGCCGTTCTGCTCGTACGAGCACGAGGTCGTCGTGACGGACGCACCGCTGTCGGTGCCGTCGTCGGTCGCGGTGTCGTCGCTGCCGCAGCCGGCGAGGGCGAGCGCGCTGAGGACGGCCAGGGGCAGGACGACGCGTCGGAGCATGGGCAGATCGTAGGGGGAGGGGTCAGCCGTTCCGGCCGCGGGCCACGACGGGCCAGGCTTCGCCGTCGGCCCAGAGCACATCGGCGAGGTTCACGGCGTTGCAGACGTGGTTCGGCACCACGTCGACCTCGGTGCCCAGTGCGGGCAGGGGGGCTCCGGCGAGGTCGACCACCGCGTGGTGCTCGGAGAGCAGCACCACCCGGGCGTCGGGGTACGCCGGGAGCCGGCCCCACCCGGTCGCGTACGCCGCCCGGTCCGCGCCGAGCGCCTTGCTGCCGGCGTCGAGCACCAGCCGGCCGCCGGCGTGGCTGACCACGGTCGAGCGGCACACCAGCGCGATCTCGTCGGGCGACATCGTGCCGAGCTCCCACTGCTGGGCGTCGCCGAACACGTACACCCCCGGCCGGAGCTCGGTGACGACGTCGGTGGGGGCGTGCTCGAGGCTGTGTCCGAGGCTGGGCGTCGATCCACCGCTGACCACGTCGGGCTCGAGCCCGGCGGCGCGGAACGACGCGACGGCCTCCCGGAGGGCGCGCGCCTCGTCGTCGGCCGCGCTCGTGAGGGCATCAGGTGCGTAGCTGTGCCCGGGGAACGTGAACACCCCGCGCACCGGGATCCCCGCCTCGGCCGCGGCTGCGGCGACGCCGCCGGCGTCCGACGGCACGGCTCCGCTGCGGTGGTGACCGCTGTCCACCTCGACCAGGACGGCCACGCCGGTGCCATCCAGGAGGGCACCGGCCCGGGCGGCCGACTCGGTGGAGTCGACGCCGATGGCCAGGTCGGCGCGGCCGGCGAGGTCGCGCAGCCGGCGCGCGGACTCCTCGGTCAGCCACACCGGGTAGGCGATGAACAGGTCCTCGACGCCGTGCTCGACGAACACCTCGGCCTCGCCGATCGTCGCGACCGTCAACCCGACGGCACCGGCCTCCAGCTGCAGCCGGGCGATCTCCGCACACTTGTGGGTCTTCGCGTGCGGGCGCAGGGACACTCCGGCGGCCGCCGCCCGCTCTGCGACCCGCGTGACGTTCGCCCGCAGCCGGGCGGTGTCGACGCGGAGGTAGGGCGTCACATCTCCTCGTGGGTGTCCGGGTCGCCGCCGAAGAGGCGGCCGTCGGCGCGGCCCAGCCCGGTGATCGCGGCCATCTCGTCGTCGCTCAGCTCGAACCCGAACACGTCGAGGTTCTGTCGCTGCCGCTCGGGGGTCGCCGACTTCGGGATCGGGATCGAGCCCAGCTGGACCTGCCAGCGCAGGATGACCTGACCCGGCGTGACGCCGTGCGCCTCGGCCGCGGCGGCCACCGGCGGCTCCGAGAACGGCGCCTGCCGCTTGCCTAGCGGGCTCCACGACTCCGTGCGGATGCCCAGCTGCTCGTCGACCTTCCGCATCTCGACCTGGGGGAAGTACGGGTGCAGCTCGATCTGGTTGACCGCCGGGGTCACGCCGGTGGCGTCGACGATGCGGCGCAGGTGCTCGGCGGTGAAGTTCGAGACGCCGATCGACCGCACCAGGCCCTGCTCGCGCAGGTCGACCAGGGCGCGCCACGCCTCCTCGAACTTGCCGACGCGCGGGTTCGGCCAGTGGATGAGGTGCAGGTCGAGGTAGTCCAGACCGAGCCGCTCGAGCGACTCGTGCGTGCTGCGGATCGCGTCGTCGTACCCGTGGTGGCGGCCGGGGATCTTGGAAGTGACCTGGAGATCCTCGCGGGGCACTCCGCTCTGCCGGATCGCCTCGCCGACCTCCGGCTCGTTGCCGTAGTTCACGGCCGTGTCGACCAGCCGGTACCCGACCTCGATCGCGCTGCGGACCGCAGCGGTGCCGTCCTCGCCCGTGAGCGGGTAGGTGCCGAAGCCGATGGCCGGCACCGTGGTGCCGTCGTTGAGGTCGTACGTCGGGATCGCCATGGGGCCCAACGTACTCATCGGGCCGTCACTCGCCGTCGTCGTCCTGGGTGTGCCGCTCGGCCTTCAGCCGCGCCTCGTAGGCGTGCCGCTCGCCGTCGGTGAGCGACTCCCGGGCCTCGGCGACGAACCGCTGGAACAGCGAGTAGTACGTGTCGTCGTAACCCTCCATGATCTGGAACGTCCACATGCCCGGGAGCACGTTGCGGCCCACGAGCTCGGCGTCGATCCGGTCGGCGAGCTCGGTGTGCCCCGCGTCGCGCAGCATCTCCACCGCCTCGCCGAGGGCGAAGTCGGCGCGGCCCGACATCCGGTGGAAGCGGTAGAGGCTGCCGCGCGCGTCCTCGATGACCTCGAAGGCCTCGGAGAGCTTGCCGACCGCCTCGATCGTGGCGTCGGTGGCGTCGGTCATGCCGAGAGGACCTTCTCGGCGGACACGGTGCCGTGCTCGTCCTGGATCGCGTCGGCCAGCTTGCGCACGTCGCCGTCGGCGACGTCGACGCCGGCCTCGGCGAACCCGTCGCGCAGCTCCTTCTCGACCGTGCCCTCGGGGGCGCCGTCCTGCCAGGAGGTCACCCGGTCGACGACGGCCTGGATCGCTTCCATCTTCTCGCTGTTCTCGCTCTGCTCGGTCATGCCGCGGCCGTACCCAGCACCCCGGTCGGGCACGCTTCTCCCGTGATCGACCGGATCTGGCAGGACGTGACCGGCACCCAGCCGCCGCCGGGGGAGGGGAGCGTCCTCACGACCGCGCTGGTCGCGCTGGCGCTGGTGGTCGTCCCGCAGGCCTGGCGGGTGTCGCGGCACGTCGTGACGATCGCGCACGAGGGCTCCCACGGGGTCGCCGCGCTCCTCAGCGGCCGGCGCCTCGCGGGCATCCGGCTGCACTCCGACACCTCCGGGCTCACGGTCTCGAAGGGACGCCGTACCGGGCCCGGGATGGCGTTCACCGCCTTCGCCGGGTACGTCGGGCCGGCGCTGCTCGGGCTCGGTGCCGCGCTGCTGCTGCGGGAGCGCCACGCGCTCGCCGTGCTGTGGCTGGCCGTCGTCCTCCTCGGCCTGCTGCTCCTGCAGATCCGCAACTTCTACGGCCTGTACGTCGTGCTCGTCGCCGGCCTGGCCGTGGTCGCGGTCTCGTGGTGGGGGAGCGACGCGGTGCAGTCGCTCGCGGCGTACACGAGTGCGTGGTTCCTGCTCCTGGCTGCGCCGCGACCGGTGCTGGAGCTCCAGGGCAGCCGCCGGCACGGACGGGCTCGCGACTCCGACGCCGACCTGCTGGCGCGGCTGACCCACCTGCCCGGGCTGGTCTGGGTCGGGGTGCTCCTCGCGGTGACCGTCGGCTGCCTGGTCGTCGGCGGCCGCTGGCTGTGGGGCGGAGCGTAGGTTCGGGGCGTGCGCATCGGGATCCACTACGCCAACTTCACCCACCCGGACTGGCAGCACACGCTGCGCGACCGCCTGACCGGGACCGCCCGCGTCGCCGACCAGGGCGGGGCGTCGATGTTCACCGTGATGGACCACTACTTCCAGATGGAGATGCTGGGCGGCCCCGCCGAGCCGATGCTGGAGGGGTACACGACGCTGGGCTACTTGGCCGGGCAGACCGGGAACGTCCGGCTCAGCCTGCTGGTCACGGGCACGACGTACCGCCACCCGGGGCTGCTCGCCAAGATCGTCACCACCCTCGACGTGCTGTCCGCGGGCCGGGCGATGCTCGGCCTCGGCGCCGCCTGGTACGACCGCGAGCACGCCGGCCTGGGCGTGCCGTTCCCGCCCACCGCCGAGCGGTTCGAGCGGCTGGAGGAGACCCTCCAGGTCGTCCGCCAGATGTGGAGCGACGACGACGGCCCGTACTCCGGGAAGCACTACCAGCTCGCCGAGACCGTCTGCGTCCCGCCGCCGGTCCAGCAGCCTCGGCCGCCGGTCCTCGTCGGCGGGGGAGGGGAGCGCAAGACGCTGCGGCTGGTCGCGCAGTACGCCGATGCCTGCAACATCTTCCCGGAGGGCGTGGACGGCGTGCGGCACAAGCTCGACGTGCTGCGGCGCCACTGCGACGACGTCGGTCGCGACTACGACGAGATCGAGAAGACGATGCTCAGCGGCGGGGCTGACCCGCTCGCGGACGTCGACGCGTTCGTCGCCGAGATGGCCGGCTACGCCGCGCTCGGGATGAGCCTCGTGACGCTGATGCCCCCGACCGACGACCCGGTGGGGTGGACGACGCGGGTGTGCGAGGAGCTCGTGCCCCGGCTCGCCGAGGTCTGAGGCGGCTGCGGGTTTCGGCTGCCAGCAGCCGAAACCAGCTACAGCACCTCGGTGCCGTACATCGCCCCGAGCGGGTCGGAGATGAGCTCGACGCGGGTGCCGTCGGGGTCGCGGAAGTAGATCGAGGTACCGCTCTCGAGCAGGTACTCCACGCCGGCCGCGTCGAGGTTCGCGCGCAGCCGCTCCCAGCGCTCGGGCTCGACGGAGATCGCCAGGTGGTGCAGGCCGCCGAGGACCTCGGCGTACGGCTCGACGTCGAGGCCGGGGAAGTCGAAGAACGCGATCAGGTTGCCGTTGCCGATGTCGAAGAAGAAGTGGTTCGAGCCCGGGTAGTCACGGTTCTCGAAGATCTCGGTGAGCGGGAACTCCAGCACGCCCTGGTAGAACCCGACCGTCCGCTCGACGTCCGCGCACACGATCGCGACGTGGTGCAGGCCGCGGGCCGAGGACGCCGGTCGCTGCGCCGGGGGAGCGAGGTAGGTCTCGCGGATCCGCTCGCGCTCGGCGTTGATCCGGTCGAGGTCGAGGTCCGCCATGGGCCCGACGGTACTCCCGTTTTCAACTTTCGGGGTCGGGCACGTCCTCGAAGGTCGCCGGGCGGTGCAGCCAGTCCCAGTGGTCGTGCGGCCAGATCACCGCGAACACCCGGCCCACCACGAGGTCCGTGTCGACGTAGGCGTCCTTGGGGTCGCAGGTGTCGTCCGCGTCGCGGCACAGGTGGAAGCTGCTGTCGGCGGACTCGTTGCGGTTGTCGCCCATGACGAAGAGGTGTCCCGCCGGCACGGGCCCGGCGGTCCACTCGCAGTCACCGGGTCCCATGGGGCCGCGACAGGTCGTGTTCTTCGGGTCGTTGACGTACGAGTCCTCGTCCAGCGGCTGGCCGTTGACCGTGATCCGCCCCTGGTCGTCGCAGCACACGATGGTGTCGCCCGCGACGCCGATCACCCGCTTCACCAGGTGCCCGCCGGTGGGGTAGAGGCCGATGTGGCCCATCAGCTTCGCGACCGCGTTGTCCGGCCCGGCCTTCTCCTCGGGGCCCAGCCAGTCGCCCGGGTCCTCGAAGACCACGACGTCCCCGCGCTGCGGCGTACCCCCGAACCAGTACGACGGCTTCTCCACCAGGATCCGGTCGTTCTTCACCAGGCCGGGGACCATCGACGGCGACGGGATGTAGAACGCCTGCACGAACAGGGTCTTGATGATCAGCGCCAGGGCGACGGCGATGACCATCAGCAGGATCGTCTCCTGCCACCACGGTCGGTGCTTGCGCTTGCCGTCGGCCGTCGTCACACGGCGAGCCTAGAGGTCGATGCATGGCGGGCCGTGGAGGTGGGAAGGGTCCCGGCACGTCGAGACCAACGGGGGACGTGATGCGACTCGGGCGAGGGACGGCGCTGTGCGCCGCCGTGCTGCTGCTGGTGACCGGCTGCTCCAGCGAGGGCGGCGATCCGCAGGAGGCGGGCGGTGCGCCCACGACGGGTGCCTCGGCGCCGGGGTCGCCGGACCCGACGGCGCCACCCGAGGCGATCGGCGTGCAGCGCGTGGTCGACCCGCTCACGCCCGGGGCGGTCGACGTGCTGCGGGTGCTGCCGAAACCGCCGTACAAGAGTGAGTACGGCCAAGCCGAGGTCAAGGCGGTGTTCACCGACGAGCTCGCGGTCTTCGGCGACACGCGAGGCAACCTCTGGGCGGTCGACCGCGAGACCGGCAAGCCGCGGTGGCACGTGCCGATGCGGTCCAGCCTGCCTGACGGCGACACGGTGTGCTCGCTGACGGTGCCGGCCCCCGACTCGACGGTCGTGGTCGCCAACCACGGTGGCGGCTGGCTGTGCGGCGCTTTCACGGTGTACGACCTCGAGACGGGCAAGGTCACGCTGCAGTACGAGTCGATCCCGACGACGGGCCGGGAGGTGGGGTTCCGGCTCTCGAGCAACTCCGGGCTGTTCCGGCTGGGGGAGAGCACCTACTGGACCGACGGCGACGACCGGCTCCGTCGCATCGACCCCGACGGCGACTCGTCCGTGGTCGGCAACCCGCTCCTGCTCGCGCCGAAGTACGACGGCTGGAACCTGACGAGCTTCCAGGTGCTGCCCGGGTCGGAGGTGTTCGTGGCCCGGGTGTTGCCGCCCAGCAAGGGCTACGACCCCAAGACCTTCGGGAAGACGGGGGACCGGGGCGACCTGATCGGCTTCCGGTTCGACGACGAGGACCGGCTCGAGCTGGCGTGGCAGCAGCCGGTCGCGAAGCTGATGGCGGCATCTCCGGGGCACGCCCCGGGCTCGTTCGGCATGCAGGACGAGCTGCCGGGCCTGGTGTCCGACGTCGTCCACCGCGGCGGGGGGAAGTACTTCCGGCAGCGGATGATCGACGCCGAGTCCGGCGAGCTGCTCGGCCCCGGCGTCCTCGCCTCCTTCGCCGGGATGAAGAAGGGGGGTCAGGGCCTCCCGGGCTTCGCCGAGGAGTACGGCCCCGAGCAGTCGCTCGTCGTGGGCACGGACGCCGTGCTCACCCCGTACGAGGTGCCGGAGCGCAACGGCCACACCTCTCTCGTCCGCTACGACATGACCACCGGCACGCCGGTGTGGCGGTGGCAGCTCCCTGGCGCCATGAGGTCCGACTTCCCGCCGAACATCGGCGTCCTGGGGGTCACGCCGGACCGGTCGGCCGTGTACGTGTACACGTCGATGGACTACGACAACGAGATCCGCGAGCTGGACTACGAGACCGGCAGGCAGCGGCACTCGTGGCAGCTTCCGCAGCAGCAGTCGTACGCGTTCGAGCTGGACTTCGCCCCGACGTACCTCGACGGCGACCAGGTCCTCCAGGTCAACAGCCACGCGTACGAGCGCGAGAAGGACCTGGCCGCGTTGCTGAACGTCGGACGCTAGGGCCCTACTCGGGTCCGGTTATGTACCCTTGCGGTTACGTAACGACTTCGGTACATTCGGTCCATGGACGCCGTACTCCAGGCGCTGGCGGACGGAAGCCGGCGCACGATGCTCGAGATCCTGCGGGACCACCCGGCCACGGCCGGTGAGCTCGCCGAGTCGCTGCCGATCGCACGCCCGGGGGTCTCGCGACACCTGCGCGTGCTCCGCGAGGCCGGGCTGGTCGACGTACGCCAGGACGCCCAGCGCCGGATCTACAGCCTGCGACCCGAGGCGCTCGTCGAGGTCGACGAATGGTTGGGGGAGTACCGCACCCTGTGGGAGCACCGTCTCGGTGCCCTGCACACCGAGATCGCACGAGGGAAGAAGGCGAAGCGATGAGGACCACCGGCACCATGCGAGCACTCGATCACGACCGCGGGGCGGTGCGGGTGGAGGAGGTCTACGACACCGGCATCGACGACCTCTGGGAGGCGTGCACGACACCGGAGCGCCTGGCGCGCTGGATCGCCGAGGTGGAGGGCGAGCTGCGGGTCGGCGGCGGCGTCGTCGTGACGTTCACCAGCACGTGGTCGGGGTCGGCGCGCATCGAGGAGTGCGACGCGCCCCACCACCTGCTGCTGCGCATGCAGCCGGGCACGGACGAGGAGTCCGAGGTGGAGGCCTGGCTCAGCGACGAGGGCCGCCGCACCCGCCTCGTCGTCGAGGAGCGCGGTCTGTCTCGTGGAGCGCTGCACTTCTACGGCTCGGGATGGCAGGCGCACCTGGAGGACCTCGGCCGGTCCCTCGAGGACGGCGCCTCGGCGCACCCGGACGGCTGGAGCGCGGAGCGGCCCGCGGCGGCCTGGCGGGAGCGCTGGACCGAGCTCACCCCGGCCTACGAGGCCATGGCCGTCGAGTGATGCGCGAGGAGCCGCCGTAAGTCGATCGCTTCTCGGCGGGTGTCCGTCTAGCCTCCGGACGGTGCACCAGACGGCTGCGGAGATGTCCACGACGGATCTCGACGTGGACCTCGTCGTGCGCCTGCTCCGGCAGCAGGCACCGCACCTGGCTGCCCGGCACGTGCGTCGGAACGACGCGTCCGGCAGCAGCAATGCGGTGTTCCGCCTGGGGGACAGGCACGCCGTGCGCCTGCCACGGTCCGACGCCTACGTCGACGACCTCGTGACCGAGACCGAGTGGCTCCCGCGCCTCGGTCCGTCGCTGTCGGCACCCGTCCCCGAGATCGTGTTCGTGGGAGAGGCGTCACCCGAGTTCGCTCGGCCGTGGACTGTGGTGACCTGGGTGCCCGGCGAGATGCCGGCCGACCTGGATCCCGCGCAGCAGAACGCTCTCGCCGCGACCCTCGGCGAGTTCCTGGGCAGCCTGCACGCCGTCGACACCGAGGGTCTCAGTGGTGGTGCCGAGCGATGGGGCTACCGCTGTGGCGAGCCGGTGACCGAGGAGATCGACGGTTGGGCCGAGCGTGCAGCGGACCACCTGAGCGACCTGTTCGATCCGGCGCAGGTGCGGCGCGCCTGGCAGCTCCTGCGGCAGGTGCCTGCCGCCAGCGGACCTCCGTGCTGGGTCCATGCCGACATGTCGGCCGAGAACGTCCTGGTCCGTCCGGACGGCCGGCTCGCCGGCGTCATCGACTTCGGCGGCCTGGGCGTCGGAGATCGCTCGGTCGACCTGCTCTACGCATGGAGCATGTTCGACCCGCCGGGGCGCGAGGTGCTGCGCGCGGCGTCCGGCGCCGACGAGGCGACCTGGGCCAGGGCGCGCGCCTGGGCGTTCGTCGGGCCCGGGCTGCTGACGATCGCGCACTACAGGCACCAGCTCCCGGAGCGCACGGCGACACTCACGGCCATGGTCGAGGCCGTGGCCGCCGAGGTGGGCATCGAACTGCGCTGACCTCGCAGGAGCGGGGGGTGTCTCGGGGCGAGCGGGGATCTGGGGCATCCGATGGGTAGAACCTGACATAATGTCAGTTATCGGCGAACTGGAACGGGGTGGAACCACCGGCCTCAGAGGCGACGACGCCTGGGTGCGTTCGGCTGCAATTGCTCGGTCCGGCACCGGTTGATTGCCGGTGATCGGTGCCGGACCGAGCAATTGAACGACGACGACGCGGGCCCTCAGCGCCAGGGACGTCGAGGACTACACCGGTGTCATGCGCCGACGTACGCCGCGAGGTGCTGTCCGGTGAGCGTCGAGGCATCGGCGACGAGATCGGCCGGCGTGCCCTCGAAGACGACCCGCCCGCCGTCGTGGCCGGCACCCGGTCCCAGGTCGATGATCCAGTCCGCGTGCGCCATCACCGCTTGGTGGTGCTCGATGACGATCACCGACTTCCCCGAGTCGACCAGGCGGTCGAGCAGGCCGAGCAGGTGGTCGACGTCGGCGAGGTGGAGGCCGCTGGTCGGCTCGTCGAGGACGTAGACCCCGCCGTTCTCCCCCATGTGCATGGCCAGCTTGAGCCGCTGGCGCTCGCCACCGGACAACGTGGTCAGCGGCTGGCCCAGCGTCAGGTAGCCCAGGCCGACGTCCTCGAGGCGCTCCAGGACCGCCGCGGCTGCGGGCGTCCGTGCCTCGCCGGACGCGAAGAAGGCGTGGGCGTCGGCGACCGGCAGGCCGAGCACCTCGGCGATGTTCAACCCGCCGAACCGCAGCTCGAGCACGGCCGCCTGGAAGCGCTTGCCGCCGCAGTCCTCGCACGGCGTCGCCACCGTCTCCATGAAGCTCAGCTCGGTGTAGATCATCCCGTTGCCCTTGCAGGTCGGGCACGCGCCCTCGGAGTTCGCCGAGAACAACGCCGGCTTCACGCCGTTGGCCTTCGCGAACGCCTTGCGGATCGGCTCGAGCACACCGGTGTACGTCGCCGGGTTGGACCGCCGGGAGCCTTTGATCGCGGCCTGGTCGACGTACACCACGCCCTCCTCCGCGGGGATCGACCCGTGGATCAGCGACGACTTGCCGGAGCCCGCGACGCCGGTGACCACGCACAGCACGCCGAGCGGCACGTCGACGTCGACGTCGCGCAGGTTGTGCTCCGTGGCGCCGCGGATCTCCAACCGGCCGGACGGCGTACGCACGTCGTCGTTGAGCCGTGCCCGGTGGCCGAGGTGCCGGCCGGTCAGGGTGTCGGAGGCCCGCAGCCCGTCGACCGTGCCCTCGAAGCAGACCGTCCCTCCGCCGGAGCCCGCACCGGGGCCCAGGTCGACGACGTGGTCGGCGATCGCGATCGTCTCCGGCTTGTGCTCGACGACCAGCACGGTGTTGCCCTTGTCCCGCAGGTCCAGCAGCAGCTTGTTCATCCGCGCGATGTCGTCGGGGTGCAGCCCCACCGTGGGCTCGTCGAACACGTAGGTGACGTCGGTGAGCGCCGACCCGAGCGCTCGCACCATCTTGGTCCGCTGCGCCTCTCCCCCGGACAACGTCCCGGCCGGCCGGTCCAGGGACAGGTAGCCCAGGCCGATCTCGACGAAGGAGTCGAACAGGTGCAGCAGGCTCGCCACCAGCGGCGCGACGCCCGGCTCGTCGACCTCGCGCACCCACGCCGCCGCGTCGGTGACCTGCATCGCGCAGACGTCCGCGATGCTGACCCCCCGGATCGTCGACGAGCGCGCCGACTCGTTGAGCCGCGTGCCGTCGCACGCCGGACAGGTCTTGAAGACCGCCGCGCGCTCCACGAACGCCCGGATGTGCGGCTGGAGGGAGTCGACGTCCTTGCCGAACATCGACTTGCGCAGCTTCGGGATCAGCCCGTCGTAGGTGACGTTGATGCCCTTCGCCTTGATCTTCGTGGTCTGCCGGTAGAGCAGGTCGTGGCGCTCCTTCTCGGTGTAGTCCTTGATCGCCTTGTCGGGATCGACGAAGCCGGACTCGATGAAGGTCGCCACCATCCAGCCGTCGGCGGTGTAGCCCGGCACCAGGATCGCGCCCTCGCGCAGCGACCTCGACTCGTCGATGATCACCGACAGGTCGAGGTCGGAGACCGTTCCGCGGCCCTCGCACTCGGCGCACATGCCGCCGAGGTACACCGCGTCCTTGACGATCTTCTTCTCCCCCTTCGGCCCGGTCATCACGCCGCTGGCCCGGGTGGTGGGGATGTTGAACGAGAACGCCGTGGGCCCGCCGATGTACGGCGTGCCGAGCCGGCTGAACAGCGAGCGCAGCATCGCGTTGGCGTCGGTGACCGTGCCGAGCGTGGAGCGCGGGTTGGCGCCGAGCCGCTCCTGGTCGACCAGGATGGCGGTGGTCAGGCCCTCGAGCGCGTCGACCTCGGGCCGGGGCAGGCTGGGCATGAAGCCCTGCACGAACGTCGAGTACGTCTCGTCGATCAGCCGCCGCGACTCGGCGGCGATCGTGCCGAAGACCAGCGAGCTCTTGCCCGACCCGGACACGCCGGTGAACGCCGTGAGGCGGCGCTTCGGGAGCTCCACGCTCACGTTCCGGAGGTTGTTGACGCGTGCCCCGGTGACGCGGATCAGGTCGTGGCTGTCGGCGCGGGTCGTCGCTCCCGTCACCGCAGCTCCTGGATGCGGACCATGTTGCCCGCGGGGTCGCGGAACGCGCAGTCGCGGACGCCGTACGGCTGCTCCGTGGGCTCCTGGACGACCTCGGCGCCCGTGGCCTCGGCGCGCTCGAACGCGCCGTCCAGGTCGTGGGAGGCCAGCATGATCCAGCCGTAGGTGCCCTTGGCCATCATCTCGGCGACGGTCCGGCGCTCGTCCTCGGTGATGCCGGGATCGGCCGCCGGCGGGGCCAGCAGGATCGACGTCCCGGGCTGCCCGGGTGGGCCGACGGTGACCCAGCGCATCTCCCCCTGTCCCACGTCCGTGCGGACCTCGAAGCCGAGAGCGTCACGGTAGAACGCGACCGACGCGTCCGGGTCGGTGTGCGGGAGGACGGCGGTGTGGATGCTGATGTCCATGCGGTCAGGCTAGGACCCCGGCGACCGGTGCCGCTTCTCGATTCCTGACCGGTCGGGTCACCTTCTTCGCGACGCAGGCGGGGAGCCCGGGTTCGGCACCCTCGGCGCGGCGCCGGTACTCGCTGGGCGGCATCCCGACCAGCTCGCTGAAGCGGGTGCTGAAGGTCCCGAGCGACTGGCACCCGACCGCGAAGCACACCTCGGTCACGCCGAGGTCGCCGCGGCGCAGCAGCGCCATGGCCCGCTCGATCCGCCGCGTGATCAGGTAGCCGTACGGCGACTCGCCGTACGCCGCCCGGAACCGGCGGCTGAGGTGGCCCGCAGACATGTGAACGCCGCGGGCCAGCGCCTCGACGTCGAGCGGCTGCGCGTACTCGCGGTCGATCCGGTCGCGCACCCGGCGCAGCAGCGCGAGGTCGCGGAGCCGGTCAGCCTCCCCGGATCTGCTGGTCACCCGCCGATGATCCCATCCGCATCACGATGTCGACCACGAACGGCGCGGTGCGCACCCGTGGCAGCCCGTGCGACGGCGCGGCGACCAGCCGAAGGGTCCGCTCGGTCAGCGCGTGCCCGGACGAGACCGAGAACGCGAACCGTCCCGTGCGCCGGGTCCGCTCGGTGGCGACCAGGTGCCACTCCCCCGGCGCTGCCCGCTCCTGGAGCCGCACCGTCCGCGGGGCCTGGCCCACGACGGCCCGGCCGTGGACGGGTACCCGGTCGTCGATCGGCACCTCCGCCGGTGCGTGCGCGACGATCGGCGGGCTCAGGGCGACGAGCTGGGTGGCGAGGACGGCGGCGGCGATCACGACAGCTGGTCCCCACAGGAGGCCGCATCGGCGGTCGCCTCGTCCACGACGTACCCGCCGGAGCCGGTGCGCACGGTGGCGACCCACCAGCCGTGGCCGTCCTCGTTGGTGATCACCACCCGGGCCGGGTCCTCCTCGCCGGAGTCCTCCACGGTCCAGCCGTCATCCGGGGGCTCGGTCGTGATGCCCTCGTGGGTGTCCAGCCAGTCCTCCAGGGCGGCGATGGGCGTCTCGGCGCCGGCCTGGCCCAGGTCCGGGTCGTACGACCGGCCGGCGCAGCCGTCGTCGTCGGAGCAGCCGGTGAGCGCGGCGAGGACGAGCAGCAGGGCCGGGAGCGTTCGCACGGGGACAGCATGGGCCACGCGCGCTCCTGCGTCCGGCGGGTCCGGGACCCGTGGCCCGGAAGGGCCATGCCGACACCACCCGTCCGGAGCATTGTCCGGAAAACGCGCACACCGCGCTCCCCCAGTCTTTACCTTCGAGAGCGATGTATCCAGCGCCTCACGGGGAACCTCCTCAGGGCACGGATCATCCGCCAGGGGGGCATCCACCGAGGCACGGGAGGAGGTAGAACCATGTGGGACACCGTCCAGACGAACGCGCAGCACCTCACGCACGACATGCCGTGCCCACACTGCGGGCACGCCCTCCACACCTACCTCGAGTGCGGGGACGGGTGTGACTGCGTCCCGGTGCGGCCGAGCAAGTACGCGCAGCTCACCACCGTCTGACACCACCGTCTGACCACCGTTCGACCACCCCGCCGCCCCCTTGCCAGGGACGTCGGCAAGGCGCAGCGTCTCGGCGCCTCAGCCGACCGGGTCGACGGTCGCCACCCGCTTGAGCACGGGCAGTTCCGGGCGACCGTCGACCTCCTCTCCCGAGATCTGCCCCGCGAGCCACCACATCCGCAGGCCCGCCGGCGCGAGTTCGAGGACCGCCAGGTTGTTGTCGTACCACGGGCCCTGGGTCACCGCCCAGCGCAGCGGCTCGAGCGAGACCCGGCCCGACAGCGACAGCAGCCGTCCGAGCGCCCCGGAGGTCCGCCGCGCCGCGCCGTTCATGAAGACCTTCATGCCCGACGGCAGCGGGTTGCGGATCGGCGAGCACACCGCCTGGACGATCCGGCTCGCCACCATCCCGTCGCGCGGCCACGCCTCCGCGACGTAGCTGTGGTGCACGTCGCCGGACAGGAACGTGATCGTCCGCGGCGGGCGGCCGCGCTTGCCGGAGGCGACCTCCAGCACCATCCCGGCGACGTCGCGGAAGCCCTGCTGGAACGCCGCCCAGTGCTCCAGGTCCGCGCCCTGGCGGGCCTTCTCCCCCAGCCACTTCCCCGGCCGCCCCCAGGCGCCCTCCGCGATGGACTCGCTGAACGACTCGATGTGGTGCAGGCCGGGGGCCAGCAGGAACGGCAGTGACGTGCCGATCAGCAGGTGGTCCACGTCGCCCTGGAGGTGCTCGTCGACCCACGCCAGCTCCGCGTCGTCGAGCATCGAGCGTCGGTCGGGTCGCAGCACGCGGGCGGCGCGGGAGTCGACGACCACCAGGCGCGCCTGGGTGTCGAAGTCGCGGGCATAGCTCCAGCGGTAGGAGTCCGGCTCGCGGTCGGCGGCCGCGGCGAGCGCGTCCAGGTCGTCGGTGATGTCGAGCTCGCCGTCACCGTCGTACGACGCGATCCGCTGCCACAGCTCGTCCTCCGCTCGCGCGTCCGGCCCGAGGTTGCCCAGGTGTTGGTACACCCAGTACGAGCCGAGCCCGCCGACGACGCGGTCGTGCCACCAGTCGGTGGCGTCCATCCGCTGCTTCCAGGTCCAGCTGGTGTTCCAGTCGTCGCGGATGTCGTGGTCGTCGAAGATCATCGCGCTGGGCAGGGTCGAGAGCAGCCAGCGGTTGGCGGGGTCGCACCAGGCCAGCGCGTACAGGTGCGCGTACTCCTCGTAGTCCTTCAGCTCCCACCACGGCGCCTGCTCGGGATCACGACGCTGCGCGATGAACTCGCGCATCTTCGGGCTGGTCTCGTCGGCGTACACCTGGTCGCCGAGGAAGAGCACCAGGTCCGGCCAGCGCTCGTCGTCGTCGGACCAGCTCGCGGTCCGGCCGGCCATGAACAGGGAGTAGGCGTGCAGCGCGTCCACGCCGAACTCGGCGTTGCCCTGCGAGTCGTGGGCGACGCTGACCCGGCAGGAGCCGAACGCCATCCGCAGCGGCTTGCCCGGACGGAGCGTCGGGATCACCGACGGCGGGAACTCCGCGAGCTCGGGGTCGTCCGACGGCCAGACCCGCGTGCCGTCCACGTCCACGGCGTACTCGGTGTGCGTCCCCGGCGGCAGCCCGGTCACCTCCACCAGGGCGTAGTGGTGGCCGTGGGCGGCGAACGTGCGCGCTGACGCGCTCCGCTCGCCCGCGGTCACCGTGACGACGGCAGGGCCGGACACCTCGACCCAGATCGTGGCCGAGGTGGCGTCGACGTAGCGGAGCAAAGGGCCGAGGACGAGCACAGGTCCGAACCTAATACCCTTCTCCCATGTCGACTCCCGTGAAGCGCCCCGACGCCACTCCGGCGGTCCCCGCCGCACCCGCCACCCCGCTCGAGCCCGTCCCGCTGCTCCGCCCGTTCGGCTGGATCCTGATGCTCGCCGCCGGGATCGGCGTGATCCTCGCGACCTGGCTGGTCTACGGCACCGGCGCCGACGGCATGTGGGCCGGCTACCGCGACGGGTTCACGGCCACCGTGGTGCTCGTCTGCGCGATGGCGCTCAACACGAGCCTGCCGACGCGGCCGTTCCTCGGCATCATCGCGCTGGCCGGGATCCTGCTCATCCTGTTCGCGGTGTTCCTGGACAACTCCACCTCGGTCTTCGTCTCCGAGCTGGTCGGCGGGGCGGTCATGCTCGCCGGCGCCATCATCTACGGCGCCGGCGACCGCTGACCCGTGCCGGTCGGTGCTGACCGGGCCTACGGCTCGATCAGCACCTTGACCGCCCGGCGCTCGTCCATCGCGCGGTAGCCCTCCGCGACCTCGTCGAGCGGAAGGGTCAGGTCGAAGACCAGGCCCGGCTCGATGCGGCCGTCGAGCACCATCGCGAGCAGCTCGGGCATGTACTTGCGGGTCGGCGCCATCCCGCCCGCCAGGCCGATGTTGCCCTGGAACATCCGGCGCACCGGCAGCTCGACACCGTGCGGGACGCCGACGAAGCCGACCGTCGCGCCCGGGCGGGCCATCTGGAACGCGCTCTTCATGGCGTCGTCGGTGCCGACGCACTCGAGGACGGCGTCGGCGCCCACGCCCTTGGTGATCTCCTTGACGGCCTCGACCCCGGCGTCGCCGCGCTCGGCGACGATGTGCGTGGCGCCGAAGGTGCGCGCGATCTGCTGGCGCGGCTCGTGGCGCGACATCGCCACGATCGTCTCGGCGCCGAGCACCTTCGCGGCCAGGACGCCGCACAGGCCCACCGCGCCGTCACCGACCACGACCGCCGTACCGCCCGGACGGACGCCGGCGGAGACCGCGGCGTGCCAGCCGGTGGGCATCACGTCGGAGATCGTCAGGACCGACGGCAGCAGGGAGGCGTCCGGGACGCCACCGGTCTTCACCAGGCTGCCGTCGGCCTGGGTGACCCGGGCGTACTCCGCCTGCCCGCTGACGGTGAAACCGAGGTTGTCGCAGCCGTTCTGGGCGCCGAAGGTGCAGTGCGGGCAGGTGTTGTCACAGTGGTCGAACGGCACGACCACGAAGTCGCCGGGCGCGAACGAGGTGACCGCGGAGCCGATCTCCTCGACGATCCCGACACACTCGTGGCCGATCGTGTCGCCCGGCGTGACCGGGTTCTCCCCGCGGTACGGCCAGAGGTCCGAACCGCAGATGCAGCCGGCCACGACCTTCACGATGGCGTCCGTGGGCGCCTCGATGGTGGGCTCGGGGACGTCGCTGACGCGGATGTCGCGGGTACCGTGGATCGTCGTCGCTCGCATGCGGCCATCCTTCCAGCCGGGTCCTCCCCGCCGCGCCCCGGCCACGACCGGCACCACTCCCCCCGTGACCCCCGACACCCGGGGCGTCGCTGAGTTGCCTTATCTCACATGTGAGTTACGGTGGCTGCCATGAGCGAGGGATACAAGAACCGGATCGGGAACCTCATCCGCGACGCCCGCAAGCACCGCGGCCTGACCCAGCACCAGCTCGCCGACCTGCTCGGGACCAGCCAGAGTGCGATCAACCGGATCGAGAAGGGCCACCAGAACCTCTCCCTGGAGATGCTGGCCCGCATCGGCGCGGCGCTCGACTCCGAGATCGTCGCCCTCGGCGCCGGTCCGACCCACCTGCGGATCACCGGCCCCACCACCCTGTCCGGCGAGATCGACGTCAAGACCTCCAAGAACGCCGGCGTCGCCCTGCTCTGCGCCACGCTCCTCAACCGCGGCCGCACCACGCTGCGCAAGGTCGCGCGCATCGAGGAGGTGAACCGCCTCATCGAGGTGCTCACCAGCCTCGGCGTGCAGTGCCGCTGGCTCAACGACGACAACGACCTGGAGGTCGTGCCGCCCAAGGAGCTGGACCTCGACCACGTCGACGCGGAGGCCGCCCGGCGCACCCGCTCGATCATCATGTTCCTCGGTCCGCTGCTGCACCGGGCCGACGTCTTCGAGCTGCCGTACGCCGGCGGCTGCGACCTCGGCACCCGCACCGTCGAGCCGCACATGGCGGCGCTGCGGCCCTTCGGCCTCGAGGTCAAGGCGACCGACGGCAGCTACCACGCGTCGGTCAACCGGGCCATCGAGCCGGGCCGGCCGATCGTGCTCACCGAGCGCGGCGACACCGTCACGGAGAACGCCCTGATGGCCGCCGCGCTGCACCCCGGCACCACCGTGATCCGCAACGCGTCGTCGAACTACATGGTCCAGGACCTGTGCTTCTACCTGCAGCGCCTCGGCGTCACGGTCGAGGGCATCGGCACCACCACCCTGTCCGTCACGGGCCTGGAGGAGATCGACGTCGACGTCGACTACGCCCCCAGCGAGGACCCGATCGAGGCGATGTCGCTGCTGGCCGCCGCGATCGTCACGAAGTCGTCGATCACCGTGCGCCGGGTGCCGATCGAGTTCATGGAGATCGAGCTCGCACTGCTCGAGGAGATGGGCCTGCAGTACGACCGCTCCGCGGAGTACGTCGCCCTCAACGGCCACACCCGCCTGGTGGACATCACCACCAAGCCGTCCGAGCTGCACGCGCCGCTGGACAAGATCCACCCGATGCCGTTCCCCGGCCTCAACATCGACAACCTGCCGTTCTTCGCGGTGATCGCCGCGGTCGCCGAGGGCCAGACCCTCCTGCACGACTGGGTGTACGAGAACCGCGCGATCTACCTGACCGACCTGAACAAGCTCGGCGCCCGCGTCAAGCTGCTCGACCCGCACCGGGTGATGATCGAGGGTCCCACGTCGTTCACCGGCACCGAGCTCGTCTGCCCGCCGGCGCTGCGCCCGGCCGTCGTGATCCTGCTGGCCATGCTCGCCTCGAAGGGCACCTCGGTCCTGCGCTCGACGTACGTCATCCACCGCGGCTACGAGGACCTCGCCGAGCGCCTCAACCAGCTCGGCGCCTCGATCGAGACCTTCCGCGACATCTGACGTTCGACTATTCGGCCTGCGGTTTGGTCACCAATCGCGAGGTGGGAGCGTTCCCATCTGCGGTTTGGTCACCAACCGGCGGCCGTCGGGACGCGGGAGCGGGCGTCGCCGCGAACCGGTGTCCGTTACTCGAACAGGGTCTCGACCCACGCGCGCGGCGGGGTCTTGCCGGCGGGCGGAGCGGCCATGTCGGCGGTGATCCGCGGCATCGGGGCGGTGTGCTGGCCGGCGTGGCGGTGCCAGTCGCTCTCCGACTCGATGAGGGCGCCGAGGTCGGCCCGCGCGAGGAAGACGCCGTGCCCGTCGGGGCACTGGCTGACCTCACCGTCGCCGAGCGATGCGCTGAGCGCCCGGGAGACCATCTCGGCGCCGCAACGAGGACAGGTCAAGCTCTCCATGCGACGACGCTACCGCCCCACCGGTGGGCTCGGTGGGACCCGGGCCGGTGAATACTCTCGACCGTGGTGATCCCCCGCACCGGCTACGCCTACCTCGACGAACCCGGTCCCGTGCTCGCCTTCGCGCACCGCGGCGGCGCCTACCACCCGGAGGTCGAGGGCCTCGAGAACACCCTGGCGGCGTTCCGTCACGCGGCCGAGCTCGGCTACCGCTACCTCGAGACCGACGCCCACGTGACCCGCGACGGGGTGCTGCTGGCCTTCCACGACACCGTGCTGGACCGGGTGACCGACCGGGAGGGCGAGATCGCCGCGCTGACGCTCGCCGAGGTGCGTGAGGCGCTGGTCGGCGGGCGGGAGGCCGTCCCCACCCTCGCCGAGCTCTTCGATGCCTTCCCGGACGCCCGCTTCAACATCGACCTGAAGTCGGACGGCGCGGTGGCTGCGCTCGCCGACTTCATCGCCGCTCGCGAGGCCTGGCATCGGGTCCTGGTCGGCTCGTTCTCCCGGCGGCGTACGGCGGCCTTCCGCCGGCTCACCGGGGGCCGGGTGCCGACGTGTGCGACGCCGGCGGAGATCGCCGCGTTCCGGGTGCTGCCCGGGCGCCTGGCCCGGGTCGTCACCCGCCAGCGGTTCCAGGCCTTCCAGGTCCCCCACCGCCGCGGCCCGGTCACCATCGTGACGCCGCGGTTCGTGCAACGGGCACACGCCGCCGGTCTGCACGTGCACACCTGGACCATCGACGAGGCGGCCGAGATGCACGAGCTGCTCGACCGGGGCGTCGACGGCATCTTCACCGACCGCACCGACATACTCAGGGACGTGCTGATCGAGCGCGGCCAGTGGAAGGGCGACGCATGACGACGGTCTCGCCGGAGCGGGTGAGCGAGCAGAAGGCCTGGTATTGGTACGACTGGGCCAACAGCGCGTTCGTCACCACGACCGCCGCGGTGCTGTTCTCGCCGTACCTCACCTCCGTGGCGGAGAAGGCCGCCTGCGGCCGGGCGACCGACGAGGACGCCGGCTACAAGTGCACGACGGACCTGCACGTCCTCGGGCTGGACGTCTCGGCGGGCTCGCTGGTCTTCTACATCGTCACGGTCAGCACGATCCTGTCCGCGTTCATCCTCCCCGTGGTCGGCGCCGTCGCCGACCGCAGCAGCAACAAGCCACGGCTGCTGGGCGGCTTCGCCTGGGCCGGCAGCGCGATGGCGATGCTGATGTTCCTGGTGTCCGGCTCCGACTGGCAGCTCGGCGCCGTCCTGCTGCTGCTGGCCACGCTGTTCCTCGGTGCCAGCCTGGTGGTCTACGACTCCCTGCTGGTCGACATCGCCGACCCCGATGACCGCGACCGGGTCTCCTCCCGCGGCTGGGCGCTCGGCTACCTCGGCGGCGGCCTGCTCCTCGCACTCAACTTCGTGCTGCTCACGGTGCTGAGCGACCACACCGAGCTCGCGGTGAGGATCAGCCTGCTGTCGGCCGGCGTGTGGTGGGCCGTGTTCACGATCATCCCGGTCCGCGGCGTCCGGGCCCGCCCGCCGGTCGCCCCCGACGTCGAGCGCGGCGGGCTCCTGCAGGCGAGCTTCGGCCAGCTCTGGCACACGCTCAAGGACCTGCGCACCTACCCGGTCACGCTCACGTTCCTGGTGGCGTACCTCTTCTACAACGACGGCATCCAGACCGTCATCTACGCCGCGAGCGTGTACGGCGAGAAGCAGCTCGGCTTCGAGAAGAGCACCGTGCTGCTCGCCTTCCTCGTCGTCCAGTTCGTCGGCATCGCTGGCGCCCTGTGGTTCGGCCGGGTCGCTCGCCGCCGCGGGGCGTACCGGGTCATCCTGACCGGCCTGTTCATCTGGCTGGTGGTCGTCGTCGCAGGTTGGCTGACCCCGGACGGGAACCTGCCGCTCTTCCTGCTGCTCGCGGTCGCCATCGGCGTCGTGCTCGGCGGCACGCAGGCGCTGTCCCGCTCCTTCTACAGCCAGCTCATCCCCCGCGGCCGGGAGGCCGAGTACTTCTCGCTCTACCAGGCCTGCGAGCGCGGCACGAGCTGGATCGGCACCCTCGTCTTCGGTCTCGTCCACCAGTGGACCGACTCCTACCGCCCGGCCCTGCTGGCGCTGATGGTGCTCTTCGTCATCGGCATCGCCTTCCTGCTCCGGGTGGACCCCCGCCGGGGCATCCGGGAGGCCGGCAACCCGGAGCCGGCCGTGGTGTGAACGCCCCCACGTGTGGGGATTCCCGGAATCTTCCTCCGCCCCGTACCGTTGAACCGGTTGAGACGTGGATGAACTGGGTACGACACGTACCGGGTTGCGGTGCCGACGGCGGCAGGAAATGCCGTCATGAGCACCGCCTGGGTCCGTCTCGGACAGGCACACACACGGGGGAACACAGGATCGGGAGGTGGCTCATGGCAGAGCGCACACTGCGTGGAGCGCGGCTGGGGGGCCAGAGCTTCGAGGACGAGCGCGGCATCGAGTTCGCGGCTCGTCAGCAGGTTGGTTACCGGTGCCCGCAGGGGCACGAGTTCGAGATCACGATGTCGGTCGAGGCCGACGTCCCGGCGGTCTGGGAGTGCCCGCGCTGCGGTGCGGAGGGCCTGAGCGTCTCCGGCATCCAGCCCGAGGCGAAGGCGGAGAAGCCCGCGCGCACCCACTGGGACATGCTCCTCGAGCGGCGCTCGGAGAAGGAGCTCGAGGACATCCTCAAGGAGCGGCTGCAGCTGCTCCGTGACGGGGAGATCGGTCCCGCGCACCTGCACCGCGCCAACCAGAAGAAGCGCAAGGTCTCCTAGCAGCAGCTAGTCGTCGTCGTCGACGACCTCGCCCCGGACCACGGGCCCTTGCGGCCCAGGTCCGGGGCGTGTCACGTCCAGGACCAGGCGC
This sequence comes from Nocardioides sp., assembly GCA_035765695.1. GTDB lineage: Bacteria > Actinomycetota > Actinomycetes > Propionibacteriales > Nocardioidaceae > Nocardioides. Next base: position 20,661 of record DASTXB010000045.1, on the reverse strand, counting down.
CGGGCGACGGCGGTGGCGAGCACCTTCCGGAACGCCGGGCGCGTGAACGGCAGGATCAGCAGGATCCCGAGGGCGTCGGTCACGAAGCCCGGGGCCAGCATCAGCGTGCCGCCCACGAGGATCAGCGCGCCGTCGGCGATCTCGGTCGACGGCACCCGGCCGTCGCGGAGCGCGTCGCGCAGCGCGCGCCAAGCCCGCCCGCCCTCGTGGCGCAGCAGCCAGGCGCCGAAGAGGCTGTCGGCGACGAGGAGCAGGATCGTCCACCAGGCGCCGATCACCTGCCCGACCTGGACGATCACGTAGATCTCGAGCAGCGGCAGCAGCACGAAGACCGTGAGCAGGACGGCCGGGAGGGTACGACGGCGGCTCATCGGCGCCGCCACGCCCGGCGTACCTGGTCGCGCCGTTCGCGCAGCCCCCAGGCCGTGATCCGCTTGAGCGACTCGGTCGCGACCGCCCCGCTCATCTTCGAGTCCCCCCGGACCCGCTCGACGAACTCGATCGGGACCTCCCGGACCACCAGCCCGGCGGCCAGCGTGCGGGCGACCATGTCGGTCTGGAAGACGTACCCGGTGGACTGGACCGAGTCGAGGTCGATCTTCTCCAGCGCGGTGCGGCGGAACAGCCGGAAGCCGGCGGTCGCGTCGCGGACCGAGATGCCGAGCAGCATCCGCACGTACAGGTTGCCGCCGCGCGAGAGAAGCTCGCGGTTGAGCGGCCAGTTCACGACCGAGCCGCCGGGGACCCAACGCGACCCGATCACCAGGTCGGCGTGCTCCAGCGCGGCCAGCAGCCGCGCGAGCTGCTCGGGCTGGTGGGACCCGTCGGCGTCCATCTCCCCGATGACGTCGTAGCCCTCCTCCAGCGCCACCCGGAAGCCGTGCAGGTACGCCGCGCCGAGGCCGGCCTTGGCCGTCCGGTGCACGACCCGCACCTGGTCGTCCGCGGCGGCGAGCCCGTCGGCGATCGCGCCGGTGCCGTCCGGTGAGCCGTCGTCGACCACGAGCACGTCGACCTCGGGCTGGGCGGCCCGCAACCGCCCGACGATCCACGCGAGGTTCTCGGCCTCGTTGTACGTCGGGATGACGACGACCACTCGTCCCAGGCTCACGTGCTCGTCCCTTCACTCGCGGTCGCGGCGACCGGGACCTCGGGGTCCGGCCGGCCGATGTCCTCGGCCTGCTGCCGGTTCCGGCGCCGACCATACGGGAGACGGGATGAGAGGACCGTGAAGGCCAGGCCGATCACGGTCAGCGCGACGAGGAGGCGCCCGGCCCAGGGCCCGATGCGGACCGCCGGCGTGATGCTGCTGTCGAGGCCGACCTTCTCGACCAGGACCGCCTGGGTGCGTTGTTCCGCGCTGGCCACGACCGTGCCGTCGGGGGCGACCACGCCGGTGACGCCGTTCGTCGAGGAGACCGCCAGCCATCGACCGGTCTCGACGGCGCGGAGCCGGGTGATCGCGAACTGCTGCTCGACCTGGTCGGTGTGGATGAACGTCGCGTTGCTGGTCTGCACGGTCAGCATCTGCGCGCCCCGGGCGACCTGGGCCTGGATGCCGTCGTCGTAGGCCACGTCGAAGCAGATCGAGTCCGCGACCGGGATTCCGGCGACCAGGAGCGGCTCGGAGCGGGTGCCGCTGAGCATGTCGCGCGGGACCTCGGCCAGCCGCCCGAACTGCCGGGTGAAGAACTCCCGGGCGGGGATGTACTCGCCGAACGGCACGGGGTGGCGCTTGGTGTACCGGTCCCCCGCCCCGGTCACCGGGTCCCACACGATGCCCTGGTTCAGCACGTGCCCGGGTCCGCCGTCCACGATCCCGCCCACGACGATCGGCACGCCGATCGCCGCGCTGGCCGTGCGGATCGCGCTGTTGGTCTGGGCGTCGCGGAACGGGTCGACGGCGGTCGAGTTCTCCGGCCACAGCACGAAGTCCGGTCGCGGCTCCGCGCCGGTCTGGACGTCGCGGGCGAGCTGCACCGTCATGTCGACCTGGTTCTGGGTGACCTGGCGGTAGTCGTACAGGATGTCGTCGCCGCTGCCCGGGACGTCGCCCTGCACGACCGCGACGGTGATCTCGGACTCCGGGCTCGCCTTCCACGGGAGAGCGACGGGCACCAGCGACACCACGACCAGTCCCCCGAGGGCGGCCGCGGCGACCCTGCGCTCGCGGCCCCGGGCGACCGCCACCCAGGCGAGCAGGGTGCCGCTCAGCGCCAGCAGGAAGCTGACCCCCACGGCCCCGATCCAGGGCAGCGACCGGGCGACCGGGGTGTCGACGACGGCGAACGCCAGCCGGCCCCACGGCATGCCGCTGAACGGCCAGCCGCTGCGCCACACCTCGACCGCGGTCCACGCGGCCGCCACCCACAGCGGCCACCAGCGGTGCCGGGTCAGGACCGCGGTGAGCGACCCCAGGACACCGAGGAACGCCGCCTCGGCGGACGCCAGCGCCAGCCAGGCGTCCGGGCCGACCGCGCGCATCCAGACGATGAGGACGTACTGGAAGCCGACGCCGAACGCGAGACCCGGGATCCAGCCGCTGCGCAGCCGCAGCCCACGGCAGCACAGCACGAACGCCGCGACCGCGAACGGGATGACGATCGGCTGGGCCACCGGCTCGAAGGCGAGCGACAGCACCACCCCGGACACGAAGGCGGCCAGCACGCGAAGACCCATGGGGGAAAAATACCGGGACATCGGAAGGGACCCGCACCCTTCGGACCAGTCCGTCCTCGACCGGGTGCCGGGGACAGGCTGTTGTCTAGGGGACGCGGGTCCCATCCGTGCTCGTCCTCGGCGGCGGACCGACCTCCGCGAACCAGGTCGGACGGATGGCTGGCACTCCCACCCTCCGACACGGCCACTCGGACGACGGTCCGCCAGGCACGATCTGCATGGACGAACGCCGGACACCTTGGAACGCGGCCCACGCCCGAGTCAAGAGGTCGCTGACCTGCGCAAACGTGCGAAAGCGCAGGTCAGCGGTGTGATCCGGACCACGAAAATATCCCGAAAATTCCGGATCGTGACCGGCGTGTCGTCGCGCGACGCGCCGTCAGGCGGGCACGACGACGGTGCCGACGGCCGTCGTCGCCTCGATCGGCTCGTCGAGGACCGCGGCCGCCCCGGGGCGCTCCTCGGTCGCGGCCCCGCGGGCGACCACGTGCACCGCGAACTCCATGACGCGGGACCGGGTGCCGACCCGCACCAGCTCGCAGGTGACCTCGAGGACGTCACCCGCGTGCACGGGCGCCTTGAACTGGACGTCGGAGTACGACGCGAACAGGCCCTCGTCGCCGTCGGTGCGGATGCACATCTCGGTGGCGACGTCGCCGAACAGCCCGAGGCTGTAGGCACCGTCGACGAGGTTGCCCGCGTAGTGCGCGTGCGAGTACGGGACGTACCGGCGGTGCACGACCTTCATCCCGACCTGCGCGGACGACTCGGCGGTCACGCTGCCTCCCCCGTGGTGGCCAGGCGGTGGACGAGGTACGACGCGACCTCTCCGGGCGTCGTACCCCTGCTGAAGACCCGGTCGACGCCGAGGTCGGAGGCCATTGCCTCGTCGAAGCGCGGGCCGCCGACGATGAGCAGCGGTCGCTTGTCGGAGGGGTAGGACTCGCGGAAGGCCGCGGACATCTCGCGGGTGTTGAGCAGGTGCGCGTCGCGCTGGGTGACGACCTGCGAGACCAAGACGGCGTCGGCCTTCTCGGCGCGCGCCCGCTCGACCAGCTGCGGGACCGACACCTGGGCGCCGAGGTTCACGACCTTCAGCTCGCGGTAGTACTCCAGGCCCTTCTCGCCCGCGAACCCCTTGATGTTGAGGATCGCGTCGATGCCGACGGTGTGGGCGTCGGTGCCGATGCAGCCGCCCACCACCACGAGCCGGCGGCGCAGCGCGCGCTTGACCGCGGCGTTGACCTCCTTGGGCGTGAGCAGCGGGTAGTCGCGCTCGACGACCTGCACCTCGTCGAGGTTCACCAGGTGGTGCACACGGCCGTACACGACGAAGAAGGTGAAGTCCGGGCCCATCGGCTTGGCGTGCACGACCAGCGCGGGCTCGATGCCCATCTTGTTCGCCAGCTGGGCCGCGGCGCCCTCGGCGACCTTGGAGTGCGGGACGGGCAGCGTGAAGCTGACCTGCACCATGCCGTCGCCGGTGGTGTCGCCGTACGGGCGTACGACGTGACTCATGCCTGCTCCTCGAGGATCTCGGTCGCGGGGTTGTAGTAGGCGCTCGACTTCCGGGCGACGCCCTCGAGGCCCTTGCCGCCGTCGGCGGGACGCTTCATGAGCCCGAAGGTGCCGTCGGCGATCGCGGCCAGCAGCGGCGGGTCGCCGGCAGCGTCGGTGTCGCCGATGATCCGGTCGAGCAGGTCGATGGTCTCGGCGAGCACCTGCCGCGCGCGCTCGGCGATGAATCCGTCGGGAGCGGGACGGAAGTCCTCGTGCAGGTTGCCGGCCGCGTTCATGACGTACCGGACGTTCTGCAGGGCCAGGTCGCGGTCGGAGAGCCACGGCGTCACCACGGCCTCGGTCATCATGCCGACCAGCAGGATGCCCTGCCCGGTCAGCGCCCCGACCAGGTTGAAGAAGCCGTCGAGCAGGTAACCGCGGAAGACGTCGCCGGTCATGTGCCGCGTCGGCGGCATCCACTTCAGCGGCGCGTCCGGGAACAGCTCACGGGCGAGCAGCGCGTGTGCGAGCTCGAGGCGGAACGAGTCCGGGACGTCCGGGTCGATCTCGAACGCGTGCCCCAGCCCGAGCTGCCAGTCCTGGAGCCCGGCCTCCTTGGCGAAGTACTCGTTGAGCAGCTGGCTGGTGGTCACCGTGTGCGCCGCCTCGACCGCGTCGGCGGTGGTGAGGTAGTTGTCCTCGCCGGTGTTGATGATGATGCCGGCGCGGGCGTGCACCTGGCGGCTGAAGCGCTGGTCGACGAAGGTCCGGACCGGGTTGATGTCGCGGAACAGGATCCCGTACATCGAGTCGTTCAGCATCATGTCGAGGCGCTCCATGCCGGCCAGCGCCGCGATCTCCGGCATGCACAGCCCGGAGGCGTAGTTGGTGAGCCGGACGTAGCGCCCCAGCTCCTTGCTGGTCTCGTCCAGCGCGGCCCGCATGAGCCGGAAGTTCTCCTGGGTCGCGTACGTGCCGGCGAAGCCCTCGCGGGTGGCGCCCTCCGGCACGAAGTCGAGCAGGCTCTGGCCGGTCGAGCGGATCACCGCGATCACGTCGGCGCCCTCGCGGGCCGCCGCCTGGGCCTGCGGGATGTCCTCGTAGATGTCGCCGGTCGCCACGATCAGGTAGATCCACGGGGTGCTCGGGGCGTCGCCGAACCGCCGGATCAGCCGGTCGCGCTCGGCCCGGCGGGCGTCGATGTGCTTGATCCCGCGGCCGACGTGCTTGCGCGACGCCCGGCGGGCGCGCTCGGCGTCCTTGCCCTCGGGGAGGCGGAACGTCACGGACCCCGCCGACGCCTTCTCGGCGAGCGTCCGCAGGTCGTCGGCCTCGCCGCGCAGCAGCGCGTCCCACACCGGGAGCGCCACGCCGTGCTCCAGCCCGGAGTCGGCGCGGACGACGTCCATCAGCCGGTTCACCCACGGCGTCCCGTCCGGGTCGGCGCCCTCGAGGCCGGCCAGCCGCAGCGTGGCCCGCTCGACGGCGACCGTGGTGTGCTTCTTCGCCATGGTGACGATCGGACGGCCGGCCTTGCGCGCCAGCGACCGTGCCTGCCGGACGGTGGTCGGGTCGAGGTCGAGCTTGCCCCGGGCCCTGGATCCGCGCTGCGCCATCACAGCCTCCTCTCGAACAGGCCCCGCACGCCCGGGCTCTCCCGGAGCAGCTCCAGGGCGTACGCCGCGTGGCCCGGCGTGTAGCCGGTGCCGATCAGCATGGTGACATCCGCAGCCAGTCCCTCGGCACCCAGCGCGGCGGCGGAGAACGAGGTGGCCATCGAGAAGAAGACGACGGTGCCGCGGTCGGCGGTGGCCAGGATCGCCCCGCCCTCGCAGCCCGGGACGTCGACGCAGACCACGGTGACGTCGGCCGGTCCCCCTGCAGCGGTCACGGCGTCGCGCAGCGCGATCGGGTCGCGGGCGTCGCTGACCACGACCTCGTCGGCGAGGCCGGCCTCGCGCAGCAGCGCGGCCTCGGCGTCGTGCGGGACCACGCCGATGGTGCGCTTCGCGCCGGCGCGGCGGGCAGCGGCGAGGCTCAGCGAGCCGGACTTGCCGCCGCCGCCGATCACCGCCACGACCGGCTGCTCGCCCTGCTCGACCCTGGCCTCGACGACCCGGGCGGTGAGCGCCGGGGCGCCGCAGACGTCCATGACCGCGAGGCTGAGCTCGGCCGGCAGGTCGTCGGGCAGCACCGCGGCGATCGAGCGGCCGAAGAGGACGGCGTACCCGTCGCAGGGCACCTGCTCGCTGTGGCCGTCCCACCGGGCGAGGTCGTCCTCGATGACCAGCGGGGTCAGCGTGAGCGAGACGAGGGTGGCGACACGGTCGCCGACGGCGAGACCGAGCGGCGACTCCGGCCCGACCTCCTCGACGGTGCCGACCAGCATGCCGCCGGAGCCGGTCTCGGGGTTCTGCATCTTGCCGCGGGTGCGCACGATCTCGAGGACCTCGGCGCGGACGGCAGCGCCGTCTCCCCCGTGCTTCCTCTCGAGCTGGCGGAACGAGGCGGCGTCGAGGTTGAGCCGCTCCACGCGGATCCGCACCTCGTCGGGCCAGAGCTCGCGGCGGGTGTCGAGCCGGTCGGCCGCCTGGGGCAGCCGGACGGTGCCGCCGCCACTGCCGCCGTCGCTGGCGTCGAGCACGCGGTGGAGGCCGGTCGGGTCGCTGGTCACAGATCGTCCTTACGAGGATTCGGGCGTACGGCAGGAAGATATGCGGCGTGGCATTCGACATGCCGGATGATCTTCTCCTACTCTGGCAGAGGTGGTGTGGCCCACACAAACGACGCGCCCCAGGAGGAGTGCCATGAGCATCGAGACGTCGATCGCCTCGCTGATCGAGGGACAGACCGGACAGCCCTACCCGTACCGCCGGGTCGAGCTGGTCGAGCCCGACTGGACCCGGTTCCCGGGCTGGAAGGACGTCACCGCCGACGAGTGGGAATCCGTCCAGTGGCAACGCGCTCACTGCGTCAAGAACGTCAAGCAGCTGCGCGAGCTGATGGGCGACCTGCTCGACGAGCGGTTCTACGCCGACCTCGAGCGCGACCAGGCCGAGCGGGCGACCATGTCGATGCTGGTGCCGCCGCAGATGATGAACACGATGGTGCCGCACGCCGTCCCGGCCGGCGCGGGGTCGCTGACCGAGGAGTTCTACGCCGACCCGGTGCGCCACTACATGATCCCGGTCTTCTCCGACCGGCGCACGGACTGGTCGTCGCACCCGCACGCCACCCGCGACTCGCTGCACGAGCACGACATGTGGGTCGCCGAGGGTCTGACCCACCGCTACCCCACCAAGGTGCTCGCCGAGCTGCTCCCCACCTGCCCGCAGTACTGCGGCCACTGCACCCGCATGGACCTGGTCGGCAACTCCACCCCGACCGTGGACAAGCTGAAGTTCCTCGGCAAGCCCAACGACCGGCTCGGCGACATGCTCGACTACCTGCGACGTACCCCGTCGGTGCGCGACGTGGTCGTCTCCGGCGGTGACGTCGCGAACATGCCCTGGCCGCGCCTGGAGGACTTCCTCACCCAGCTGCTGGAGATCGAGAACATCCGCGACATCCGGCTCGCCACCAAGGCGCTGGTCGGGCTGCCCCAGCACTGGCTCCAGGACGACGTCCGCGCCGGCATGGCCCGGGTGGCCGGTACGGCGCGGTCGCGCGGCGTCTCGATCGCGATCCACACCCACGCCAACCACGCGAACTCGATCACCCCGCTGGTCGCCCGTGCCTCGACCGCGATGCTCGAGGCCGGCGTCCGCGACGTGCGCAACCAGGGCGTCCTGCTCAACGGCGTCAACGCCGACCCGCACGCGCTGCTCGACCTGTGCTTCCGGCTGCTCGATGGCGCGCAGATCATGCCGTACTACTTCTACATGTGCGACATGATCCCGTTCTCGGAGCACTGGCGGGTCTCCGTCGCCGACGCGCAGAAGCTGCAGCACCACATCATGGGCTACCTGCCCGGCTTCGCGACCCCGCGGATCGTCTGCGACGTGCCGTTCGTCGGCAAGCGCTGGGTGCACCAGCTCGCGGCGTACGACACCGAGCGCGGCATCTCCTACTGGACCAAGAACTACCGCACCTCGATCGAGGCCTCCGCCGAGGACGCGCTGTCGCGGACCTACGAGTACTACGACCCGATCCACACCCTCCCCGCCGCCGGCCAGGAGTGGTGGGCCCAGCACGCCGACCTCGACTCCGCCGCGCTCAAGGCGGCCGAGGTCGCCGAGGCGTCGCGCCGGACGGCGGCGCTCCAGGCCTGGTGAGGCCGCCCGAGGTCGCGCGGATTGGTCACCAACCGCAGATGGGAGCGCTTCCACTCTGCGGTTGGTGACCAAACCGCATGCCGGAGGCGCCGAGGGCTCAGCCGACCGGCCGTCCCTCGTACGGCGTGGAGAGGACGATCGTGGTGCGTGTGGAGACGTTCGCGGCGGCGCGGACGCGGGCCAGCAGGTCCTCGAGGTCGGTCGGCGTGGCGACGCGCACCTTGAGGATGTAGGACTCGTCGCCGGCGACCGACCAGCACGACTCGATCTCGGGGATGCCGCGCAGGCGCTCGGGCGAGTCGTCGGGCTGCGAGGGGTCGATCGGCCGGATCGAGATGAACGCGGTCAGCGGCAGCCCGAGCTGCTCGTGGTCGACCGTGGCGACGTACCCGGTGATGAGCCCGCGCGACTCCAGCCGCTTGACGCGCTGGTGGACCGCCGACGTCGAGAGTCCGGTGGCCTTGCCGAGGTCGGTGAACGACATCCGGCCGTCCTGGGCGAGCAGCTCCAGGATCCTCCGGTCGGTGCCTTCGAGCTCAGGTGGGGTCACGCGAGCAGGGTAGGGCATCTCCCGTGGCAGGATCTGCTCCGTGACCGAGCCCGGACGCCTGATGCTCCTCGACTCCGCCTCGATGTACTTCCGCGCGTTCTTCGGGGTGCCCGAGATCAAGGCCCCCGACGGCACCCCGGTCAACGCGGTGCGCGGGTTCCTGGACTTCATCGCGCGGCTGGTGACCGACTACCGCCCGACCGACCTGGTCTGCTGCTGGGACAACGACTGGCGGCCGCAGTGGCGGGTGGACCTGCTGCCGTCGTACAAGGCGCACCGGGTGGTCGCGGAGCGCGTGGGGGAGCCGGACGTCGAGGAGGTGCCCGACCCGCTCGAGGTCCAGGTGCCGATCATCCTCGAGGTGCTCGAGGCGTTCGGGCTCTGCGTGGTCGGCCAGGACGGCTACGAGGCCGACGACGTGATCGGCAGCCTCGCCAGCCAGGCCCGGCAGCCCGTGGACGTCGTCACCGGCGACCGGGACCTGTTCCAGCTCGTCGACGACGACCGCGACGTCCGGGTGCTCTACATCGCCCGCGGCGTCGGCAACCACGAGCGGGTCACCAACGACTGGGTGCGCACCAAGTACGGCGTCGACGCCCGTCAGTACGCCGACTTCGCCACCCTCCGCGGCGACGCCTCCGACGGCCTGCCCGGGGTCGCGGGGGTCGGGGAGAAGACCGCGGCCACCCTGCTCGGGCGATTCGGCGACATGGACGGCATCATCGCCGCCGCGCTGGATCCGGAGTCCGACATGGGGCCGGGGCCCCGCGGCAAGGTCAAGGCGGCCGCGGCGTACCTCGAGGTCGCCCCGCAGGTCGTCGCGGTCGCCCGCGACCTCGACCTCGGCTCCCCCGCCACCGCGCTCCCCCGCGAGCCCGTCGACCTCCCGCGGGTCGCCGAGCTCGGCGAGAAGTGGGGCATCGAGAGCCCGGTCCAGCGGCTGACCGAGGCCCTCTGTTCCTGAGCGCGACCCCGGCTACCGCAGCATCTCGTCGACCACGAGCCTCGCCGCCGACGGGCACCCCTTGGTGAACCCGTAGAACGGCCCGAAGTCGCGGGTGGCCAGGAAGCCGACCGTGTACAGGCCCGGCAGGGTGGTCTCGAAGCCCTCCGACAGATCCGGGAACCCGTCGGTCGCCCGCACCCGGTCCAGGACGCCCGCGAGGTACGGCACCCGCGTGATGTCGGGTCGGTAGCCGGACGCGAACACCACGTGGTCCACCTCCAGCTCCGCCCCGTCCGACAGGGCCAGCGTGACCGGTCCCTCCCCCGACGCAGCCCGCACCGCCGTCACCGCCGTCTCCGGGTGGCTTCGCACGACGTCGGGCCGCAGCCGCGGCACCAGCCAGTGCTCCAGCGTCAGCCGGCCGACCTCCCAGAACTCCTGGGCGATCCCGGCCCGCTGCTCCGCCGTGAGGCCGCGCCACCAGCCGCGGTGCGCGAGCGTCTGCTCGACGTACGGATCGACGAACCGCCAGCTGACCTTCTCGAACGCCGGCGTCGAGTGCCGGTGCACCACGTCGACGCGGGTCGCGCCGTGGTCGCACAGCAGCGCCGCCCACTCGTACGCGCTCTGGCGGCCGCCGATGACCGCCACCCGCGCGCCGGACAGGTCGTCGAAGGTCACCCGGTCGACCGTGTGCGAGCGGTGCTGCTCCGGCACCTGCTCGTGCCACTCCGGCAATTGTGCGAAGAACCCGACACCGGGCGCGGCCAGGACCTTGTCGGCCTCGATCCGCGAGCCGTCCTCCATCGCGGCGACGAACGTGCCGTTCGGCTTGGTGACGTCGGCGACCAGGCGCTGGTCGGCGACGACGCCCTTGCGCTCGGCGAACCAGTCGGTGTGGTCGAGGAACACCGAGATCGGGATCGGGTCGTGCTCGTCGGGGTCGAGCCCGCGCTCCTCGAAGAACGCCTCGAAGGTGTCCTCGCGGTTCGCGTCGAGGTACCAGTCGGTGCCGGAGCGCAGGTACATGTCCTGCGGCATCCGGTCGCGCCAGAACGACATCGGGATCCCGACGACGTGCGTGTCGATGCCTCGGTCGCGGGCGTACGCCGCGGCGGCGTACGCGTAGGGGCCGGCGCCGATGACCAGGAGGTCCGTCCGGGTGTCAGGCATGCGCGCACGCTACGCCGTCACCCGGGCCTCCGTACGGTGGTTGCCATGACTCGTATCGCGATCGTCGGGGGCCACGGCAAGGTGGCCCGACAGCTCATCCACGTGCTCCGCCGCGCCGACCACGACCCGGTCGCGCTGGTGCGCAACGAGGACTACCGCGCCGAGCTCGAGGAGCGCGGCGCCGAGGTCCGGCTGCTCGACATCGAGCGGGACGACGCCGACGCGTTCGCCGTCGCCTTCGAGGGCTGCGGCGCGGTGGTGTTCGCCGCGGGCGGCGGCCCGGACGGCAAAATCGAGCGCAAGCGCACCGTCGACCTCGAAGGCTCGCTGAAGTCGATCGAGGGCGCGCGCAGGGCCGGCATCGAGCGCTTCGTCCAGGTCTCCGCGATCGGCGTCGACGACCCGCTGCCGGACGACACGAGCGAGGTCTGGCGCGCGTACGTCGAGGCGAAGCGCGACGCCGACGCCGCGCTCCGCGCGAGCGACCTGGCCTGGACGATCCTGCGGCCCGGACGGCTCACCGACGACCCCGCCACCGGGAAGGTGTCGCTCGGGGCCGACGTGTCGCGTGGCGACGTGACCCGCGCGGATGTGGCCGCGGTCCTCGCGGCGGTGCTGGACGCTCCGGGCACGGCCGGGCAGCAGTGGAACCTCGTCAACGGCGACGTGCCGGTCGAGGAGGCCGTCCGGGCCGCTCAGTCCTCGTCGTCGGCGAGCGAGGAGTAGGCGACCACCCCGCGCCGCAGCCGGCGGACGACCTCGCGGGCGGTCTCGCGCAGCGGCGTGCCGCCCGCGGCGTCGGCGACCTGCCCGGCGAGGTCGATCAGCTGCTTCATCCACCGCACGAAGTCGCCGGCGGCCAGGTCGCTGACCATGAGCACGTCGTCGAGCTCGTCGCCCTCGGCCCAGCGGTAGGCGACCCAGGCGAACCCGAGGTCGGGCTGGCGCAGGAAGTCGAGCTTGTGGTCGCGCTCGAGCGCGTCGAGGGTGCCCCAGAGCCGGACCATCTCGCCGATCACGTCGCGGACCAGGCCGCCAGGGATCCGCGGCGACGAGGCGTCGTCCGGGCGCCGCGCCTCGAAGACCAGCACCGACAGCGCCGCCGCGAGGCCGGACGGGTCCAGCTCGTCCCAGAGCCCGACGCGGATGCACTCGGCGGCCACCAGGTCGAGCTCGGAGTACAGCCGCATCAGGTGCCGGCCGCGGTCGGTGACGTGCTCGCCCTCGAGGTAGTCCAGCGCGGTGAGCACCTCGCAGACCCGGTCGAACTGGCGGGCCACGGTGTTGGTGCGCTGCTCGACCCGGCGCTTCAGGGTCTGGGCGTCGCGGCCCAGCTTGAAGTACCGCTCGGCCCACCGCGCGTGGTCCTCGCGGTCCGGGCAGGCGTGGCACGGGTGCGCCTTGAGCTGGGCGCGCAGCTCGGCGACCTCGTCGTCGGCCGGGGTGCGGGTGCGGTCGGTCCTGGCGGTCCGCGACGGCGGCATCGGGTCCAGGTCGTGGGTGCGCGACCGGAGCGCGGCGGCCAGGTCGCGACGCATCTGGGGGTTGCGGCCGTTGAAGTTCTTCGGCACCCGCAGCTTCGCGAGCGCGGTGACCGGCGTCGGGAAGTCGATCATGGCCAGCCGGCGGGCCTGGCGGTCGGCGGTGACGACGTACGGGCGCGGGCCCTCGGGCGACCAGCCGGGGTCGACGACCACGGCGTACCCGGCGAACTTGCCGGTCGGCACCTGGATCACGTCGCCGGGCTTCAGCGCGCGCAGTGACTCGATGGCCTCGTCGCGGCGGTCCGACTTGCGGGCCCGGCTGGCTCCCTTCTCGACCTCGCTGATCCGGCGGCGCAGCGAGGCGTACTCCATGAAGTCGCCGAGGTGGCAGGACGCCGCCTCGCGGTAGCCCTCGAGCGCGTCCTCGGCCTTGCGGAGCTGGCGCGCGAGGCCGACGACCGCCTTGTCGGCCTGGAACTGCGCGAACGACTGCTCGAGCAGCTCGCGGGACCGCGCGCGGCCGAACTGGTGCACGAGGTTGACCGCCATGTTGTACGACGGGCGGAACGACGACCGGAGCGGGTAGGTGCGGGTCGACGCGAGGCCGGCGACCTGGCGCGGGTCGATGCCCGGCTGCCAGAGCACGACGGCGTGGCCCTCGGTGTCGAGGCCGCGGCGGCCGGCGCGACCGGTCAGCTGGGTGTACTCCCCCGGCGTGATGTCGGCGTGGTTCTCGCCGTTCCACTTCGAGAGCTTCTCGATGACGACCGTACGGGCGGGCATGTTGATGCCGAGCGCCAGCGTCTCGGTGGCGAACACGACCTTGCAGAGGCCGCGGAGGAACAGCTCCTCCACGCACTCCTTGAACGCCGGCAGCATGCCCGCGTGGTGCGCGGCGACGCCGCGGGTCAGGCCGTCGAGGAAGTCGTGGTAGCCGAGCACGTGCAGGTCCTCGGACGGCAGGTGCGAGCACGCCGCCTCGACGTACGCGTAGATCTCGTCGCGCTCCTCGGGCGTGGTGAGGCGTACGCCGGCGCTCAGGCACTGGGTGACCGCAGCGTCGCATCCGACGCGGCTGAAGATGAAGACGATCGCGGGCAGCAGCGCGAGCCGGTCCAGCTGCTCGATCGCGTCAGGGCGGCTCGGCACCCAGACCCGGCGGCCGTTGCCGACGTTGCGCTGCCCCGGCTTGCTCCGGCCGCGGGGGTTGCGCCGGTCTCGGATGCGGCTGCTGGCCCAGTCGTCGCGGGCGATCTTGAGCAGCTCGTCGTTGACCGGGGCGCCCTCCTTGACGAAGCCCGCGGCCGCGTCGACGTCGGACTTCGCGAACAGGTCCAGGACCCGCCGGCCGACCATGACGTGCTGGTAGAGCGGGACCGGGCGGCGCTCCTCGACGATCGTGTCGGTGTCGCCGCGGACGGTCTCCAGCCACTCGCCGAACTCCTCGGCGTTGGACACGGTCGCCGACAGCGAGACCAGCGTGACCGACTCCGGGAGGTGGATGATCACCTCTTCCCAGACGGCGCCGCGGGACCGGTCGGCGAGGTAGTGCACCTCGTCCATGACCACGAACCCGAGGCCGAGCAGGGTGCGCGACCCGGCGTAGAGCATGTTGCGCAGCACCTCGGTCGTCATCACCACGATCGGCGCCTCGCCGTTCACGACGTTGTCCCCGGTCAGCAGGCCGACCTGCTCCGGCCCGTAGCGGGTGACCAGGTCGTTGTACTTCTGGTTCGACAGCGCCTTGATCGGCGTGGTGTAGAAGCACTTCCGCCCGGTCTGCACGGCCAGGTGCACGGCGAACTCGCCGACGATCGTCTTGCCCGACCCGGTGGGCGCCGCGACCAGCACCCCGCGGCCGTCCTCGATCGAGCGGCAGCCCTCGAGCTGGAACTCGTCGAGCGGGAAGTCGTACAGCGCCTGGAAGTCACGCAGGACCGGGTGCTGGCGGTGCCGGCGGTAGTCGGCGTACCGCTCGGACGGGCTGAGGTCGTCCGAGGTCGTCATGCCCCAAACCTACGCGAGGACCGCCAACGCCCCCGGGTGGCACTCCACGGTCAGCGGGAGCGCGCCGAAGCGCTCGCCGTCGGCGTACGACACGATGTTCGGCGCGGCGACCGTGACCGAGCGGACCCGGTGGTGCTCGTACGCCGGGTGCGTGACGTGGGTGCCCTTGAACAGCTTCGGGTAGGTCCGGACCAGGCCGGGCTTGCTCATCGGCTTGATGACCACGACGTCGAGGAACCCGTCGTCGAGGACGGCGCCCTCGGTGATCCGCAGCCCGCCACCGAAGGAGGGGCCGTTGCCGACCGCCACCAGCATGGCCTCGAGGGAGCGCTGCACGCCGTCCAGCTCCAGGGTGTACGGGATCGGCTCGAAGGTGCGCAGCTCCGCGAGGGTGGCGATGTTGTAGCGCATCTGGCCCCTGGGCCAGGTCATCTGGTTGGCACGCTCGTTGACGATCGCGTCGAAGCCCGCGGCGAGGACGGTCACGAAGTGCCGGGTGCCGCTGCGAGCGAGGTCGACGGTGCGCACGGTGCCGGCCAGCACGCGCTCGGCCGCGGCGACCGGGTCCTTGCGCGGGATGTCGAAGTAGCGGGCGACGTCGTTGCCGGTGCCGGCCGGGATGATGCCGATCGGGGTCCCCGTGCCGGCCGTGGCCTGGACCCCGAGGTGGACCATCCCGTCGCCGCCGCAGAGCACGAGGGCGTCGGTGCCGTCCGCGACCGCCCGTCGCGCGAGGTCGAGGGCCTCGTCGGCGTCGCGCCCCTCGATCGTGGTGACCCCCAGCCCGCCCGCGCGCAGCCGGGCGGACGCGGCGTCGCGGAACCGCGCGCCGCGGCCCTTGCCGGACGTCGGGTTGGTCAGCAGCGCGATCCGTTCCACGCCGCGAACACTAGGGCTTGGAGGCGCCGATCCGCAGGAGGACGGCGTAGCGCTCGCCGGAGGCGCCGACGGCCTTCGCCAGGCGGCCGAGCGCGTCGAGGGCGAGGTCGGCGGTGAAGCCGGTGCCGGGCACCGCGAGCGTCAGGCGGTCGTCGACGCTGACCAGGTGCACCTGACCGTGCCGCCACGCCTGGTGGGCGTCGTGGCGGGCCTTCTCGTCGGCCACCGGGACCGGATAGGCCTCGTCGACCGCGAGCAGGTCGCACGCGAACGGGTCGTGGCCGGCGCCGGTGAGCACGCCCGGTACGGCGTACCCGGTGCGCAGGCCGGACTCGGCCGCCCAGGTGACGTCCTCCTCCCCCAGCCACTCGGGGAGGTCGAAGGGGTCGACGGGGATCACAGCGGCGAGACCTCGTCCGGCGAGAGGCCGGTGTTGGGTCGGCTGCGCTCCTTGCGGTTGTCGTGGACCCTGGCGAGGAACTCGGAGACGAGGTAGAGCACGACCATCGGCACGGCCATGAACGTCATCGTGAACGGATCGGTCGAGGGGGTCGCGGCGGCGGCGAAGACGAAGATCGCGACGATGATCCAGGGCCGGTAGCGGCCCAGGGTGCGGCCCTTCACCACGCCGGCGCGGTTGAGCATGATCACGAAGACCGGGATCTCGAAGGCGAGGCCGAAGACCAGCAGGGTGCGGAAGAAGAACTGCAGGTACTCGTTGAAGTCGATGAGGTTGGTGACGCCGTCGGGGTTCAGGCCGATCAGCACCTCCAGGCCCTTGGGCAGGGTGACGAAGCCGAGGATCACGCCGACGGCGAACAGCGGCCCGGCGACGGCCAGGAAGATGTAGGACCAGCGCTTCTCGTTGGGGTGCAGGCCCGGGAGGATGAAC
Organism: Nocardioides sp.; assembly: GCA_035765695.1. Taxonomy (GTDB): domain Bacteria; phylum Actinomycetota; class Actinomycetes; order Propionibacteriales; family Nocardioidaceae; genus Nocardioides. Next base: position 4,277 of record DASTXB010000045.1, on the reverse strand, counting down.
GCCCAGATCTGGTAGAGCCAGATCGGGCTCGTGCCGATCAGCGCGGCGAAGCCGCACAGCTTGAGGTAGAGCATCAGGCCGCCACCGGCGCCGCTGGTGGTGGCCAGGCTCGAGCCCTTCGGCAGGCTCTCCTGGGCGTCCTTGTAGGGCCCGTAGACGAAGTCGTAGAGCTGGTCGAAGAAGAACAGCGCGACGACGAGAGCGACCACGAGGGCGAGCGCGACCTTCAGGATGCGCGCGCGCAGCTCCCGCAGGTGATCCGAGAGCGCCATGCGACCATCGGCACCGACGGGATGGACGGGCTTCCCGGAGAAGAGCCGGAGGATCCCGGAGACGGCCAACTCAGTGCTGGATCAGTTGTTGTGCTTGTCGGACTGGGGGTCCTCGGACTGGACAGTCTCGGACCTGACCTGCTCCTGCGAGGTCGGCGGGAGCTCGGTCGGCGCCGGCGGCACGGGGGGCGGCGGGGTGGCCGCGTCCTTCTCGTCGTCGTCGCGCAGGCCCTTGGTCTCGGCCTTGAAGATGCGCAGCGCCTGGCCGGTGCCCCGGGCGAGGTCGGGCAGCTTGGCCGCGCCGAACACGAGCACCACGATCGCCAGGATCACGAGCCACTCGGCTCCCTGGGGCATGCTGATCAAGGAGAACATCAGGACCTCATCTGCTCGTGGATCTGTCGTGGATCGGTGGTGGTCGGTGCGTCTTCATCGTACGCCGGTCAGGCGTACAGGCTGAGGGTGGTGCGGGCCTGGTCGAGGAGCCGGTCGTGCAGCTGCGGCGGGCTGAGCACCCGCGCGTGCGGCGCCAGCCGCAGCAGCAGGCGTTGCAGCCAGTGCTCGTCGGCGATGAGGAGATCGACCTCCAGCCGGCCGCCGCGGCGGCTGCGGACCGCCTCGACCGGGTAGTACTCGACCATCCAGCGCGCCTGCCGGTCCAGTTCGAGCGTCACCGGCGTGGTGTCGCTGGACCGGGTGAACAGCCCGTCGCTGAGGTCGCGCGGCGGCTCCGGCGCGGTCTCGATCGGCTGGTCGAGCACCTCGGCGCCGCGGATCCGGTCCAGCCGGAACAGCCGCGGCGCCTCGGCGCTGTGGCACCAGGCGTCGAGGTAGCGGTACCCGTGCGCCGTCACGACACCGCGCGGGTCGACGGTGCGCTCCGACTGCTCGTCCCGGGACGGCACGAAGTAGGTCAGCCGCACCTGCCGCTGCCGCGCGACCGCGTCCTGCAGGTCGCTCTCCAGCCGGGCCTGGTCGAGCCGCTCGGCGGTCTCCACCCCTGGATCGATCTGTGGCACGGCCGAGCCCTCGGCAGCCGCCGCCTCGAGCTTGGCGAGCGCCCGGTCCACGACCTCGCGGGTCTCCTCGGTCGCGGTGCTGCGCAGCGCCCGGAGCGCGACGATGATCGCGGTGGCCTCGGTCGGGGTCAGCTTCAGCGGGCGGGCCAGGTAGTCGGCGTTCGACACCCGGATCACGCCGTCGGCCTCAGGGCCCTCCGGTCCCTCGAGCGCGTCGAGGTCGACGTCGATGAGGTCGTCGGGGTAGCCGCCCGGGAGCCCGCACATCAGCAGCACCTTGAGGTCGCCCAGCAGCTGCGCCGGGTCGACGCCGAGGACGGCCGCGGCCTCGGCGAGCCGGACCTGGCCGTGGGTGTGGAGGTACGGCACCAGGGTCAGCAGGCGGGCGACCTGGTCCTTGGCACCGGCGCCGGTGCCGCCGGTGCCGCCGGTGCCGCCGGTGCCGGCGGGGCTGGCGGTGGCGCTCATGCGGACCGCTCCAGGGTCGCGGTGAGGCGTCGTACCACCTCGTCGCGGAGCTGCTCGGGCTGCTCGACGTACACGGCGTCGCCGTAGCCGAGCACCTCGTCGGCGACCCCGCTGCCGCGCGTGATCACCAGCCGGTCCCAGCCGGTGCGGTCGTCGGGTCCGGCGACGTCGGTCTCGACGGAGTCGGCGTCTCGGCGCAGCGCCAGGCCGGCGTCCGCGCGGACGAGCAGCGTGACGGTCGTGGTGGTCGGCGCCGGCGCGAGCCGGACGGCGGTGGCGCGGACGTCGGTGCCGGGCGGTACGTCGTACGAGCCGGGCCGGCCCTTCTTGCGCGCCTCGCCCTGGACGCGCGAGAGCCGGAAGACCCGCTCCTCGCCGCGGTCGGTGTCGAACCCGACGACGTACCAGCGACCGGAGTAGCGGACCACGCCCCACGGCTGGAGGTGGCGGGTCTTCGTGCCGGTGGCGCCGGGGCGGCGGTACTCGAACTCGACCGGCGTGCGGTCCTGGACCGCCTCCCAGAACACGTCGAACGACGGCTCGTCGGCGCTCAGCCGGGGCTGGGCGATGTCGAGCGCGCTGACGTCGGTCGGGACGCCGAGGGCGGTGAGCTTGCGCACCGCCTCCGTGGTGGCCTCGGCCAGCCGCGCGTGCTCCCAGACCCGGGTGGCCAGGCCGATGACGGCGGCCTCGTCGGCGGTGAGCTGGACGTCGGGCAGCGCGAGCCGGTCGGGACGGATCCGGTAGCCCGGCTCGTCGTCGAAGTAGGCGTCCATGCTGCCCACCTCGATCGGCACGCCGAGGCTGCGCAGCTCCTCCTTGTCGCGCTCGAACATCTTCTCGAAGGCGTCGGTGGTCGAGTCCGGGTAGAGGATCGCGCGGATCCGGTCCTTCGAGACGTAGTGGCGCTGGACGAGCAGCATGATGAGCAGGTTGAGCAGTCGCTCGCTCTTCTGCACCGCCATGCTGCCGCGTCCCCTACGTCCTGCTACTGGGCCGAGCTACTTGGCCGAGATGATGTCGACGACGAAGTACAGCGTGCTGTTCGCCGGGATGTTCGGCTGCTCCTGCGCGCCGTAGCCGAGGGCCGGCGGGATCTGGAGCACCACGCGGTCGCCGACCTTGAGGCCGGACAGGCCGTAGGTCCAGCCCTTGACGACCTGCTGGAGCGAGAACGGCACCGGCTTCTTGGAGTAGCTCTCGTCGAACGGCTTCTTCGCGTCGTACGTCTCGCCGAGGTAGTTGGCGGTGACCGTCATGTCCTGCGTGACGGTCTTGCCGTCGCCCTTCTTGACGACGCTGCGCAGCAGGTCGCCCTCCGGGTCCGGCTTCTGCACGCCGGAGAAGTCCAGGCCGGTGACCGTGCCGCCCTTCTCGACGACCTTCGGCAGCTGCGAGGACGGCACGTCCTTCGGCTTCGGGGCCTCGTAGGGCTCCATCAGGTCGACGATGATCAGGACGGTGTCCTTGTTGGCGATCCCGAGGTTGGGGTTGCCGGCGGCGCCGAACGCGTCCTCCGCGGTCGTGGTGACCGCGACGCGGGAGCCGATCTTCTGACCGAGCACGGCGTCCTTGAACACCGGGCTCAGGTCGTTGCTGGCCGTGACGGTCTCCGGCTGCCCGTTGTCGTAGTCGCTGTAGGCCTTCTCCTGGGTGTAGCCGTTGCCGATCCACAGGTACGCCTGCACCTGGTCGCCCTCGGCGATCTCGTCGCCGTCACCCTCGGACACGACCGTGGTGTCGGTCTTGTCCGTCTCGAGCTTGCCGTTCCAGTCGACCTCCGGCTCCTTGCCGAGGTCGCCGCTGATCGAGATGCCGTGCAGCTCCCCGCTCGAGCTGGAGTCGCTGCCGTCGCTGCTGTCGTCGGAGCCGCAGGCGACCAGGGTGGTGGCCAGCAGCAGCGGCAGCAGGGCGGCCGGGAGGCGTCGGAGACGTCGGGACACGGAGCTTCACCTAATTCGGATCGGGTTCGTTACAGCGCGGTCACCCTATCCGGCGTGCCTGAGGGGACGCTGATCGGCGGGCTGTGTGTTGCGGATTGGTCACCAACCGCAGAAATTCGGGGGCAGCACCTGCGGTTGGTGACCAAACGGTGGAGTCACATGCCGTCGATCAGGCGCTGGACCCGCTCGTCGTACGCCCGGAACGGGTCCTTGCACAGCACGGTCCGCTGCGCCTGGTCGTTCAGCTTCAGGTGCACCCAGTCGACGGTGAAGTCCCGGCGGCGCTCCTGCGCGCGCTGGATGAAGTTGCCGCGCAACCGCGCCCGCGTCGTCTGGGGCGGCACCGACTTGGCGGTGAAGATCTCCAGGTCGCTGGTCACCCGCGCCACCGCGCCGCGCTTCTCCCGGAGGTAGTAGAGGCCACGCTCCCGGTGGATGTCGTGGTAGGCCAGGTCGAGCTGGGCGATCCTGGGGTGACCGAGGGGGAGGTCGTGCTGGTGGCGGTAGCGCTCGAGGAGCCGCCACTTGATCACCCAGTCGATCTCGCGCTCGACCAGGGAGAGGTCACCGGAGTC
>DASTXB010000044.1:0-18385 GCA_035765695.1 Nocardioides sp. | reverse complement strand
GCCACTGAGGCGGGCCGTCCACCGACTAGCCTGCGTGACATGACGACCACGCCGCAGCTGATGGGGGTCGTCAACGTCACCCCCGACTCCTTCTCCGACGGCGGACGCTGGCTGAAGCCCGACGCTGCGATCGCGCACGGCCTGGAGCTGCTCGCCGAGGGCGCCGACATCCTCGACATCGGCGGCGAGTCCACCCGGCCCGGGGCCACCCGCCCGCTGGTCGAGGAGGAGCTGGACCGGGTCGTCCCGGTGATCACGGCCCTGGCCGCCGAGGGGGCGACCGTCTCGGTGGACACCATGCGCGCCCAGGTCGCCGAGGCGGCGCTGGCGGCCGGCGCGGCCATCGTCAACGACGTGTCCGGCGGCCTCGCCGACCCGCGGATCCTGTCCGTCGTCGCGGACGCCGACGCCGCGTACGTCGCCATGCACTGGCGCGCGCACAGCCACCACATGCGCGACTTCGCGGTCTACGACGGGCCGGGCGGGGTCGTGGAGGCCGTCCGCGACGAGCTCGCGGCCCGGGTGGAGGCCGTGCTGGCCGCCGGGGTGCGCCCCGAGCGGATCATCCTCGACCCCGGGCTGGGGTTCGCGAAGAAGCCGCGGCACAACTGGGAGCTGCTGGCCCACCTCGACCGGCTCACCGACCTCGGCCACCGGCTGCTGGTGGGCGCGAGCCGCAAGTCCTTCCTGGGCCAGGTGCTGGCCGACGACGGCGGCACCCCGCGCCCGGTCGACCGGCGGGAGGCCGCCAACGTGGCCCTGACGGTGGAGCTGGCGCGGGCCGGTGTGTGGGGCGTGCGGGTGCACGACGTACGCTCCAGCCGCGATGCGCTGCGCGTCGTGGAGCGTCTTGCGCAGGAGGCCACGTGACCCACCCGACGACCGACGGGACCGACGAGCTGGCGGTGCTCGGGATCGAGTGCCACGGCCACCACGGGGTCTTCGACTTCGAGCGCCGCGAGGGCCAACGCTTCGTCGTGGACCTCGTGCTCGGCCTCGACACCCGCCCGGCCGCGGGCTCCGACGACTTGCAGGAGACCGTCGACTACGGAAGTCTCGTGGCCTCGGTGCAAGGCGCCGTGGAGAAGGATCCGGTCGACCTGATCGAGACCCTGGCCCAGCGGATCGCGGACGTCTGCCTCTTGGACGACCGTGTTGACTGGGCGCGGGTCACGGTCCACAAGCCGGACGCACCCATCGAGGCGACGTTCTCGGACGTCGCGCTCACCATCACCCGGAAACGCGAGGGCCGACCGTGACTGAGACCCCCAACCCGAACATCGTCGACACCGACACGCTGACCGGCGAGATGCGGCCGATCCGGCGCGCGGTGCTGGCGCTGGGGTCGAACCTCGGGGAGCGGATGGCGAGCCTGCAGGGCGCGGTCAACGCGATCGCCGACACCCCGGACGTCTGGGTCACCGCGGTCTCGCCGGTCTACGAGACCGACCCGGTCGACTCGCCGCCCGAGGCGAAGACCTACCTCAACGCGGTCGTGCTCATCGACACCACCCTGGCCGCGAGCCGGCTGATGGACCGCGCGCTGGCGATCGAGGACGCCTTCGACCGTGAGCGCGGCGAGGTCCAGAACGCACCCCGGACCCTCGACGTCGACCTGATCGTCGTCGGCGACCGCCGCAGCGACCAGCCGTCGCTGCGGCTGCCCCACCCACGGGCCGCCGAGCGCGCGTTCGTGCTGCGCCCGTGGTTCGACCTCGAGCCCGAGGCCGAGATTCCCGAGCACGGCCCGATCGCCACCCTGCTGGAGCGCACCGACCAGAGCGGCCTGAAGCTGCGCGACGACCTGGTCCTCGAGGTCCAGTGATACCCCGGTGAACGGCGCCCCGTCCGGCGACGAGCCGTCGGGCGGGCGGCTTCGCCCGACCTCCGCGGCAGCGATGACCGTGTGGGCCGTGGCCGGCCTGCTCGGCGGCTACCTGCTGCACCCGCTGGCGATCCGGGTCCGCGGCACCGCGCCGATCGTGACCTGGGCCCAGCCGCTGGCGCTCCTCCTGGTCGCAGCGATCCTCGGCGCCACGGCGTACCTCACCTGGCGCACGGTGCACGTGCAGCACGAGCGCCTCGAGCCGCACCGCGCCGTGAACCGCCTGGTGCTGGCCCGGGCCTGCGCGCTGGTGGGGGCCCTGGTGGCCGGCGGGTACGCCGGCTACGCGCTCAGCTGGGTGGGCATGGACTCCGACCTCGCCTCCCAGCGGCTGTGGCGCTCGGCGGCCGCCGCGCTCGGCGGCGTGGCGATCGTCATCACCTCGATCGTCCTCGAGCGCGCGTGTCGCGTCCGATCCGACGACGAGGACGCCTAACGTGGTGGTATGGCTTCCCCCCAGGCACCTTCCGCCGCCCGTCCCGGCCGGCGGCGCCAGCGCAGCACCCGGCTGACGGTCGCCGTCGCCCTCCTCGTCCTCGCGGCGGTCCTGGTCGCCGGGGCGATCACCAGCGGCTCGCTGGCGCTGGTCGCGGTCGCCGCCGCCGGCGCCGTCGTGCTCGGTGCCGCCGCCACCCGCATCACCCACTCCGAGCTCGCGCTCACCCGCCGCGAGGCCGCGCGCGACCGCGCCGAGCAGGCCCAGGCGTACCGGGAGATCACCGCGGCCCGGACCGCCGAGAACGCCGCCTTCGCGGAGAGCATGCGCACCCGCATCGCCCGCCACGAGGAGTCGATCCACGAGCTCGAGGACGCGCTGACGGCCGCCCAGGGGCGGGCCGCCGACGCGACCCGGAAGCTGAACGCCGAGGCGCGTCGCGCCGACTCTGCCGAGCGCGAGGGAGCCGAGGTCTCCGAGCGGCTCCGCGATGCCGAGCAGCGCGCCGCGGACGCCGTCGTCCGGGTCGCCGAGCTCGAGCAGGAGCTGGACGTCGTCCGCGCCGAGCTGGAGGTCGTGACGCAGGCCTGGCGCGACGCGGAGGCGCAGCGCAAGCGGGCCTGAGGCCCTCACCACGTTTCCGCGTGCCCGTCGTACGGGATGATCGGAGACGTGATCCCCGACGAGAACCGGTTCGAGAGCGACCCCGACCAGCTGGTGGGGGAGCGAGCTGCGCTGCCCGACGGCTGGACCGTCGGCACGCCCGACCCCGCTGACCGCTTCGAGGTCGCGCGACTCACGCACCTCCTGCGCGCCCATGAGCGGCACGGTCGCGGCTGGGCCGCCTCCGGGGTCGACGAGGTGCTCGTCGAGGTGTCCGAGCGCGGCCTGCGGATGCGCGAGAACGTCGTGGTCCGCGACGCCGACGGCGACATCCACGCCTGGGGAAGCGTCCACGACCGGTCGGTCGGCCGGATGCTCTTCGTGCACATCGTGCAGCGCGACCTGCCCGACGCCGTCGCCGATGCCTGCTCGGACGTGCTGTTCGCCTGGGCCGAGGGCCAGGCCCGCGCGGTCGGCGCCGCCCGCGGCCTGCCGGAGCAGCAGATCGACACCGGGGCCTTCGAGGGGGACGAGCGGCAGGCGCGCTGGCTCGAAGCCGCCGGCTTCGCACGGGTGCGCCGCTGGTGGCAGATGAGCCGACCCGTGACCCCGGACGAGAAGAGCCTGGTGCCCGACCCCGCGTGCTGGGAGTCCGCCGGCGTCGTGTTCCGGCTGGTCCGGCGTGCCGGCTCCGGGATGCCCGACGAGGACGACCTGCGCGAGGTGCACGAGGTCCTCGAGGGCGCGTTCGTCGACCACTTCAACTCCAGCGAGGAGACGTTCGAGGAGTTCCTCTTCCGGCTCCGGGAGGACCCCGGCCACCGCTGGGACCACTGGTGGCTCGCCGAGCTGACCGACGGTGACCAGCCGCAGCCGGTCGGCGCGCTCATCGGCACGGTCTCGGAGAGCTCCTCGGGCCCGGACGGCTCCTACGTCTCCTACCTCGGCGTGCTCGAGGCGGCCCGCGGCCGCGGCGTCGCCAAGGGGCTGCTGCGCACGATCATCGCGGACGCCGCCGGGCGCGGCCGCGACCGCGTCGGCCTCGAGGTCGACGCGGACTCGCCCACCGGCGCCGCCGGGCTCTACACCTCGATGGACTGGAAGACCAAGTACGTCACCGAGTCCTGGCACCGCGACGTCCCGGTCGACTGACCCGCGGGGCCGATCGTTCTGCGCAATTGCTGGGCTACGCCCCGGTTACCGGCCGGTAACCCGTGCCGCACCCAGCAATTGAACGAAACCGCACGCCCCGCACCGACGTCGCCGCGGGGCGGCGTCAGCCGGCCTGCGTCATCTCGGCGAGCGCGGCCCGCAGGGCGCGGTGGATGCCGTTGGGCGTGAGAACTCCGAGGAACCGGGCGCCCTGCTTGACGCCGACCACGCCACGGTCGTCGCGCAGCAGCACCGCAAGCGCCTCGCCGAGCGTGCAGTCGGCGTCGATGGCCGCGCCCAGGTCGCCGGCGCGCACGTCGTCCAGGGGCTCGAGGTGGGCGGGGTCGAGGGGAATCACCTGGAGGCGTCGCAGACCGGTCGTGGAGCCGACGAAGTCGGCCACGAAGTCGTCCGCGGGTCTGCCCAGGAGACGGGCGGGGGTGTCGTACTGCGCCAGCCGGCCGCCGGGACCGAACACCGCGACCCGGTCGCCGAGGCGCACGGCCTCGTCGATGTCGTGGGTCACGAACACCACCGTGACGCCGAGGTCCTCCTGCAGCCGCAGGAACTCGTCCTGCAGCCGCAGCCGGACCAGCGGGTCGACGGCGCCGAACGGCTCGTCCATGAGCAGCACCGGCGGGCGGGCCGCCAGCGCCCGGGCGACGCCCACCCGCTGCTGCTGCCCCCCGGAGAGCTGGTGCGGGTAGCGGTCGGCGTACTGCGCCGGGTCGAGCCCGACGAGATCGAGCAGCTCCAGCGCCCGCTCGCGGGCGGTCGCCTTCGACTCGCCGTGCAGCAGGGGCACGGTCATCACGTTGGCCAGGATCTTCTGGTGCGGGAAGAGCCCGACCTCCTGGATGACGTAGCCGATGTCGCGGCGCAGCCGGACCGGGTCCTGCCCGGTCACGTCCCGGCCGTCGATCTCGATCGTGCCGGTGGTCGGCTCGATGAGCCGGTTGACCATCTTCAACGTGGTCGACTTGCCGCACCCCGACGGCCCGACGAGGCAGACGAGCTCGCCCCGCCGGACGTCGAGGTCCAGCTGCTGCACGGCGACCGTGCCGTCGTCGTAGGTCTTCCCGACGCCGGACAGCCGGATCATGGAGTCGGTGCTCAGAGCAGACCCTTGTCGTCGAGGAACTGCTGCGCGACGTCCTCGGGCTTCTTGCGCTCCAGGTCGACCTGGAGGTTCATGGCCGCCAGGTCCTCGGTCGTCAGCGCGTCCGAGAGCTCGTTGAACATGTCCTCGAGGCCGGGGTTGGCCTTCAGGAAGTCGGAGTTGACCGCCGGCGTGAGGTTCTGCGCCGGCTGGATGCCCTTGTCGTCCTCGAGCAGCACCAGGCCGAGGTCCTTCAGCGTGCCGTCGGTGGTGCCGGTCTCGCCCATCTGGACCTCGCCGTTCTTCACGGCGTCCTTGACCTGGGCGCTGGCGAAGTCGAGCGGCACGATCTCGGTGATGTCGAAGCCGTAGGTCTTCGTCAGGCCGCCCTCGCAGTCGGGGCGACCCTCGCAGTCCGGCGGCGCCCCGAGCTTGATCGGCTGGTTCATCGCCGCGAAGTCCGACAGCGTGGTGAGGTCGTTCTGGTCCGCGAAGTCCTGGGTGACGAAGAAGGCGTTCTGGTCGGTCGCGTCCGACGGCGGCAGGATCGAGATGCCCTTCGCCTCGGCGAGCGGCTTCAACGCCTCGAGCGTCGCCTGCGGGTCGTTGCTGGACACCGGCTTCGCGTCCGGGCCGTTCTTGTCGGTGTTGAGGTAGTCGGTGATACCGGCGAGGTAGTCGGGCACGATGTCGACCGAGCCCTTGCTGAGCTCGGGCAGGTAGACGTCACGGGTCGTGACCAGCTTGGTCTGCACCGTGTAGCCGGCGTTCTCCAGCAGCTTCTGGTAGATCGCGGCCATGACCTGGCTCTCGGTGAAGTCCTGGCCCCCGACCACGACCGAGCCCTTGTCGCCGCCACCGTCGCTGCCGCCGTCCGACCCCTGGCTCTCGAGCGAGCTGTCGCTCCCGCCGCAGCCGGCCGTCGCGAGCAGGAGCGCTCCGGCGACCACCCCTCCGAGTACGCGTCCGAGCCTCATGGGCGCCACCACCTTCTGTGTCCCGCGGGGCGTCGCCCCGCGCGTGTCCGATGGGCGCCCAGACGGCACCCGCGAGAACGACCCTAACCCGCCGTGCCGACAGTGGTCGCTGACGTTTTGGTTACGGTCGCCCGCGCCCGGCGCATCGGGTCGGCGTACCGCTCGATCAGCACCATCACCGCCTCCAGCAGCAGCGCGCCGACCGCGACCAGCACGGCGCCAGCCACCACCTCGTAGGTGCGGTGGTTGGCGAAGCCCCGGGTGATCACGCGGCCGAGCCCGGGGCCGGCGACCAGGGCGGCGATCGTCGCCGTCGCCCAGACCTGCACGAGCGCGAGTCGGAGGCCCGTCATCACGACCGGGAGGGCCAGGGGCAGCTCGACGACGCGGAACACGGTCCGCTCGCTCATCCCCATGCCGCGGGCCGCCTCGACCGCGCCGGGGTCGACCTCGACGACGCCGACGTAGGCGTTGGTGATGATGGGTGGCAGCGCGAACAGCACCAGGGCGATCAGCGTCGCGAGCCCGGCCCGCCCGAACGGCCCGAACTGCTCGGAGCCGACCGGTCCCAGCGCGAGCACCAGGAGCACGGCGAACACGGGGACCGCGCGGCCGACGTTCGAGACGTTCACCGCGACGATCCCGCCGCGTCGGCGGTGGCCGAGGTACAGCGCCGGCGGCAGCCCCAGGACCATCGCGATCACGAGCGCGGTGACCGTGAGCAGCAGCTGCTGCACCGTGAACGCGGCGATGCCGGTCGACCCGGACCAGTTCGAGCCGTCGGTGAGGTAGGAGAAGACGTCACTGAGCACGGCGCGTCCAGGGGGTCAGCAGGCGCTGCACGAGCACCAGGATCAGGTCGAGGACCACCGCCAGCGCCACGCACAGCACGCTGGCGGCGAAGATCTGTGCCTTGAACTGGTTGCCGACGGCCAGCAGCAGCAGGTTGCCCAGGCCGCCGTACGACACGATCGAGCCGACGGTCACCAGCGCGACGGTCGAGACCGTGGCGACCCGGATGCCCGCCATGATCACCGGCAGCGCGAGGGGGATCTCGACCCGCCAGAGCAGCCCGAGGTCGGAGTACCCGACGCCGCGCGCCGACTCCTTGACCGCGTCCGGCACCGAGCGGAGGCCGGCGATGACGTTGCGCACCAGGATCGTCAGCGAGTAGAGCGTCAGGCCGATGATCACCGTGGTGGCGGTGAGGCCGGTGAACGGCAGCAGCAGCGAGAACAGCGCGAGCGACGGGATCGTGTACAGGATCGTCGTACCGCCGACGACCGCGCTCTCGAGCGCCGGGTTGCGGCGGGCCAGCAGGCCCAGCGGCACGGCGACCACCAGACCGGCCAGCACCGAGACCACCGTGATCCAGATGTGCTCGACGGTCGCGTCGACGAGCTCGGGCCGGTAGTCGTGCCAGTACTGCCCGCAGATCCAGTCGTTGTCGACGTAGCACCGGGGCACGTCGTTCACGAGAGCGAGCACGAGGTGACGCTACCCCCGGATCTCGAAGTCACGCAGCGCCAGCGCCGCGGGATCGACGCTCGCCGGGTCGATCCCGGGTACGTCGATCCGGGCGCCGGCCGGTGTGCGCACCTGGGGCACGGGGCCGCCCAGGTGGGCGACGTACTCCATCACCGCGGTCGCGTCCTCGCGGCGGCCCATCTGCACCAGCCAGCCGGTGAGCCGGTGCACCGGGGGCAGCCCGGAGTGCACCAGCGACCGCGTGCCCCAGAACTCCCGCACGCCGGCCACGAGCAGGTCCCACCACGCGTCGGAGCATCCGGGGATCTCGGTGAAGTAGCGGTGCAGGTCGCCGGCGAGCACCCGGTCGACGAAGACCTTCGTGACCTTGTCCGAGCCGAAGCCGGCCACGGTCGCCAGCGACATCCGCTTGGTGGTCCACCGGTCGCGCAGGTCCTCGAGCGAGGAGCGCTGCTGGGTGATCGACGAGCCGTCGTACCGGACCCGCCAGTGGTAGACGACGTCCGGCACCACGCCGAACAGCCGGGCCCGGACGTACGCCGCGGTGGTCGTCGGCTGGTCCTCGTAGCGGATCCCCTCGGGCCACGACAGCTCCGCGTCCTGCCAGAACCGGCGGCGGAAGAGCTTGTTCCACGCGAACACGTCGCCGAGCAGCTCGGGGTGGCTCTCGACCACCTCGGCCGCGCGCTGCTTGTGCAGCCGCCGCATCCACGGGAGCTCGGTGAGCGTCGCGCCGCCGTCCCAGCGGGCGACCGAGCCGGTGACGAAGTCCGCGCCGGTACGACGCAGCTGCCGGTGCAGCACGGCATACGCGTCCGGCGGCACCACGTCGTCGGAGTCGGCGAAGGCGAGCAGGTCGCCGGTGACGTGCCGCAGGCCCTCGTTCCGGGCCGCGCCGAGCCCGCGGTTCTCGATGTGCACGACCCGGACGCGCGGGTCGCGGGCGGCGTACTCGTCCGCGATCGCGCCCGAGCCGTCGGTGGACCCGTCGTCCACGACGACCACCTCGAGGGCGGGGTAGGTCTGGGCGAGCACCGAGTCGAGCGCCTCGGGCAGGTACGCCTCGACGTCGTACACCGGCACGACCACGCTGACCAGAGGTGATCCGCGTCGCCCGAACTTCATGCCCGCACCGTATCGACCGTAGAGTGCGACTCCGTGAGCGCCGAGCCAGCAGCCGTTGATCCCCCGGTGGACCGCAGCGGGATCGACCCGTCCGAGTACCCGCGGAAGGTCCTGTTCGTGGCCGGCGCGGGCCGCAGCGGCACGAGCACGATGGCCGGCCTGATGCAGATCATGGGCCTGCACGTCCCGCAGCCCGAGGTGGTCGCCGACGAGACGAACCCCAAGGGCTTCGGCGAGCCGAAGTGGGTCGTGGAGAACCACGACCGCCTGCTCAAGGAGGCCGGCGTCCAGGTCAGCGACGCGCGACCGGACGCGTGGTTCGAGACCGGGCGCATCTCGGCCAAGGAGCAGGAGCGGATCCGGACCGCGGAGTGGCTCGAGGGGCACTTCGCGGTGAACCCCGAGCTGGTCGTGAAGGACCCGCGGTTGAGCTGGTTCCTGTCGCTGTGGCGGGTGGCCGCCATCCGCACCGGTGCCACGCCGGTCTTCGCCACGATGCTGCGCCCGCCGGCCGAGGTGGTCGGCAGCAAGCAGACCTACTACAAGAACCGGCTCGGCTCGGCGCACCTGGCGGCGTCCTGGCTGAACATGCTGCTCCACACCGAGCGGGCCACCCGTGAGTCGGTCGCCGACGGCGGCCGGGTGTTCGTCCGGTACGCCGACCTGCTCGACGACTGGACCAAGGTCGTGATGCGCGTCGGCGAGCAGCTCCAGCTCGAGCACGTCATGCACGCGCGCAGCGAGGCGATCCGCAACGGCCACCGCTTCGTCGACCCGAGCCTGCGCCGGATGACCCAGACCCTCGACGACCTCGGCCTGCCGCCGCGGCTCCACGAGCTGACCGCCCAGACCTGGGAGGAGCTCAACAAGCTCGCCGAGCCGGACGGGGACACCCCCGCCGTGCACGCGGCCCTCGACCAGCTCCGCGAGGGGTACGTCGACCTGTACGAGGAGGCCGAGGCGATCTCGCGCTCCTCGGTCGTCGCCGCCGAGCAGCGCACCCGCAAGCAGCTGAAGGGCAGGCCCGGGGCCGCCCCGGCACCGGCCCCCGTCCCGTCGGCCGTGGACAAGATCCCGCACGGCGTGCGCGCCGCCGTCCCCGCTCCGGTGCGCCGCGGCGTGCGGAAGATGCTCGGCCGCAGCCGATGACCGCGCACCTCGGCGCGAGCGGTCTGAAGAACCTCGAAGGCCACACGGACTTCGACATCACGTGGCCGTGGCTGCGCCCCGAGGGCCTGCGCCCCGGCGCGACCGCGGTCCTGCGCGTGAAGAACGAGGCGCCGTCGCTGCCGTTCGTGCTCCCGCCGCTGTTGCGCGCCTGCGACTTCGTGCTGCTCGTCGACAACGGATCCGACGACGAGACGCCGGACGTCGCCCGCGAGACGGCCGCCAGGGCCGGTCACGCCGACAAGCTGACGGTCACGTCGTACCCCTTCAGCGTGGCGCGCGCCGGCGCCGAGCACCTCGAGGTCCACGAGCTGTCGGTGCACTCGCTGGCGTACTTCTACAACTGGTGCTTCTCGCAGGTCACCACCCGCTACTCCTGGAAGTGGGACGGCGACATGGTGCTGACCACCGAGGGCGAGGTCTCGATGGCGGACTTCAGCTGGCAGGTCGGCGACGTGCAGTCCATCATCCGGGTGCCGCGCCACGGGCTCTACCTGGAGAGCGACTCGAAGGGCTACCTCGACCTGGGCTGGCGCAACGCCGAGGAGTGGGGCTTCCCGATCGGGCCCGACTTCGTCTACACGAAGGCCTTCGAGTGGGAGATCCGAACGACGCCCGAGGGGGTGCGCTCGATCGGCCTGCCGCACGGGCTGTGCGTGGAGCTGAAGTACCTCGACGGCGAGGAGTTCGCGCACTGGACCGATCCGGAGTCGTTCGCGACCTCGTGGCGCAACCGGCGCAAGCGCCGGGAGTGGGAGGTCTTCCACGCGCTCAAGGAGGGCCGGGTGCTGCCCGGCGTGCACGAGATCACCGCCCCGGCCGGCGTCCACATCGTCGACCACGTCACCCAGGACTGGCTGCCGCACGCGCCGCGCCCGCTCGACGTCGGCTGAGCCGCGGGTTTCGGCGGTCAGCAGCCGAAACCCGCGCGACACGCCGTGCTGCGGCGGCGTGTCCTGCGGGTTCTGGCTGCCAGCAGCCGAAACCCGCAGCCGCCCGACATGTCGGGTACGTCACGCCCGCGGCGCCTTACGTCGGTCTGGACCGGGGCGTACATTCGACCGCGCCGGGGCACGATGACCGGCACCACCACACGACGAGCACACCGTCCGGTACCCACACCGGCCCCGACCCGCAGCGATGCGGAGAGGGGTGGTCGGAGGGACTGGAACGAAAGGTTCGACACCCATGACGCACCGGATCGGCGTCGTCGGCGCAGGACGCGTCGGCGCCGTCCTGGCCGCCGCCCTCGAGGCCGCGGGCCACACCGTGGCCGCTGCCGCAGGCGAGTCCGACGCCTCACGCTCCCGCATCGCCGAGCTGCTGCCCGGTGCGCGGCACGCGAAGCCCTCCGACGTCGCGCGCGCCTGTGACGTGCTGCTGCTGACCGTCCCGGACGACATGCTCGAGAACGTCGTGACCGTGCTCAGCGACAGCGGGGCGATCCACCCGGGCCAGTACGTCGTGCACACCTCCGGCCGGCACGGCCTGGCCGTCCTCGAGCCCGCGCGCCGCGTGGGTGCGCGCGTGGTGGCGATGCACCCCGCGATGACCTTCACCGGCACCGCCCTCGACCTCGACCGGCTCTCCGGATGCGTCTTCGGCCTCACCGCGGCCGACGCCGAGCGCGCGTTCGCCGAGGGCCTGGTCGCCAACCTCGGCGGGCGCCCGATGTGGGTCCCCGAGGAGATGCGCACGCTCTACCACGCGGGCCTGGCGCACGGCGCCAACCACCTGGTCACCCTGGTCACCCAGGCGATGGAGCTGCTCGCCGCCGCCGGCGCCGACGACCCCGCCGGCACCCTCCGGCCGCTGCTGACCGCGGCGCTCGACAACGCCCTCGAGCAGGGCGACTCCGCGCTCACCGGTCCGATCGTCCGCGGCGACGTGAACACCGTCCGCGCGCACCTCGCGGAGATCACCGCGAACGCGCCCCACACGATGCCGTCGTACGTCGCGCTCGCCCGCGACACCCTCGACCGGGTGGTCACCGACGGCCGGGTCCTGCCGATCCGGGCCGCCGCGATCCGCCGGGTGGTCGACGACGCCGAGCGCACCGCCCAGCTGCAGGCCGCGCGGCGCCGATGAGCCGCGCCGCCCCCGCCCTCGCCCACACGCGCGAGGAGCTCGCCGCGCTGCTCGGGGAACGGTCCGGCCCGGTCGGGTTCGTGCCCACGATGGGTGCACTGCACGAGGGCCACGCCAGCCTGATGCGGGTCGCCCGCGAGCGGATCGCCCAGGGGCCGCTCGTCGTGTCGGTCTTCGTCAACCCGCTCCAGTTCGGGCCGCACGAGGATCTCGACCGCTACCCCCGCACGCTCGACGCCGACCTGGAGGTGTGCGCACGCGAGGGTGTCGACGTGGTCTTCGCGCCGAGCGTCGACGACGTCTACCCCGGCGGCGAACCGCAGGTCACGGTCGCCCCCGGACCGCTCGCCGAGGTGCTGGAGGGCCGGACCCGGCCCGGCCACTTCCGCGGCGTGCTCACCGTGGTCGCCAAGCTCTTCGGGCTGGTCCGGCCCGACGTCGCGGTGTTCGGGCAGAAGGACTACCAGCAGCTCGCGCTGGTCCGCCGGATGGTGCTCGACCTCAACATGGGCGTCGAGGTCGTCGGCGCCGAGACCGTGCGGGAGCCGGACGGCCTCGCGCTCTCCAGCCGCAACCGGTACCTCGACCCCGAGCAGCGGGGCGAGGCCGTGGCGCTCAGCCGGGCCCTGCGCGCGGCCCAGGACGCCGCGGAGTACGGCGCCGCGAGCGCCCTCGCCGTGGCCCGGGCCGAGCTGCGCGCGGCCCAGGGCGTGGACCTCGACTACCTCGTCGTCACCGCCCCGGACCTGGGCGACCTGCCCGACGACGTACCTCCCGGGACGGAGGCCCGTGTGCTCATCGCCGCGCGCGTCGGCACCACCCGTCTGATCGACAACCTGCCCCTGGTCCTCGGCCGCACCGAAGGAGCGTCCTGATGCTGCGCACCATGATGAAGAGCAAGATCCACCGCGCCACGGTCACCCAGGCGGACCTGCACTACGTCGGGTCGGTCACCGTCGACGAGGACCTCCTCGACGCCGCCGACCTGCTGCCCGGCGAGCTCGTGCACATCGTCGACATCACCAACGGCGCCCGGCTCGAGACCTACACGATCGCGGGCGAGCGCGGCTCCGGCGTGATCGGCATCAACGGCGCCGCGGCGCGGCTCGTGCACCCCGGCGACCTCGTCATCCTCATCGGCTACGCCCAGATGGAGACCGCCGAGGCGAAGGAGCTCCAGCCCCACGTCGTGTTCGTCGACGCCGACAACAAGATCCTCGCGACGGGCTACGACCCGGCCGAGGCGGTCGCCGGGTCCGGTCTGGTCCGCGGCGACCAGCTGGCCGGGCGGTAACCTGCGCCAATGCCCCCAGGGTCCACCGCTCCGGTACGCCGCGTGCCCGGCCGGCTGGTCGCGCCGGATCCCGGCTGGACGACCACGGCCGACGTCGTCGTGGTCGGCTCCGGCATCGCTGGCCTGACCGCCGCACTGCGCCTGCGCGGCCAGGTCGAGAAGGTCCTCGTCGTCACCAAGGACGTGCTGG
Organism: Nocardioides sp.; assembly: GCA_035765695.1. Classification (GTDB taxonomy): domain Bacteria; phylum Actinomycetota; class Actinomycetes; order Propionibacteriales; family Nocardioidaceae; genus Nocardioides. The sequence continues at coordinate 4,881 of DASTXB010000044.1, read as the reverse complement.
CCGCGGGCTCCACGCAGTGGGCGCAGGGCGGCATCGCGGCCGCGCTCGGCCCGGGCGACACCCCCGAGGAGCACGAGCAGGACACGCTGGTCGCCGGTGCGGGCGCCTGCGACCGCGACGCGGTGCGGGTGCTGGTGACCGAGGGGCCGGACGCCGTACGCGAGCTGATCGCGCTCGGCACGAACTTCGACCACGACCCCGACGGTGAGCTGTCGCTGACCCGCGAGGGCGGTCACCACCGGGACCGGATCGCGCACGCCGGCGGCGACGCCACCGGTGCCGAGATCCAGCGGGCGCTGATCGCCGCGATCGAGCAGGCCCCCGAGATCGAGGTGATCCAGCACGCCCTGGCCGTCGACCTGCTGCTCTCCGAGGACGGCGGCGTCGCCGGCCTGACACTGCACGTGATGGGGGAGGGGCAGCGGGACGGTGTCGGCGCGGTGCTGTGCCGCGCTGTGGTGCTCGCCAGCGGTGGGCTCGGTCAGGTGTTCTCGCAGACCACGAACCCGGCCGTCTCCACCGGCGACGGCATGGCGGTCGCGCTGCGCGCCGGCGCGGTGCTGCGCGACCTGGAGTTCGTGCAGTTCCACCCGACGGTGATGTACCTCGGCCCCGACTCGGTCGGCCAGCAGCCGCTGATCTCGGAGGCGGTGCGCGGCGAGGGCGCGTTCCTCGTCGACTTCGACGGTGATCGCTTCATGCAGGGCGTCCACGAGCTGGCCGACCTCGCGCCCCGCGACGTGGTCGCGAAGGCGATCATGCGCCGGATGCTGGAGACCGGACAGCCCCACATGTGGCTGGACGCCCGGCACCTGGGAGCCGAGTTCTGGGAGCGCCGGTTCCCCACGATCCTGGCGACCTGCCGCTCGTACGGTGTCGACCCGGTCACCGAGCTGATCCCGGTCGCCCCGGCGTGCCACTACGCGTCCGGTGGCGTGCGCACGGACCTCTGGGGCCGCAGCAACGTGCCCGGCCTCTACGCGACCGGCGAGGTCGCCTGCTCCGGCGTGCACGGAGCGAACCGGCTCGCCTCGAACTCCCTGCTCGAGGGCCTGGTGTTCTCACGCCGCATCGCCGAGGTGCTGCCGGGCGAGCTGCGGCCGCTCCTGCCGCCGGTGGCCGACCCCCGCACGGCTGGCCTGGTGCCGGGTGGGCTCCGGCGCGACCTGCAGGAGGTCATGACGACGCGGGTCGGAGTGCTTCGGAACGCCACGGGCCTCGGCGAGGCGGTCGGCCTCCTCGACAAGCTCGCGGGGGTCCCGGCCGAGGTCGTCGACCAGGAGTCCTGGGAGACCACCAACCTGCTCACGATCAGCACCGCGCTCGCCGACGCCGCGCTGCTGCGCGAGGAGACCCGCGGGTCCCACTGGCGCGAGGACTTCCCCGAGCGCGACGACGAGCGGTTCTCCGGCCACTTCGACGCGGTCATGGAGAACGGCGCAACCACCCTGGAGCTCCGATGACGCCGTACGACGAGGAGCTGGCGGCCGCCGGCCTCGATCCCGCCGCGGTGCTGGCGCAGGTGCGCGCCGCGCTGGCCGAGGACCTGCCGGGCGGGGACGTCACGACCATCGCGACGATCGCGGCCGACGCGCGGGGCAGCGGCGTGTTCGCCGCGCGCGAGGCCGGCGTGGTCGCGGGCCTCGGGGTCGCGGCGCTGGTCTTCCACGAGGTCATGGGCGACGCCGTGGAGATCGGCGACCGGGTCGCCGACGGCACCCGCGTCGGGCCCGGCGACGTCGTCATGCGCGTCTCCGGCCCCACCCGCGGGCTGCTCACCGCCGAGCGCACGGCGCTCAACTACGCCAGTCACCTCTCCGGGGTCGCGACCGCGACCGCGCAGTGGGTCGACGCGCTGACCGGCACGAACGCCCGGGTGCTCGACACCCGCAAGACGCTCCCGACGTACCGCGCCCTGCAGAAGTACGCCGTCCGCTGCGGCGGCGGGGTGAACCACCGGTTCAGCCTCAGCGACCGCGCCATGGTCAAGGACAACCACGTGGTCGCGGCCGGCGGGGTCGTCCCGGCGTACGAAGCCGTCCGCGCGGCGTACCCCGACCTCCGCGTCGAGGTCGAGGTCACCGACCTCGACCAGCTCCGCGAGCTGCTCGACGCCGGCTGCACCGAGATCCTGCTCGACAACATGGACACGGCGACGATGGCGGAGGCCGTGCGACTGAACAACGAGCGAGGGCGGGCCGGCCGCGCCACGCTCGAGGCGTCCGGGGGGCTCACGATCGAGCGCGCCCGCGAGGTGGCCGAGACCGGCGTCGACTTCATCTCGGTCGGGGCGCTCACCCACTCGGTGAAGGTGTTCGACCTCGGGCTGGACCTGCAGGACGCGTAGGCATGGCGCTCCTCGCCGCTGACATCGGCAACAGTCACACGCTGCTCGGCCTGCTCGAGGACGGCGAGGTCCGCGCCGACTGGCGGGTGGCCACCGACGAGCGGCGTACCTCCGACGAGTGGGCGGTGCTGCTGCGCGGGCTGCTCGGCCCGTCGCTCGACGACGTCGACGGCATCGCGGTGTGCGCCACCGTCCCCGCCGTGCTGCACGAGTGGCGGGACATGCTCGCGCGGCACTTCGCCCAGGTCCCGTGCCTCGTCGTCGAGCCCGGCGTCCGCACCGGCATCCCCGTGCTCACCGACAACCCGCGCGAGGTCGGCACCGACCGGATCATCAACGCGCTGGCTGCGGTGCACGAGTACGGCGGGCCGGCGATCGTCGTGGACTTCGGCGGCACCGCCACGACCTTCGACGTCGTGAATGCGAAGGGGCAGTACGTCGGCGGCGCGATCTCGCCGGGAATCGAGATCTCGCTGGAGGCGCTCGGGCGCCGTGGTGCCCAGCTGCGCAAGGTGGAATTGCAGCGGCCGCGGACGGTGATTGCGAAGAACACCGTTGAGGCGCTGCAGTCGGGAATGGTTTTCGGGGTCGCCAGCCAGGTCGAGGGAATCGTCGCCCGGATGACCGCCGAGCTCGGCGAGCAACCCGCCGACGTGCAGGTGATCGCCACCGGATATCTTGCCGGCCTCGTCATCGAGGAATGCACCTGTTTCACCCACCACGCTCCGTGGCTGACCCTCCGCGGACTCGAGCTCGCATTCAGCCGAAATAGGTGAATTCCGCCGAACTCGAATAGGCGCCGGATTCCTCTTTGTGGCAGCATGGAATTAGCCCAGACACCTAATTCCCCCGAGTGAGGTCCAAAACCATGGCCCAGAAGGTCAACATCGTTCTCGTCGACGATATCGACGGAAGCGAGGCGACGGAGACGGTCTCCTTCGGTCTCGACGGCACGACCTACGAGATCGATCTCAACGACGCGAACGCCGCGGCGCTGCGCGATGCGCTCGCCACCTACGTCGGCCACGGCCGCAAGGTCGGCAACGCCCCCCGGCGCGGCCGGCGCTCGTCGTCCGCCGCCGCAGCCACCAACGGTCCCAGCGCCAAGGAGATCCGCGACTGGGCGCGCGAGAACGGCTTCGACGTCCCGGACCGCGGCCGGGTCTCCGCCGACGTCCGCGAGGCGTACGACAAGGCCCACTGACCCAGTGAGCTGAGGCAGGGCGGTGACCACCGTGGTCACCGCCCTGTGTCGTCCCACCGGATCTCGACGCGCCCGTCGCAGGTTCGTCCCCCGGCCGCGGAGCTGGGAATCGGGTCGAGCCGGCGCTGATGTTCGCTCTCAGCGGACTGGCTGGGCCCCGATCGGGGAACGCGTAGGCTGTCCGTGGGGTTGGACTACCCGTAGCCCCACCAAGCTTCAGGAGCGATTTGCATGTTCGAGCGGTTCACTGACCGAGCCCGCCGGGTGGTCGTGCTGGCCCAGGAAGAGGCCCGCATGCTCTCCCACAACTACATCGGCACCGAGCACATCCTGCTCGGCCTCATCCACGAGGGCGAGGGCGTCGCCGCCAAGGCGCTGGAGAGCCTCGACATCTCGCTCGAGGCGGTGCGCGCGCAGGTCGAGGAGATCATCGGCCAGGGCCAGCAGGCTCCCAGCGGCCACATCCCGTTCACCCCGCGCGCCAAGAAGGTGCTCGAGCTGTCCCTGCGCGAGGCGCTGCAGCTCGGCCACTCCTACATCGGCACCGAGCACATCCTCCTCGGCCTGATCCGCGAGGGCGAGGGCGTCGCGGCCCAGGTCCTGCAGAAGCTCGGTGCGGACCTCAACCGGGTGCGCCAGCAGGTCATCCAGCTGCTGTCGGGCTTCCAGGGCAAGGAGTCCGCGGGCGCCGGCGCCGCGACCGGCTCGTCGTCCAGCGACGCGCCGTCGTCCTCGCTCGTGCTCGACCAGTTCGGTCGCAACCTCACCCAGGACGCCCGCGAGGGCAAGCTGGACCCGGTCATCGGCCGGGAGCAGGAGATCGAGCGGGTCATGCAGATCCTGTCCCGCCGCACGAAGAACAACCCGGTCCTCATCGGCGAGCCCGGCGTCGGCAAGACGACGATCGTCGAGGGCCTGGCCCAGGACATCGTCAAGGGCAACGTGCCCGAGACGCTCAAGGACAAGCAGATCTACACCCTCGACCTCGGTGCGCTGGTCGCCGGCTCGCGCTACCGCGGTGACTTCGAGGAGCGCCTGAAGAAGGTGCTCAAGGAGATCCGCACGCGTGGCGACATCGTGCTGTTCATCGACGAGATCCACACCCTCGTCGGCGCCGGCGCGGCCGAGGGCGCGATCGACGCGGCGAGCATCCTCAAGCCGATGCTGGCCCGCGGCGAGCTGCAGACGATCGGCGCGACCACCCTCGACGAGTACCGCAAGTACCTCGAGAAGGACGCCGCGCTCGAGCGCCGCTTCCAGCCCATCCAGGTCGCCGAGCCCTCCATCGCCCACACGATCGAGATGCTCAAGGGCCTGCGTGACCGCTACG
>DASTXB010000043.1:0-57334 GCA_035765695.1 Nocardioides sp. | reverse complement strand
GCAACTTCAAGATGATGTACTCGGCGACGTCGAAGTTACTCGAACCGAGCATCGCGTCGAGGCCCTTAGCGCCCTTGAAATTCTCCTTCCGGGGCAGATTCTCCGAGTCCATACGATTGAGCTCGGCAGACGTGACCCACGGGGGATTGCCGACGATGAAGAGCGGGCCGTCAGTCGCCCACGTCACATGGTCGGGGACGCGGGTGAAAAAGATGTTGCTAACGCTGACCTGGCCCCACTTGACTGCCTGAGCGGCGTACTTTTCCTGAAGTTCAATTCCGATGCGTTCGGAGTTCGGGGCTAGTGTCGCCGCGGCCTCCATGAAGTTCCCTAGTCCGCAGGTGGGCTCAAGGACGCGTGCGCCGTCGGGGAGACCGAGGACGCGCAGGCACTCTTCCGCGAGCGCGAGCGGCGTTTGAAAGTCGCCGAATTCATCGTTAGGCACGGAGGTCAACCACCTCGGGAGCTACCGTGCGAGCAACGGCAGTGCTGATCGCGCGCGCATATTGAAGTCGCCATTGCAGGGCATTCGAGATCGTCAAGACCCCCTGCTCTGGGACGTCGTCCATCATGCGCTCCGCCAGTTGACGGCGGCTCACCTCGTCTAGCGGGATATTCTTGTCTTGCAGCAGGGCATCGAGATCCTCGATGGCGGCTTCGCGCCCACCTAGATCCGAAGCGCTTCGCTTCACGATTTCCCTGATCATCCGAGTGAGTGTGTAGTCAGCCGTTCGGGCCTTATCGATGTAGACGACGTGCTTGATATTTAGGTAAGCCGCGCGTTCCGCGTCATTATCCGACTTCACATAGACGACCACGAGCAAGTTGTAACCGAGGCCGTAGACCTTTTGCGTCGCGGCTTTGAAGGGACACGAGGACTGAGGCTGCTTGAGTGAGGTGACCTTCAAGTCAGTGTCGAGACTTGGGAAGTCGAGCCCGCTTGCAGCGTTCCCTACTTGAATGTCGAAGCGTTCTTGGAGGTAGGTCTTGAACATCGCTTCGACTTTGGTGCCGACTGCCTTGCCGTCCGTAGCGCCGTAGATGTCAGGCAGCGGCGTGACCGCCAACTCGGCTGCGAAGTCACGTGCTGCGACGTGGAAGAGTTCAAGAGTGAGCGCTGGCAAGGAAGGCACGACGGCAGGCTAGCGGCTGCGGAAGCGCCGGAAGGCCCTGGCACGCCCGGGAGCGCGGCGCACGCCCGGCAGCACGGGCGGGACCACACCTCGGGGCGTAGCACCCTCGCCCTCGTATTACGCTCTACCCCGAACGAGGGAACCCGGCGTTGAGCGCCAGCAGCAGGTCGAGGCACTCCTCCGCCCGCACCTCACCCACGATGATGCGGCTGGGCCGCATTCGCAGGCTCTCCTTGACCAGCTGCCGGAGCCGGATCTCGCCGGTCCCCTCGAGGCCGGACTGGCGCGTCTGCAGCGCCACCCAGTCGGGGTGCGGGAACCGCAGCTCGAAGACCTCCTCCGCCGAGACCACGCGCTCGCCGCCCGGGATGGCGGCGGCCAGGCAGTTCAGCGCGGTGGTCTTGCCCGCCTGGGTTCCTCCGGCGACCAGGATGTTCAGGCCGGCGCGGACCGATGCCTCGAGGAAGGCCGCGGCCTGCGCGGTCATCGACCCGAGCTCGACCAGGTCGCGCAGCCGGACGGCGCGCAGCACGAACTTGCGGATGTTCACGGCCGTGAACCCGCGGCTGATCCCGTCGAGCACCACGTGCAGCCGGTGGCCCTCGGGGAGCATCGCGTCGACGAACGGCTGGCTGAGGTCGATGCGCCGGCCGCTGGACTTGAGCATCCGCTCGACCAGCTCCTGCACCTGCGCGGTCGTCAGCACCAGGTTCGTCAGCTCGTGCCGGCCGTTGCGCGCGATGAACACCCGGCTGGGGTCGTTGATCCAGACCTCCTCGACGGCCGGGTCGTCGAGGAACGGCTGCAGCGGGCCGAACCCCGACACCCGCGCCACGAGCTCACCGACCATCGAGTCGACATCGGGGACGGGCGCGACCTGGCCGGTGAGGCTGCGGTCGTCGTGGGCGCGGACGACGCCCTCCGCGATCCGGCGGACGACGGCGGTGTCGCGTTGCGGGTCGACGGCCTCGCGACGCACCAGCTCACGCACGTGCTGGTCGAGCTCCTCGACCAGCCGATCGTGTTGCGTCAGCGACATGGCATCCCCCGAGATGGTCCGTCGTCCTGAGTCTTGCCGGGGACCCGCGGTTCGTAAACGCCGCGGCCCGCTCCCTGTGGACAACGAGCGGGTGGCGGTGTCGGTACGCTCGCCCGTCGAGCCGATGCTGGCGCTGTGGTCGCACGAGGTCGACGTCCTCGGCCTCGTCGTCGGGTTCGAGCGCGGCGAGGTCCACGTCGAGGGCCGGCCGGCCCGGGTCGACGTCCGCGCCACGAGCCTTTACCGCCGCGAGGGCGGCGGCTGGCGGGTGGTCGGCCACCGCACCGACCCGCTCGGGTGAGCTCGCGAGTTCCGCCGAAACCCCACCACCTGGTCCAGACATTCCCTACGATCTCGCGCATGGAGTCTCGGGTCCTGGGTACAGCCGCTGCCCTCCTCGTCGCGATGGTCGTCGCGCTGCTCGCCGTCCCCGCCACCCAACCCGCCTCCGCCGCGGGTCCGACGCTCGGACCGCCGGAGGACGTGCGCACCACCGTCGTCGGCGGCCAGCCTGCGATCCGGGTGACCTGGAGCCCGCCGACCGCCGGCATCCCGCTCGGCCTGGCGTACGAGGTGCTCCTCGACGGCCAGGTCGTCGGCGGGTCCCTCCTCCAGACCAGCTACACGATCACCGACCCCCGACTCGTGGTGGGTCACACGTACGACGTCGGGGTCCGCTCGACGCTCGGCATCACCCAGAGCGCCACGGTCGAGGTCGAGCAGCAGCTGTACATCGCGCCGGTGACGACCGTGCAGCCCGCGAACCCGTCGAACCCGCTGGCCGGTCGCGAGTGGGGCGTCTACCGCGGCCTCCAGGACCCGGCGGTGATCGGCTGGAACAAGCTCGGCCAGGCGAGCCGGGACAAGCTCGCGCCGATCGCGATGATCCACAAGGCCAAGTTCTTCGGGCGCTGGATCACCGACGCGCAGGCGTACCAGAAGACCAGGGAGTACATCGCCGCCACCCAGGACGGCGACCCCGAGCGGCTGACGATCCTCACGCTGTTCCGGATGTTCCCCTGGGAGGGCGAGGCCAGCATCCTCAAGCGGCTGCCGACCCCGGCCGAGCAGGCGGCGTACCGGACGTTCGTGACCGGCATGGCCAAGGCGATCGGCGACAACCGCGTCGCGGTCGTGCTCCAGCCCGACGGCTTCTTCGCGTGGAAGGCCGCCAAGGTGCTCGCGCCGAAGGTCGGCCGGAAGAAGGCGCTGCTGCCCTCCCGGATGCTCGCCTGGACGTCGAAGACGTTGGCGCAGGCGGGCCCGCACGTGAGCGTGTACGTCGACATGGGCTCCGAGGACTGGGCGCTGGGGAAGGTCGCCCCGGTCGCGAAGTTCCTCAAGCTCTGCGGCGTGAAGTACGCCCGCGGCTTCTCCCTCGACGTCTCCCACAAGAACTACCTGGACCGCGAGATCCTCTTCGCCCAGGAGGTCTCGAAGGCGCTGGCGAAGATGGGGCTGCCCGGCAAGCACGCGGTGATCGACACCTCGGACAACGGCCAGCCGTTCGCCGGGCGCGAGATCAACCCGCCGGGCTCGCCGTACACGATGCCCGGCGAGATCGGCCCCTGCACGCAGAAGCGCCAGGGCAAGCCCTGCACCGCACTCGGCGTCCCGCCGACCACCGACGTCGACAACCCCGCGTGGGGGCTGGAGCCCGACGTCGCGACGGCAGCGGCGCAGTACGTCGACGCCTACCTGTGGGTGAGCCGGCCCTGGCTGCCCGACCAGGGCGCCGGTGGCACCAAGTTCAGCCCGAGCTACGCCGGCCTGCTGCTGAAGACCTGGTCGTTCTCGCCGTACGCCGCCTGACGGACCGCTCGCACGGTCAGTCGAGCACGCTGGGGGCGGCGTCCTCGTCCTCGACCCACTCGTCGCCGGTGTCGAAGACGTCGCGCTTGCGGCGCTTCTCGTCCTTGCCACGACCACCGCGACCGGATGCGACCGAGCCCGTCCCGCGACCGCCGGCCGCACCCCGGCTGCCGCCGGACGTGCCCCGCCGGCCTGCCGCCGACGCGGAGCCCGCGCGGCCTCCGGTGCCCGAGCCGGAGCTCGCCGCGCCGACACCGCCGGACCGGCCGAGCGCACCGCCCGCGACACCCGTGCGTGAGGTGGCACCGATCCCGCGGACCCCGCTCGCGGCGGTGCCGGGGTTCGTGACGACGGGCGTGAGTCCGCCACGGATCCCGCCCGCGGACATGCCGGCGCCGAGCAGGCCGCCCGCGGCGCCGCCGCCCGCAGCCCCCGCGAGGCCCAGACCGGTGCCGGCGCTTAGGCCGCCGCCGGTCGCGGAGCCGGGAGCACCGACCGCGCCACCCGGCGTGCCGCCCGTGGCCGGGAGGCCGACCGGGTCGATCGGGCTGCCGCCCTGCGGCGCACCGACCGCCGAGTCCGAGCCGGGGTCCGAGCCGGGGTTCGAGTCCGTGCCGGGGTGGTGGTCCGGCACCACGCCGGTGTCGTCGGGGATCGTGGGAGTCAGCTGCGGGTGGTGGTGTCGGGTGCCGTCGTACCCGCCCCGGCCACCTCCGCCGCCCGACGGCACGGAGCCGCCGGAGCCACCGGAGCCACCGGAGCTGCCCCCGTGGCCGCCGCCCTGCTCCTGTTTCGGGTGCGGGTCGGGCTCGCCGTGGATCTTCTTCATGGTCGCCGCCGACTCGGTGAACACCTGGTCCATCGCGTCGGCCTGGCGCTTGGCGCGGGCCTCGTGGTCGGCGTACGCCGCCTGGTAGTCCGCGTGCGCCTGCCGGCTCTGCGACTCGGCACGGATGTCGGCGCGGGTGGGCGGCCCGACCGGCGGACGGTACGGCGGCGGCTCGGTCGGCTGGTGCCGGTTGAGGTCGTCCTGCTCGATCTTCGCGGTCCGGATGATGTCGGCGGCGTCGCGCAGCGCCTGCGCGCCCCAGACGAGCTCGGCAGCCTTGTCACCCATCGCCCGGGCCGAGCGGCTGAACGCCGCGTCGATGGCAGGACCGGTCTTGCCGCCGATCCGCTCCTTGACCTCGGGCGAGGCCGTCGCCAGGGCGAGGCTGATCCGGCTGAGGATGCCCTTGCACTTCTCCCACTCGTTGGCACGCAGCTCGATGGTGTCGTCGGCCGCGCCGGCGAGAGCGCGGTCCAGCCGCGCCTTCTGCGGTCCCGCCATGTCAGCTGCCCTCCGTCGAGGGCGTCGCCGGCATCGGCGACAGCGGCAGGTTGCAGGAGCTGTTGGTCTCCAGGTTCGGCGCCGCGACGCAGGCCGTCGACTCCGCGAGCCCGTTCAGCGCCACCGCGTTCGCGACGTCCGTGCCGCCCATGTCGTCGACGTAGCCGGAGAGGTTGTCGCGGTAGCCGCGCAGGCCCGCCGCCATCTGCAGCACCGCCTTCGCGACGTGCTGCTGGGCGACGCTGCTGTGGTGGTGGAGGAGCGCCCCGGTCTCCGAGCCACCGAAGACGTCGCCGATCGGGCCGACGTTGTTGTTCTCCAGGTCCTCGGCGTTGCGGCCGAGCATCCCCCGGACGTCCTCGATGAGGTCCTCGGGCAGGCCGAGCTCCCCGAGCATGTCCAACGCTTGCATCTGAACGTGCTTCCTTCCCCCGAATGAAGGCCGAGTGCTTCAGCAGCCACCTGCCCGGGTCGCTCGGGGACGAAACCTCGATCGACTAGATTCGCGGCAACGTCTCGGACCCCAGGAGCTGATGGATGCGCCGCATCACCGTACCTGTCGTGCTCGCCGCCCTCGCCCTCGTGTCGGGCTGCGGCAGTAGCGACGACCCGTCCCCCGCTCCGGCTCCGACGGCCACCCCGGGCACGGCCGGCGCGTCACCGTCCGATGCGGGCTCGAGCCCGGGCGACGCCGCCGCCGGCGTCCGGCTGACCCGGCCGAACAGCAGCGTCGTCGCCCCCGAGGGCTGGACCAGGGGCCGGCAGGTCTCCCGCGACGCCGACTCCGCCGACAGCCCCGACCAGCTCTCCTACATCGAGCTGGCCGAGATCGAGGCGTTCGGGTCGACGGCGGACGCCGCCGAGCTGGGCCGGACCAGGATCGCGTCGAGCATCGACGCCAAGCCGCCGAAGCTGCTGCCGGTCACCGAGCTCGACGGCGTCCCCGTCTACCACGTGGCCGGGTTCGTCAACGACGAGCAGTACCTCGACGAGTACGGCGCGATCCGCAACGACCGGATCGTGACGCTGACGTTCTCGTTCAACCGGCGGGTGCCCGCCGACGAGCGTGATCAGGTCGTCGCCGAGGTGCTGCCGACCTTCGCGTGGAAGTGAGCAGCGCCGCTCACGTGCGGTAGCGCAGCGTCCCCGGGAACCACTTGTCGGTCCACAGCTTGTCGGTGCGCACGCGGGTGCCGGAGTACGGCGCGTGCAGCACCCAGCGGTGCCCGTGGGTGAAGCCGGCGTACACGCCGACGTGGTACACGCCGCCGCCGCTGTAGAAGAAGATCAGGTCGCCGCGCTTCATGGTGCTGCGCTTGATGTGCTTGGCGAAGTGCGCCTGGGCCGACGACGTGCGCGGGATGTGCTTGAAGCCGGCCTTGCGGAAGGCGTAGAAGGTGAGGCCGGAGCAGTCGAACGCGCTCGGGCCGGAGGCGCCGTAGCGGTACGGGTCGCCCTTCTGGTGCACCGCGATGCTCATCGCGCTGCCGACGCGGCGCGCGGACGGCGCCGCCGGGGCGTGCTTGTGGTGGTGGGCCTGGTGATGGTGGTGCCGGGTCGCGGCGTGGACCTCGGCAGTGGGGGCGGTCGAGAGCAGGCCGACGGCGAGGGCGCCGCTGGCGAGCACGCGGAGCGCGCCGGTGCTCAGGGAGTGCAGGGTGGACATGCGGATGGTTCCTTCCCACGCCTGTGAGGTGAGCTGTCGGGTTCGGGCTAGAAGGTGCCCGGCCACTGGTCGGTGGCTTCACCCCGAGCGGCCGCCGGTGCTGCTGCGGCCGCGGAAGTGGGTCCCCCACTCCTGCCGTGTTCTTCGATCTCGGATGGATGACCCGGGTGGCAGGACTCGGCGTGCCCGGGCGATCGAGGACGGTAGCCCGGGAATTCACGCGATCACGAGTCGAGGACCGACGGATTCGGTGGCGCAGGCCACATCCCCGCGTGGATCCGTGGCCCGGGTAGGCGAACGTCACACAGTTACAGCGGTGTCAGACACACGCCCTTCGTCCAGGCGCACGACGCGGTCGGCGACCTCCCACACCCGAGGGTCGTGCGTCGCGACCAGCACCGCGGAGCCGGCGTGCGCGGCGCCGGCGAGCACCGACACGACCTGGGCGACGTGGTCGTCGTCCTGGTGCCCGGTCGGCTCGTCGAGGACCGCGAGCCGGGGGCCGAGGAGCAGCGCTCGGGCGACCGCGGTGCGCTGCTGCTCGCCGAGCGAGGTCTCGCGCACGCCGCGCCGGGTGAACGCGTCCAGGTCCAGCGCCTCGGCGAGCGCCGAGAACGCGGCGGTCGGGTCGACGCCGGCACGGTAGGCCGGCAGGCAGACGTTGTCCTCGACGCTCAGGCCGGCCAGCAGGCCGTGCTGCTGCGGCACGACGGCGACCACCGACCAGTCCGCCATGCCGGCGGCCGGCGCGCCGTCGACGGTGACGGTGCCGCGCTCGGGGCGCTCGAACCCGGCGGCCAGGTGGCACAGGGTGCTCTTGCCCGACCCCGACGGGCCCGCGAGCGCGACCAGCTCACCGGGCGCCGCCGCGAGGCTGACGTCGTGGAGCACCTCGACCCGGCCGGCGCCCGCGCCGTACCCGTGCCCGACGTCGACCACCCGCAGCCCGCTCACCGGTCCGCCTCCGGGCGCCGCAGCCGTACCTCGTCGCCGTCGGCCTCGACGACGACGCGGCGGTCGGGGAACAGGTCGAGCAGCTCGGGCGGCAGCTGGAGCCGGCCGGTCGCGTCGATGACCGCCGCGGCGGTACGCCGGCCCGCGGACTCGCTGGACAGCACCCCGTGCCGCAGGCGGAGCAGGCGGTCGGCGCGGTGGGTGATCCGGTCGTCGTGGCTGCTGATCACCACGATCGAGCCCGCGGCGGCGACCGCGAGCAGCGCGTCCATCACCCGGTCCGCGTTCGCGTGGTCGAGCTCGGCCGTGGGCTCGTCGGCCACGACCAGCGCGGGCCGGCCGACGAGCGCCATCGCGACCGCGAGCCGCTGCTGCTCGCCGCCGGACAGCGCCTCGGGCCGGTGGCCGGCGCGGTCCGCGAGCCCGACCGCGGCCAGCGCCTCGTCCAGGTCGTCGCGGGCGGCGCCCCGCCAGGAAGCGACCTGGCCCAGCTGGTCGGCGGCGCGCAGGTGTGGGAACACGGCGCTCGACGAGCGCTGCGGCACGAACCCGATCCGCCGCCGGCGCAGCCGCCGCAGCTCGCCCGTGGAGGCGCCGCCGACGTCGCTGCCGAGCACGGTGAGTCGGCCGGCGCTCGGCCGGTCCCGCGCCCCCAGGAGCGTGAGCAGGCTGCTCTTGCCGCTGCCGGACGGGCCCGCGACGACCGTGAGGGCGCCCGGCTCGAGCGCGAGGCCGAGGCCGCGCAGCGCGTGGGTCTCGCCGGTGGCGGAGCGGAAGACCTTGACCAGGTCCTCGCACGACACGGCGACGCGGGCGTCAGTCACCGGCACGGAGCACCTCCGCGGCGGCGCGGCGACGGGTGAGCAGGGTGCCGAGCAGCCAGGCGAGCAGCACCAGGGCGGCCAGGACGCCGAGCAGCCAGAGCAGGTCGGTGAGCTCTGTCCGCGGGTGCGTCAGCGGCGGGACGCCCGCGGTCGCGTCGATGCTGGTCGGCGCGAGCACGAGCACGACGGCGGCGAGCACGGCCGCGACGACGGCGGTCGCGACGGCGTACCCCACCTCCCAGGCGCGGGCCCGCGCGAGCTCGCCGGAGCGGTAGCCCATCCGGCGCAGCACCACGTCGGACACGGTGTCGCGGTCGGCGAGACGCAGCGCGAGCACGAGCCCGGCCGCCAGCGCGAGGGCGAGCACGACCGCGCCGAGGGCGAGCACGTAGCCGCCCGCCCAGGTGGAGGCGACCAGGCCGTTCCCGATCCGCGCCTCCGCGGCGGTCTCGACGACGCCGTCGGTGGCGACGTCGGCACCGGCGAGCCGGGCGCGCAGGTCGGCGACCGACTCACGGCTCCAGACCGTCGAGGTCAGCGCGCCGGGGTCCTTGCTGGTCGCGCCCCGGTGGCGCGGGTCCAGGTCGGGCGTCACCAGCTTGAACAGGCGGCGGCTGTCCACCACGACGGTGACCGTGCCGGGGTCGATCTCGGAGCCGGGGAAGGCCGGGACCACACCCAGGACGTGCACGGGCACGGACAGGACGGTGTCGAAGTCGATGACCGTCGTGGCGCCGGCCGCCAGGTCCGTGTCGCCGGCCAGGATCACCGGCAGGCCGCGTGCGTGCTCCGGCAACCGCGGCACCAGTGCCCGGCCGACGTCGAGGTCGCCCGACCCGCCCCAGTCGGCGACGCCGGCGAAGGTGGTCGGGTCGATCGCCATCAGCGGGACCCCGGTCTCGTCCGGCGGCAGGCCGACGTTGCGGGTCCACACCACCGTGGTGCCGGCCAGCGGTGGTCCGACCGCGACGTCCGCGCCCCGGGCGCGGAAGCCCTCCACGACCTCGAGCCTGGTGGCGGTCCCGGCGAGCGCCGCGGTCTTGTCCGCCACTCCCTCGTCGACGCCGCGCTCGACCGTGAGGACGTAGGCGAACAGCCCGAGGGCGACGGCGACGACCGCCGACAGCGCCACGACCTCGCGGGCGACCTGGCCGGTACGCCGGGCGGCCAGCCAGCGCGGGGTCCCGGGGCGCGAGCGGGTCCTGCGGCGGGCGCGCACCCAGGCGACCGCGCGGATGACCACCATCGACACCGAGCCGGCGACGAGGACCGGGAGCGCGGTCGTGAGCGGCGTGACGGCGCGGCGCGCGGTGTCGACGGTGAGGACCGAGAACGCGACGACGGCGGTCACCACGACCAGGGCGGTGCCCCACGGCACCGACGTCCGCGCGCGGCCCAGCCGCGAGACCCGGTCGAGCCGGTCGGTCGCGAGCGCAGCGAGGCCGGTGGTGACGGCGACGAGCAGCAGGCCGATCGCGGCGCCCTCGGCGGCACGCACGACCACGTCGCGGTCGACCGGCACGCCCGCGTCGGTCGGCCCGGCCCACAGCACGCCGAGACGGGCGAGCAGCACCCCGGCCGGGACCGCCAGCAGGCAGGCGGGCAGCGCCTCCAGGGCTGCGAGCAGGGTGAGCTCGACGGGGCGCAGGCCGAGGCCGCTGACGAGCACCTGCTCCCGGCGGCGGCTGAGCCCGAGCAGCACCCAGGCGGCGACCAGCAGCAGCGCGGCGAGCACCTGGCCGCCGACGGCGTACGGCCCGACCTGCGTGCGCGCCGACGTGGCGGTGGTGTCGGCGGCGCCGGCGATGACGGGCAGGCCGCTGATCACATCGACCTTCGCGGGGGCGGGCTCGGCGTCCGCGAGCTCGCGGAACATGTCGGTCGTGCCGTCGAACGCCGCGTTGCCGAAGGCCGCGGTCCTCTCGACCGCGGCGGACGCCTCGTCCGGGGTGACGTCGGGGTCGAGCCGCAGGTCCGCCAGGTACAGCGGGCTCTCCCGGACCTTCGGCGCGAACCTGTCGAACGTGTGGCGGCCGACGATCGCCAGCGGGGTGACCACCGCCGGCCGGACCGGGTCGTGCGGGAGGAACCAGCGGTCGGCGTCCGGGAGGCCGGCGAGCTGCGTCGGCAGCTGCGAACCCGGCGCGGTGTCGAACGTGCCGGCCAGCACGGTCTGCCGGAGCATCCGCTTGGTGCCGAGGAAGGTCTGCACCATGCCGAGCTTCACCGGGTCGCCCACCCCGATGCCCAGCGCGCCGGCCGTCGCGGTGGACAGCCAGACCCCCTCGTCGTCGGTGGCACCCAGCGCGGGCAGCGCGCCGTCGTGGTACCAGAGCACGGCGGGCGAGGTCGCACCGTTCGCGGCCGCCACGGGCTTGTTCGTCTGGCTCTGGCCCACGCCCACCGCGGTGACGACGGGGGCGCCGTAGGCCGGCATCGCGGCCAGCGGGTCGACGATCGGCGCGATGTCCTCGACCACGCCGTCCCAGGTGATCCGCAGGTCACCCGACTGGTCGCCGTACGGCCCGCCGGCGCCGGGGGCCAGGCCGTCGCGCAGCGCGGTCACCCGGGCGGTCTGGACGAACATCGTCGGCGCGACCACCGACGCGACGAACAGGGTGACGGCCACCAGCACGAGCGCGCCCCAGCCCGGCGTCCGGGCGAGCCGGAGCGGCGCGGCCCACCACATCGCGTGCGCAGCGGGCCGGGACACGCCGGTCACCCTACGGAAGTGGGAGCGCTTCCACCACGGTTTTCAGCCGACCTCGGAGACCAGGTCCGCGATCGAGTCGACGACGCGGGTGGGGCGGTAGGGGAACGTCTCCACCTGCTCGGGACGCGTCGAGCCGGTGGTGACCAGCACCGTGCGGAGCCCGGCCTCCAGCCCGCTGATGATGTCGGTGTCCATCCGGTCGCCGATCATCACGGTGGTCTCGGAGTGCGCCTCGAGGCGGTTCAGGGCGCTGCGCATCATCAGCGGGTTCGGCTTGCCGATGAAGTACGGCGTCCGCCCCGTCGCGGTGCTGATCAGCGCGGCGACCGAGCCGGTGGCGGGCAGCAGCCCGTGCTGGCTCGGGCCGCTCGGGTCGGGGTTGGTCGCGATGAACCGGGCGCCGCCGGAGATCAGCCGGATCGCGCGGGTGATCGCCTCGAACGAGTACGTCCGGGTCTCCCCCAGCACGACGTAGTCGGGGTCGCGGTCGGTCATCACGTAGCCGATGTCGTGCAGGGCCGTGGTCAGCCCCGCCTCGCCCACGACGTACGCCGTGCCGTGCGGCCGCTGCTCGGCGAGGAACTGGGCGGTGGCCAGCGCCGAGGTCCAGATGGCGTCCTCGGGCACGTCG
Organism: Nocardioides sp.; assembly: GCA_035765695.1. Taxonomy (GTDB): domain Bacteria; phylum Actinomycetota; class Actinomycetes; order Propionibacteriales; family Nocardioidaceae; genus Nocardioides. Next base: position 45,232 of record DASTXB010000043.1, on the reverse strand, counting down.
ATGCCGCTGCCGAGCAGCCGCGCGCGCAGGTCGCGGGGCGTGAAGATCGAGTTGTTGGTGAGCACCAGGAACTGCCGCCCGGATGCCTTGAGTGCCTCGATGAACTCCTGGGCCCCGGGGATCGGGACCTCCTCGTGGACGAGCACGCCGTCCATGTCGGTCAGCCAGGTCTCCACGGGACGCGAGGTCATGGCGGTCATCATGTCAGCGGCCCCCGTCACCGGCTCATCTCACCGGCGCGGGAGCAGGACCTCGATGCCGTCGGCGGGGTGCTCGCCGGTGACCCGCCCGCCGAGCGCCTCGACGACCGAGCGCGCCTGGGCGATCCGGTCGAGCCGCTCGCCGTTGTGGTGGTGCTCGTTCGCCCGGCTCTCGGCCTCGACGCGGATGCGGAGCTGGCCGGTCTGCTCGCCGAAGAAGACCAGGCGGACCGGGCCCGCGGCGCGGCGCACCACGTCGGCGAGCAGCAGGTCGGTCACGTGCTCGACCGGGCCCGGGGTGTAGGTGATCGCGAGGTTGCCCTCGGCGGCGGCGGTCAGGGTGCGGTTGCGGACGCCGAGGCGGTCCGCCCACCGCTGGGCCAGCTGGGTCGCGAGGTCGACGAGCGGGAGCTCGGCGCCGGCGACCAGGCTGCCCTTGCGAGAGAGCTCGACCAGCTCGCCGGCCACGTTGCTGACCTCGTCGATGGCGGCGAGGCTGCGCGCGGCGGTCTCCTTGACGTCAGGAGGGACGTCGTCGCGGAGCGTGAGGTCCTCGAGCTCCAGGCGCAGGCCGGTGAGCGGGGTCTTGAGCACGTGCGAGGCGTGCTCGGCGAAGTCGCGCTCGCGGTGCACGCGGTCCTCGAGCTGGAGCGCGCTGGTGCGCAGCGCGTTGGAGATCGACCGCGCCTCGGGGATGCGGGTGCGGGGCAGCTCGAGGTCGAACCGCCCGCGGCCGAGGTTGCCCGCGGCCACGGCGAGCCGCTGGAACGGCGAGGACAGCGCGGAGGCGATGACGAAGCCGACGAGGCCGGCGACGACCGCGATGAGCAGGAACAGCGCGGCGATCGACCCGGTGTCCCGCCCGACGAGGTCCTGGATCACCTGGTCGGACTGGCTGAGCGTGATGGTGGCGCCGTCGGTGGTCGCGGAGGCCGACATGTCCTCGGCCGGGTCGTCGGTGCCGGCGTAGTCGTCGCCGTGCGCGACCACGGTCGCGCCCTTGGCGGGGTCGTACTCCAGCCGGGTGTCGTCGCTGACCAGCGAGCCCAGGAACTCCTCGTCGATGCTCCCGCCGGCCGCGACGCGGTCCCCGGCGATCGCCGCGATGAGGTCGACCTCCTGGCGCAGGTGCGACGACTCCTGCTCGCGCACGAGGTCGCGCATGACGTAGGACCGGACCAGCCCCGCGCCGAAGAGCAGGATGACGGTGAGGACGACGAAGGCGACCGTCAGGCGCTCACGCATCGGGGGTGCCGCCCTCGAGGCGGAAACCCACGCCCCGAACGGCCACGACCCGGTCGGTCACCCCCACGCTCTCGAGCTTCTGGCGCAACCGACCGATCGTGACGTCCAGCGTCTTGGTCGAGCCGTACCAGTTCTCGTCCCACACGTCGGCCATCAGCCGGCCGCGGGAGACGACCTTGTCCCGGTTGGCGGCGAGGATGTTCAGCACCTCGAACTCCTTGCCGGTGAGCGGGACCTCGTCCGCGCCGGCGTAGACGCGGCGGGCGTCCACGTCGATCCGCAGCCCGTCGGGCGTCGCGGAGTCGGCCTGGGCCGACGCGGAGGCGGTACGGCGCAACAGGGCGCGCACGCGCGCCTGGAGCTCGGCGAGCCCGAAGGGCTTGGCCAGGTAGTCGTCGGCCCCGTAGTCGAGCCCGACCACACGGTCGAGCTCGCCGGCCCGGGCGGTGACGATCATGATCGCCCCCTCGAAGCCGGCCTCGCGGGCCCGTCGACAGACCTCGAGGCCGTCGATGTCGGGCAGCCCGAGGTCGAGGATCACCACCTCCGGGGACGACGAGAGGGTGTCCAGCGCCTTCTGGCCACTGTCCACCCAGGACACGTCGTACCCCTCACGCTCCAGCGTGCGCACGAGGGGGAACGCGATGTCCTCCTCGTCCTCCACGACCAGAACTCGTTGCGCCATGGGAGTGAGCATAGGGGTCGCACCCGGTCGCTCGTGGGCAGTCCTCATCGTTCCGTCTCCGCGCCCACCCCCACGAGGGCCGGTGTCCGGCGCCGCGAGCGCAGCACGTTGGCGGTCACCAGGACACCGAGGAGGCAGATGGTCCCCAGCAGCAGCACCCAGAGCACCGGGTCGGCCAGCACGAGGTAGGCGTACCCGACCCACGGCACGGTGAGCACCACCCGGGGCACGACCGTGTCGTCCGGCCGCAGCCGCCACGGATCCGGCTCCGCCAGGCCGTCACCCTGCGTGACGATGCCCGTCGCGTCGATCGCGACGATGCGGTGCGTGACCATGCCGTCGGTGCGCGCGGACGGCGGTGGCCGGTAGGTGATCACGTCACCCACCTCCAGGTCGTCGACCGGCACGAGGCGCTCGAAGACGACCGCGCCGCGCGGGATACTGTCGGGCCGGTCGCCGTCCATCGAGTCGCCGCTCATCACGTAGCGCTGCAGACCCAGGCCGATCGGCAGGAGCACCAGCACCGTGACCGGGCCCAGGATCACGACGAGCGCGAGCAGCCGACCCCACGGCGTGGACGCCGGGCGGTACGGGGCGGTCGTGATCTCCATGGGCGGGTCGTCTCTCCGAGAAGCGTTCCGATCCGGACGGATTCGTCCGGCGCTCCCCCCAACAGCGCCGGACGAATCCGTCCGCGTGACCGTCTGCCGGCGGCAGTCCGCGCTCCCCCCAGAGGCGCGGGTTGCCACCCTCAGTTCCTGAGGCTCAAGGCTGGGAGTTGATCCACGTGTACGACGCCGTCGCCGGCTCGCCCTGGTTGGCGAACGGCGCGTCGTCCGGGAGCGACACGGTGAAGGTGAAGGTGCTCGAGCCCCCCGGTTCGAGCGTTCCCACGTCCTGCGCCTGGTCACTCATGGCGGCGAAGTCGCCGTCGAACAGCGTGGTTCCGTCCTGGTCGATGACCAGGTGGAGCTCCCCGTCCGCGAACGGCGAGGGATCTCCGGACTCCGAGAAGAAGAGCTTCGAAGCGAGACCGCCCGAGTTGCGGATGGTCACGCTGCGAGACACCGACTGCCCGGGCTCGATCTTGCTGATGGTCAGCGTCGCTCCCTGGTTGTCGTCGGCCAGCAGCCGGATCCCGGAGGATCCCTCGCTGGCGCTCGTCCATGGGACGCCGAGGACCATGGCCAGCACGCCGGCACCGACGACGCTGCCCACAGGTAGCAAGAGCTTCCTGGCCGTGGTGGCAAGTGTCGTCGTGGTCATCAGCATCCCCCCGGTGCTTCAGGTGGTACGCCTTCGACGTTAGGGCCGGGGCCTCCACGCCAGATCCACACGTTCTCCACCGGACAGCCACCGTTCGGTAACAGAGCCCGCGTCGTCAGGAGAAGAGGTCGCCGTGCTCCCGCACCCGCTCGAGGACCTCCTCGAAGCGGAACTGGTCGAGCTCCAGCGCGTCCTCGGCGCCCGCCTCGACCTCCGCCCACGAGACCGGGGTCGCGACCGTCGGCACGTCGCGACCGCGCAGCGAGTACGGCGAGATCGTGGTCTTCGAGCCGGCGTTCTGCGACCAGTCGAGGAACACCTTGCCGGACCGCCTGGCCTTGGTCATGGTGGCCGTGACCAGCTGCGGGTGCTCCCCCTGGAGCTCCTCGGCGACCTCCTTGGCCAGCGCCGTGGACTCGTCGGGGGCGAGTCGCTGCGGCAGGTCGGCGTACAGGTGCAGGCCCTTGGACCCGCTCGTGACCGGTCGGGCGGTCAGGTCGCGCTCGCCGAGCCTGTCACGGACCAGCAGCGCCACCCGGCAGCACTCGTGCAGGCCGGCCGGGTCGCCGGGGTCGAGGTCGATGACCAGCCGGTCGGCCCCCTGCGGCCGGTCCTTGCCGTCGACGGTCCACTGGTGGACGTGCAGCTCGAGCGCGGCGAGGTTGACCAGCCAGGTGAGCGTGGCCAGGTCGTCGACGATCGGGAAGACCAGCGTGTCCCCTCCCCCGGATCGGGCGGAGCGGGACGGTCCGCGCGTGCCGGTGGTGGGGACCTTCGCGGTGTGCACCCAGGACGGCGTGCCGTTCGGGACGTTCTTCTCGAAGAAGCTGGCGTCCTCGGTGCCGTGCGGCCAGCGGATCCGGGTCACGCACCGGTCCTTCAGGTGCGGCAGCAGGACGGGCGCGACCTGGGCGTAGTAGTTGAGCACCTCGCCCTTCGTGGTGCCGGTGCGCGGGTACATCACCTTGTGCAGGTTGCTGATCGTCAGCGTGCGGCCCTCGACGTCGACGCGCAGCTCGTCCTTCTCCGGCATCCCTAGCGTCCGATCGCGATGACCGGGCGGCGGTCGGGGTCGAGGCGGGCCATCAGGGTGCGGATGAACCAGCGCGGTGCGCTCACGCACCCGGCGGTGGCCCCGGAGCCGTTGACGTGCAGGAAGATGCCGGCGCCGCGATGGCGGACCTGGGTGCGGTTGAAGCTGGTGACGACGGACCACTCGTACTGCCGGGGGTAGTCGAGCAGCCGCTCGGACCCGTTGGTCGCGCTGGCCGGGAGCCGCCACCGGAAGCCACCCTGGCTCTTGTTCCGGTACCGGTTGTAGTAGCGGCTGCCGTTGTCCTCGACCCAGTAGTCGCCCCGACGCACCTTCCGGTACGGCAGGTCCCAGCCGGCGCCCTTCCGGTGCATGCCGAACGCCGAGAGCAGGTCGTAGCTGCCGAGCGGGGTCGTGCCGGTGCCCTGGTGGCGCCGGCGGCCGGGCACGAGCCCGCCGTACCCGGTGCGGCCGTCGGTCGCCTGCAGCTCCTGCCGCCAGCGCCCGTCCCGCATCACCCACCAGGTGACCCGGGCGCGGTAGCCGGTCGTGTGGTTGACGGTGACGACCTGGGTGGTGCCGTCGCGGAGCCGGACGTCGACGCCGTCGAGGCGGACGTGCTCCGGGGCGGCCTCGGCCCGCACCGGGACCGCCAGGAGTGCGGCGGCCAGGAGCAGCGGGAGCAGTCGCTTCACGACAGGTCCTCCGGGGCGAGGTCGGTGCGGACCCCCTGGAACGAGGGCTGGCGCAGGCGCTCGTACCCGCGTCCGTGGGTGTCGATGTCGACGACGAGCACCGGCTCCAGCCAGCGGGTCCCCCGGGCGTCGATGGCGGGCACCTCGTCGGCGAACGGGCTGTCGGTGCGGCCGAGGCCCGCGACGAGCTCGGTCAGCGCCCGGCTCTGCCTCGCCCCGATGCCGCTGCCCACCCGGCCACGGTAGAGGAGTCCGGTGGGCGTCACCTCGCCCACGAGCAGGGCGGCGAGGCGGTCGCTGGTGCCCTCCTGCGGGCGCCAGCCGCCGACGACGTACGACAGCCGGTGCCGGTGTGCGAGCTTGAGCCAGTGCGGGCTGCGCTCGCCGAAGCGGTACGTCGAGGTGCGGCGCTTGCTGACCACGCCCTCCAGCCCCTGCTGCAGGGTCGCGTCGAACAGCATCGCGCCGTCGTCGTACTGCGGCGGCACCTGCCAGGTGCCGTTGATCGCGAGGCCCTCGAGCGCGGCGCGGCGCTCCTCGAGGGGCTGGTCGGTCAGGTCCCGGCCGTCGAGGCGGAGCAGGTCGAAGACCATGTAGATCGCGGGGACCTTCTCGGCGAGCCGCTCGGCGGTCGTGGCCTTGCGCACGTGCATCCGCTCCTGGAGCGTGCGGAAGTCGGGGATGCCGCGGTCGTTGAGCGCGATGATCTCGCCGTCGACGAGCAGGTCGCGCTCGCCGTACGGGCTGGTGGAGAGCTCGGGCCAGGCCGGCGTGATGGCGTTCTCGTTGCGGCTGGTCATCCGCAGCGTGCCGTCGCGGACGTCGGTGAGGGCGCGGACGCCGTCCCACTTCACCTCGTGCGTCCAGGCGTCGCCCACCGGCACGGTCCGGCCGTGGGTGGCGAGCATCGGGCGCATGCGGCCATCCTGCCCGACCGACGACGGCGGCCGATGACTCCGGGCATTCACATGAGTCACACTGGGCACCATCACCTCGAGGAGGATCTGTATGCGTGCGATCTGGAAGGGCGCCGTGTCGTTCGGGCTCGTCAGCGTGCCCGTGAAGCTCTATGCCGCCACGGAGTCCCACGACGTGTCGTTCCGGCAGGTCCACGCCAAGGACGGCGGGCGGATCAAGTACCAGCGGGTCTGCTCGATCGACGGCGAGGAGGTCGCGTACGCCGACATCGCCAAGGGCTACGAGACCGAGGACGGCGAGATGGTCATCCTCACCGACGACGACATGGCCGAACTGCCGTCGACGTCGTCGCGCGAGATCGCCGTCGAGAAGTTCGTGCCGTCCGAGCAGATCGACCCGCTGCTGTTCGAGAAGTCCTACTACCTCGAGCCGGAGAAGAGCGGCGCGAAGCCGTACGCGCTGCTGCGGCAGGCGCTGCTCGACGCGGACCGGATGGCCGTCGTGACCGTCGCCCTGCGCCAGCGCACCACCGTCGCGGTGCTGCGCGTGCGCGACGACGTGATCGTGCTCCAGACCATGATGTGGCCCGACGAGGTCCGCACCCCCGACTTCAACGTCGAGACCGGCGACGTGAAGCCGCAGGAGGTCAAGATGGCGAACATGCTCGTCGAGACCCTCGCCGGCGACTTCGACCCGACGGAGTTCGAGGACGACTACGCCGAGGCCGTCGAGGCCCTGGTCAAGGCGAAGGTCGAGGGCGGCGAGGTCAAGCGCACCCCGACCTCCACCAAGTCCTCGGGCGAGGTCGTCGACCTGCTGGCCGCGCTCCAGCGCTCGGTCGACGCGGCCAAGACCGCGCGCGGCGAGGAGCCGGCGGAGGAGAAGCCGGCCGCGAAGAAGTCGGCGTCGAAGAAGTCGACCGCCAAGAAGGCGCCGGCGAAGAAGTCGGCGGCCACGAAGTCCACCGCGAAGAAGACGACGAAGAAGGCCGCGGCGAAGAAGGCGAGCTGATGTCCGCGCTCAGGACGCCGGGACGCCCGGGATCCGGTAGCCGTTGATCGAGTTCGCCCAGCCGGCGTACTGCAGCTCGCCCCACTCGGCGGTGATGCGACGGATCGAGACGGTCGCCACCTGGCCGTAGCCGCCGGCGTCGGAGGAGCGGACCAGTCCGTGGCCGAGGGAGATCGCGACGTGCCCGTAGCCGTTGCTGCCTCCGGTCCAGTAGACCGCCGCACCGCGCGGCGGGTCGGGGTCGGCCGGCTGCCGGCCGGTCGCGTGCTGCCACGCGGTGGCGGCGTCCAGGTACCGCGACGGGATGCCCGCTTGCTCGCGGGACCACTCCAGGCAGTGGCCCGGCACGTTGACGGTCGAGCTCACCGCCGATGCCGCGGTCTCGGCAGCGTTGCTGGACGCCAGGGGCTCCTGCGGTCGCGGCGGCTTGCGCTCGAGGGTGCGTGCGTCGAGCACGCGGGCGTGGGCGGTCCGATCGACGACACCGCGGGAGACACTCGGCCCGCGGTGGGTGGTGACGACGGTCTCGTTGGTCGCGGGTGCCTCGTGCGTGGCGTCGGGCCCGGTGTACCGGTGTCCGGCCACCAGGGCGGTCGCGACGATGGCGACGGTCGCAACCAGCGCGACCACCCATCCGGGCGCATGGGCGACCCGTCGGACGGGCGCGATGAACGGCGATGACAAGCGGGGGTTCCTCTCGCAGGGGTCAGGTGCGGCCCACCCGGAGAGATGCGCTCGACGGGTTCGTGGCCGCAGGGCGCGCCAGCGATCGACGGCGCTCCTGTACTGGTTGAAACGTCCACGACACCCTCACCTATCCCGCAGCAGGGGTGACGTCGGTCATCCCCGGACCGGAGTTCCTGTGCGGCGGCTGAGACGGCTGAGGAATCCGTGACGATCGGAGTCGAAACCGTCCGCGGTGACCTGCTCGGGCGGGCGGGTCGTCAGGACGAGGCGGCGCAGGCCTTCACGGACGCCGCCGCGCTCACGAGGAACGCGGACGAGCGCCGGATCCTGCTGCGGCGCGCGAGTCCGGGAACCGCCGGTCGAAGCGGTGGAACAACCAGTCCGCGAACCGCGGCGCCACCAGGTTGAGGAGCTCGCCGGCGTTCCCGGCGAGCGTGTTGACGTTCGGCGGTCGCCGCTCGATGGCACGCACCACGCGCGCGGCCGCCCGCTCGGGCGTCGCTCCGCGCCCGGCGTACGCCTCGGTGGGTGCCGACATCGCGGTGCGCACGAGCGAGAACCGCATGTTGGTGAAGCGGACGTTGTCGCCGTAGGTCTCGCGTGCGGCACTGCGGCTCCACGCGTCGAGGGCGGACTTCGAGGCGATGTACGCGGTGAACTTCGGGGCCCGCATCTGCACGCCCCAGGTCACGATGTTGACGACGTGGCCGTGCCGCTGGGCGCGCATCGCCGGCAGCAGCCCGAGGGTGAGCCGCACCGGCCCGAAGAAGTTCACGGCCATGCTGCGCTCGACGTCGTGGAACCGGTCGTAGCTGAGCGCCAGGGACCGGCGGATGGAGCGGCCGGCGTTGTTGACCAGCACGTCGACGGCGCGGTGCTCGGCGAGCACGGTCGCGACCAGCCTGTCGACCGCCTCGAGGTCGGTCAGGTCGCAGGCGTACGCCGCCGCACGGCCGCCCGCGTCCTCGATCGAGGCGCGCACCCGGTCGAGCTCGTCGGCACGGCGAGCGACGAGCAGCGCCGTCGCGCCCTGGCGCGCCACCGCCCGCGCGGTGGCCTCGCCGATGCCCGAGGACGCACCGGTGACCAGCACCGTGCGCCCCGCGAGGCTCACCCCTCGCCCGCGAGGAGCGGCCACGGGCGGGTCCTCTCCAGCTGGGCTGAGAGCGAGAAGAGCGTGGCCTCGTCGTCGGTGCGGCCGACCAGCTGGACCGCGACCGGCAGCCCGTCCGCGGCCACGCCGGCAGGGACGGACGCGGCCGGGTTGCCGGCGACGTTCCAGAGCGCGGCGTAGGCGATCGACGGCATCGCGCGCAGCGACGCCGTCACGGTGCCGACGCCGTCGAGGCGCCCGACCGGCGGCGGCCGGTGGGCGGTCGTCGGCGTGAGCAGGACGTCGACCTCGTCGAAGACCCGGTTCGCCTTGGTCGACACCTGCTCGGTCTGCGCGAGCGCGAAGTCGACGACCCGGGGCGTGACCCAGGCGCCGAGGCGGCAGGTCTCGCGGGTACGCCGCTCGAGCCGGTCGTAGTGCTCGACGAGCGCCGCCTCGGCGCGGATGCCGGCGAAGAACTGCGGCACGAACGCCGCCGTCGGGTCGGGGTACCGCGGGTCGACCTCGCGGACGTCGTGGCCGAGGTCGCCGAGCAGCGCCGCGGTGTCGCGCACCGCCTGCACGTGGACGGGGTCGGGGCGGACGCCGAGCGTCACCGGCTTCGTGGTCCAGCCGATCCGCAGCCGCCCGGGCTCGCGCCCGGCCGCGTCGACGAACGGCTCGTCACCGCCGGCGGTGAACAGGTCGCCCTCGACGTTGCCCCGGATCGCGTCGTAGACCAGGGCGCTGTCGAGCACGCTGCGGGTGAGCGGTCCCGCGGTGCCGAGCGCCCACCACAGGTGCGGGTGCGGCGCAGTCGTCACCCGGCCGCGTTGCGGCTTCAGCCCGAACAGCCCGCAGCTCGCGCTGGGGATCCGGATCGAGCCGCCGCCGTCACCGCCCATGCCGGCCGGCACCATCCCGGCCGAGACGGCGACCGCCGTACCGCCGCTGGAGCCGCCGGGCGTGCGCGAGGGGTCCCAGGGGTTGCGGGTGACGCCGCGCGCGGACGACTCGGTGAAGGGGAACGCGCCGAACTCCGGCATCGTCGTCTTGCCGACGACCACCGCGCCGGCCGCCCGCAGCCGGCGGACCACCTCCGCGTCCGCGGCCGCCGGCGTGGAGTTGCCGTGACCACCGAACGTCGTGACGGCGCCGGCGACGTCGATCTCCTCCTTGATGGCGATCGGCACGCCGTGCAGCGGCCCGACCGGCCCCCCGCGCGCCAGCGCGGCGTCCCGCTCCTCCGCCTCCGCGATCGCCCGGTCGACCAGCACGATCGAGAACGCGTTGAGCTCGCGGTCGCGCTCCTCGATGCGTCCCAGCGCCTGCTCGACGACGCCGCGGGCGCTGATCTCGCCCTCGGCGACGAGACGGGCGGTGTCGGCCACTCCGGTACGGGCGAGATCCGTCATGCCCGAACCCTACCGAGGAGTCACATGTCGTTCCCGATGAACTCGGGGTCGCCACCCCGACCTGCGAGCGTGCCGAGGAGCGCGCACTCGGCGGTCGACTCGGGACAGTCGTAGACGGTGGAGCCGCCCCCGCGCCTCGGCACCGCCGCGAGGATCGAGCCGTCGGTGTCGATGGTGAAGAAGGTCGCGTTCTCGGGCAGCGCGAGCCGGAGCGGCCCGCCGGTGCCGGTCGACTCGAGCACCGGAGACCAGGACAGGACGAACTGCCCGTCGAAGGTGAGCTGGGCGTCGACCCCGCCCTGCACGAGCTGGTAGGCGTCGGCTCCGGGACCGTCCGGTCGCGGCCCGTCGTAGAGCATCACCGAACCCTGCACGTCCGCGATGCGGGTCTTCGGGCCGGCGACCTCCTCGACCGTCCCGCGGACGGCGTCCCAGGCGACCGTGCCGCCCTGGTCGCGCAGCATCACGACGCCGTCGTGCAGCGCGTCGATCACGGTGTCCTCCGTGACCCGCCGGTGCCCGACCTCCTCGCCGGTGCCGGTGTCGCGCACGACCACGGTGGGCCGACCGTCGAGCACCGCGCCGTAGGCGACCCAGGGGTTGAGCGAGTCGGCCTTGGCGGTCGGGGCGAACGAGCCGGGCTCGGCGTCGGGCTCCAGCGTCCGCGCCTCTCCGGACTCCGGGAGGAGGTACGGCACACCGACCGCGTAGTACACGACGCCGTCCGGTGTGGCGGCGGCGTCGGTGTCGAGACCCTGCAGGTCGCCGTAGGCGATCGTCCGGCCCCCGAGGTGCAGCGCGACCCCCGGGTCGGCGTAGGCCCGGAGCCCGTGGCTGTAGTCGAGCGGCCCGACGGGCTCGACACCCCGGTCTCCGGCGGACCCGTGCGGCCAGGTGAGGCCGGCGACGACCCCGACCAGCAGTGCCGCCGCTCCCCCGGCGGCCGCCCGGCGGGTGCCGCGGATCCGGCGACCCCGGCGGCGCACGGCCGTCAGGTCGCCGGGCGGCGCCGGGACCGCGTCGAGCTCGTCGTGGAGGGCGTCGCGCAGGAGCGTGGTCATGCGAGGTCTCCGTTCGGGAGGACCGCCGCGTTGCGGCGGAGGTTGGCGAGGGCGGCGGACGCCTGCGACTTGACGGTGCCGGGCGAGCAGCCGAGCACCTCGGCGATCTCCCGCTCGGACAGGTCCTCGTAGTAGCGCAGCACGATCACCGCGCGCTGGCGCACGGGCAGCGCCCGCACGGCGGCCCACACGGCCTGGCGGTCGGCGACGCCGACCTCGGGCGACTGGACGCGACCGGCGGCACCGGCCTGGTCCGGCTCGGCCGTCGGTCGCTCGCGCCGCCACCAGCCGCGACGGCGGTCGCCGATGATCTCGTTGACCACCATCCGGCGCACGTACGCCTCGGGGTGGTCCACCGACGAGATCCGGCGCCACGACGCGAACACGCGGGCGAACGCCGCCTGGAGCGCGTCCTCCGCGGACGCCGCGTCGCCCGCGACGGCGTACGCCGTCCGGAACAGCCGCGGCCAGGTGGCCCGGAAGAACTCGTCGAAGTCGTCCACGACCCACTGATGCGCTGGCGGTGCCGCGGGGTTGTCCCGCCGCGGCACCTGTCTCGACCGGTCGTCAGCCGGTCGCCAGCAGTCCCCTCACCACACGGAGCCCCACGGACAGGCGGGCCAGGTCGGCATGGTCGTCGGCGCAGATGTCGTCGAGCGTGCCCGCCGCGCGCGGGACGACGACCGCGTTCTGGTCCTCCCAGGCGGCGATCCGCGCCTCGGCGGTGTCCTCCCGCGAGGTGCTCCCGAGCACCTGGGCGGTCAGCTGGGCGTGCACCGCGTGCAGGTCGTCGCGCAGCGCAGCCCGCGCCATCGTCTGCCAGCGGTCAGCGCGCGGCAGGCCGAGGATCCGCTGCACCAGCGCCGGCAGGCCGAGCCGCTCGCCGAGCGCGAAGTGCACCCGCGCGACGACCGCCGGGTCGCGGTCCTCCCGCAGCGCGATGTCCACGATGTTGAGCAACATGTACGCCGGCGGCAGCACCGCCACGCGCGACGCCAGGTCGTCCGGCACGCCCTCGCCGACCAGCCGGTCCCGGCGCTCGACGTACGCCGCCAGCTCGCGGCCGCTCATCAGCTCCGGCAGCTGGGCCATCGCCTGCTGCACGGGCCCGGTGAACTGGTCGACCGTCCCCTGGCTGTCCAACGGCGGTCGCCGGTTGTTGACCAGCCAGCGCGACGCCCGCTCGACCAGCGTGCGCATCTCGAGGCGCATCCGGGTCTGCACCGCCGCGTCGAGCCGGTTGTCGAACGACATCAGCTCCTGGCGCATCGGCAGCGACCCGAAGATCTCGCGGGCCACGAAGTTCGCGCGCGCCAGCTCGGCGGCGGTCGCGCTGGTCTCGCCGGCGAGCCGGGGCCAGAACGTCATGCCCGCGCCGTTCACCAGGTCGTTGACCACCTGGGTCACGATGATCTCGCGGCGCAGCGGATGGTCGTGCACCTGCGCTTCGAAGCCCTCCCGGACCGGGGTCGGGAAGTACGACCGCAGGTCCTGGTCGAAGTAGCGGTCCTCGGCCACCTCGGACCCGAGCAGCTCGTCGGCGAGCACGATCTTGGTCCACGACATCAGCACCGACAGCTCGGGCGCGCTGAGCCCCTCGCCCTGGTCGAGCCTGCGGCGCACCTCCTTGCTGCTGGGCAGTCCCTCGAGCTCGCGGTTGAGCAGGCCGTCGGACTCGAGCTTGCGGATCCACTCCTCGTGGACGTGCAGCAGCGACGGCGCGTGCGCGACGGCGTTGGCGAGCGCGAGGTTCTGCTCGTAGTTGTCACGCAGCACCAGCTCGGCGACCTCGTCGGTCATCTCCGCGAGCAGGTGGTTGCGCTGCTTCTCGGTGAGGTCGCCGTCCTTGACGACCCGGTCGAGCAGGATCTTCAGGTTCACCTCGTGGTCGGAGGTGTCCACGCCCGCGGAGTTGTCGATGAAGTCGGTGTTGATGCGCCCACCGTTGAGCGCGTACTCGATCCGCCCGCGCTGGGTCAGACCGAGGTTGCCGCCCTCGCCGACGGCACGGGCGCGCAGGTCGCGGCCGTCCACCCGGATCGCGTCGTTGGCCTTGTCGCCGGCGTCCGCGTGCGTCTCCTCGGACGACTTCACATAGGTGCCGATGCCGCCGTTCCAGAGCAGGTCGACCGGGGCGAGCAGGATCGCCCGCATCAGCTCGGCGGGCGTCATCGAGTCGACCGTCGCGTCGATGCCCAGCGATCGGCGCACCGCGTCGTTGAGCGGGATCTTCTTCAGCGAGCGCGGGTAGATGCCGCCGCCCTCGGAGATCTTGCTGTGGTCGTAGTCCTGCCAGCTCGACCGCGGCAGGTCGAACAGCCGCTGGCGCTCGGCGTACGACGTCGCCGCGTCGGGGTCGGGGTCGAGGAAGATGTCGCGGTGGTCGAACGCCGCGACCAGCCGGATGTGCTCGGAGCAGAGCATGCCGTTGCCGAACACGTCGCCGGACATGTCGCCGATGCCGACCACGGTGAAGTCCTCGGCCTGGCAGTCGATGCCGCGCTCGCGGAAGTGCCGGCGCACCGACACCCATGCGCCACGGGCGGTGATGCCCATCGCCTTGTGGTCGTAGCCGACCGAGCCCCCGCTCGCGAACGCGTCACCGAGCCAGAACCCGTAGTCCTTGGCCACGCCGTTGGCGATGTCGGAGAAGGTGGCGGTGCCCTTGTCGGCCGCGACCACCAGGTAGGAGTCGTCGCCGTCGTGGCGCACGACGTCGCGCGGCGGCACGGTCTCGCCGTCGACGAGGTTGTCGGTGATGTCGAGCAGGCCGGAGATGAAGGTCTTGTACGACGCGACACCCTCCGCCATCCATGCCTCGCGGTCCGACGGGTCGGGCAGCTGCTTGGCGAAGAAGCCGCCCTTCGCGCCGACCGGCACGATCACGGTGTTCTTCACCATCTGCGCCTTGACCAGCCCGAGCACCTCGGTGCGGAAGTCGTCGCGGCGGTCGGACCAGCGCAGGCCGCCGCGGGCGACCGCACCGAAGCGCAGGTGCACGCCCTCGACCCGAGGCGAGTACACGAAGATCTCGTACTTCGGTCGCGGCTCGGGCAGGTCCGGGATCGCCGACGGCTCCAGCTTGAACGACATGTACGGCTTGGCGCTGCCGTCGGCCGCGGGCTGGAAGTAGTTGGTGCGCAGCGTGGCGCGGATGTGGGTCAGGTACGACCGCAGGATGCGGTCGTGGTCCAGGCTCGCGACGTCGTCGAGGGCCCGCGCGATCCGCTCCTCGACCATCTCGGCGCGGGCGAGGTCGGCCTTCGGGTCGAAGCGGATCTCGAAGAGCAGCACCAGCAGCCGGGTGATGTCGACGTTGTTGCGCAGGGCGTCCTCGATGTAGTCCAGCGCGAACGGCGAGTTCCCCTGCTTCATGTACTTGGCGTACGCGCGCAGCACCGTCGCCTGGCGCCAGGTCAGCCCGGCGCCGAGCACCAGCGCGTTGAACCCGTCGATCTCGTTGCTGCCGTCCCAGATCGCCCGGATGGCGTCCTGGAACAGCTCGCGCGAGTTGTCGGGCAGCATCCGCCCGTAGCGCAGGCCGAACTCGTAGATGTACGTCGGGCGCTCCAGCCCGTCGAGCTCGTACGGCCGCTCGTCGACGACCTCGACGCCCATCGAGGAGAGCATCGGGAGGATCTCGGACAGCGACAGCGGCGAGCCGATCCGGTAGACCTTCAGCCGCGCCTCGCCGCGCCCGGCGTCGAGGTCCTCGTACAGCGACAGGTCGATGGCACCGCCGTCCGCGCCGACCTCGAGTGCCTCGAGCCGGCCGAGGTCGACCGCGGCGATCCGCGGCGCGAAGTCCTCCTTGTAGGCCTCCGGGAACGAGTCGAGGTAGCGCCGCGCGAGCCGGGCGCCGTCCTCCTCGCCGTACTCGCTGAGGATCGCGATCGTGAAGTCGTCGCGCCACGAGCGCGAGGCCTCGGCCATCCGCCGCTCGAGGTCGACCGTGTCGACCTCCCGGATCGCCTGACCGCGGGGCGGGTGCACGACGAAGTGCACGCGCGCGGTGGTCGACTCGGTGAGCCGCACGGTGAACTCGACCGAGTCCCCGCCCAGCTGCTCCCGGAGGATGTGGGAGAACTTCTCGCGGACCGCGGTGTTGTAGCGGTCGCGGGGCAGGTAGACCAGCACCGAGACGTAGCGGCCATAGGTGTCGCGCCGGATGAAGAGCCGCAGCTGACGGCGTTCGCGCGCGTGCATCGCCTGCTCGGCCATCGGCGCGAGCTCGTCGACGCTGGTGTGGAACAGCTCGTCGCGCGGGTAGGTCTCGAGCGTGTCCATCAGCGCCTTGCCGTCGTGGCTGTTCGGCGAGAAGCCGATGCGCCTGAGGACCTGCTCGGCGCGCTCGCGCAGCAGCGGGATCCGGGTCAGCGACTCGGTGTAGGCGGCACTGGAGTACAGGCCGAGGAACCGGCGCTCGCCGACGACCTCGCCGTTCTCGAACTTCTTGACGCCGACGTAGTCGAGGTACGCCGGGCGGTGCACGGTCGAGCGCGAGTTCGCCTTCGTCAGCACCAGGATCGTCTTCTCGCGCGCCTTCGCGGCCGCGGCCTCCGGCAGCTTGCCGGACGACGTCGACATGTCCTGGTCGGCGCGCAGGATGCCGAGACCGGTGCCGGGCACGCCCTTGAGGTACTCCCCGTCCTCGTGGCGCTCCAGCGCGTACTCCCGGTAGCCCAGGAACGTGAAGTGGTCCTCGGCCAGCCACTGCAGCAGGTCGCGGGCGCGGTGCACCTCGTCGGCCTCGACGCCGGCCGGCGGCTCGGTGGACAGCTCGTGGACGACGTCCGCGACCTGCGCGTGCATCTTGGGCCAGTCCTCGACCGACTCGCGCACGTCGCGCAGCACCCGCTGGATCGACTCCTCCAGCGCGGGGATGTCCTCGTCCTCGGGCAGCCGGTCGATCTCGACGTGCATCCAGGACTCGCGGCCGCGCTCCCGGGCCTCCTCGCCCTCACCGCCCTCGACGGCCGGCCGCACCTCCTCGAGCGCCCCGGTGATGTCGCGGACCACGTCGAACAGCGGGTGGATCACCACGTGCACGTCGTGCAGCTGGCGCGAGAGCTCCATGGTCAGCGAGTCGACGAGGAACGGCATGTCGTCGACGACGACCTCGACGACGGAGTGCCCGTCGGCGGACCAGCCGGTGTCGGCGGTGGTCGGCGTGAACACGCGCACCCGGGCGGTGCCCTGGGGGCGGTTGTCGGCGAGGCGGTAGTGCGACGCGAACGCGCCGTACAGGTCGACGTCGCTGCGCTCGGCGATGTCCTCGACGGCCACGTGCCGGTAGTAGGCCCGGATCAGCGTGTCGAGGGAGTCGTGCGGCGGCCCGCCCGAGCCCTTCTTGCTGCGGGCCAGGTCGATGGCCCCGGACAGGATGGTGGACAGGCCGTCTTCACGCGTCGTCGTTGACACGACCCGACAGTAGGACGCCCGGTCGGTTACTCACCAGTCGGGGTCCGGCATGTCATCAAAGCTCGCTGCGCAGGTCCCACAGGAGCGGGTAGTACTGCAC
This sequence comes from Nocardioides sp., assembly GCA_035765695.1. Taxonomy (GTDB): domain Bacteria; phylum Actinomycetota; class Actinomycetes; order Propionibacteriales; family Nocardioidaceae; genus Nocardioides. The sequence continues at coordinate 28,402 of DASTXB010000043.1, read as the reverse complement.
CGGCAGCCGGGAGCGGAGGTACGTCGAGCCGCTCGAGCCGCCGGTGCCGGACTTGCTGCCGATCATGCGCTCGACCATCACCACGTGGCGGGCGCGCCAGCTCGCGGCGAGCTCGTCGTGCTGGAGCAGCGCCTCGGCGAGCGCCCACGCGACGGCGTACCGGTCGCGGTCGTGGGCGACGGTGCGCATCGAGGCGGAGATCTCCGCGTCGGTGCCGGCGGCCAGCCCGAAGGACCGCAGCACCCCGAGGAACGCGTCCCACAGCGTCGGCTCGGCGAGCCGGGCGTCGAGGCGGTCCTGCTCGGCGGGGGTGATGCCCTTGAACCGGACGAGGTACTTCGGGTCCTTCGCGCCGGAGAGGAACTCCAGCTCCCGGAACTGCACCGACTGGAAGCCGCTCGCCGGGGCGAGCCGCTGCCGGAACTCGAGGAAGTCCTGCGGCGTCATCGTCTCCAGCACGTCGATCTGCTGCACGAGCACCCGCTCGATCACGTGCACGCGCGTCAGCAGGTGCTGCGCCCACCACAGCCGGCCGCCGTCCACGCCGCCGAGCATCGCGTCGCGCGCCGCGGAGACCTCGTGGAGGAGCTGCTTGAACCACAGCTCGTAGACCTGGTGGATGGTGATGAACAGCAGCTCGTCGTGCGCGGGCGGGTCCGACTCGAGGTGCTGGGCGTCCAGGAGCTGCGGGAGCCGCAGGTACGAGCCGTAGGTGAGCTGCGCACCCTGCTCACCGAAGGAGACGAAGGTCTCGGAGGCGTTCTCGGCGGTCATGGGGCTGACACTATGGCCGCATGAAGTTCCGACACGAGCTGAGGTACGACGCCTCCCCCGCCGAGGTCTTCGAGATGCTCGCCGACCCCGCGTTCCGGGAGGCCTCGTGCGCCGCCCAGGACGTCATCTCCGCCGAGGTGCACCTCGAGCGCGACGGCAACGGCTTCTCGCTGACCATCGACCAGCTGCAGAAGACCGACGACCTGCCGTCGTTCGCGCGCACGTTCGCCGGCGACTCGACCCGCGCGATCCAGCGCGAGGAGTGGGAGGACTCGACCGGCGGCACCCTGCACATCGACACGCCCGGTAAGCCGTCGCACGCGAAGGGCACGATCACGCTGCGGGCCGAGGGGTCCACCACCGTCGAGATCGTCGAGCTCGAGCTCAAGGTGAGGATGCCGCTGATCGGCGGCAAGCTGGAGAAGCTGATGGCCGAGAAGGTCGCCACCGGCATGGACGCCGAGCACGGGGTCGGCGTCGCGTGGCTGGCGGGTGAGCGCTGATGACCACCACGCTGAAGCACGACCTGGTGTACGACGCCCCGCTGGCCGAGGTCGCCGCGATGCTCCGGGACGCGCACTTCCGCGAGTCGGTGTGCGAGTACCAGCGGGTGCTCCGGGCCACCGTGCGCGTCGACCTCGGCGACGTCACGACGGTGACGGTCGAGCAGGTGCAGCACGCGAAGGGGATCCCGTCGTTCGCGAAGAAGTTCGTCGGCGACGAGATCGACATCGTCCAGCGCGAGGAGTGGACCTCGGACGACGCCGCCGACCTGCACGTGAGCATCCCCGGCAAGCCCGGCGACATGGCCGGCACCATCCGGCTGACCGAGTCCGGAGGCCGGACGACCGAGACCGTCGACGTACGGATCAAGGTCAACATCCCGCTCGTCGGCGGGAAGATCGAGGGCCTGATCTCCGACCTGCTGCGCAAGGCGCTCGAGGCCGAGGGCACCGTCGGGCGGGACTACCTCTCGCGCTGAGCCCGCTCGTGCGCCGCGTCGTGCGCGTCGTCCCGTGCGTCCTGGCGGCGGCGGATCAGGATCACCGCCGCCAGGAGCAGGAACGGGCCGAAGGCCAGGACCAGGGTCAGGACCTTCTCGACCGGGTGCAGCGCACCCATGTGGAGCAGGTACATCAGCCGCGACCGATCATCCGAGGAACGGGTACCGGTAGTCGGTCGGCGGGACGAAGGTCTCCTTGATCGAGCGCGGCGAGGTCCAGCGCAGCAGGTTGACCGCGGCGCCGGCCTTGTCGTTGGTCCCCGAGGCGCGGCCGCCGCCGAACGGCTGCTGGCCCACGACCGCACCGGTCGGCTTGTCGTTGATGTAGAAGTTGCCGGCGGCGAACCGCAGCGTCTCCTGCGCCCACGCGATCGCGCGGCGGTCCTGGGCGATGATCGAGCCGGTCAGGGCGTACGGCGCGATCGACTCCATCCCGTGCACGACCTTCTCGAAGTCGCCGTCGTCGTACACGTGGACCGCGAGGATCGGGCCGAAGTACTCGGTCGTGAACATCTCGTCGGTCGGGTCGCCGCCCTCGACCACGGTCGGGTTCACGAAGTAGCCCACCGAGTCGTCGAGCGTGCCGCCGACCAGGATGTCGAGCTTGCGCGACCTCTTCGCGCGCTCGATGGCCGCCTTGTGCTTGGCGAACGCCCGGTCGTCGATGACCGCGCCCATGAAGTTGGAGAAGTCGGTCGGGTCGCCGACGGTGATCGACTCGACCTCCGAGACGAGCGAGTCCTTCATCTTGTTCCACACCGAGCGGGCGACGTACGCGCGCGAGGCGGCCGAGCACTTCTGTCCCTGGAACTCGAACGCGCCGCGGATCATCGCGGTGCGCAGCACCTCGGGGTCGGCCGAGGGGTGGGCGACGATGAAGTCCTTGCCGCCGGTCTCGCCGACGATCCGCGGGTAGGCGCGGTAGCCCTCGATGTTGTTGCCGACCTCGCGCCACAGGTGCTGGAACGTCGGGGTCGAGCCGGTGAAGTGGATGCCGGCCAGGTCCGGGTGCGCGAGCGCGACCTGCGAGACCTCCAGCCCGTCGCCGGGGAGCATGTTGATCACGCCCGGCGGCATGCCGGCCTCCTCGAGCAGCTCCATGGTCAGCGAGGCGGCCAGCTGCTGGGTCGGCGACGGCTTCCAGATGACGGTGTTGCCCATCAGCGCCGGGGCGGTGGGCAGGTTGCCGGCGATCGCGGTGAAGTTGAACGGCGTGATCGCGTAGACGAAGCCCTCCAACGGGCGGTGGTCGGTGCGGTTCCACACGCCGGGGCTGTTGGCGATCGGCTGGTCGGCGAGGATCTCGCGGGCGTAGTGCACGTTGTAGCGCCAGAAGTCGATCAGCTCGCAGGCGGAGTCGATCTCGGCCTGGAACGCCGTCTTCGACTGGCCCAGCACGGTCGCGGCGTTCAGGCGCTGGCGCCACGGCCCGGACAGCAGGTCCGCGGCCTTGAGCAGCACCGCGGCGCGGTCGTCGAACGCCATGTCGCGCCACCCCGGCGCGGCGTCGGCCGCGGCCTTGATCGCGGCGCGGGCGTCGGACTGGGTGGAGTTCTTCAGCGTGCCCAGCACGTGCTGGTGGTCGTGCGGCTGCACGACCTGGATCTCCTCGCCGCCCCCGGCCTTCCACCGGCCCCCGATGTAGCCGCGCAGGTTCTTCTGCTTCTTCTCGAGCTTCTCGATCTCCACGGCCAGGGCGTCGCGCTCGGGGGTGCCCGGCGCATAGGTCAGGTTCGGCTCGTTGGTGGGAGCCGGCGGGGTGGTGACTGCGTCCATGCCAGCGAGCGTAGCGAGCGGCACGGATCGACGCCGAGTCGGCGTCAGAGGAGGTCCGGGATCTCCTGGGTGGCGAACCAGCCGAGGTCCTCGTCGGGGTCCGCGTCGGCCGGCCGATCCTCGGTGTCGGCGTGCACGGCCACGACGCGCTTGAGCGGCACCTGCCAGCCGGGCTCGGGCTCCTTGTCGAGCTCCGCGACGACCACCACCCGACGGCCGGGGCCGTCGAGGAGCGCCGTCGAGGCGTCGGCGGCGGTCATCAGCGCGGCGTACTCCGCCTCCTCGCTGTCGTCCTCGGCCACGACGAGGTCGTCGGGCACGGCGACCGCACCGGCGGCGTGCTGCTCCGCGAGCAGCGCGAGCGTCGTCGGCAGGTACACCCTCACTTGGGGGTCTCCGTCCGGCGCTTGCGACGGCCGCGCGGGGCGCGGGTGCGCCCGCCGGTGGCGGAGTCGACCAGCTCGTCGAGCGCCTCGCGGATGCAGGGACCGAGCAGGTCGGCGTCCGGGAGCATGTCGCGGTCGGCGGTCAGGCCGTAGTAGACGTGCCCGTCGTACGACGTGACGCCGATGGCGAGCGGATGCCCCTCGAGCAGCGGCGGGACCGGATAGGTCTCCAGCATCCGCGCGCCGGCCGCGTACAGCGGCGCCTGCGGCCCCGGGACGTTGGTGACGCTGAGCTGGTAGGAGCGGCGCTCCCGCGCCGCGACCCGCGACCCGATCGCGTGGAACGTCGCCGGCGCGAAGCCGGAGATGCTCGTCAGGCGGCTCGCGGCGACCGCGCGCCCGGTCTCCTTGTGGGCCAGGAAGGAGTACGACACCTGGTGCAGCCGCACCACCGGACTGGGCTCCCACACCGGCAGTTCCACGAAGTGGGGCGCGATCTGGCTGCCGAGCGAGGTGGCCTCCATGTCGTCGTCGATCACCGAGATCGGCACCACCGCCCGGATCTGGCGGATGCCGCGCATCGACTCCCCGCGGGTCATCAGCCACGAGCGCAGGGCGCCCGTCACGGTCGCCAGGATCACGTCGTTCACCGTGCCGCCGTGCGCCTCGCGCACCGTGCGGTAGTCCTCGAGGTCGGTGCGGACGGCGACGACGCGGCGCTGCTGGGACAGCGGTCCGATGATCGGCGAGTCCGGGGTCGGGGTGCGGTTCGTCAGGGCGTCGGCGACCCGCCCCGCGGACCGGGCGACGCCGGCCACGCCGCGCAGGACCGACCCCGTGGTGCTGCGCGCGGTGGCGGTGACGGTGCCGCGCTCGACCACGGAGTCACGGACCGCGCCGGCCATCAGCGAGAACGGCGAGGGGTTGCCGTGCGGGCGCCACTCGTCGCCACCGAGCTCCTTGGGCTCGGGCGACTTGTCCAGCAGCACCTGGCCCAGGTCGACGGTGTGCATCCCGTCGACGAGCACCTGGTGCGACTTGGACAGCAGCGCGACCCGGCCGTCGGCCAGGCCCTCCACGAAGTAGATCTCCCACAGCGGCCGGCTGCGGTCCAGCGGCCGCGAGACGATCCGGGCGACCAGCTCGCGCAGCTGGTCCAGCGTCCCCGGGCGGGGCAGCGCGGAGCGGCGTACGTGGTAGCCGAGGTCGAAGTGGTCGTCGTCGACCCAGACGGGGTTGGCGATCCGGCCGGGCACGGACTGGACCCGCTGGCGGTAGCGGGGCACGAACGAGATCCGCTCCTGCACCAGGCGCACCAGCTCGGCGTAGTCGAAGCCTGACCCGCTGGGGTCGAAGATCTCGACCGTGGCGTTGTGCATCGGGGTCGAGGCCGACTCCTCCGCCAGCAGGGCCACGTCCCGCGGGCGGAGCCGCTCCGTCATCCTGTCTGCCCCTCTCGATGGTCCGGCGTGCCGGACGTCCAGCCGGTCGCTCCGCCGGGGTGCCCGAACGGCGGTTGGTACAACATGGGATTCTGACAGACGTCACGGTCCCGAGCCGAAGGAAGAACGTCGATGCGCCGCGCCCTCGCCACCCTGACCGTCCTGCTGTGCGCCACACCGCTGGCCGCCTGCGGGGGCTCGGAGTCCACGACGGGTGACGCCAAGGACCCCCAGGTCGTCGAGGTGACCTTCACGGGCGACTCGGTGACGCCGAACGGCGAGCGCATCGAGGTCGCGACCGGCCAGGACGTCGAGCTGAAGGTCACCGCGGACGCCCCGGGCGAGATCCACGTGCACTCCGACCCCGAGCAGGAGCTGGAGTACGACCAGGGCGAGTCGACCGTGACCATCGACGGCATCGACACCCCGGGCACGGTCGACGTCGAGTCGCACTCGCTCGAGAAGGTCATCGTCCAGCTCGAAGTGCGCTGAGGTGCGCGGCGACGGCATCACGCTGGCGCACGGCATCGGCGGGGCCAAGGACCTGCCGATCTCACCCGAGCTGGCGATCGCGGGAGCGACCGCGGCCCTGGTCGTCTCGTTCACGGTCCTGGCGGTCGCCTGGCGCACCCCGCGGTACGACGCGGCCACCAGCGGCCGGCCCGCCCCGGCCTGGCTGGCGTCGGTCGTCGACTCGCTCGCGTGGCGGGCCGCCTGGCGCAGCGTCGGGTTCCTGGTCTTCCTCTACACCGCGATGGTCGCGGTGTTCGGCAAGGACCTGGTCATCAACCCGCTGCTCGGCATCTTCTACGTGTGGTGGTGGGTCGGCCTGGTGCCGCTCTCCCTGCTGTTCGGGCCGGTGTGGAAGGCGATCAGCCCGGTCCGCACCATCAACCTGGCGTTCGCGAAGATCTCCGGGGGCGATCCCGACCGGGGCATGCTCACCTACCCCGCGCGGCTGGGCCACTGGCCGGCCGCGGTCGGGCTGTTCGCGTTCGTGTGGATGGAGCTGGTCTACCCCTACTCCACCGAGATCGGTCCGATCCGGCTGTGGTGCGCGGCGTACCTCGCGGTGATGCTCATCGGCGGTGCCCTGTTCGGCAACACCTTCTACGAGCGCGCCGACCCGTTCGAGGTGTACTCCACCCTGGTGTCGCGGATGTCCGCGTGGGGGCGGCGCGACGGCCTGCTCGTGATCCGCACTCCCCTGGCCAACCTGGACACCACGCCCGTGCGGCCCGGCCTGGTGGCGGTCGTCGCGGTCCTGTTCGGCAGCACCGCCTTCGACTCGTTCAAGGACTCCACGCGCTGGATCAAGTTCGTCCAGTCGACCGACACCTCGACGTACCTGCTCAACAACCTGGGCCTGCTGGCGTTCTGCGTCGGCGTGGGCCTGGTGTTCGCGCTCGGCTGCGTGCTGACCGGGCTCGGCGACGACCTACGGCGGTGGGAGCTGCCGAACCTGCTCGCGCACTCGGTGGTGCCGATCATCGTCGGGTACATCGTCGCCCACTACCTCAGCTACCTCGTCGAGGTCGGACAGCTGACGCTCATCCAGATCAGTGACCCGTTCAGCAACGGGTCCAACTGGTTCGGGACCGCGAACCTCAGCGTCAGCTACTGGCTCAGCTACCACCCCACGCTGCTGGCGAACATCAAGGTGCTCGCGGTCGTGACCGGCCACGTGCTCGGCGTGATCGCCGCCCACGACCGGGCGATCAGGATCCTCCCGCCGCGGCACCAGCTGACCGGTCAGCTCCCGCTGCTGTTCGCGATGATCGCGTTCACCGTGGGTGGCCTGTACCTGTTGTTCGCCGCGTAGAGGGCGTCGGCCAGGCGGCTGACCGCCCGGGCGAGCGGCGAGTCGCCCACCTCGGTGAGGGTGCGGCCCGCCACCAGCGCCCGGTCGACGGTCGGCTGGTCCTCGGGCAGGAAGTGCAGCCCGGAGGTGTGCGCGAACCCCGCCACCATGCCGGCGATGTCGCGCTCGGACCAGCCGAGGGTCGGGCGCATCCGGTTGACCACCACGTGGGCGTCGCGGCCGAGCTCGGTGAGCTCGACCAGGCCGCGCGCGAGCCGCGAGAGGCCGACCGGGTCCGCGCTGCCCACGACGACCACCTCGTCGGCGACGTCGAGCGCGGCGAGCGTCATCTGGTTGCGGCCGGGGCGGGTGCCGAAGTCGGAGCCCGGGTCGCCCTCGAGGCTGAAGCCGGTGTCGACCACGACCTCGGCGTGCTCACGGGCGACCTCGAGGAGGTGCTCGACGGTGCCGGTGCGCACCTCGACCCAGCGGTCACCGCGCGGCAGCCCGGTGACCACGGTGAGGTGGCCGTCGATGCCGCGCTGGACCGAGCCGAATCTCTCCTCCAGCTGGCCGGCAGCGGCCAGCCGCGCCGCGGAGAGCAGGCCGGAGACCTCGTCGAGGATGCCCAGCTGCTGGGCCACGGCCCCGCCGTACGGGTCGGCGTCGACGAGGACGGTACGCCGCCGGCGCCGTGCGAGCTCGGCCGCGAGCGCCGCGGCGACGGTGGTGCGGCCGGGGGCACCGGCGGGGCCCCACACGGCGACCACCCGGCCGGAGGTCGGCGGGCCCGCCGGGGGCGGGGTGCCGGGCGGAGCGCCGGGTGGTCCGCTGGGCGCGGGCGCCCGGACGACCGTGTCCGGCGACTCCTCGTCGAGCACCGCCCCGGGCAGCGCGTCGAGGTCGTCGTCGGTCACCACCCGCGGGATCCCGATCCGCGCGGCGCGCAGCCGGCCGCCGTCGAGCGTGGCGCCGCCGGCGGCGATGGCGACCGGGCGGACGCCGTACTTGCGCAGCAGGTCGACGGCGGCGCGGTCGAGGCCGGGCGAGTCGACGCCGAGCACGGCGACGTCGGCCTGGCCGGCGCTGGCCGCCGCGAGGAGGTCGTCGACGTCGACGCAGCGCTTGAGCACGACGATGCCCGGGTGGTCACCGAGCCGCTGCAGCGCTGCCGGCTCCCACGCCGCCCCGGAGGCGACGACGATGACGAGGGCCCGGTCAGCCACGGTCAGCCACGGTCAGCCACGGCGGACGACGGTGAGGACGGGCTCGCGGGCGCGCCCGAGAGCGCCGAGGAACGTCGCGGCGCTGTCGGCGGGGACCGCGAGCACGAGCTGGCGGCGGCCGGTGGTCGAGCCGAACGTGCTCTCCAGCGGCGGCGCGTCGACGACGGTCGCCTCGGTGAGCAGCGGGCCGCCCTTGCCGAGCAGGTAGACGTCGACGACCGAGCCCGACCGGACGCTGGGCGGGACCTGCTCGGCGTCGACGGCGACCGGGAGCTCGACGGTGTCGGCGGTGTCGGCGGTGCCGAGCGCGTCCCGCGGAAGGAGCTCACCCGCACTGACCCCGCGGGTCAGCCGCAGCTCGGCGGGCAGCTCGTCGTCGGCGGTGAAGTAGCCCGCGAGGTCGCCGGTCTCGGCGAACCGCACCCGGTGGGCGACCAGGTCACCGGGGTCGAGCCGGGTGCCCGGCCCGGCGTCCGTCGCGACCGCCCAGACGGAGACGGTGTCGTCGGCCGCCGCGAGCAGGCGGGCACCGGCCACCACCGAGACCGCCACGATCAGCAGCCCGATCCAGAGCCGCGGGTCACGCCACCCCGAGCGGGTGGCACGCGTGGCCGGCGGGACCGGGGCGGGAGCCGCCGGAGCCGCGGAGCGGTGCGCCGTGCCGAGACTCACGCCGGGATTCTCGCCGATCGGCCGGAATCCGAAACCCGTCGTCCACAGGGCCGCCGCGGCGACGGCGGAGCGACGGTCCGAGGTGCGACGATGGGGGCATGGCCGGCACGCCCCGCTTCCTCACGCTCGCCGACGTGGCGGAGGTGCTCAACACCTCCAGCGCGCAGGTCTACGCGCTGGTCCGCCGCGGCGAGCTCCCGGCCATCAAGATCGGCGGCCGCGGCCAGTGGCGCGTGGAGTCGGCCCAGCTCGAGGAGTTCATCCAGCGCATGTACGCCGACACCAAGGCGTTCGTCGAGGAGCACCCGTTCGTGGAGTCCGAGGCCGGGGACTGACCCGGGGACTACCCCGTCTCGGCGCCGAGCGTCAGGGAGACGGTCCGCTCCTTGCCGTCGCGCTCGACGGTGAACTCCACGGTCTCGCCGGGCTGGTGGGCGCGGATCGCGACGATCAGCGCGATGCCGTCGGTGACGCGCTCGCCGTCGACCGCGACGATGACGTCGCCCTTCTCGAGCCCGCCCTTCTCCGCGGGGGTGCCGGACATGACCGAGTCGATCTCCGCGCCGTCGCCCCCGGTCTCGCCGGTCTTCACCTTGGCGCCGATGACGGGGTAGCGCGCCTCGCCGGTGCGCAGGATCTGGTCGGCGGTGATCCTGACCTGCTCGATCGGGATCGCGAAGCCGACGCCGATGTTGCCGGACTCGCCGCCGATGGTGCCGCCGGTGGTCGCGATCGCGGAGTTCACGCCGACGACCTGGCCACGCAGGTTCACCAGGGGGCCGCCGGAGTTGCCCGGATTGATGGCCGCGTCGGTCTGCACCGCGTTGATGTACGACGAGTCGTCGCCGGCGCTCCCGGTGGTCACCGGGCGGTGGAGCGCGCTGACGATCCCCGCCGTGACGGTGGAGCTGAGCCCCAGTGGGGAGCCGATCGCGACGACGCTCTCCCCGACGCGCAGCGCCTGGGACGAGCCGAGCGCGGCCGGCTGGAGCGACGTCGCCTTGGGCACGAAGAGGACCGCGAGGTCGTAGACCGAGCTGCGGCCGACGACCTCGGCCGGGTAGCGGTTGCCGTCCTCGTCGACGACCTCGATCGGCCCCTCGTTCTCGTCGGCGTCCTTGACGACGTGGTTGTTGGTGACGATGTGGCCCTGCCGGTCGAGCACGAAGCCGGAGCCGGTCGCGCCGCCCTCCTGGCCCTGGTACTCCGCGGAGATCTGGACCGTGCTCGGGAGCAGCCGCGCAGCCACCGCTGCGATCGAGCCGTTCTCGACCGGCAGCGGCGCCTCGGAGACGGTGTCGACGCCGGCCAGGCCCGCGCTGACGGTGCCCGTGTCGTGGCGCACCTGCTCGTACACCAGCCCGCCGATCGCGCCGCCGGCGACGCCGACGACCAGGGCGAGGACGCAGACCACCGGCCAGACCCAGCCGGGCACCCGCCCGCGCGGCGGCCGCGGAGGGCGCGCCGGGGCGGGCGGGGGCGGCGGCGCCCAGTGGTAGGGCGGAGCCTGCACCGTCGGAGGCACCCAGCTCGGCGGCGGCGTGCTCGGGCCGATCGGCTGGGTGGGCTCGTCCTGCGTCACGTCCCTATCTTGTCCGGTCGGGCGAAATCCACGCCCGGCGGGTCGACACCGGGACCGGCGCCGGGCTGCGAGGCGCGTCCGGGGCCGTGATCGACGTGACCGGGGCGCGGCGGTCGATCGTCGGCGACGGGGCCGAGGCGGGGCCGACGCCGAGGGCCAGCACACCCATGACCGCGGCACCGACGGCGCCGCCGCCGATCGCGGCCATGGCGGCGGTACGTCGGCGGTCCGGCCCGGCGGCGAGGTAGGACTCGACGGGCGGGGCGCCGATGAGCGAGGCCTTGAGGCCGGTCGGCGTGGCCGGCCCGGCGACGTCGAAGGACAGCCCGGTCAGCCGGGTCTTGATCCAGCCCTCACGCTCGACCAGGTCGCGACACTGGTGGCACGTGTGCACGTGATCCCATGCCCGCTCGGTCTCGTCCGGCGAGAGCTGGCCGTCGAGCAGGGCACTGGTGCGGGAGCCCAGGTGTCCCATCACGTCGCGGACCCCCACGGCGAGAGCAGCGGGCCGGCGTACCGGGCCCGGCCGGCGCTCGGAGCCCGGTGGGCGAGCGCGGTGCGCAGCATGGCGCGGCCGCGGTGGATGCGGGAGCGGACGGTGCCGAGCTTGGCGCCGAGGATCTCGGCGATCTCTTCGTAGCTGAGGCCCTCGACGTCGCAGAGCACGACGGCGGCGCGGAAGTCCGGCGGCAGCGTTGCCAGCGCGCGCTCGATGTCGTCGTCGAAGGTCTGGTCGGCGTACGCCGCGTCCGGGCTCGGCGACGCGCTGGTCAGCCGGTCGGCCCGCTCGTCGGACAGCGCGTCGAAGCGGATGCGCTGCTTGCGGCGGGCCTGGTCGAGGAAGAGGTTCGTGGTGATGCGGTGCAGCCAGCCCTCGAAGGTGCCGGGCGTGTAGGTCGAGAGCGAGCGGAACACCCGGACGAAGACCTCCTGGGTGAGGTCCTCGGCGTCGTGGCGGTTGCCGGTCAGCCGGTAGGCGAGGCGGTAGACCCGGTCGGAGTGGCGCTCGACGATCTCCTCCCACGACGGGACGTGCTCATCCGCTCTGGTCTCCACCGGAGCCTCCTTGTCGCGCGTTCGCTTGCCCGCGATCTGCGCATGCCCGCCGAACAGGGTCTTGTCCTTCCTCAACCTAGGGACGTCTGCTGAAAGCAACCTGTGAGACCAGTGTCCCTCTTCCTGAGCCTCGTTGGGGAGAACGAGCGAGTGGACGGCGGTGTTCCCCGCCCCGGCGAACGCGTCGCGATAGGTTGACTCCCGTGAAGCCGACGAGCTGGTCCTACGCCGAAGAGCACGTCGCCGAGGACGAGGTCCTCGCCAACGCGCGCGCCAGTGCCGAGGAGGTCGGCGTGGTGCCGATCGGCTCCGGCGGCGGCGCGACGCTGCGCTTCCTCGCCGCGGTCCTCGACGCCCGCGCCGTGGTCGAGATCGGCACCGGCACCGGCGTCTCCGGGCTCTGGCTGCTGCGCGGCATGCGCCCCGACGGCGTGCTCACGACCGTCGACATCGAGGCTGAGCACCAGCGGCTGGCGCGCGAGTCGTTCACCGAGGCAGGCATCGCCAACCAGCGCGTGCGCACGATCTCCGGGTCCGCCCTCGACGTCCTCCCGCGGCTGACCGACGGGCACTACGACCTGGTGTTCTGCGACGGCGACAAGGCCGAGTACGGCGCCTACCTGAAGGAGGCGCTGCGGCTGCTGCGCCCCGGCGGCGTCGTGGCCTTCGACAACGCCCTGTGGCACGACCGGGTCGCCGACCCCGCCCAGCGCGACGAGGAGACCGTGGCGATCCGCGACCTCGGCCGGCAGGTCGCCGAGCGCGAGGACCTGGTCAGCGTGCTGCTCCCCGTCGGCGACGGGCTGCTCGCCGCGAAGAAGATCTGGTCGCCCGAGGACGAGTAGGGCTCGGGTGCTGCGGGCGGGACCGCTCTCGGCGTGCTGCTTTCGTTCAATTGCTGAGTCTTGCACCGGTTACTGATCGGTAACCGGTGCCGGGCCGAACAATTGAACGCTCACGCACCAGCCCCGCGCCGCGCCGGGCGCCCCGAGATCAGTAGCGCGGCGCGGCGAGGAACCCGTCGCCACCCTCGGCGACGGCCACGACCTCGCACTCCTCGATGAGGACGGGACCGCCGCCGACCAGCCCGGAGACCGGCGACGTGTCGGCGCCCTCGCTGAAGACCCGCTGGAACTCCGCGCGCGCCTCGTCGGAGGCGAACACGTAGCAGCCCTCGAACCACTCCCGCGGCCGCATCCGCCAGGTCTTGAAGCGCAGGCCCTGCTGGCCCGAGAAGCGCGCGAACGAGCTGTCGGCGACGTACGCGGCCAGCTCGTCCTCCACGCCCGCGGGTGCGTCCGCGAGCGACCAGCGCACGGTGAGGCCGTGCATCACAGGACCCCGGCGAGCGGATCGTCGGAGCCGAGCCAGGTCAGCAGCGCACGGGCGCCGAAGCCGGTCGGACCGGTCGTCCACTCGTAGGACTCCTCGGGGGCGTCACCGACCGAGGCGATGTCGAGGTGCGCCCAGGGCTTGTCCCCGACGAAGTGCTGGAGGAACAGCGCCGCGGTGATGGCGCCCGGGCCACCGGGGGCGTTGTCGGCGTCCGCCACCGTGGACGACAGCTTCTGCTCGTACGCGTCGGCCAGGGGGAACCGCCACAGCGGCTCACCGGCCGCCAGCGACGCCGCGCGCAGGGTGTCGGCGAGCGCGTCGCGGTTGACGAACATCCCGCCCACCTGCTGGCCGAGCGCGACCTTGACCGCCCCGGTCAGCGTGGCGACGTCCACCACGAGGTCGACGTCGAGGTCGCGGACGGCGTACGCGATCGCGTCGGCGAGCACCAGCCGGCCCTCGGCGTCGGTGTTGGTGACCTCGGAGGTGCGGCCGCCGTAGTGGCGGATCACGTCGCCGGGGCGCAGCGCGTTGCCGCCGACGGCGTTCTCGGCCGCGGCGACCAGGCCGACCACCCGCACCGGGCAGCCGACGTCGGCGAGCGCGGCCATCGTGGCCAGGACGACGGCTCCGCCGGTCATGTCGCGCTTCATGTTCACCATCGCCTCGGCCGGCTTGATGGACAGGCCGCCGGTGTCGAAGGTGATGCCCTTGCCCACCAGCGCGACCGTCGGCGTACGACGGCCGGCCCTGGCCGGGGTGTAGTCGAGGCGGATCAGCCGCGGCGGCGTGGCGGACGCCTGGCCGACGCCGACGATGCCGCCGAAGCCGTGCTCGGCGAGCCAGTGCTCGTCGCGGACCGTGACCTCCAGACCGGCCTCCCGGCCGATCTGCTCGGCCTGGGCGGCCAGCCAGGGCGGGTTCTTCAGGTTCGAGGGCACCGTCGCCAGCAGCCGCGAGCGCCAGCCCGCGCCGCCGATCGCGACCGCACGGGCCACGACCGGGGCCAGGCTGTCGGGCAGGTCCGCCAGGACGACCTGGGAGACCGGCCGGTGCTCCGGCGGGCCGGAGCGCCAGTGGAACCGGAACGAGCCGAGCATCGCGCCCACCACGAACGCCGCGACGCCCTCGTCGTCGGCGACGGCCGCCACCGAGGTGGCCACCGAGGCGCGGTCGCGGGCCTCGCGGGCCAGCGCCGCGCCGGCGCGCCGCAGGTCGTCGGGCCGCTGCGCCCCGACACCCACCAGCATCACCGTGCGCAGGTCGGCGTTCTCCGGGCCGCCGAGCGGCACCGGCACGCAGCACACCTCACCGGCGGCACCGGTCGCCCGGGAGAGCTCGAGCACGCCGAGCAGGTCGAGACCGAGCTGCTCGCCGAGCTCCGCGCCGCCGGGCCCGAGGACGACGGGGTCGTCGGGCCCGTCGCCGGGAAGCACCGGGACCGCCGCGACCTCGACACCGAGGACGGCGTGCGGCAGCGCCGCACTCAGCGCGAACTCAGGCGGTGAGACCTGGGGCGGGAGGGTCGTGTCCGTGTCTCCGGCCACGTCAGCCGACGACGTCCTTGAGGGCATCACCGAGAGCGCCGGCCTCCTCGGCGTTCAGCTCCACAACGAGGCGGCCACCACCCTCCAGGGGGACCCGCATCACGATGCCCCGCCCTTCCTTGGTGACCTCCAGCGGACCGTCGCCCGTCCGCGGCTTCATCGCCGCCATCCCCGCACCATCCTTCGCTCAGTTCGGGTGCCAGGGGTCGTCGATCCGCCCCTGTGCACCGTACGCGGCACCATTATCCCTCATCGGCCGGTGACGCGGAGCACAGGGACGACCGCCGACGGCGAACGGGCTGGCAGACTCCCCCCATGCAGGCCCGATCCGCGCTGTTCGACGTGTACGGCGACCACCTGCGCTCCCGGGGCAGCCAGGCCCCGGTGGCGGCGGTCGTCCGGATGCTCGAGCCCGTCGGCATCGCCGCGCCGGCCGTCCGCACCGCCATCTCGCGGATGGTGTCGCAGGGCTGGCTCGAGCCCGTGCAGCTCGCGGGCGGTCGCGGGTACCGCACGACCGAGCGCGCGAACCGCCGGCTCGACGAGACCGGCAACCGCGTCTACCGGCGCCGGCTCCCCGCGTGGGACGGCCACTGGCACCTGGCGTTCGTCGACCCCCCGCCGGAGCGGGCCGCGCGGGTCCGGCTGCGCGCCGACCTGACCTTCGTGGGCTACGCCGAGCTGGTCGACAACGTGTGGGTGAGCCCGTTCCCGCGCGCCGAGCTCGCCGAGATCCTCGAGCGGTCCGGGGCGACCGCGCGTACCGCGCGTGCCGACCGGTTCGACCCGGAGCCGACCGGGGCGTGGGACCTCGACCAGCTGCGCTCGGCGTACGACGAGTGGCTCGGCGCCGCCGACGACCTGGTGACCCAGCACCTGTCCGCGCACGACGACGAGGACGAGGCGGCCTTCGCGGCGCGGTTCCACCTCGTCCACGAGTGGCGCAAGTTCCTCTTCGCCGACCCCGGGCTCCCCGACGACCTACTCCCGCCGGACTGGCCGGGGCGCGAGGCCGCCGACCTGTTCGCCGCGGAGGCGACGCGGCTGAAGCCGGGCACCGACCGGTTCGTCGCACGCTGCCTCGGCGCCTGACAGACTGCGCCCATGACCGACTCCCCCGCCCTCCCGGACCCGGTGTTGCTCGAGATCGCTGACGGCGTCGGCACCATCACGCTGAACCGCCCCGAGGCCTACAACAGCCTGAACGTCGCGACCAAGGAGCTGCTGCTCGAGACCGTGCAGCAGGTCGCGGACGACCCGGCCGTGCGGTGCGTCGTGCTGACCGGCACCGGCAAGGCGTTCTGCACCGGGCAGGACCTCAAGGAGCACATCGAGCTGCTGGAGAACGGCGGCAGCGACGTGCTGTTCACGACCGTGGACAAGCACTACAACCCGATCGTGACCGCACTGGCCGGCATGGCCAAGCCCGTCGTCGCGGCGGTGAACGGCGTCGCAGCCGGCGCCGGCGCGAGCCTGGCCTTCGCCTGCGACCTGCGGATCGTCGCCGACACCGCGGGCTTCAACCTGGCGTTCGCGAACGTCGCGCTCTCCTGCGACACCGGCGCGAGCTACCACCTGCAGCGGCTGGTCGGCCGGGCCAAGGCGATCGAGCTGCTCTACTTCCCGAGCACCGTCTCGGCCGCCGACGCCCTCGAGCTGGGCCTGGCGACGAAGGTCGTCCCGGCCGCGGACCTGACCGCCGAGGTCGGCGCGCTCGCCGCCCGGCTGGCGGCCGGCCCGACGGTCGCGCTGGGCGCGATGCGGCAGTCGGTCGCGTACGCCGCCGGACACTCGTTCGAGGAGGCCCTCGAGTTCGAGAGCGCCATGATGACCAAGACCGGCGCCACCGCCGACCACCGCGCCGCGGTCGCGGCGTTCGTGGCCAAGGAGAAGCCGGTCTTCGAGGGTCGCTAGCGCCCGCGCCGCGCGCCCCAGAGGGACAGGATCTGCCGCGGCGCGGCCTTGGTCAGCCGCTTGCGTCCCGGTCGCGCGCCGTACTCGACGGTGACGGCGGAGCCCTTGGAGTGGCTGTTGAACCAGCCGGTCATGGTGCCGTGGCAGACGCCGCCACAGGTGAACGACTTGCGCGGCAGGTTCAGCGCGTTCGCGAGCCGGCGGGAGAACCGCTGGTTCTTGGTGTCGGTGTCGACGCCGTGCAGCGGCTGGTGGAAGCTGACGATGAACTTCGGGCGGATCTTCTTCAGGAACGCCATCATCGCCCGCGTCTCCGGCTCGGAGCCGGCGCGCGGGCCGGACTCGTAGCTGCCGTCGAGGTCGGCCCAGTGGTACGGGAAGTTGCGGTTGAGGTCGACGCCGTGGGCGTTCTTGCGGGTGTGCGCGGCCAGCCCGTCGGGGTTGTAGACCGGCAGCACCCAGAGGTTGATCCCGTGGATCGGCCTGCCGTCGCGGAGCGTCGCGAGGATCTGCCGCGGCGCGCCCTCGTTGCCGTGCATGGTCGAGACCAGCAGCACCTTCGGCCTACCGCGCTCCCCCAGCCGCCAGGCGGTGATCGGGCGGCCGCGCACGGAGTGGCCGATCACCCGCTTCTCGACCACGGCGCCGCGGTCCAGTGACGCCGTCGCGGCGTGGGCGGGGGCGATGGCGGCGGGGACGCCGGCCACGAGGGCCAGCACGGTCAGCAGGATCCCGAGGCGCATGCCGACCGACCCTAACGAACCCGGCCGCCGGCTCAGACGGCCGAGGTGAGGTACGCCCAGCTGAAGACGACGACGCCGACGAGCATCCCGACGTGCGCGAGGATCGAGAGCCCCGGGCCCTCCGACCAGCTGTCCTGCTTGCCCTCCGAGGCGTGCTTGCCGTGGCTCGGCAGCCAGCGCACCAGGATCAGCAGGCCGGCCACGACGACGATCCACCAGAACGCGAGGGCTGCGATGCCGACGGCCTCGTTGCCGCTGACGAGGAAGACGACCCACAGCACGAGCGCGAGCGCGCCGGCGCCGGTGTGGAGGTCGACGAGGCGCCGCCCCATCTGGAGCCGTCCCGCGCCGCCCTCCCCCCGGCCCAGCCGGAGGCGGGTCAGCACCACCACCACGGCCGCCAAGGCGGTGAGGACGTAGACGATCACCTCGGTCGACATGGAGCGGAGTGTGCCCTACGGGGCCGGGTCCTCGCCACGCTCGGAGTCCCCGCGCGTCGTCTCGAGCTCGCCGGCGAGCCGGTCGAGGAGAGCGTCCACCTCGGACATCCGGTAGCCGCGGAACGCCAGCGAGAAGCGCACCCGGCGCAGGTCCTCGGCGCGCAGCGGTCCCTCCGCGGGGACGGTGGCGTCGGGGCGGTCGTCGTACACGTCCGCGAGCGGGGCGCCCCTGCCGGCGGCGACCATGGCGATGCCGCCGAGCGCGAGCACGATGAGGATCGCGAAGAACCACATCATGCGGAGCCCGCCCCTCGGGCCGCGACCATCAGCGCGACGGCCTCCTCGACGTCGTCGGTGAGCACGAGCTGGTCGACGTCGTCGGCGGTCATCATCCCCTCGGCGAGCGCGGTGTCGCGCAGCCAGTCGAGCAGGCCGGACCAGTACGACGTCCCCATCAGCACGATCGGGAAGCTGGTGATCTTGCCGGTCTGCCGCAGCGTGACCGCCTCGAACATCTCGTCGAGCGTCCCGAAACCACCTGGCAGCACCACGAAGCCCTGGGAGTACTTCACGAACATCGTCTTGCGGGCGAAGAAGTAGCGGAAGTTGACCCCCACGTCGACCCAGTCGTTGAGGCCCTGCTCCCACGGCAGCTCGATGCCGAGACCGACGCTCACGCCACCGGCCTCGCCGGCGCCCTTGTTCGCGGCCTCCATCGCGCCGGGCCCGCCGCCGGTGATGACCGCGAATCCCTCCTCGACGAGGCGGCGGCCGACCGCCTCCGCCGTCCGGTACGACGCGTGGTCGGTCGGGATCCGGGCGGAGCCGAACACGGCGACCGCCGGGCCGAGCTCGGCCAGCGCGCCGAAGCCCTCGACGAACTCCGCCTGCATGCGCAGGACGCGCCACGGGTCGGTGTGGACCCAGTCGCTCGGGCCGCGCGAGTCGAGCAGCCGCTGGTCGGTCGTGCCCGCGTCGACCTGGCCGCGTCGCTGGATGACCGGCCCCTTGAACTTCGCCCTCATGTCAGCCCCCGTCCGTCAGCCACCGTCGCAGCTGCGCCTCGCACCGCTCGATCTGCTCCATGGGCACGTGCTCCTCCTGCTTGTGGGCGAGCATCGGGTCGCCGGGGCCGAAGTTCACGGCCGGGACGCCGAGCGCGGTGAACCGCGCGACGTCGGTCCAGCCGAACTTCGGGTTGACTTCCCCGCCGACCGCCTCGACGAACGCCTTCGCGGCGGGTAGGTCCAGTCCGGGCAGGGCCCCGGGGGCCGAGTCGGTGAGCCGGACGTCGTACCCGTCGAAGAACTCGCGGACGAACGCCTCCGCCTCGGCCTCGGAGCGGTCGGGGGCGAACCGGAAGTTCACCTCGACCACGCACTCGTCGGGCAGCACGTTGCCGGCGACGCCGCCGCGGATGAAGACCGCGTTGAGGCCCTCGTGGTACTCCAGGCCGTCGATGATCGGCCGCCGCGCCTCGTACTCGGTGAGCCGGCGGAGCACCTCGGCGGCCCCGTGGATGGCGTTCACGCCGCGCCAGCTGCGCGCGGAGTGGGCGCGCTCGCCGGTGGTGCGCACCTCGACGCGCAGGGTGCCCTGGCAGCCGGCCTCGACGACGGCGTTCGACGGCTCCATCAGGATCGCGAAGTCGGCGGCCATCAGGTCGGGGTCGGACTCCGCCAGCAGTCGCAGGCCGTTGTACGTCGCGTCGATCTCCTCGGCCTCGTAGAGGAGGTAGGTGACGTCGCGGTTGGGCTCGGGCACGGTCGCCGCGAGCCGCAGGATGACCGCGTCGCCGCCCTTCATGTCGCAGGTGCCGAGGCCGTGCAGCACTCCACCACGGCCCGGCGAGCCCTCGCGACGGGCGGGGAGGTTGTCGTTGACGGGCACGGTGTCGAGGTGGCCGGCGATCACGACCCGCTCGTCGTGCCCGAGCTCGGTGCGGGCGACCACCGTGTGGCCGCGGCGCGTCACCGTGAGGTGCGGGTACGCCGCCAGCGCCTGCTCGACGGCGTCCGCGATCGCGGCCTCCTGCCGGCTGACCGACTCGATGTTCACCAGCTGCTCGGTGAGCGTGACCGCGTCGGCTGTCAGGTCGAGCTGGTTCGTCGTCACGGCCCCTATCCAACCAGCCGGGCCAGCTTGGCCAGCGCCATCCTCGTGCCCGTCTCGTTGTCGGCGGGCGGGACGGCGTCCGGCATGCCGTCGAGCCGCAGCACCACCTCGGTGCCGCCGTCGACGTCCCGGAGCGTCGTGGTCATCGTGATCACCCCGGCCAGGTCCGGGTCGTCGGCCTCGAACCCGACGAGCTCGACGACGCGCTCGTCCTCGACCAGCTCCAGGAAGCGCCCGGCGTAGGTGTCGGTCGCCCCCGCGCTCTTGCCCGCGGCCGACGGGTCGTCGTATGTCAGCGAGATCCGGATCCGGCCCCCCACCCGGGCGTCGAGCTCGTGCACCTCGCCCCGCATCCCGTCGGGCACCCGCCACTGCGCGACGGCGGCGGGGTCGAGGAGCGCCCAGTAGACGACCGACCGCTCGGCGGGCACGACCCGGGAGACGACCGTCGAGTACACGGAGCCGACCCTAAGGCTTCCTCGCCAACTAGAACCTGTTCTAGTGTGACGCCATGCGCAACGGGCTGGTCCTCTTCACCTCCGACCGCGGCATCACGCCCGCCGCCCTGGGCGCGGCCGCGGAGGAGCGGGGCTTCGACACCTTCTACGTGCCCGAGCACACCCACATCCCGGTGAAGCGGACCGCCGCGCACCCGGGCACCGGCGACGAGACGCTGCCCGACGACCGGTACCTCCGCACGCTCGACCCGTGGGTCTCGCTCGCGACGGTCGCGCAGGCGACGACGCGGATCCGCCTCTCGACCGCGGTCGCGCTGCCGGTGGAGTCCGACCCGATCACCCTGGCGAAGCAGATCGCCACGCTCGACCACCTCTCCGGCGGCCGGGTCGACGTCGGCGCCGGCTTCGGCTGGAACACCGACGAGCTCGCCGACCACCACGTCCCCGCCGAGCGGCGCCGGACGGTGCTGCGCGAGTACGTCGAGGCGATGCGGGCGCTGTGGACCCAGGACGAGGCGTCGTACGACGGGGAGTTCGTGTCGTTCGGACCCTCGTGGGCCTACCCGAAGCCGGCGGCGCACATCCCGCTGATCATCGGCGCCGGCGGCGGGCCGAAGACGTTCCGCTGGATCGCCGAGAACGCCGACGGCTGGATGACGACGCCGACCCAGCAGGACATCTCCGGCCACGTCCGGGACCTCCAGGAGGCCTGGGCCGCCGCCGGGCGTGAGGGCTCCCCGGACATCCGCATCCTGATCGCGTTCAAGCCGGACCCCGACGAGCTGATGGCCTGGGCCGAGCAGGGGGTCAGCGAGCTGATCTGGGGTGTCCCCGACCGGTCCCCCGACGAGGTGCTGGCGTCCCTCGACCGCCTCGCCCGCCGACTCGGCCTGGACTGACGCCGACTCGGCATTCAGGCCTTGGTCACCGTCACGGTGGGCTCGGGACCGTCCGCGGCGACCACCTCGTACGACGTCGCCAGCGTCTCGCCGGTGATCAGGTCGCGGTGCGTCGTCGCAGCGGCCACGACCTCCTCCGACCCACCGATCGTCAGCGCGATCCGGTCGGACACGTCGAGGCCGGCGTCGCGGCGCGCCTGCTGGACCTGGCGCACCAGGTCGCGGGCCAGGCCCTCCGCGGCGAGCTCCGGGGTCACCTCGGTGTCGAGGACGACGAAGCCACCGCTGCGCAGCACGCCGGTCGCCGTACCGCCGTCGGTGGAGCCGGCCACGGTCTCGAGCGTGTACTCGCCCTCCTGCAGCTCCAGGCCGCCGGCGGTCACGGTGCCGTCCTCGGCCACCGACCAGTCGCCGGACTTCGAGCCCTTGATCGCCGTCTGCACGTCCTTGCCGAGCCGGGGACCGGCGGCGCGGGCGTTGACGGTGAGCTTCTGCTCGACGCCGTACGACGCGGCCTCGTCGGAGTCGACCGACAGCAGCCGGACCGCCTTGACGTTGACCTCGTCGCGCACGATGCCGTCGAAGCCCTGGAGGGCGTCGGGCTCGGGGACGACCACGGTCAGCGCCGCCAGCGGTAGCCGGTTGCGCAGGTTGCCCGCCTTGCGCAGCGCGGACGTCGCGGAGCAGACCTCGCGCACCTTGTCCATCGCGGCGACCAGCTTCTCGTCCGCGGGCAGCTCCTCGACCGACGGCCAGTCGGCCAGGTGCACCGAGCGGCCGCCGGTGAGCCCGCGCCAGACCTCCTCCGTGGTCAGCGGCATCAGCGGCGCGGTCGCGCGGCACACGATCTCGAGCACCGTGTAGAGCGTGTCGAACGCGTCTGCGTCGCCCTCCCAGAACCGGTCCCGGGAGCGCCGGATGTACCAGTTCGTGAGCACGTCGAGGAACGACCGGGTCGCGTCGCAGGCGTCGGCCACGGCGTACCCGTCCAGCGCCTCGGTCATCTCGGCGACGAAGTCGCGGCACTTGGCCAGGAGGTAGCGGTCCAGCGGGTCCGTGGAGTCCGTGCGCTGGCGCGCGTCGTACCCCTGGCCGCCGTCGTGCGCGTTGGCGTACAGCTGGAAGAAGTACCAGCTGTTCCACAGCGGGATCAGCACCTGCCGGACCGAGTCGCGGATGCCCTGCTCGGTGACGA
Organism: Nocardioides sp.; assembly: GCA_035765695.1. Classification (GTDB taxonomy): domain Bacteria; phylum Actinomycetota; class Actinomycetes; order Propionibacteriales; family Nocardioidaceae; genus Nocardioides. The sequence continues at coordinate 6,038 of DASTXB010000043.1, read as the reverse complement.
CCAGGTTGCCGCCGCGCAGGATCGGCGAGGACATGAGGAACCAGCGCATCGCGTCCGCGCCGTCGCGGTCGAACACCTCGCGCACGTCGGGGTAGTTGCGCAGCGACTTCGACATCTTGTTGCCGTCGGAGCCGAGCACGATGCCGTGGCTGATGCAGTTCTCGAACGCCGGCCGGTCGAACAGCGACGTCGCGAGGATGTGCAGCGTGTAGAACCAGCCGCGGGTCTGGCCGATGTACTCGACGATGAAGTCGGCCGGGAAGTGGTGGGTGAACCACTCCTCGTTCTCGAACGGCACGTGCACCTGGGCGAACGACATCGAGCCGGAGTCGAACCACACGTCGAGCACGTCGGGGACGCGCCGCATCATCGACCTGCCCGTCGGGTCGTCGGGGTTCGGCCGGACCAGGTCGTCGACGTAGGGCCGGTGCAGGTCGGGCTCGCCGGCCTGGTTGCGCGGCAGCGTGCCGAAGTCGCGCTCGAGCTCCTCGAACGAGCCGTACACGTCCAGGCGCGGGTACGTCGGGTCGTCGCTCTTCCACACCGGCACGGGCGAGCCCCAGAACCGGTTGCGCGTGATCGACCAGTCGCGGGCGTTCTCCAGCCACTTGCCGAACTGGCCGTCGCGGATGTGGTCGGGGACCCAGTTGATCTGCTGGTTCAGCTCGAGCATCCGCTGCTTGAAGGCGGTCACCTCGACGAACCAGGACGAGACGCCCTTGTAGATCAGGGGCTCCCGGCAGCGCCAGCAGTGCGGGTAGCTGTGGGCGTAGGTCTCGCGGCGCAGCAGCACCGTGCCGGGCGACACCGCGCCGGTCTCCCCCTCGCCCCTGGTGGCGGCCTTGAGGTGGTCGATCACGTGCGGGTTGGCGTCGAAGACGTTCATGCCCTCGTACTCCGCGACCGGGAACGTGAACCGGCCGTCCTTGCCGACCGGCATGACGGGCTCGATGCCCTCGCGGTCGGTGACGATCTTGTCGTCCTCACCGAACGCGCCGGCGGTGTGGACCAGCCCGGTGCCGTCCGTGGTCGTCACGAACTCCGAGGCCGCGACGACGCGGAACGCGCGCTCGCGGCCGAGGTAGTAGGAGAACGGCGGGGTGTAGGTCAGGCCGAGCAGCTCCGAGCCGGGTCCACGCCAGACGACCTCCGGCTCGGCGCCGAGCTCGTTCTTGTACGCCGCCAGGCGCGCCGCGGCCAGGATGTAGCGGGTGCCCTCGACGGCGACCACGACGTACTCGATCTCCTCGCCGACCATCACCGCGAGGTTGCTCGGCAGGGTCCACGGGGTCGTCGTCCAGACCAGCAGCTTCGCGCCCTGGAACTCGCCGGGCGTGGTCACGTCGTACCCGACGGTGACGGCGGGGTCCTGGCGCGTCTGGTAGACGTCGTCGTCCATCCGCAGCTCGTGGTTGGACAGCGGCGTCTCGTCGTTCCAGCAGTACGGCAGGACGCGGAAGCCCTCGTAGACCAGGCCCTGGTCATGGAGCCGCTTGAATGCCCAGATCACCGACTCCATGTAGTCGGGGTTCATGGTCCGGTAGTCGTTGTCGAAGTCGACCCAGCGGGCCTGGCGGGTGACGTACTCGCGCCACTCCCCGGTGTACTTCATCACCGACGCCCGGCAGGCCTCGTTGAACTTCTCGATGCCGAGCTCGAGGATCTCGTCGGTCGTCTTGATGCCGTTGAGGCGCATCGCCTCCAGCTCCGCGGGCAGGCCGTGGGTGTCCCAGCCGAAGCGGCGCTCGACGCGCTTGCCGCGCATGGTCTGGTAGCGCGGGATCAGGTCCTTGACGTACCCGGTCAGCAGGTGGCCGTAGTGCGGCAGGCCGTTCGCGAACGGCGGGCCGTCGTAGAAGACGAACTCGTTGTCGCCGTTCACGCCGGGGTCACGCTGCTCGACGCTCGCCTGGAAGGTGCCGTCCTGCTCCCAGAACGCGAGGATGCGCTCCTCGATCTCCGGGAAGCGAGGGCTCGAGGGCACGCTGCCGGAGTCGTTCTTCGGGTAGGTCATCGGCTTCTCCTGCGGTTCGATGGTCGAGCTTGTCGAAACCGCAGGGACGACATCACTGCCGCGGTACCACCCTGCTTGCGGCCCCGCTGGTCGAGCTTGTCGGGACCGCCCCTCGTTCACGGCTGTGACGGGCCTACCCGTCCGGGTCTAGTGGGTCTCGGTGGTCGAGCTTGTCGAGACCGTTCTTCCGGAGGCTCGCCGCTGATGACGGCTCGGACGCCTGTGGGCACAGGGTACGGCGTGCGCTCGGCGGGTCGCCAATCGGATTCCGCGTCGGCGCGTCCTACCGAAAGTTGGCCAACCTCTCATCCGGCCCTCAGGGCCCCGGCCGGCCGGCGCAGGACGATCGGGAGCGTGAGCGCCGGCCGGCACGCGCGGTCCCGGACGGCGGCGACCGACGGCCTTCTCGTGGGCCTGGTCGCCACCGTCGTCTACGCCCTGCGCGGGTTCGACGGGCCCCTCGACCGCGACCTCGGCGTCTTCGTGTACGGCGGGGAGCGGGTCGCGGCGGGCGTCCCGTCGTACGTCGGCATCTTCAACTCGGTCGGCCCGCTCGCGGACGCGCTGCCGGGGCTGGCGATCTGGGCCGGCGGGCACGTGGGCGTCGATCCCGTGCGCGCCGCGCGGCTGCTGTTCCTGGCGCTCGCCGTCGGCTGCTGCGTGCTGCTCTCGGTGCTCGCCCGGGACGTCCTCGGCTCCCGCGCGGCGGCGTACCTCGCCCCGGCGGCCCTCCTCACGTTCGCGGAGTTCTCCCAGCTGGCGGCGAACGGGCCGCGGGAGAAGACCGCCATGGTGTTCCTCCTGCTCGCGACCCTGCTGCTGCTCGGCCGGCGGCGGTGGCTCGCCGCGGGCGTGACGACGGCGCTCGCGACGCTGACGTGGCAGCCGGTGCTCCTGGTCGCGACGACGGCCGCGGCCGTCGCGGTGGTCCGGGCCGGGACCGGCCGCGTCCGCGCCGCCGTCACGTGGGTCGCGGGCGGTGCGGCCACCACCGGGGTGTTCGGGGCCTGGTTCCTGGCGCACGGCGCCCTGCGGACCGCCGTCGAGGGATTCGTCGTGGTCAACGTCCGATACACGCGGCAGCCCTCCCTGGTGACGGACTTCGACACCCTCTCGGAAGCCTTCTGGACCAGCTACCACGCGTCGCTGCTGCTCGTGCCGGTCGGCCTGGTCGCCCTGGCCGCCGTCGTGGCGCGCGACGTGTCCCGGACGGCGGTCGTGGGGTCCGCGGCGCTCGCCGCCACCGCGTGGACGGTCGCCGTGGTGAACGGCCCGCCCGACCTGTTCGTGCTACTGCCCTTCGCCGCGCTCGGCCTCGCCGGGGCGGTCGTCGGCCTCGCGGCCCGCGTGCCGCGCGGGTCGGCTCGGGCGCTGGTGGGCTCGGCCGTGGTCGTCGCCCTCGCCGTCGCGGCCCTCGACGGGGTCACCACACGCGACGACACCCTCACCAAGCAGCGCGCCGACGTCGCCGGCGTGCTCGGCGCCGCGCCTCCCGGCGCGACGATCCTGTCCATCAACGCGCCCGGGGCGCTGGCGCTGGCGGGGCGCACCAACCCGACCCGCTACCAGGTGTTCGACTCCGCGATGGACCGGTACCTCGACGACCACTGGCCCGGCGGCCTGCGCGGCTACGCGGACTGGATCGGGCGCACCCGTCCGACGCTCGTCGCGTTCTCCGCCGGTCGTGACCAGAACTGGCCGTACCGCGTGCTCCGCCGCGACTACTGGTACGCCGGCCGCGGCCCGGGCTGGGGCTGGTACGTCTCCCGGTCGGCCGGCGCCGACACGCTCGCCGCGGTCTCGGCGGCGATCCACCGGGCCCGCGGGGCGTGAGGGACGAGAATCCGATTGCGTCGAGCCGGGTGCGGCTGGTCGGGTGGACCCATGGACGACCCTCGGGACTACCGCTCCACCCACGGCGAGCAGGACACGGTGCTGACGTACCTGCGCAACTACCGCCTGACGTTCGAGATGAAGTGCGCGGACCTCGAGGCCGAGCAGCTCGCCCGGCGTGCGGTGCCGCCGTCGACGATGTCGCTGCTGGGGCTCCTCCGGCACCTCGCGAAGGTCGAGCACAGCTGGAACCGGCGCGTCCTGCAGGAGAACCCCGACCTGCCGCTGCTCTACCGCACCGAGGAGGACCGCGACGCCGACTTCAACGGGGCGGTCGCGGACCCGGACGTGGTGGCCGACGCCTGGGAGTCCTGGCGACGCGAGGTCGCCGACGCCGACGCGTGGCTCGCCGCCGAGGAGGACTGGAGCCGCGAGGTCCCGGTGCACGGCGAGCTCACCGAGGTCCGCGACATCGCGGTGCACCTCGTCGAGGAGTACGCGCGCCACTGCGGCCACGCCGACCTGCTGCGCGAGTGCATCGACGGCCGGACGGGGCAGTAGGCCGCCGTACCCGCCCCACTAGGCTGTGCTGCCGTGACTCATCAGACGGCCTGGGGATTCGGCCTTGCGACCCTCGACGGCAACGGCACGGTGCTGGACGTCTGGTTCCCGTCCCCCACGCTCGGGGAGAAGCCGGCGGACGCCGTGTGCCCGGGCGAGCTGGCCGACCTGCAGGGCACCGACAAGGATCGCGGCGTGACCCGCGACGTGCTGCTCGTCGAGGTCACCGACCTCCAGGCACCGCCGACGACGACCGAGGACGTGTGGCTGCGCCTGCACCTGCTGTCGACGCGGCTGGTCACCCCCCACTCGATCAACCTGGACGGCGTCTTCGGGCTGCTGACCAACGTCGTGTGGACCAGCGCCGGTGCGTGCGCGGTGGAGGACTTCGAGACGACTCGCGGGCGACTGCGGGCGAACGGCCGGCACGTGACGGTGTTCGGCGTGGACAAGTTCCCCCGGATGGTCGACTACGTCGTGCCGACCGGCGTGCGGATCGCGGACGCCGACCGCGTGCGGCTCGGCGCGCACCTCGCCGAGGGCACCACCGTGATGCACGAGGGCTTCGTCAACTACAACGCCGGCACCCCCGGGGCGTCGATGGTCGAAGGACGCATCTCCGCGGGCGTCGTCGTCGGCGACGGCTCCGACATCGGCGGCGGGGCCTCCATCATGGGGACGCTGTCGGGCGGCGGCAAGGAGGTGGTGTCCCTGGGCGAGAGGTGCCTGCTGGGCGCCAACGCCGGCCTGGGCATCCCGTTGGGCGACGACTGCGTCGTCGAGGCCGGCCTCTACCTGACGGCCGGGACGAAGGTGACGGTGCGCGACATGGACTCCAAGCCGCAGGTGATCAAGGCCGGCGAGCTGGCCGGTTCGGGCAACGTGCTGTTCCGCCGCAACTCGGTGACCGGCACGGTCGAGGCGGTGCCGTGGCAGGGCGACGGGATCGCTCTCAACGCGGCCCTGCACGCGAACGTCTGACGGCGCCGTGCGGCTGTTCCGCACCGTCGTCTTCCTCGCGGTGCTCCTCCTGATCGCCGGTATCGGCGTCGCGATCTGGCGTGGGGTCGGCCCCCTCCCCGATCCCGAGGGCTGCTCGGCGCAGGTGGAGGGCCACTCGGTCTCCCTCGACCTCGGCCAGGGCCAGGTGGCCTCCCTGATCGCGGCGATCGGAGTGCAGCGGGGCCTGCCGGCGCGCGCCGTGTCGATCGCGCTCGCCACCGCGTTCCAGGAGAGCAAGCTGCGCAACCTGCCCAGCGGGGACCGCGACTCGGTGGGCATCTTCCAGCAGCGGCCTTCCCAGGGCTGGGGGACGGTCGCGCAGATCCGTGACCCCGTCTACGCCACGAACGCGTTCTACGACGCCCTGGCGAAGGTCCACGGCTACGAGACCATGCGGATCACCGAGGCGGCCCAGCTCGTGCAGCGCAGCGGCTACCCGCAGGCCTACGAAGCCCACGCCGCCGACGCCCGGGCGCTCGCCTCGGCGCTGACCGGCTACAGCGGCGGAGGTCGGTTCACCTGCGTCGTCCACGACGGCAACCGGCACGGCACCGCCCACGCCGTGGAGGCCTCGCTGCGGACCGGCTACGGCGACGTCCGAGCCGTCCAGGGACCGCGCCAGGACGTC
>DASTXB010000042.1:0-7430 GCA_035765695.1 Nocardioides sp. | reverse complement strand
CAGGAGGGACGTGACAAGCGCGGTCACACCGACCGCCGCTAGGACTCCCCCCCGACGCAGCTGGTGCTTGCGTCGCATTGCTCGCTTTCCCTTCCCCCGCGGCGCCGCGCCCGATCACGTACCGACAATTGATGAGCTGTTACTCCTGCGTGGAACGGTAAAGGAGCGGTAACGCGTCGGCACGCGGGAAGGCGAAGGAATTGCCACAGCAGATCCACGGCCGGGTAACAGCCGTCCGCCCACGCTCAACAGGGCGGTAACGTCTAGTCCACGGGACCAGACCTTTGGTAAAGACCGGACTGGACCGGTCCGAATCCGATTCAGCCGTCGGAGGCGGTGTCGTCGTCCTTCTCGATGGCCTCGTCGAGGCGCTTCCGGGCCCCGTCGAGCCACTCCTGGCAGACGGTCGCGAGCTTCTCGCCGCGCTCCCAGAGGGCGAGCGACTCCTCGAGCGTCGTGCCACCGGCCTCGAGCGCGCGCACGACCTCGACCAGCTCCTCCCGGGCGGCCTCGTAGGACGGCGTCTCGTCACTCGGCTTCGTGGGCATCGGTCTCCTCGAGCTGCTCGGTCCTGGTGGTGGTGGCGTGGATCCGGCCGTCGGCGACGCGCACGCTGATCTTCTGCTTCGCGGCGACGTCGGCGACCGAGGTGAGCACGTGGCCGTCGGCGTCCTGGAGGACGGCGTACCCGCGCTGGAGCGTGGCCAGGGGTGAGAGCGCCCGCGCGCGGGCGCGCTGGTGGCCGATGTCGTCCGCCGCGCGGTCCAGCGCGTGCCCCAGGGTGCGGCGGGCCCGGTCGCGCAGCTGCTGGACCTCGTCGAGCCGGGCGTCGAGCAGGCTGCGCGGGTCGGCGAGCGCCGGCCGGGACCGGAGGGCCTCGAGGCCGGCCTGCTCCCGGGCGAGCCAGCCGGCGAGGGCGCCACGGATCCGTCGGCGGGCGTGCTCGACGTTGCGGACCTCCTCCGCGACGTCGGGCACGACCAGCTTCGCGGCATCGGTCGGGGTCGAGGCGCGGACGTCGGCGACCAGGTCGAGCAGGGGCTGGTCGGGCTCGTGCCCGATGGCGGACACGACCGGCGTGCGCACCCGGGCGACCGCGCGGATCAGCCCCTCGTCGGAGAACGGCAGCAGGTCCTCGACCGAGCCGCCGCCGCGGGCGACCACGATCACGTCGACCTCGGCGTTGCGGTCCAGCCGCTCCACCGCCTCGATCACCTCGGCCGCGGAGCGGGCGCCCTGCATCGCGGCGTACGCGACCTCGAAGCGGACGGCGGGCCAGCGGCGGCGGGCGTTCTCCAGCACGTCGCGCTCGGCCGCCGAGTTCGGCGCGGTGACCAGCCCGACGGTGCCCGGCAGGAACGGCAGTGCGCGCTTGAGCTCGGTGGCGAACAGGCCCTCCGCGGCCAGCAGCTGGCGCCGCCGCTCGAGCCGGGCGAGCAGCTCGCCGAGACCGACCATGCGGATGTCGCGGGCGTACAGCGAGAGCGTGCCGCGGTTGGCGTAGTACGACGGCTTGGCGTGCACGACGATGCTCGCGCCCTCCACCAGCGGCGGGTTGAGGCCGTCGAACAGGGTGCGCGAGCAGGTGACCGGGATCGAGATGTCGGCGACGGCGTCGCGGAGCGTCATGAAGACGGTGTTCATGCCCGGCCGGCGGCTGACCTGCGCGACCTGCCCCTCGACCCACACCGCGCCGAGCCGGTCGACCCAGCCGGCGATCGCGTTCGCGATCTGCCGGACCGGGGCCGGCGACTCGGGGGAGGTGTCGAGGGCCACGCCCGCGAGATTAGGGGATCGCACCGACGTACCTAGACTGGGACGCATGACGACCGACATGGGCATGCCGCCGATCCTGTCGCCGGAGGAGGCCGACCGGGCCGTCCTGCTGGCGGCGCCGCGGGGGTACTGCGCCGGCGTCGACCGCGCGGTGATCACCGTGGAGAAGGCGCTCGACCTGTACGGCGCACCGGTGTACGTGCGCAAGCAGATCGTCCACAACAAGCACGTGGTCGCCGACCTCGAGGCGCGTGGGGCGATCTTCGTCGAGGAGCTCGACGAGGTGCCGGCCGGCCGGACCGTGGTGTTCTCCGCGCACGGCGTGTCCCCGGACGTGCACCGGCAGGCCGAGGCGCGCTCGCTGAAGACGATCGACGCCACCTGCCCGCTGGTGACCAAGGTCCACCACGAGGCGAAGCGCTTCGCCAACGAGGACTACGACATCCTGCTCATCGGGCACGCGGGCCACGAGGAGGTCGAGGGCACTGCCGGTGAGGCGCCGGAGCACATCCAGCTCGTGCAGGGCCCGGACGACGTCCCGAACATCGTCGTGCGCGACCCCTCACGCGTCGCCTGGCTGTCGCAGACCACGCTGTCGGTCGACGAGACGCTCGAGACCGTCGCCGCGATCCGGGAGCGGTTCCCCGAGCTGCTCGACCCGCCCAGCGACGACATCTGCTACGCGACCCAGAACCGTCAGCTCGCGGTCAAGGAGATCGCCGCGGGCTCCGACCTGGTGATCGTCGTCGGCTCGGGCAACTCCTCGAACTCCGTGCGGCTGGTCGAGGTCGCGCTCGAGGCCGGCGCCCGCGCGGCGTACCGCGTGGACGACGCGAGCGAGATCGACGAGGCCTGGCTGGACGGCGTCCGCACGGTCAGCGTGACGTCCGGCGCGAGCGTGCCCGAGGCGCTGGTGCAGGGCGTGCTGACCTTCCTCGCCGAGCGCGGCTACCCCGACGCGAAGGCGGTGCACAGCGCGGAGGAGTCGCTGATCTTCGCGCTCCCCAAGGAGCTGCGCCGCGACCTCAAGGCCGCCGGTCGCGCCTGATGGCCCGCTACGTCGACGTCCACCCGGACAACCCGCAGCCGCGCCTGCTCGGCCAGATCGCGGACGCGCTGCGCGACGACCAGCTGATCGCGTACCCGACCGACTCCGGCTACGCCCTCGGCTGCCGGGTCGGCAACCGCGACGGCCGGGACCGGATCCTGCGCATCCGCGGCCTGGACGACAAGCACCACTTCACGCTGATGTGCAAGGACTTCGCCCAGCTCGGCCAGTTCGTGAAGCTCGACAACTCGGCGTTCCGGGCGATCAAGGCGGCGACCCCGGGGCCGTACACGTTCATCCTGCCGGCCACCCAGGAGGTGCCTCGCCGGCTGATGCACCCGAAGAAGCGCACCGTCGGGGTCCGCATCCCCGACCACGTGTTCGTACAGGCGCTGCTCGACACCCTCGGCGAGCCGTTGCTGACCAGCACGCTGATCCTCCCCGGCGAGTCCGAGCCGCGCAGCCTGGGCTGGGAGATCAAGGAGGAGCTCGACCACCAGGTCGACGTCGTCGTCGAGGCGGGGGAGACCCTCGCCGAGCCGACCACGGTCATCGACTGGTCGGAGGGCTACCCCGAGGTCGTGCGCGTGGGGGCGGGGGACCCCGCCCGCTTCGAGGCCGCCTGAGCCGGGCGGCTCAGTACCCGGTGCCGGACGGCGAGGATCGCCAGGCACAGCGCGTACCCGATGACCAGCGCGGCCGCGTGGTGGCCGAGGCCGGACACGACCGCCTGGATGACCCCGTCGCCCTCGTCCGCGATCGCGTCGGGGCGGGCGATGCCGAGCAGCGTGAAGACCGCGACCAGGAGCAGCGGCGGCAGCACGCCGATGGTGAAGAAGTCCTCCAGGCGCACGGCGAGCGCCATCGCGACGCAGATGAGCACGAAGCAGGCGTCGAAGAACGGTCCGACCCCGCCGAGGACCGCGTGGTCGAGCACGACCGCCGTCAGGGCGAGCGCCAGCCCGAGCGCGACGACCTGACGGCCTGGCTCGCGCCCCTCCTCCCAGAGAGTCCGGCGCTGGCTCACAGGGCCACGCTAGGGTCCGCGTCCCCCTCTTCGTCGGCGGCGCGCCGTTCCACGATGCGCAGGTCGGCCGGTGATATGGACCGGGTCTGGGACTCCACCTGGCGCGGCGCGGGCAGGTCGCCGAACCTCCGGGCGCTCACCAGGACGCGTGTCTCGAGCGACCCGACCGTCGTGTTGAAGTGGCCCACGGCGGCGTTCAGCGACCGGCCGAGCTGGTCGAGGTGGGAGCTCATCCCTGCCAGCCGGCCGTGCAGCTCGCGGCCGATCCGGTGGATCTCGCGCGCCTGGTCCGCGAGCGTCTCGTGGCTCCAGCCGTGCGCGACCGTGCGCAGGAGGGCGATCAGCGTGGTCGGCGTGGCGAGCACGACCTGCCGCGCCGCGGCGTACTCGATCAGCGAGCCGTCGGTCTCCAGTGCGGCCGCGAGGAACGACTCGGCGGGCACGAACAGGACGACGAACTCGGGGCTCTCGGTGAGCGAGCGCCAGTAGGCCTTGGAGCCGAGGGCGTCGACGTGCGTTCGAAGCTGGCCGACGTGGCGGCGCAGGTGGTGCTCGCGCTCGTCCTCGTCGTCGGCCGACGTGGCGTCGAGGTAGGCGTCCAGCGGCACCTTGGCGTCGACGACCACGCTGCGGCCGCCGACCAGGTGCACGACCAGGTCGGGGCGCCGCGCCCCGTCGTCGAGCCGGACCTGCTCCGCGAAGTCGCACCGGTCCACCAGCCCGGCCAGCTCGACGGCGCGGCGCAGGTGCAGCTCGCCCCAGCGGCCCCGGACCTGTGGCTTGCGGAGCGCGGTCGACAGCGACCGGGTCTCGCGCTGGAGCTGCTCGACCTGGGCGTCGAACTGGCCCTGCCAGGTGGCGCGGGCTCGGTCGAGGTGCTGCATCTGGTCGCTGAGCCGATCGAGGCCCTGCATCACCTCGGCCTGGTCGACCACCCCGGCGGTGAAGGTCGGTCGTGAACGCGACCACAGCACGCCGAGCAGGGCGCCCAGGCCGAGCCCGACGAGCAGGGTGAGGAAGAGCGTCACTGCGGTCATGGACCCAGCATGGCGGCGGGCGCCGACACCGCCGGCGGTGCCGCGCGGACGGGCATCAGTCCAGGTCGACGACCACCGGCGCGTGGTCGGACGGGGAGCCGGTGCCCTGGGCGGGGTCGCGCTCGTCGCGGTCGACGAACGCGCCGGTCACGCGGGCGGCCAGGGACGGCGAGCCGAGCAGGAAGTCGATGCGCAGGCCACGGTCGCGCTCGAAGCGCTGCCGGTAGTAGTCCCAGTACGTGTACGACGGGTCGTGCGGCTTGACCGTGTCGACCCAGCCGTCCTCGAGCAGGGCGAAGAAGGCCGCCCGCTCGGCCGGGGTCACGTGCGTCGAGTTCTTGAACTGCGTCACGTCGAAGACGTCGTCGTCGGTGGGGCAGACGTTCCAGTCACCGACCAGGACGGCGTCGCGGTCCAGCCAGTCGCGCGCCGCCTCACGCAGCCGCGCGTACCAGTCCAGCTTGTAGACGTAGTGCGGGTCGTCGGGCTTGCGGCCGTTGGGCACGTACAGCGACCACACCCGCACGCCGCCACACGTGGCGCCGATCGCCCGCGACTCCGGCTCGGCGGTCTCGCCCCATCCGGGCTGCCCGGGGAACCCGGTCTCGACGTCCTCCAGCCCGACCCGGCTGAAGATCGCGACGCCGTTCCACTGGTTCACGCCGGCCACCGCGACGTCGTACCCGCGCGCCTCGATGCCCATCAGCGGCAGCTGGTCCTCGCGGGCCTTGGTCTCCTGGAGCGCCAGCACGTCGATGTCGTGCCGGTCCAGGAACGCCTCGACGCGGTCGATGCGGGAGCGGAGGGAGTTGACGTTCCAGGTGGCGATGCGCACGACCGCCACCCTAGGTGGCGGGCGAGACGACACACTGACCCCGTGCGCAGACTGATCATCGCCATGCTCGGGATCGCGATCGCCATCGACATCGCCTACTGGTCGATCTGGTTCACCGACCGCGACGTGCTCGCCAGCGAGCACACGCAGGCGTACTACGACTTCGAGAACGCCTTCCCGCTCGCGGACCTCTGGCTCGGCGTCGCGTGCGCGCTGGCCCTGGTGGCCCTGGTCCGCGGGCGGCGGTCGGCCGTGTTCTGGCTGACCTGCGCGGGTTCGGCCGGCCTGTACCTGTTCGGCATGGACCTCCTGTACGACGTCGAGCACGGCATCTTCACCTCCGGCGGGGGCGGGGCGATCGAGGCCGTGATCGTCGCGCTCACGCTGGTCTTCTCGGTGACCGTGCTGCGGTACGCGTGGGTGCGGTTCGGCGCGGGCGATGCCGGGTTGGCGGTGAGTGAGCAACCGTTTGCGACCGGCGATCGGTTGCCCACGCACCGCCGGCCGGGACCGACCTGGGGTGGCGGTGAGTGAGCAACCGTTTGCGACCGACGTTCGGTTGCCCACGCACCGCCGGCCCCGCCCGCACCGGCGCTGATTCGGGAGGGCCCTCGCCCGCGCCGTAGACTCGCGGCCCGTGGCTCTCACCATCGGCATCGTCGGTCTCCCCAACGCGGGAAAGTCGACCCTCTTCAACGCCCTGACCAAGAACGACGTGCTCGCGGCGAACTACCCGTTCGCGACGATCGAGCCGAACGTCGGCGTCGTGGGCGTCCCGGACGAGCGGCTGCCCAGGCTCGCGGAGCTGTTCGGGTCGGCGCGGATCCTGCCGGCCACCGTGGAGTTCGTGGACATCGCGGGCATCGTGCGCGGCGCGTCCGAGGGGGAGGGACTGGGCAACAAGTTCCTCGCCCACATCCGCGAGTCGGCCGCGATCTGCCAGGTGACCCGGGTCTTCCGCGACGAGGACGTCACCCATGTCGACGGTGAGGTCAACCCGGCCAACGACATCTCCACGATCCAGACCGAGATGATCCTCGCCGACCTCCAGACCGTCGAGAAGGCGATCCCGCGGCTGGAGAAGGAGGCCAAGGGGAAGAAGGAGCTCGGCCCGGTCGTCGCCGCCGCGAAGGAGGCGCTGGCCGCCCTCGAGGCGGGCACGCCGATCATCGCGACGGACATCGACCGCACGCTGGTCCGCGAGCTCTCCCTGCTGACCGCGAAGCCGTACATCTACGTCTTCAACTGCGACGCCGACGAGCTCGCCGACGAGGAGCTGAAGGACCGGATGCGCGAGATCGTCGCGCCGTCGGAGGCGATCTTCCTCGACGCGAAGTTCGAGGCCGAGCTGGTCGAGCTCGACGACGACGAGGAGGCGCGCGAGATGCTGCGCGAGATGGGCGTCGAGGAGCCCGGCCTCGAGGTGCTCGCCCGCGTCGGCTTCGACACCCTGGGCCTCCAGACCTACCTGACCGCCGGCCCCAAGGAGACCCGCGCCTGGACGATCCCGAAGGGCGCCACCGCCCCGCAGGCCGCCGGTGTCATCCACACGGACTTCGAGCGCGGCTTCATCAAGGCCGAGATCGTCTCCTTCGACGACCTGGTCGAGGCGGGCTCGCTGCTCAAGGCCCGCGAGGCCGGCAAGGTCCGCATGGAGGGCAAGGACTACGTCATGCAGGACGGCGACGTCGTCGAGTTCCGCTTCAA
>DASTXB010000041.1:0-10035 GCA_035765695.1 Nocardioides sp. | reverse complement strand
CGCCGCGCTCTGCAGCAGCGCCTTGGTCTCGCTGACCGCGCCGGCCGGCGCCGCGGTGAGCGCGGCGACCAGGTCGGCCACCGTGGCCGTGAGCTCGTCGCGCGGCACCACGGCGGTGGCCAGCCCGATCTGACCGGCCTCCTCGGCGCTGACCCAGCGGGAGGTGGCACAGATCTCCAGCGCCCGCGCATAGCCAACAAGCTCGACCAGCGGTTTTGTTCCCGTCAGGTCCGGCACCAGCCCGAGCATCGGCTCGCGCATCGACAGCAGCGCGTCGTCGGCCAGCACCCGCAGGTCGCAGGCCAGCGCCAGCTGGAAGCCGGCGCCGATCGCGTGACCCTGCACGGCCGCGACCGAGACGATGTCGGTACGGCGCAGCCAGGTGAACCCGTCCTGGTAGCCGGCGATGGTGTCCGCGACCTCCTCGTCGGACAGCGCCAGCAGGGCGGTCAGCGGCGGTTCACCGTCGACGCCCGCGCCGCCGAGCATGCGTCGGTCCAGGCCCGACGAGAAGGTCTCGCCGGCACCGGTGAGGACCACCACCCGGACCGCGGGGTCGAGACTCTCGCCGACCGCGGCCAGGGCCCGCCAGGTCGCCGGCGTCTGCGCGTTCTTGGTCGCCGGTCGGTCGAGGGTGATGGTGGCGACCGGGCCGCTCACCGTGGCGGTGATGCCGCCTCGGCGCAACAGCTCGGTGTCCACCCCGGCGAGGGTGCCCGTGGAGGTCATGGGCGCAGCCTAGCTACGCCAGCGCCACCAGGTCGGCGTACTCCTGGTTCCACAGGTCCTCGACACCGTCGGGCAGGATCAGCACCCGGTCCGGCTCCAACGCGGTGACCGCGCCCTCGTCGTGGGTGACGAGGATGATCGCGCCCTGGTAGCTGCGGATCGCGCCGAGCACCTCCTCGCGCGAGGCGGGGTCGAGGTTGTTCGTCGGCTCGTCGAGCAGTAGCACGTTGGCGCTGGAGACGACCAGGATCGCCAGCGCGAGCCGGGTCTTCTCCCCACCGGAGAGCACGCCGGCCGGCTTGGTCGCGTCGTCGCCGCTGAACAGGAACGAGCCGAGCACGCTGCGCGCCTCGGTGTCGGTGAGCTGGGGCGCGGCGGTGCGCAGGTTCTCCAGCACGGTGCGGCCGGTGTCGAGCGTCTCGTGCTCCTGCGCGTAGTAGCCGAGCTTGAGCCCGTGCCCGGGCCGGACCTCGCCGGTGTCGGAACGGTCCACGCCGGCGAGGATCCGCAGCAGCGTCGTCTTTCCGGCGCCGTTGAGGCCGAGGATCACCACCCGGCTGCCCTTGTCGATGGCGAGGTCGACGTCGGTGAAGACCTCCAGCGACCCGTAGGACTTCGACAGCTCGGCCGCGGTGAGCGGGGTCTTGCCGCAGGGGGCCGGCGCCGGGAACTTGATCCGGGCCACCCGGTCCGCGCGCCGCTCCCCCTCGATGCCCTCCATCAGCCGCTCGGCTCGTTTCATCATCGACTGGGCAGCCTGGGCCTTGGTGGCCTTGGCGCGCATCTTGTTCGCCTGGTCCATCAGCGTGCTGGCCTTGCGCTCGGCGTTCTGTCGCTCCCGCTTACGGCGCCGCTCGTCGGTCTCCCGCTGCGCCAGGTAGGCGGTCCAGCCCATGTTGTAGACGTCGATCTCGCCGCGGTTGGCGTCCAGGTGGAGCACCTTGTTGACGGTGGCCTCGAGCAGCCCGGTGTCGTGGCTGATCACGATCAGCCCGCCCTTGTGGGACTTGAGGAACTCCCGCAACCAGACGATCGAGTCGGCGTCGAGGTGGTTCGTCGGCTCGTCGAGCAGCAGCGTCTCGGCGCCGGAGAACAGGATCCGGGCGAGCTCGACGCGGCGGCGCTGGCCACCGGAGAGGGTCTTCAGCGGCTGCCCGAGCAGGCGGTCCTCGATGCCGAGGCTGTGGGCGATCTGCGCCGCCTCCGACTCCGCGGCGTACCCGCCGCCTGCGTGGAGCTCGGCGTCGGCGCGCTCGTACCGGCGCATCGCGCGGTCGCGGACCTTGGGGTCGTCACTGCCCATGTCGGCCTCGGCCTGGCGCAGCCGGCGTACGGTGTCGTCGAGGCCGCGCGCGGACAGGATCCGGTCGCGGGCCAGGACCTCGGGGTTGCCGATGCGCGGGTCCTGCGGGAGGTAGCCGACCTCGCCGGTGGTCTGGACGGTGCCGGACGCGGGCAGCGCCTCGCCGGCCAGGATCTTCGTGAGCGTGGTCTTGCCGGCGCCGTTGCGCCCGACGAGACCGACCTTGTCGCCGGAGGCGACGCGGAAGCTGACGTTCTCCATGAGCAGACGCGCGCCAGCACGGACTTCCAGCTGGTGGGTGGTGATCATGAGGGGTCGAAGTCTAGATGTGGGTACGGTCCTTCCTGACATCGAGGAGGTCCCATGCGCTTCAACCCGAAGGCGCGGCTGAACACCCGGCGGATGGGCGACGCCGGACGCTCCGGCGCGCGCGGAGGCGGCGGCGGTGGCCTCCCGATCCCCGCCGGCGTCGCGGGCGGCGGCGTCACCGGCCTGATTATCGTGGTCGTCATCGTCGCGATCAGCATGTTCATGGGTGGCGGCGGCTCGTCCGGTGCGGCGTACGACGACTCCCGGATGTCGGACACCGGTCGCTACGAGCACTGCAAGACCGGCGAGGACGCGAACAAGGACGCCGACTGCGCGCGGGTCGCGGTCGAGAACTCCCTCTACGACTTCTGGTCCGACACCCTGCCGGCCCAGTCCGACACGGAGTTCGTCGCGGAGAAGAAGGTCGAGACGTTCACCGGCGGCATCGGCACGGGGTGCGGCCAGGCGACCTCGGACGTCGGCCCGTTCTACTGCCCGACCGACCAGACGATCTACCTCGACACGTCGTTCTTCGAGGACGTGCTGCAGCAGCAGCTCGGCGGCCCGAGCGGCGGCTTCGTCGAGCCCTACGTGCTCGCCCACGAGTACGGCCACCACATCCAGAACCTGCTCGGCACCATGTCGAAGGTGAAGACCCAGCAGGGTCCCCACAGCGACAGCGTGAAGCTGGAGCTCCAGGCGGACTGCTACGCCGGCATGTGGGCGCACTCCGCGAGCACCACCGAGGACGAGAACGGCGTCGTCCTGATCGAGGGCCTCACCCAGCAGGACGTCCAGCAGGCGGTCGACGCGGCGACCGCGGTCGGCGACGACCGGATCCAGCAGCAGTCCGGCGGCGGCGTCGACCCGGACTCGTGGACGCACGGCTCCTCGCAGGAGCGCGTGCAGTGGTTCCGCACGGGCTACGAGAGCGGCTCGCTCGACGACTGCGACACGTTCGCGCCGGGAGCCGTGTGAGCGGGCTGGTCGGTTCTCGTTCAATTGCGCGGTGCGGCACGGGTGGGCACGCTCCCACCGGTGCATCTCCCAACAATTGAATGGAACGGGCCCGGGTCAGCCCTCGACGAGCGCCTCGAGGTGCGGGAACTGCCGCTGCAGCGCCCGCAGGTGCGGGGCGACCGACGGGTGGCGGTACTTGCCCGCCAGGGCGCCCTCTCCCCCGGCCACCCGCGCCAGCGCCCACTCGGCACGGTTCATGACCGTGTAGACGGCCGTGACCCGGGCGCCGAGCGTGACCTCGTCGCGGGTCGCGAGCCCCTCGGGCATGCCGAGGAGGTAGGCGTCGATCAGCGGCTCGAGCTCCTCGCGGGCCGCGAGTGCGTAGTAGCCCAGGTCGGAGCCGACCGGCCCGGTGCCGAGCATCGCCCAGTCGACCCCGATCACGTCGTCGCCGTCGCGGCCGGGCAGGTTCGCGGGGACGGCGTCGCCGTGGGTCGGCACCTGGACGAGCGCGTCCGCGGCGGCGAGCAGCTCTCCACGGCGGGCCCAGAGGACGTCGGCGACGTCGGCGACCGTCGTCCGGGCGAGGGTCCGCCACCCGCCGTGGCGCTCGACCCGCGCCATCCGGTCCCGCAGCTGGTTGCGGGCCAGCCAGGGCGCGGGAGCGAGGTGGCCGCCCGCGAAGCGGCCGAGCGCGTGCGCCACGAACAGCCCGCTGGAGGCGGCGTCCTCGACCCACTCCTCGGTGATCGTGACGCCCTCCTCGTCCTCCTCGACCGCGCCGAGCGCGGGCGCGCGGAGGCCCGGGGTGCCGACGACCACGCCCGCGATGACGACGTCGGCGGGCCGGCGCCAGTAGGCGAAGTGGCGCGGGTTGGTCAGCTCGGGCGGGTCCCCCTCGACCGGCGCTGCGAGGCGCTTGACGACCACGGCCTGGTCGCCCAGCACCGTGCGCCACACGCCGACCGTCGACCCTCCGGAGCCGCCGCGGAGCGCGACCCACCCGGGTTGGGGCTGCCACATGACTCGCACGCTAGTGGATGTCGCGGCGTGCGAACGCGAGCTGGCCCGCGACACTCAGGAGCACCGCCAGCGCGCCCAGCACGACGAACGGCGTCCACGCGAAGCTCTCGGCCGGGACCAGCGCCAGGTGCTCGTACGGCGAGAGGTCCTGGAGCCACTGCGGCATCCGGAGCACCTCGCCGAACATCATCACCACCCAGACCAGGAGCAGCCCGAGCCACGCGGCACGCGCGGCACGCGGCACGACCCCGTGGAGCAGCCGCGCGACGCCGCCGAGCACCAGGACGGCCGGGAGGTACGACGCCATCTCGGCCGTCATCCGCGCCACGGCGCCCCCGTCGCCGGTGACGAGGGCGTAGGTGGTGCCCAGGCCCAGTCCGGCCAGCAGCAGCACGACGACTGTCCCCGACACCGTCACCACCACGTGGCCGAGCAGCCAGCGGGAGCGGGGCAGTGCGGTGGCGACCAGCGGCTCGAGCCGGCCCGCCTCCTCCTCCCCCCAGGGGCGCAGGGCCGAGGAGATCGCGTAGCCACCGGCCAGTGCCGCGAGCATCGCGATCAGCATCGCGTAGAAGGCGTCCGCGACGCTGCCTCCGACCTGCAGGATCATCTCCTTGCTGAGGTCGGAGTCGCCGACCAGCGCGTCCACGTCGTTCCCCATCACGCCGAAGGACAGGCCGGCGACGGCGAGCCCGGACGCCCAGCCGACGAACGCCGGCCGCTGGAGCCGCCACGCCAGACCGAGGCTGCTGCGCAGCCCGCGTCCGGCGTGCCCAGGGCCGGGGCGGGTGGCGAGCACACCGGCTCCGAAGTCGCGGCGGTCGAAGACGACGTAGCCGGCTCCCGCGAGGACCATCGCCCCCACGACCAGGAGCAGTGCCGGCCACCAGCGCAGTCCCGAGAAGGCGTGCATGGCCTGGTACCAGCCGATCGGCGAGAGCCAGCTCAGGGCCGGTGCGCTGACGTCCCCGATGGCGCGCAGGCCGTACGACACCCCGATCACCGCGCCGGCGAGCCCGTAGGTCCCGCGAGCGCTGCCGGTCAGCTGGGCGGCGAGCAGGGCCGTGCCGGCGTAGAACCAGCCGCACAGCGCCACACCGACCCCGAGACCGGCCGAGTCGGCGCCCGCCAGCCCGTAGGCGATCAGCGTCACCGACACCAGCACGCCCACGACGACGCTGGCGAGCGCAGCGTCGAGGAGCGCCGCCGTGGTGGTGGCGTACCGACCCACGGGCGCGGCTCGCAACAGCTCGTCCCGCCCGGTCTCCTCCTCGGTCCGGGTGTGACGCCCGACGATGACCATGGACATCAGGCCGGCGACGATCGCGCCGAACGCGGCCGCCTGCCAGGTGACCTGCCCGCCGGTCGTGTTGAGGGCGCGGGCGGGGCCGGCCATCGCGACCAGGGCGGAGTTGCTCGCCATCCCCGCGGCCGCCTTGTCGAACTCCGCCTGCGTCGCGTAGAGCCCGTCCACGCTCCACGCCTGCGCGACGTAGAGGATCGCGCTCCCGATCCCGAACGCCACGTAGATCCAGCGGTCGCGCCGGAGGAAGACCCGCAGGAAGGTGAGGGTCCCGGTCACGGCGTGCCCTCCGAGGCCCCCTCCGCGCGGTCCCCGTAGTGGCGGAGGAAGAGGTCCTCCAGGGTGGGCGGCTGCGTGGTCAGCGAGCGCACCCCGGCCTCCTGGAGCGCATCGAGCACGGCGTCGATGGCGACGGTGTCCACCTCGAGGTGGACGCGGTGCCCATCGACGTCGAGGTCGTGGACGCCAGGCAGGTCGGCCAGCCGGGGGGCCTCCCGCGCGAGCTCGGCGGCGATCGACGTCCGGGTCAGGTGCCGGAGGTCGGCGAGCGAGCCGGACTCCACGACCCGGCCGGCGCGGACGATGCTCACCCGGTCGCACAGGTGCTCGACCTCCGCGAGGATGTGGCTGGACAGCAGAACCGTGTGGCCCTCGTCGCGGAACTCCTCGATGCACTCGCGGAACGTCGCCTCCATCAGCGGGTCCAGCCCCGAGGTCGGCTCGTCGAGGACGAGCAGCTCGACGTCGGAGGCCAGGGCGGCGACGAGTGCGACCTTCTGCCGGTTGCCCTTCGAGTAGGCGCGACCCCGCCGGGTCGGATCCAGCTCGAACCGCTCGAGCAGGTCCGCGCGCCGTCCCGGCTCCAGGCCTCCGCGCAGCCGGCCGAGCAGGTCGATGACCTCGCCGCCGGTCAGGTTCGGCCACAGGTTCACCTCCCCCGGCACGTAGGCGAGGCGGCGGTGCAGCTCGGCCGCGTCGCGCCAGGGATCGGACCCGAACAGGCGCACATCGCCCGAGTCGCTGCGGAGCATGCCCAGGAGGACGCGGATCGTCGTCGACTTGCCGGCGCCGTTGGGTCCGAGGAGACCGTGCACCTCGCCCCGGGGCACGGTGAGGTCCAGCCCGTCGAGGGCACGCACGGACCCGAAGGTCTTCACCAGCCGGTGTACGTCGATCACGGGCTCCGCGCTCACGCTCCGACGGTAGCGTCGGGCGCGCTCAGGCGCGCAGGGGCGAACGGTGCAGCACGACGTCCCGAAGGTCCCGATCCTGCACCCCGGCGGTCAGGTCACGGACGAGCTGGGGCACGTGGGTGTCCGCGAGGAGCGGCGAGGTCACGCGTTGCGCACCTCGATGCCGACGGCCACGGCGTCCTGCACCGCCTGCTCGAGCACCGCGCGCCGCGGGTCCGGCACCGCGAGCCACCGGTCCTCCGGTCGGAGGTCCCGCAGGCGCGGGTCCGCGAGGACCTCGTCGACCGCCGTGCGGTCGCCGCCCACCGCCACCGGGCCGGTCAGTCCCGCGAGGATGCGCGCGGCATGGTCGGCAGCCGCCTCGTAGGCCTGTCGCGCCTGGTTGTCCCGGCGCCGGGCGAACCGCTGCTGGCTCTGGCCGCCCGCCTTGGTGCGTCCCTGCACGTGCCGCTGCCCGACCTTGCTGTCGGTCACGGCCGTCCCGGCCAGTCGCGCGACGGCGAATCCGCCCTTGCGCACCAGGAGAACGCCCCAGTCGCCGGGGACGCTCACCGCGGTCGCGAACACGGCCGGGTCGGGCTCCCCGGCGTACCGCTCGTCGAAGGGCAGGCGCGCCCGGAACGTGCTGCCGTCGGCCGCCGTACCGCCCAGCGCGCCGTCGTCGACGGTGAGCACCGTCTCGCCGTGCCGGGCAGTGAAGTTCTCCACCCAGCGCGCGACGCGGTCGGCCGGCACGAGGACGAGAGGCACGCCCGCAGCCTAGGTGACGGAGGTCCCGAGCCTCCCGTCAGACGTTGAACCCCAGGGCGCGGAGCTGCTCGCGGCCGTCCTCGGTGATCTTGTCCGGGCCCCACGGGGGCATCCAGACCCAGTTGATCGCGACGTCGTTGACCAGGCCCTCGAGGGCACCGTTGGTCTGGTCCTGGATGACGTCGGTCAGCGGGCAGGCCGCCGAGGTGAGCGTCATGTCGATGACGACGTTGGTCTGCTCGTCGACGTGCACGCCGTAGACCAGCCCGAGGTCGACGACGTTGATGCCGAGCTCGGGGTCGACGACGTCCTTCATCGCCTCGGTGACGTCCTCGACGGTCACGGTGGACACGGCGCCGCCGGTGGCCTCCGGGACCTCGGGGAGGTCGCTGTGGTCGATCGTGTGGTCAGCCATGGGTCTCCTCCAGGGATCGGGCGGTGGCGTCCTTCCAGGCCATCCACGACAGCAGGGCGCACTTCACGCGCGCGGGGAACTTCGCGACACCGGCGAAGGCGATGCCGTCCTCGAGCACGTCCTCGTCCGGCTCCACGGTGCCCTTGCCCTGCATCAGCGTCAGGAAGGTCTCGTGGACGGACATCGCCTCGTCGACTGATCTGCCGATGACGAGGTCGGTGAGCACGGAGGCGGACGCCTGCGAGATCGAGCAGCCGACGGCGTCGTAGGAGACGTCCTCGACGACTCCGTCCGCGACGTGCACGCGCAGCGTGACCTCGTCACCGCAGGTCGGGTTCACGTGGTGCACCTCGGCCTCGTAGGGCTCACGCAGGCCGGCGTGGTGCGGGTTCTTGTAGTGGTCCAGGATGATCTCCTGGTACAACGCATCGAGTTCCTGAGACATCGCTCAACCCAACTTGAAGTAGGAGCGGGTGTATTCCAGGCCGTCGACCAGCGCGTCGATCTCGGCGGGCGTCGTGTAGAGGTACGACGACATCCGGGTCGAGCTCTGCACGCCGAACCGCGCGTGCGCGGGCTTCGCGCAGTGGTGGCCGGCGCGCACGGCGACACCGCGCGAGTCGAGCACCTGCGCGACGTCGTGCGGGTGCACGCCCTCGATCTCGAACGAGACCGCTCCCCCACGGTCCGCCGCATCGAGCGGACCGAGGACGGTCAGGCCCGGGACGGTCTGCAGGCCCTCGAGCGCGTACGCCGTGATCGCCTGCTCGTGCCGGTGGATCGCGTCCAGGCCGATGTGCGAGAGGTAGTCGACCGCGGCACCGAGGCCGACGGCCTCGACGATCGGCGGGGTGCCGGCCTCGAACCGGTGCGGCGCGCGGGCGTAGGTGGACCGCGCCATCGTCACGGTCTCGATCATCTCGCCGCCACCGTGGAACGGCGGGAGCTCGTTGAGCAGCTCCTCGCGCCCCCACAGGACGCCGATGCCGGTCGGGCCGACCGTCTTGTGGCCGGTGAAGACGAGGAAGTCGCACCCGGCCGCCTGCACGTCGACCGGCAGCTGCGGGGCGGCCTGCGAGGCGTCGACGACCGAGTACGCGCCGACGGCCCGGGCGCGGGCGGCCAGGTCGGCCACCGGGTTGATCGTCCCGAGCATGTTGGAGACCCAGGTGAACGCGACCACCTTGGTGTGCTCGTCCACGAGCCGGTCGGCGTCCGACAGGTCGAGCCGACCATCGTCGGTGAGCCCGAACCACCGCAGCTCGGCGCCCGACCGCTCGCAGGCCAGCTGCCAGGACACGATGTTCGAGTGGTGCTCCATCTCCGTGATCACGACGTTGTCGCCGGGACCGAGGTCGATGGTGCGGGCCAGCAGGTTCAGCGCCTCCGTGGCGTTCTTGGTGAAGACGACCTCGTTGCGCGACGGGGCGTTCACGAACGCCGCGACCTTGTCGCGGGCGTTCTCGAACGCCTCCGAGGACTCCGCGCCGAGCTGGTGCATGGCGCGCGCGACGTTCGCGTTGTGCCGCTCGAGGTGGTCGACCATCGTGTCGATGACGACCTGCGGCTTCTGCGAGGTGTTGGCGCTGTCGAGGTAGACCAGCGGCAGGCCGCCCGCGAGGGTCCGCTCGAGGATCGGGAAGTCGGCGCGGATCACCTCCAGCTCGGGGAGGAGTCCGGGCAGCTGCGTCGTGGTCATCTCAGACGCCGGCCTTGACGTACTTGTCATAGCCCTCGGCCTCGAGCTGGTCGGCCAGCTCCGGACCACCGGACTCGGCGACCCGGCCGGCGACGAACACGTGGACGCGGTCGGGCTGGATGTAGCGCAGGATCCGCGTGTAGTGCGTGATCAGCAGGACACCCTTGCCCTCCTTGGCGCGGAACCTGTTGACGCCCTCGGAGACCACCTTGAGCGCGTCGATGTCGAGGCCGGAGTCGGTCTCGTCGAGGATCGCGACCTTGGGGTCGAGCAGCTCGAGCTGGGCGATCTCGTGGCGCTTCTTCTCGCCGCCGGAGAAGCCCTCGTTGACCGAGCGCTGCGAGAAGGTCG
>DASTXB010000040.1:0-3385 GCA_035765695.1 Nocardioides sp. | reverse complement strand
CACGCGCAGCGGCTGCTGGACGCGACCAGCGAGGCGGCCACGCTCGTCGTCCGGCTGGGGCGGTCCGTGCTGCCCACCGCCGCCTGGGCACCGACACCCACGAACGTCCGGCTGCGGTCGACCCGACGGCGCCTGGACGCGATCTCGGCCGACCTCATCGCCCAGCGGCGCCGGCGCGGCTCCTCGGGACCGACCGCGCACGGCGACGACCTCCTCGGCCTGCTCCTGGACAGCGGTCTCAGCGACGCCGAGATCAGCGACGAGCTGGTCACGATGGTCATCGCGGGGCACGAGACGGTGGCCGCGGCGCTCGCCTGGACGCTGATGCTCCTGGCGGAGGACCAGTCCGCGCAGGACCGGGTGCGCGCCGAGGTGGCTGCCGCCCCGGGCCCCGTCTCCTTGCTCGGGCACCGGGAGACGCTGCCCTGGACCCGCGCCGTGGTCGACGAGGCGCTGCGCCTGTTCCCGCCCGCCTGGGCACTGTCGCGACGCACGCAGCAGGCCGACGTGATCGGCGGCCGGCCCGTGCCGGAGGGCACGCTGGTGATCGTGAGCCCGTGGCTGGTGCACCGGCGCAGCGAGTCGTGGCCCGATCCGCTGGCCTTCCGACCCGAGCGCTTCCTCGGCGCGAGCGCCACGCTGCCGGGCTACCTGCCGTTCGGCCTCGGGCCGCGGCTGTGCATCGGGCGGGAGTTCGCACTCGGCGAGATGGTCGTGGTGCTGAGCCGGCTGCTCGCGGCGTACCGCCTCGAGGTGCCGCCGGGGTGGACGCGCCCGGCTCCCGAGGCGAAGGTCGCCGTGCACCCGCGCGGCGGGATGCCGCTGCTGGTCAGCGCCCTGGACCGGGACCCGGCGTGACGGACGTCGTCGTCGCCGTGCTGCTGCTCGCCGCCCTGGCCGGCGCGGGCTGGCTGCTGCGCGACCTGCGCACGCTCCCGGCAGCCGCGCCGCGCCTCCCCACGGCCGCATCCGTGTCGGTCGTGGTGCCGGCGCGCAACGAGGAGGAGACCCTGCCCGCCCTCCTGCGCTCCCTGGCCGCGCTGAGGGTCCGGGTCGGCGAGGTCGTGGTCGTGGACGACGACTCGCGCGACTCCACCGCCGCGCTCGCCCGGGCCGCGGGAGCGACCGTCCTGGCCGCCGGCGACCCGCCGCCCGGGTGGACGGGCAAGGCCTGGGCGTGCCACGTCGGGGCGGAGGCCGCGTGCGGCGACCTCCTGCTCTTCCTCGACGCGGACACCGTGCTGGCGCCCGAGGCCGTCGACGGCCTGCTGGCGCTGCACGCCGGGCACGGCGGCCTCGTGTCGGTCCACCCCTTCCACCGCGTGGTGCGTCCGTACGAGCAGCTCTCGTCGTACTTCAACGCGGTCGCGCTCATGGCCAGCGGTGCGTTCCGCCGGCACCCGGTCGGGCGGCCGATGGCCTTCGGTCCGTGCCTGCTGACCTCGCGCGCCGACTACGAGCGCGCCGGCGGCCACCACGCCGTACGTCAAGAGATCCTCGACGACGCCGAGCTGGCGGCCGCCTACCACCGGGTCGGCCTGCCGGTGCGCTGCGCCGTCGGCGGCGAGGCCGTGCAGATGCGCAGCTACCCCGGCGGGCTCCGGCAGCTGGTCGACGGCTGGACCAAGAACATCGCCTCGGGCGCGTCGGCCGCCGCGCCCGTTCCCGCGCTGGCCACGGTGGCGTGGGTGGCCGCCCACCACGCCGTGGCCGTCGGCGCCGCGCTGGTGCTGCTGGGCGTCGCGGCCGGCCGCGACGTGCCGCTCGCGTACGGCGGGCCCGCGCTCTGGGCGGTCGCATGGGTGCTGGTCGCCGGGCAGCTGCGCTGGGGCCTGCGCAGGGCCGGCTCGTTCCGCTGGTGGACCTGGGCACTGTTCCCGGTGCCACTGCTCGCCTTCGACCTCGTCTTCGCCCGGTCGGCCGCCCTGACCCTCGTGCGGCGCTCGGTGCGCTGGCGCGGGCGCGAGGTGCCGCTGGACGACCGCCGCTCCAGCACCGAGGGGGTCTGATGCCGCTCCTCATGCCCCAGGCGGTCACGATCGTCGTCGACGTCGCTGCGTGGGCGGCGTTCCACGCCCTGACGGGCTACGCGGCCCACCGGCTGGACGACCGGCGCCTCGCGCGCGACGGCTGGCTGCTGCGCCTGCGGCCGTTCGAGCGGGGCGGTGGGTGGTACCGGCGCCGGCTGGACATCCACCGCTGGAAGGACCGGCTGCCGGAGGCGGGCGCGCTCTTCCCCGGCGGAGTCAGCAAGCGCGGGCTCGCGGCGTACGATGCGGCCGGGCTCGAGGCGTTCGCCCGCGAGACACGACGCGCCGAGCTCGCGCACTGGTGGGCGCTGTGCTGCGGCCCGCTGTTCCTCCTCTGGAACCCGCCGCTCGCCTCGGTGCTGCTCGTCACCTACGGCGTGGCGGTCAACCTGCCGTTCATCGCGATCCAGCGCTACAACCGGGCCCGGATCGAGTCGGTGGTCCGACGGCTGGGGCGGCGACAGCCGCGGTGAGCGGCCTTGGTCGTCTACCCCGCGCCGTGCCTCGAAACCACCTGTGGAGACCGCCTCACGATCGTGACCTGCTCGTGGCCGGAACCCCTGTGGACAACGGCTTCTGAGCGCCCTCGACCGTCGGTGGCCGGTGCTGGGATAGGTCCATGACAGCGATGGCGACACCGAGGCACCGGGTGGCGGTGGCGGTCGCCCACGCGCACGCCGCGATGGACGCGGTCGCCGACTCCCCGGTGTGGTCGATGACGCCCGACGAGACCCGCGCGACGCTGGTCGAGATCACGAGGCTGAAGGCCAGGCTCGCTGAGCTCGAAGCCCGAGCTCCCGACCGAGGTCGGGGCAGAGCTCGTCGGGGAGGCCGAGCGACACCTGGTCGCCGAGGCCGCCCACCACGACGCCAGGACGCTGCGGAGCCTGGGGAAGCGCCTGCTCGACGTGGTCGCGCCGGACCTGGCCGACGAGTACGAGGCCCCGCCGACCAGCTCCCCCAGACCGGCGGCGTCTCCGCGACCGTGGTCGTGCACATTCCGCTCGACGTCCTCGAAGGCCGCCTCGAGCAGGCGTGCCTGCTCGACACCGGCGGCAGGTCCGAGGTCCTCGACGTCGGCCGCAAGGCCCGATTCCACCACCAGGCCCAACGCCTCGCGATCGCCATCAGAGACCAGCACTGCACCCACCCCGGTTGCG
The DNA here is from genome assembly GCA_035765695.1 of Nocardioides sp. Lineage (GTDB taxonomy): Bacteria > Actinomycetota > Actinomycetes > Propionibacteriales > Nocardioidaceae > Nocardioides. The sequence continues at coordinate 195 of DASTXB010000040.1, read as the reverse complement.
ACTGGCCACCAGCCATGTGCCACGTCCACCACCACATCCCCTGGAGCCGCGGCGGACCCACCGACGTCCACCGCGGACGCCTCCTCTGGCCCCCGACACCACGCCCGCTACCACCGACGGACGTGAGCCGACCCCGGAAAGGGACGGTTGCTCAGTGATCGAGGCACGCGCTCAGCGGCCGCGGTCACCCCTCAT
>DASTXB010000039.1:0-21228 GCA_035765695.1 Nocardioides sp. | reverse complement strand
GGCTGCCCGACGTACGGCGAGTCCGCGGGCAGCGTCATCTCGACGAGGTTGGCGTTGCCCTGGCGGAACGTGAACAGCCGCACCAGGTCGCCGACCGAGACGGCCTCCTCGACCAGCGCCGACATGATCCGCGGGGTCGACACGTTGACGTCGACGCCCCACGCCTCGGTGAAGAGCCACTCGTTGTTGGGGTGGTTGACCCGACCGACCGTCCGCGGCACGCCGAACTCGGTCTTGGCCAGCAGCGAGGTCACGAGGTTGACCTTGTCGTCGCCGGTCGCGGCGATGACGACGTCGCAGTTGTCGAGCCGGGCCTCCTCCAGCGAGGACATCTCGCAGGAGTCGGCGAGCAGCCACTCGGCGTCCGGCACCCGCTCGGGCTTGATCGAGTCCGGGTTCTTGTCGATGAGCAGGACCTCGTGGCCGTTCTGGATCAGCTCGCGGGCGATCGAGCGGCCGACGGCACCTGCCCCGGCGATGGCGACTCTCACGGCGACTCCTAGCTCTCGTCCGGGCCGGCGTCGATGACCTGGTACGCGTGGGGGGCGTTCTCCTCGCGCATGGCGACGTGCAGGACGTCGCCCTCCTGGATGACGCTGTCGCGGGTGGGCAGCACGCCCTCGCCGAGGCGGTCGATCCAGGCGATCCGGGTGCGGGACTGGAGCTGGAAGTCGACGGTCCGGTGCCCGATCCACTGCTCCGGGGCGGGCAGGTGGTCCACCCGGATGGTGCCCGACGGGTCGCGGAAGTCCGGCTCGGCGCCGGCGGGCAGCAGCCGGCGGAGCACCTGGTCGGCGGTCCACTTGACCGTCGCGACCGTGGTGATGCCCAGACGCTGGTAGACCTCGGCGCGGCCGGGGTCGTAGATGCGGGCCACGACCTGCTGGATCCCGAACGTCTCGCGGGCCACCCGCGCCGCGATGATGTTGGAGTTGTCACCGCTGGAGACCGCCGCGAACGCGTCGGCGCGGCGGACGCCGGCCTTCTCCAGGACCTCCTGGTCGAAGCCCTGGCCGGTGACCTTGTCACCGTTGAAGCCCGGGCCGAGGCGGCGGAACGCGTCGGGATCGGCATCGATCACGGACACGGTGTGGTTGCGGTCCTCGAGGCTGCGCGCCAGCGTCGAGCCGACGCGCCCGCAGCCCATGATCACGACGTGCACGGTCGAACGCTACAACAGGGCGGACCGGCGGGCGGCGCGGATACGCCGCGGTGCGTGGAGTAGGTCTAGCCTTTCCCGTCGTGGGCATCGGCGACGTATCGAAGCGGATCCTGCTGGGGCGCAAGCTCCGCAGCTCCCAGCTGGGGGAGACCTTGCTCCCCAAGCGGATCGCGCTTCCCGTGTTCGCCAGCGACGCGCTGTCGTCGGTGGCCTACGCGCCGGACGAGATCTTCATCATGCTGTCCCTGGCGGGCGCGTCGGCGTTCATCTGGTCCTGGAAGATCGGCATCGCGGTCGCCCTCGTGATGGCGGCCGTCGTCGCGTCGTACCGCCAGACGGTGCACGCCTACCCGAGCGGCGGCGGCGACTACGAGGTCGCGACCGTGAACCTGGGGCCGGCCGCCGGTACGACGGTGGCCAGCGCGCTGCTCGTCGACTACGTGCTGACCGTCGCGGTGTCGATCTCCTCGGGCGCGCAGTACGCCGCCGGCGCGATCCCGGCGATCAGCGGCCACGAGGCCACGGTCGCGATCGCCTTCGTGATCGTGCTCGCCGCCATGAACCTGCGCGGCATCCGCGAGTCGGGGACGTTCTTCGCGATCCCGACCTACGCGTTCATGATCGCCGTGCTCGGCATGTGCGCGTACGGCTTCGTCGAGTACGTGCTCGGCGACCTGCCCATGGCCGAGAGCGCGCAGTACGACCTCACCGCGGCGCCGGGGTACGGCGACGCGATGACCACCGCCGCCCTGGTCTTCCTGCTGGCGCGCGCGTTCTCCTCCGGCTGTGCCGCGCTCACCGGCGTCGAGGCGATCTCGAACGGCGTGCCGGCGTTCCGCCGGCCGAAGAGCAGGAACGCCGCGACGACGCTGCTGTTCCTCGGCCTGATCGCGATCACGATGATGCTCAGCATCATCGTGCTGGCCAAGCAGATGGGCGTGCAGATCGTCGACCCGGGCGACATCGACCGGCTCACGCTCAACGGCCAGCCGCTCCCGGCCGGGTTCGACCAGCACCCGCTGATCGCGCAGCTCGCGGACGCCATCTTCCACGACTTCCGGGCCGCGTTCTACGTGGTCATCACCGTCACCGGCATCATCCTGGTGCTGGCGGCGAACACCGCGTTCAACGGGTTCCCGGTGCTCGGCTCGATCCTCGCGAAGGACGGCTACGCGCCGCGGGCGCTGGGCTCGCGCGGCGACCGGCTCGCCTACAGCAACGGCATCGTGTTCCTGGCCGTCATGGCGATCATCCTGATCTACGCCTTCGACGCCGAGCCCACCCGGCTGATCCAGCTCTACATCGTCGGTGTCTTCGTCTCGTTCAACCTCAGCCAGCTCGGCATGATCCGGCACTGGACCCGGCACCTGCAGACCGAGACCGACCCGGCGGCGCGCCGGCACATGGTCCGGTCGCGGGTGATCAACACCGTCGGCCTCAGCTTCACCGCGGTCGTGCTCGTGGTCGTCCTGATCACCAAGTTCCTGGCCGGCGCCTGGATCACGATCCTGGCGATGGCGGTGTTCTTCGTGATCATGCGGGGCATCCGCAGCCACTACGACAGCGTCAACGCCGAGCTCGCCGCGGACGAGGAGGACAAGGTCATGCCGACCCGGGTGCACGCGATCGTGCTGGTGGGCAAGCTCCACAAGCCGACGCTGCGGGCGCTGGCGTTCGCGAAGGCCACCCGCCCCAACGTCCTCGAGGGCGTCTACGTCTCCACCGACGCCGAGGCCACGGCGCGGCTGATGGAGGAGTGGGACGAGCGCAACCTCGGCGTACCTCTCAAGGTGCTGCACTCGCCCTACCGCGAGCTGGTCCGCCCGATCGTCGACTACGCCATGGAGATCAAGAAGGCCAACCCGCGTGGTGTCGTGGCGGTCTACATCCCCGAGTACGTCGTCGGGAAGTGGTGGGAGCAGCTACTGCACAACCAGACCGCGCTGCGCCTCAAGGGCCGGCTGCTGTTCGCGCCGGGCGTCATGGTGACGTCGGTGCCGTACCAGCTGCGGTCCTCGGAGCTGGTGCGCGAGCGCGAGGAGCGGCTCGGGGTCTGGACCCGGCCGACCGACTACCGGCTCGGGAACGCCCCGGAGCGCCCCGACACGGACCGGCAGATCCAGCGGTGACGCGCGCGAGTGGCAGGCGGCCGCGCCAGCGCACGGCGCGCGGCGACTCGCGGGTGGGTGAGCGGTTCGAGGCCGTGGTGGGCCCCATCGCCCACGGCGGTCACTGCATCGTCCGGCTGGAGGGCACCGCCGACGGCCCGTCCGACCGGTCGCGGGTGGTGTTCGTGCGGCACGCGATCCCCGGGGAGCGGGTCGTCGTCGAGATCACCGAGGGCACCGACGGCGACCGGTTCTGGCGGGGCGACGCGGTCGAGGTCCTCGAGGCCTCCGGCGACCGGGTCGAGCCGCCGTGCCCGTACGCGGGCCCCGGCAACTGCGGCGGTTGCGACTTCCAGCACATCGCCCTGCCCCGGCAGCGCGAGCTCAAGGCGGCGGTGGTGCGCGAGCAGCTCGGCCGGCTCGCCGACACCGACGTGCACGCCCCGGTCGAGCCGGTCGCCGGTGACGAGGAGGGCCTGCGCTGGCGCACGCGCATCCAGTGGGCGGTCGGGCCCCGGGGCCGCGGGCTGAGGAAGTACCGCTCCAACGAGGTGGTCCCGATCGACGACTGCCTGATCACCCGGACGGACGCCCGCGCGGTCACGCGCACCGGGACGACGCTCGACCGGCAGGCCGGGACGCTCGCCACGGTCGTGGGGGAGCGGGTCGACGCGCCGCCGTACGGCGAGCACCTGTTCTCGGTCGAGGCGGACGGCTTCTGGCAGGTCCACGCCGGAGCCGCGCCGGTGCTCGTGCAGGCCGTGCTCGGGATGCTCGAGCCGCGCGCGGGCGAGGTGGCGCTCGACCTGTACTCGGGCGTCGGGCTCTTCGCTCGCTACCTCGCGGACGCCGTCGGCCCGACCGGGCGGGTGCTCTCGGTGGAGGCCGACCGGACGGCGTCGAAGCACGCCCGCCTCAACCTCGCCGACCTGGCCGGCGTGGTCGTCGAGTGCGGCGCGGTCGACCGCGTGCTCGCGTCGTCGGAGCCGGAGGGGTTCGAGCGGGCCGACCTCGTGGTGCTCGACCCGCCGCGCGAGGGCGCCCGGGCGCTCGTGGTCGAGCAGGTCGTCGAGCGGGCCCCCCGCGCGGTCGCGTACGTCGCCTGCGACCCCGCGGCACTCGCCCGGGACGTCGCGACGTTCCAGAAGCTCGGCTACCACCTGCGCTCGCTGCGGGCGCTCGACATGTTCCCGATGACGCACCATGTCGAGTGTGTCGCGCTGCTGGAGAAGACCGGCTCTGACCTGCGGTGACGCGATTCGCGATGCGCGCGTTGACGTTCAAGTCTCCGCCCGAGGGCGCACTCGGTCGGCGAGGGCCGAGCCTGGCAGCGACAGGTCTGCGACGACATGACCGACGACCGCGGGTGCGACGCGTCAGTTCGTGGAGCGGTGTCCGGGATCACGGGCGAACGTCTCGATCCAGGTACTCCGCGAGATCAGCTCCCTTGCCCTCGCCCTCGGATGTCTGGGAGAGGTCGATCCATCCAGAGATCCAGGTCACGACGTCATTGAGGCGTTGGCCCGCCCGCCACAACGCCTCGAGCGAACGAGTGGCTTCCGGGGGGAAGTGCCGCCGCCGGTCGATCAGCAACTCGGCGTGACCCAACATCGACCTCCTCGCTGGCAGTACGCGTGCACGTGAGCATGCGGTCGCTGCAGGAGGGATTTGCACGGGAGCTCGGCATGCCGCCCATGAAGTACTTGCAGCGGGTCCGCCCTCGACGGGCGCGCGACCAGGTGCGCCGAGCGTCTTCCACGCAGACCACGGTCGCCTCGGTGGCCACCGGACTGGGATTGTTCCACCTGGGCCGCTTTGCCGCTGCCTACCGGCTCGCGTTCGGCGAGTCTCCGTCGGAGACCTTGCGGCGCGACTGAACCCGCCTGGTCGGACGGACGGACTCCTCGGGTCCGAGCGACGAGTCCTACCCTCCCCGGGTCCATTGCCAGCCGGGGCGGTAAGGACGCCGCCAGTTGTTCGCATCGTTCTTGCGGCGACGCATGCGTTCGGATGGCAGGGGTTACCGGGGAAGGGCGCGGCCGTTTCAAAGATCCACTGCGCCACGACATCGTGGACCGCCAATTGCCGTTCACCGACTGAAGGGAGGACGAGCAGATGGCACGATCGGACAGGAATGCCGAACCTTCGGACACCGAGCCCGCCCGCGGTGCGAACGGCGCGCGGACCAGCAACCCGCTCGCTCGATCGACTACGACCCCTGTGGCCGCAGCGCTGCGACGCCGGTCCGCCGTCGCGTACTGGGAGCAGGTCGTCGCGGGACACCCGTCACGATCCGAGAACCGTCGCCAATGCGAGGTCGGTCGCCTCCCGGCGAGGACGATATGACGCGCGTGCCACGGACCAGACGACTGCAGATCGCCTCCGGCGGCCTGCTCGCGGTCCTCCTGACGAGCATTGCTGCCTGCGGCGACGACCCGGTGCCCGTCGAGCCTTCTATCGGGCAGGACGAACATACGGAGACCATCAAGGCCCTGGACCTCGTCCTGGTGACGAACGGGCACGGTGTTGCACGCCTGGTGGGAACGCTGGTCAACACTAGCGATCAGGTGGATCGTCTTGTGGGGATCGACGTGGACACCGACATCGGTGACTTTGACGTCGTCATCGCCGACGGGCCCATCCTCCTGTCACCCAACGATCCATTCCGACTCATGAGGGACGGGCACGTGACCGTGCTGTCTGATCGACTCAGGCCGGGCTTCCGTCCGAAGCTCACTCTTGTGTTCAGGAGCTCGCATCGCCTCGTCACCACTGTGCCGGTCGAACGTGCTGTCGGTCCCTATGCGGAGGTTGAGGTGACCTCGTCTCCGGACGGAGACATATCGCCGGATTGACCGGCATCCCAGGAGGAGGTGTGACATCCCGATGTCAGGCTTCACCCGGGTCAGGCGCCAGGATCCAGACCTGCGGTACCGAAGAGGCGCGGGTCATCCTGCCGTGAGCGCTGGAACACTTCGCTGTCCCACTCGTGGCGCCGAGGCGCGGCCGACGCCGGCTCGGACCCTGGTCCGTGACGCGAGCAACATCGCAGCAGCTGGTGGATCGATCTCGTCGTGACGCGTCAGGTTGCGTTAGCCGAGCTGGTCGAGATAGAGCGCCATGACGAGGCCCAGCGCGACTGCCAAACCAGTGCTGTACCCGCTCTCCCGAAAGGCTTTGGGGAAGACTTCGATTGCCAAGGAACCGACGACGGCACCGCCAGCGAAGCACCGAATCAACCCGAGCGTCGACTCGGATGCGCCGCCCATGAGCAGGTTGCCGGCCAGCGCAGCGGCCGAGAGTAGGACAGCTGTCGCCGCCCAAAGACCGAGAACGGCTGCCTTGGAGCGCCCGTCAGTTGTCATCTGGCGCGCACCGCCGGCGGCCTCCGGAAGGTTGGAGAGCAGGATCGACCCCGAAAGCGCGGCGGCGCCCAGGGGTCCGGTCCCGATGAGCGCCACGCCGAGCGCGAGGTTCTCCGGGATCCCGTCCAGGGTGATGGCTGCGAGCAGCCCACCTCCACCCCCGCTCGAACGTCGCTCGATCAGGTGGTCGAGTGCCCCGAACACCACCGCCCCGGCGATCACGAGGCCGGAGGCGGCCCAGATCGACACCACGTGCGAGGAGGGTTCGATCAGTTCAAGAACCGCCGAGATCATCAGCGCGCCACCTGCCAGCGCCACGATGAACCCTTCGAGCGGCGCGGGAAGGCGACCATAGGCACCCCAAGCCGCTCCCGCGACGAGAGCCGCGGAGACAACGCCGATGACAAGGACCGTCAGCATGCGCGCGCTCCCCTCGCGCTGCGGACTGTTGCTCCACCCTCGCGGGTCCCGGCGTGTGCCCGTGACTGGACGTCCCGATCGCTGCAGAAGCCGGTGTGGCTCGCCTTGAGGCACAGCAGCCCGAGCAGAGTGCTGTCCTCATCGACGACTGGGAGTGACCGTACTTGCTCCAGGGTCGCGGCGGCGTCGAGAACCTTGGGTTCACGGACCATCAGGTCAGCCACGGTCTGCGCTGGAAGGCCGATCGAGGTCGTCATCGCACGGGACCGCGTGCTCGATAGCGGGGTCGCGGGATGCTCACCGCAATGTTGGTGGCCATCACGACACGACCGCCGCGACTCGGCGACACTCGCGCGGCCGCTGGTGGCGCCGGCCTCGGTATGTGCACTCACATGGCCTCCTTGATGCCGCGTCGGATGAGCCAGGAGTTGACGGGGTACGCGGTGGCGAATCCCAGGCACATGCCCACTTGCATGCCCAGCCAATAGACGGGTGAATTCGGGTGCAGCGCGTCCCCGGCGGGCACCAACACCAAGGCCTGGAAGACCATCCAGCCGAACAGACCGATCTCGAAGGCGGTCAGGGACAAGACGTCTGCCTTGATTGCTGCCAGCATGCCGTCCCTGACGCCCAGGTCGCGCATGGGTGCGATCGCGAAGTACTGGAAGGCAAGCCCGAGGATCAGCGCCAGGACGTAGCCGCCGATGAGCTCGGGCCACAGGGCACGGCCGGCGATCTCGACACCGACGAGGAATACGAGCGTGGCCGCGATGATGTCCCCGAGGGTGCATCCGGCGCCGCAGTGACTGACGCCGACGGACACGGTCGCCCAGCGTGGCTTGTTCGGTGGTCCCGCGAGGCCCCGGTCTTGTTGCCACTTGGTGCTCATGGGGCGTCCGTAGCGCCAGTAGAACCACAACGCGAGAGGTCCGGCGTACAACGCGGTGATGGGCCAGACCAACTCCATGACCCACATGTGCTGTCGGTGCTTGCCGATGAGGATGTCGGCAATGATGACGCTGGCGCAGGCGAACGCCAGCGCCAGGCTCAGCCACGCGAGTGCGATGAGCCAGTCGAATTCCATCCGGTGTTCTCCTGCCAGCGGCGTCGGGTCGGTCACCTCTCCGTTCCCGAATGAACGGGGTGTATGCGCTGGCGCAAGAAGTGCTGTTTGCGCAAACGCATGCAGTCTGGGTAGGCGGGCACCCGAAGGAACCGAGGACTCCGTCACCTCCACGAGACGCTTCGAACACAAGCAGATTCGACCAGCCCGGGGGAGTCGTGCGAGAACCCCGGCCAAGCCGGGGTTCTCTTCTCGAGACCCTGAACGCGCTTTGAATCGCGGCCGGTCGCAGAGAGATGCCGGTGCGACGAGGGCCGCCGGCGATGAATCCGCCGTTCGGCGGCCACTGACCTGCGGAGACACGGGACATTGTCGCCGAGCTCATGCACCCGGCCTGTCGCAGGTCGGCGAGCCGCCGGCCGATTCTCGCGCTCACTCGCCGCTGACTCAGAGGCTCACTCGGCGCCGCCGGCCGTGAGCTCGCCACTTCCGGGTTACTCGACCACCATGAGGCCTCGGTGACCGAGACCATTAACCTGACGCCATGCTGTCGTCGGCCCGGCTCGCCGTCATTGCGCAGATCGCGGCGCACGGGTCGATCGCGGGTGCCGCCGAGGCGCTGCACCTGACTCCGTCGGCGATCTCCCACCAGTTGGCCCGGTTCGAGAAGGAGCTCGGAGTCGCGCTGGTCGAGCGCGGTCCGAGCAGTCTCCGGCTGACCGACGCCGGGCGTCGCATGGCCGAGCACGCGGAGTCCATCGTCGAGTTGATGCGGGCCGCCCAGGAGGACGTGACGGCCCATGCCCGTGGTCGGGCGGGCCGACTGCGGTTCGGGTTCTTCTCCTCGGGTGGACTGAAGATGGTGCCGTTGGCCCTGTCGCGGTTCGTGGCCGCCCATCCGGAGGCTGAGCTCGGGTTGTTCCCGGGACAGACCCACGAGCTGTTGCCGATGCTGGAACAGGGCGGCCTGGACGTGGCGGTCATCTACGACCACTCTGTGCTCCCCTTCCCCATCCCCGGCGACCTCGACGTGACGCCGCTGCTGCTGGACCCGCAGTACCTCGCCCTGCCGGGTGGGCACCCGAAGGCGGACCGCGCCAGCGTCGCGCTGGAGGAACTGGCGGACGCGCACTGGATCGCCACGCACGGGCTCCCACCGACTCCTTCGGTGCTGGAGAAGCTGTGCCGCACCGCGGGATTCGTGCCCGAGATCCGGTGCCGGACCGACCACTACGACGTCATCCTCGGCCTGGTGCGGGCCGGTCTGGGCGTGGCGTTGGTCCCGGCCCTGGGCCTGCCGAGCGCGCTCGAGTCCGTGGCGCTGGCCCAGATCTCAGGGATGCGGGTGTGCCGGCGGATCAGCATGGTGACCAGGCCGGGCAACCCCAACCCCCTGGTGCCGGAGTTCGCTCGGGCGCTGCAGTTCGCGGCCGCCGCGATGCAGCCGGAGCTGGACGCGCGCGCACCACACCCCGCTCGAAGCTGATCGGGCTGTGGGTCAGTCCGCGGGCGGGCGACCGGACGCGACGGCGTGCAGGTCGGCCCCGAAGGCGCGGAGCGCCGACACCGCGCGTGCCTGGCTCCCGCCATCATCGTCGCCCGACCATCTCGCCACCGCCGCGTACGCGACGTCAGCGGCACCGCCAAGGACGAGTCCGGTGTCGGCGAGGACGCCGGCGTCGATGCCGGTCTTGTTGACCACCTCCAGGCCGGGACAGCCCGCTCCGAAGGCGTCCGGCACGTAGGCCCGGTCCTGGTTGTGGCGCATCCAGTCGAAGACGACGTCGCGCACCGTGGGCGTGACGCCGTGCGCCGTACCCAGAGCCGCCGCCAGGGTGCAGAGTCCCCGGGCCGACCCGACGGCGAAGGCTGGCGGCACCGTGGCGCCCCGGTGGTCCCGGACCACGTCGAGCACGGCCAGCTCGGGGATCCCGGCATCGGCGAGGAAGCGCTCCACCGCGGCGAGCCCGAGTCGTTCGAGCAGCACGTTGGTGGCGATGTTGTCGCTGACGCTCGCGGTCAGTACGGCGAGGTCCTGCACGCTCATCTCCCGCAGCGACAGGGCCCGGAGCAGTCCGGTCCCGCCCACGTGATGGCCCGGACCGATCGGCAGCAACTGGTGCGGGTCGATGTCCCCCCGTTCCACGGCCACGGCCAGGGTTGCGAGGATGGCGACCTTGCCGGTGCTCGCGACGGGTGCGATCGGGTCGGGCCCGATGACGGTCGGGGCCCGGTCCTCGGCGTCCAGCAGCATCCAGGCGGCCGAGAGCTCGATCCCGGGTGGCGTCGCCCGAGCGCTCATGCCGCGGTGTGCCGCACGCGGAGGGGACCTCCGGGTGCGGCGCCGGTGGGCTGCCCGTCCGCGATGACCCGTCGTCCGGCGACGAAGACGTCGTGGACGCCGCGGGGTGGGGTGAGCGGTGAGGCGAATGTCGCGCCGTCGAGGACCTCGGCCGGGTCGAACAGGACCAGGTCCGCGTGGGCGCCCTCGGCGATGACGCCGCGACCGCGCAGGCCGAAGCGCTGGGCCGGGATGGAGGTCATCCGGGCCACTGCCTCGGAAAGCGTCAGCAGGCCGACGTCTCGGGTGTAGTGGCCCAGGACCCGGGCGAACGAGCCGGCCCAGCGAGGGTGCGGCCGTCCGCTGTGGGGGACGCCGTCGGAGCCGATCATGGTGCCCGGGTGGCTGAGGACGCGTCGTACGTCCTCCTCGGCCATGGACCGGCTGATGACGGTGACGTGTGCGTCCTCCGCGAGGAGCAGGTCGGCGGCGTAGTCGACGGGGTCCTGGCGCGCCTCTGCTGCCAGCTTCGCGATCGACCGGCCCTCGGTGTGTCGGTGTCGGGGGGCCGTGGCGACCTCGATCCGGTCCCACCCGCCGTTGCCGACGGTGTTCTCCCAGCCGGCCTCGCCCTCGGCGATGGAGCGCCGTACGTGGTCCCGGACCTGCGGCCCCGAGCGCAGCCGCTGCAGTAGCGCGGGGATGCCGCCCGCCGTCGCCCAGGGAGGGAACATCGCGTGGAGGTGGGTGCTGCTCGCGGTGTACGGGTAGACGTCGCAGGTGAGGTCGAGGCCTTCGGCACGGGCCGCGTCCATGGTGGCCAGCGTGGTGAGGGTGCGTCCGTGCCCCCGGTCACCTGCCGTCTTGTGGTGGGAGACGTGGAGGGCGACCCCGGACCGGCGGGCCACCTCGATGGCTTCGTCGAGGGCCTGCTCTACCTTGCTCATCTCGTCTCGCAGGTGTGTGACGTACGGGCGGTCGTGCGCGGCCGCGACGCGAGCGAGCGCGACGAGCTCGGTGTCGTCCGCGTAGGTGCCGGGTGGGTAGATCAGGCCGGACGAGAGCCCGACAGCGCCGGCTCGCAGTGCCTCGTCGAGCAGGTTGCACATCCGGTCGAGCTCACCGGGCGTGGGTGGCCGGTCGTCGAACCCGACCACGGCGGCCCGCAGTGTGGAGTGGCCGACGAGGGTGGCGATGTGGTTCATGCGGCGGGCTCGGACGTGCCGGCGTACGAACTCCTCGATTCGCTCGAGCTGCTCGGCACCGTCACCGAACAGGGTCTCCGCGAACGCGTCCATGGCGGTGCCGTCGGTGCCCGGCTGGGCTCCGGGGAACAGCGACGTCCCGCAGTTGCCGGCGATCTCGACGGTCACACCCTGGCGCACAGGGGCCAGCGCGAGCTCCGGGTCCGCATCGGCCATGAGCGCGAGCGCGTCGGAGTGTGTGTGGACGTCGATGAAGCCGGGGGCGAGCGCCAACCCGTGGGCGTCCACGTACGTCGGCGCCGGGTGCAGGTGGTTCGCCTCCGCAGCTGGCTGGATCATGCCGTCCGCGACGAGGACGTCCTGCCGGATCGGGTCGGCTCCGGAGCCGTCGTAGACGTCGGCGCCGCGAATCAGGAACCTGCCGGAGTCGCCGCTCATGCGACGCGCGCGAGGAACGCCTGGGTGCGGGGGTGCTGGGGGTCGTCCAGGAGGTCGGTGGGCGCTCCCTCCTCGACGACCACCCCGCCGTCCATGAAGATGACTCGGTCGGCTACCTCGCGGGCGAATCCCATCTCGTGGGTGACGACGACCATGGTCATCCCGGACAGTGCGAGGTCGCGCATGACGGTGAGCACCTCACCGACGAGCTCCGGGTCGAGGGCGCTGGTGGGCTCGTCGAAGAGCATGAGCTTGGGGCGCATCGCCAAAGCGCGTGCGATGGCGACGCGCTGCTGCTGGCCTCCGGACAGCTGCGAAGGATAGGCGCCTTCGCGTCCGGCGAGGCCGACCTTGGCGAGCAGGTCCGCGGCCTGAGCGCGCGCCCTGCGTTCGGGGGTGCCGAGGACCACGCGGGGGCCTTCCATCACGTTCTGGATGGCGGTCCGGTGGGGGAACAGGTGGAAGCGCTGGAACACCACCCCGATGGCCTGGCGCTGGCGGCGCAGCTCGTCGTAGCTGCTCTCGACCAACCGGCCGTCGCTTCCCTCGCGGTATCCGATGAGCTTTCCGTCGACAACGACCCGCCCGGAATCGATGGTCTCGAGCCGGTTCAGGCAGCGCAGCAGGGTGGTCTTGCCACTGCCGGAGGGGCCGATGATGCAGACCACCTCTCCGCGCTCGACGCGGAGGTCGACCCCGCGCAGCACCTCGGCGTGGCCGAACGCCTTGCGCACGGAGCGTGCATCGACCATCAGTTCGTGCTCAGACATGCGGGGCTCCCTTCGCGGGCTTGCTGGTCAGGTTGCGGCGGATGCGCCGAGACAGCCGGGTCGGGACCTGGACGCCGCGGGAGTACCGGCGCTCGATGTAGTGCTGGCCGACGGAAGCGACCGTGGTGAGCAGCAGATACCAGAACGACGCGACCAGCAGCATCGAGATGACCTCGAAGTTCCCCAGGTAGATGCGGGTCACGACCGTGAGCAGGTCCGCACCCGCGATGACCGAGACGAGCGAGGTCGTCTTGAGCATGGAGATGAACTGGTTGCCGGTCGGCGGGATGATGATCCGCATCGCCTGGGGCAGGATCACCCGGGTGAGGACCTTGCTCCGCGACATGCCGAGCGACTCCGCGGCCTCACGCTGGCCGTGGTCGACGGAGATGATCCCGGCGCGGACGATCTGCGACATGTAGGCGCCCTCGTTGATCGCCAGCCCGAGGAGCCCGGCGACGAACGGCGTGATGACCGAGGAGGCCTCCACGCTGAACAGCTTGGGTCCGCCGAACGGGATGCCGAGCTCCAGGTAGGGGAACAGCAGCCCGAGGTTGAACCAGAACAGCAGTTGGACGAGCACGGGCGTGCCCCGGAAGAACCATGAGTACGCCCCCGCGAGCCCTCGCAGCAGCGAGCTCGAGGACAGCTGCATCACCGCGACCACGACGCCGATCGCCACGCCGACCACCATCGAGATGACGGTCAGCTGGATCGTCACCCACAGGCCGTGCATGATGCGGCTGTCGAACTGGTGGTCGGCGATCACGTCCCAGTGGATGTTGGGGTTGACGATGATCGTGTAGGCGAGCCACCCGGCGATGAGGGCCGCGACCGCGGTGCCCGCCCATCGCCCCACCGGGATGGGGCGATGGGGCTCCAGCGGTATGACGGGAGATCCCTCCGGAAGGGCCGGATGGTTCGTGTCCGACTCGCGCGTGAGCGGCACCATGCCGGTCAGTTCCCGGCGTTGATGGTGGCCTCCGACACGGCTGACCCGGTGACGCCGTACTTCTCCAGCAGCTCCTGGTAGCTGCCGTCCTCGATCAGCTCCGCCAGGGCGGCCTGGACGGCCACGGTGAGCTCCTGGTCAGCCTTGTCGATGGCGATCCCCCACGGGCCGGCGGCGTACTGCTCATCGAGCACCTCGTACTTGCCGGACTCCTCGGCCAAGAGGACCGCGACGGGGTAGTCGACGATGGTGGCGACCGCACGGTCGGTGTCGAGCTGGAGGAGGCCGGTCGGGGCGTCCTCGGACTCCGAGATCCTCATCTTGGTGGAGCATTCGCTCTCGTTGTAGTCGGTGAGGATGGCCAGGTTCGAGGAGCCCTTGGCGCCGACGACGGGCTTGCCGCAGAGGTCAGCGATGCTCTGGATGCCCTCGGGGTTGCCCTTGTCGACCATGATCGCGCCGCCGGCGGTGAAGTAGTCGACGAAGTTGACCGCCTGGCGGCGCTCGGCGGTGTCGCTCATGGACGACATGGCGAGGTCCCACTGGCCGGACTGCAGCCCGGGGATCAGGCCGTTGAAGGATGCGTTGGTGATCTCGTAATCGACACCTAGCTGCTGCGCGATGAGCTCGCCGAGCTCGGGGTCGACACCGACCAGCTCGGTGCTGCCCTCGGCGTACATCTCCATGGGCGGGTACCCCTCCGCGGTGGCCACCTTCAGGACGCCCCGGTCCTTGATGTCGGCGGGCAGAAGGTCCTTGGCGGCCTTGTTGCTGTCACTCGAGGTGGCGGTGTCGGTGGCGTCCGAGGAGTCACCGCTCGAGGATCGACCGCAACCGGTCAGGACGACCGAGGAGAGGGCGACGACTGCGACGAGGCCCCGACCGAGACGTCGTGTGCGGGTCGAGCGTGGCATGGAGGGACCTCCGGGGTGTCGGCCGGCGGCGTGTGCCGCCCGGGGGGATCGATTCGTGTGCCGCAGCGTGGCAGTGCCGGACTCCGGCGTCCATAAGGTCAAACAGATTCGATGCTGACCACCGACATCGCTCGGCCTCGACGGCGGCTGGGGGTGAGCGTCGAAAACTGTCGGCATCGAGATCCTGCCGGTGAGGGTCGCGTGCACGCCAGAATCACGCCATGTCCGCGATCGATCCCCGACTGCTGCCGAGCTCGTCGCGCGCCGCCGACCGTGGTCTCACGGTCGGCGGCGTGGCGCTGCTCGACCTCGCCGAGCAGTACGGGACTCCGCTGTTCGTCTACGACGTGGCCCACCTGCGGGCACAGTGCCGCGAGCTGGTGCAGGCGTTCGGCGCCCAGCACGTGTCGTACGCGTCGAAGGCGTTCACCTGCACGGCGCTGGTGTCGCTGGTCTCCTCGGAGGGGCTGGGGATCGATGTGGCCAGCGCCGGCGAGCTTGCGGTGGCCCTGGCGGGCGGCATGGATCCTGCGCGCGTGGTGATGCACGGGAACAACAAGTCCGAGCGCGAGCTCGGTGAGGCGATGGACGTCGGCGTCCGGGCGATCGTGGTGGATTCCCACGACGAGCTCGACCGCATCGAGCGACTGCACGCCGACGGGCACCCGGCCGCGGCCGTGCTGATCCGGGTCAACCCGGGCGTGAGCGCGGGCGCGAGCTCCGCCGTCCGGACGGCGGAGGAGGACTCGAAGTTCGGGTTCTCGATCCGGTCGGGTGCGGCCGATGCGGCGCTGACCCGGGTGCGTGGATCCGCCGCGATGCGGTGGCGTGGGGTGCATGCCCATCTCGGGTCGCAGATCTTCGAGGTGTCGGCCCTGCGCCGCGGCGCCTCGGTCGTGGCCGGGTTCGCCCACCGACACGACGCCGCGGAGCTGTCCTTGGGCGGGGGAGTCGGCGTGGCCTATACCGGACGAATGCCGGAGGGTCCGTCGGTCGCGGAATGGGCCGTCCAGCTTCGATCCGCGGCGGCGGAAGCGGGGTGGCGCCGCCCGATCGACGTCGAGCCCGGACGACTGCTGGTGGCCCGGGCGGGGGTGACCCTGTACTCGGTCGGCACGATCAAGGACGTGCCGGGGGTGCGCACCTACGCGGCGGTCGATGGCGGGTTCGCCGACAACCTGCGGCCCGCGCTGTACGGCGCCTCCTACGAGGTGTTCCTCCCTCGTGTCCCCGAGGCGCCGCGGGACCGGCGCGTCCGCGTGGTGGGCAAGCACTGTGAGAGCGGGGACGTCCTCGTCCCCGATGCAGCGGTGCCGTCCGATCTGCGCGTGGGAGACGTGCTCGCTGTGCCGATGACCGGGGCGTACGGATATGCGATGTCCAGCGCCTACAACCTGCTCGGGCGGCCGGCGGTGGTCTTCGCGGAAGACGGGTCGTCGCGTGAGGTGCTGCGCCGGGAGACACCGACGGACTGGCTGAGCGTCGACCCGCTGGTCTCGGCACCTGCCATGCCAGCACCTCCTTGCGCCACGATGTCGCCAGGAAGCCGATGAACCTCGCCGAGCGACTCGACGGCACCCGGTGACCGCGGATCGGCGGCTGGCGTCCGCGAGCGGCGCGCGAGCGCCAGCTGTCGAAGGGGTGAACCGTCGGCCGGGGCAGCTGCAGCGCTGGTCGCATCACGTCGAATCCTCGCCTGATCGGAGGACACCTACTCGTGCAGCAGACCCCTCTCAGGCTCACCACCATCTGCGTCCTCCCGATGACGCACCGCGTGGAATGCGTCGCGCTGTTGACGCCCTGACGTAGCCGCGGGCTAGCGGCGGGCGGCGTACACCCGGCGCACGATCTCCTCGACGTCCGGCTCCTCGACCGCGAGGTCGACCACCTCGGCGCGGCCGGCGAGCGCGCCGAGCACCCGGGCGGCGGTGGTCGTGTCAGGGTCGAAGGCGAGGCGCTGACGCATCCCGGAGCCCTCGCTGCCGAGGTGCCGGGTGTCCGGGACGTCGGCGAGGTCGGCCGTCGGCTCGGCGAGGTCGACGACGAGCACGCGCTCCGCGCCGACGGTGCGCGACAGGCCCTGCAGGGTCCCGTCGAAGACCAGGGAGCCGCGGTCGACGAGGAGGATCCGATCGCAGAGCCGCTCGACGTCGCCCATGTCGTGGGTCGTGAGCAGCAGCGTGGTGCGGTGGAGCCGGCGCTCGGCGACCAGGAACTCGCGCAGCCGCTGCTTGGACAGCACGTCGAGCCCGATCGTCGGCTCGTCGAGGATGACGAGCCGCGGGGAGTGCAGCAGTGCGGCGGCGACCTCGGCGCGCATCCGCTGCCCCAGCGAGAGCTGGCGCACCGGCGTGCCGAGGAACTCGCCGAGCTCCAGCCGCTCGACCAGCTCGTCGGTCCGAGCCCGTTCGACGGCCGGGGCGAGCGAGTGGATCGCGGCGAGGATGCGCAGCGACTCCCGGACCGGCAGGTCCCACCACAGCTGGGTGCGCTGCCCGAACACGACGCCCACCTCGCGGGCCAGCCGCTTCCGGTCCGGCACCGGCCGGAGGCCGCAGGTCGTCACGCGGCCCCGGGTGGGCACGAGGATGCCGGTGAGCATCTTGATCGTGGTCGACTTCCCGGCGCCGTTCGCGCCGATGTAGCCCACCGCCTCGCCGGGCTCGATCCGCAGGCTCAGGTCCTGGACGGCGACCACGGTGCGCCGCCGGACGCCGTCGCGGACCTTGAAGTCGCGGCCGAGGCCCTCGGTCTCGACGATCGGCTCGGTCATCGGGGTGGTCATCCGCCGCCTCCCTGGTAGTGACGTACGCCGGCGCGCCAGGTGACCAGCGCGAGCGCCCAGGCCCACAGCGCGGCGAGCGGTGCGCACCAGCCGAGCCAGCCCGGCATCCAGTCCGGTCCGGGCAGCCCCAGCAGCGTGACCACCGGCAGGTACGCCGTGAACGCCATGGGGAAGAAGAAGCCGAAGACGACCACCAGCGGCCGGCTCCAGACCGAGGCGGGCTGGGTGGCGGCGTACCGGCCGCCGTACACGAACGCGTTGGTCGCCTCCGCGCCGTCGACGAGGTAGAACTGCGCGCCGCCGGCCCAGACGAACATCGCCGCGAAGGTCGCGATCCCGCTGACGAGCGCGAGCGCGAGCAGGCCCACCGCGCGGGCGCTCCACGGGACGTCGTTGACCGCCAGGCCGGTGACCAGCGCGGCGACGCCGACGGCCGCTCGCGCCAGCCGTCGCAGCGAGATGTCGCTGGTGATCAGCTGGAGCAGCAGGGGCTGGGGGCGCAGGTAGAACACGTCGAGGGTGCCGGTCCGCAGGTAGGTCGGGATGGTGTCGCAGTGCCCGAACGCGAGGTCGGCGAGGGAGAACGCGACGTCGGCCAGGCCGAACACCAGCACCACCGCCGCCAGGTCGAGCCCGCCGAGCGTGCCGACGGAGTGGAAGACGACCCACACCTCGGCGAGCTCGACCAGCCCGACCAGCAGCGAGCTGGAGAGGTCGAGCACGAAGTTCGCCCGGTAGCTGCGCTGCGAGCGCATCCGCGAGGCCAGCACGGCCCGGTACGGCGCCGTCCGGGTCAGGAGGTCAGCCACCCTGCACCTCCAGCCGGCGTCGCCCGGCGCGGGTCGCGAGCTGGCCGGCGGCGACCGTGAGGCCGAGCCAGAGGACCTGGAGCCCCACGAGCCCCACCGAGGCGAGCCCGCCGACGCGGCCGGACAGGATGTCGACCGGGTACATCATCATCGACGGGAACGGCGTCGCCGTCGCGATCGCGTGCAGCCAGTCCGGGAACAGCCCGATGGGCACGAACAGCCCGGCCAGGAAGCCGGAGACCACCATGTAGAGGATCGCGACGCCGCGGGTCTCGACCAGCCAGAAGCCGGCCGCACCGACGAGGTAGACCGTGGTCGCGGAGACGACGATCCCCAGGAGCAGGCTGAGCGCGCCGAGGACGTACGCCGACCAGTGGTCCGGGACCGCCATCCCGACGACCACCGCACCGATCACCACCGACGGCAGGCCGCGGGGGATGAGCGCGAACACCGCCCGACCCACCTCGGTCGTCACGCTGGCCAGGTGCACGTCCACGGGCCGCAGGAAGTCGACGGCGACGTCTCCGGACTTGATGCGGTCGGCGATGTCGGTGCGGCCGTTGAGGTTGACCGAGCCGAGCATGCCCTGCGAGATCCAGATGTAGGAGCTCATCATCGCGACGTCGTACCCGCCCAGCGTGCCGCCCGAGGTCCGCACCGCCGCGAAGAGCAGCGCGACCTTGAGCAGCCCGAAGGTCGTGTTGGCGACCAGGCCGCCGAGCGCGGCCAGGCGGTAGGTCGACTGGCGCCGGAACCCCGCGACGAAGAGCCGGAGGTAGGTGCGCACGGTCACAGGAACTTACCGGGGCCGCGCTCCCATGGCATCTCGTTGTCATGTATCTTGATGTCAAGAGATATCGCGTGTCCGAGCCGCCCCGATGGGGTACTCCCGCTTAGGGCAGCCTTCCTTTCCTCGCGCTCCGGCGCGACGGCAGGATGGGGACGCGATCAGAAGACCGGGACGACGAGTCAGGAGATGACTGCTGTGGCCAGTCAGGACAGCTTCGGTGCGAAGAGCACCCTGGACGTGGACGGCACGTCCTACGAGATCTTCCGCCTCGACGCGGTGCAGGGCGAGGGCCTCGACGTCGCGTCGCTGCCGTTCAGCCTCAAGGTGCTGCTCGAGAACCTGCTGCGCACCGAGGACGGTGCCGACATCACTGCCGACGACATCAAGGCGCTGGCCGGCTGGGACGAGAGCGCCGAGCCGGACAAGGAGATCCAGTTCACCCCGGCGCGCGTGATCATGCAGGACTTCACCGGCGTCCCGTGCGTCGTCGACCTCGCCACCATGCGCGAGGCGATGGCCGACCTCGGCGGCGACCCGTCGAGGATCAACCCGCTCGCGCCGGCCGAGATGGTCATCGACCACTCGGTGATCGCCGACGTCTTCGGCACGCCGGAGGCGTTCGAGCGCAACGTCGAGATCGAGTACGAGCGCAACCGCGAGCGCTACCAGTTCCTGCGGTGGGGTCAGGGCGCCTTCGACGACTTCAAGGTCGTCCCGCCGGGCACCGGCATCGTCCACCAGGTCAACATCGAGCACCTCGCGCGCACGGTCTTCACCCGCGAGGTCGACGGCGAGCTGCTCGCCTACCCTGACACGTGCGTCGGCACCGACTCCCACACCACGATGGTCAACGGCATCGGCGTGGTCGGTTGGGGCGTCGGCGGCATCGAGGCCGAGGCCGCGATGCTCGGCCAGCCGGTCTCGATGCTGATCCCGCGCGTCGTCGGCTTCAAGCTCTCCGGCGACCTGCCCGAGGGCTCGACCGCCACCGACCTGGTGCTCACCATCACCGAGATGCTGCGCAAGCACGGCGTTGTCGGGAAGTTCGTCGAGTTCTACGGCCCGGGCGTCTCCGCGCTGCCGCTGGCCAACCGCGCCACCATCGGCAACATGAGCCCGGAGTTCGGCTCGACCATCGCGGTCTTCCCGATCGACGAGGAGACCGTCAAGTACCTCGAGCTCACCGGTCGCCCGAAGGAGCAGCTGGCGCTCGTCGAGGCGTACGCCAAGGAGCAGGGCCTCTGGCACGACCCGGACGCCGAGCCCCGCTACAGCGAGAAGCTCGAGCTCGACCTGGCGACCGTCGTACCGTCGATCGCCGGCCCGAAGCGTCCCCAGGACCGCATCCAGGTCACCGACGCCAAGCAGTCCTTCCGGGCCTCGCTCACCGACTACGTCGCGGGCGAGGAGGAGAACGGGTACGACGAGTCCGTCGCCGAGACCTTCCCGGCCTCCGACCCGGCCACGACCAACGGGCACGGTGAGGCGTCCCCGCCGAGCGACCACCTCTCGGTGGTTCCGCGGGACGGCGGCCGCCGCAGCGACCCGGTCGAGGTGACCCTCGAGGACGGCACGAAGTTCACGCTCGACCACGGCGCGGTCACGATCGCGGCGATCACGTCGTGCACGAACACCTCGAACCCGTCGGTGATGATCGGCGCCGCCCTGCTGGCCAAGAAGGCCGTCGAGAAGGGCCTGCAGCGCAAGCCGTGGGTCAAGACCACACTGGCGCCCGGCTCGAAGGTGGTCAGCGACTACTACGAGAAGGCCGGCCTCACGCCGTACCTGGACAAGCTCGGCTTCAACCTCGTCGGCTACGGCTGCACCACCTGCATCGGCAACTCCGGCCCGCTCATCCCCGAGGTGTCCGCCGCCGTGAACGAGAAGGACCTCGCGGTCGTCTCGGTGCTGTCGGGCAACCGCAACTTCGAGGGCCGGATCAACCCGGACGTGAAGATGAACTACCTGGCGTCGCCGCCGCTGGTCGTCGCCTACGCGCTCGCCGGCTCGATGGACGTCGACCTCTTCGACGACCCGCTCGGCCAGGACCAGGACGGCAAGGACGTCTTCCTCAAGGACATCTGGCCGTCGCCGACCGAGGTCGAGCGGGTGATCGGCGAGGCGATCACCGCGGAGATGTTCTCCTCCGACTATTCCGACGTGTTC
>DASTXB010000038.1:0-27346 GCA_035765695.1 Nocardioides sp. | reverse complement strand
CGCTACCTCACCGGCCACACCTTCTTCCCCTCGCTGATCTCGGGGCCGTTCCACGACGGGCTCATCGTCGCGTTCGCCTTCGCGATCGCGGCGTGCGTGATCGCGGCCGCCGCGTCGTGGCTCATGGGCGAGAGATTCGTGCATGCCGACGACCAGCACGAGACCCCCCTCGACTTCGCCCAGCCGGAGGCCGGCGCACCCGAGGGCGAGCACAACGTGCCGGATGACGACGGGCACCGTACGGGCGGGGACGTCACACCGGAGAGCGAGGTCGCCCGATCATGAGCGCACGTCGGACGCCGTCACGCGAGGTGACCCGGCTCGCGGGCGAGGTGCGCACCGAGGTGGGACGTCTGGCCTACCACCTGCGCAAGCCCGCCACGCGCTCGGGCATCACACCGTCCCGGCTGGCCGCGCTGTCGGCACTCGCGCACTACCCGGACGGGGTCCGTCAGGGAGACCTGGCCGAGCTGATGAACATGTCGGCGCCGAGCATGACCCGTCTCGTGGAGATCCTCGAGGAGGCCGGCTGGGTCGAGCGCCGGCGGGACCCGGCCGACCAGCGCTGCCTGCTGCTCGTGCTGTCATCGGTCGGCCGCAAGACCATCGAGGCGCTGCGCGACGAGGCCTCGACCGAGCTCAGCGCAGAGCTGGCCGACCTGACCGCGGACGAGCGCGCGGCGCTGGCAGCCGCCGTACCCGTCCTGCGGAAGCTGGCGGACCGACACCTGGACGTCTGACCCACCCGGTGCCCGAAACCCGGTCAGCCGACCTGGTGGGGTCGCGAGCGGGCGACGGCGTACGCCGTGTCGAGACCCGACCGGAGCAGGTCGATCAGCTCGGGGACCTCGTCGACGGTCAGCCGGAACGACCCGGTACAGACGTTGTCGCGCCACAGCGACAGCACCACGAGGTCACTGTCGTAGTGCCAGGACACCCGCAGCGCGCGCTCGTCACCGCGCGCGTCGAGGAAGATCTCCCCGGCCGCGGGCAGCGGTCGCGCGGTGGCCATGGTCGATTCTCCCTCCCCGAGCCCCGTCGGTCGAGCCCCGTCGGTCGAGCCCTCGTCGAGCCCTCGTCGAGCTCCGTCGAGACCACGGGTCCGTCCGATCGGGCGGCTACCCTCGGGGCATGCCGGAGCTGCCCGAGGTGGAGGCGCTGGCCCTCGACCTCAAGGGCCGGCTGGACGGTCATGCCATCGCCCGGGTCCACCTGGCGGCCTTCAGCGCCCTGAAGACCTTCGACCCCCCGGTTCAGGCGCTCGAGGGCACCCTGGTCGACGACGTGACCCGCCACGGCAAGTTCCTCGACATCGAGGCCAGCGGGCTGCACCTGGTCTTCCACCTCGCCCGCGCCGGCTGGATCCGGTGGAAGGACGAGCTGCCCTCGGTGCCACCGCGACCCAACAGCAAGTCCGGGCTGGCGGTCCGGGTCGTGCTCGACGACGGCAGCGGCCTCGACGTCACCGAGGCCGGCACCAAGAAGAGCCTGGCGGCGTACGTCGTCCGGTCACCGCAGGACGTGCCCGGCATCGCAAGCCTCGGCCCCGACCCCCTCGACGACGCGTTCACCCGCGACACCCTGGCGAACATCCTCGAGGACGCCGGGCGGTCCCAGATCAAGGGCGTGCTGCGACACCAGGGCACCATCGCCGGGATCGGCAACGCCTACAGCGACGAGATCCTCCACGCCGCGAGGATGTCGCCGTTCAAGCCGGCCAACAGCCTGACCGCCGACGAGCTCGACCAGCTCTTCGCGGCGATCAAGGACGAGCTCGGTGACGCGGTCGACCGCTCGAGGGGGCTGGCCGCGAGCGAGCTCAAGGCGGAGAAGAAGACCAACCTGGCCGTGCACGGCCGCACCGGCGAGAAATGCCCGGTCTGCGGCGACGTGGTCCGGGAGGTCAGCTTCGCCGACACCTCCCTGCAGTACTGCCCGACCTGCCAGACCGGCGGCAAGCCCCTGGCCGACCGAAGGATGAGCAGACTCCTCAAATGATTCCCACGGTGACGATCGACGGCGTACCCGACCCGCTCCCCGACGGCCTCGTCGTGCTCGACGTGCGCGAGCCCGTCGAGTGGCAGCACGGCCACATCGAGAGCGCGGTCCACATCCCGCTCTCCCTGCTGCCGGCGCGGCACACCGAGCTCCCCGAGGGGCAGGTGCTCGTGGTCTGCAAGATCGGCGGCCGCTCCGCGCAGGCGGTGCAGTGGCTCGGGCAGCAGGGCCACGAGGTCGTGAACCTCGGCGGCGGGATGCTCGACTGGGCGGCCGCCGGCCGCCCGATGGTCAGCGAGACCGGCCACCCGCCCCAGGTCGTCTAGCTCCCCGACGGGGACAACGACGAGGACAACGACGGGGACAACGACGGGGACAGCGACGGGGACGGCAGGTCCACCGGGCAGTTGTCGGTGGTCCAGCTGTTGAACGCCTCGCCGTCCGCCCGGTCCGCGTCGCTGAGGCCCTCGCCGAGCGCGGCGAGGTCGTCGAGCGAGGCGTTCTCGTCGATGTCCTGCGCCTGCTGCACGAACAGCTCGTAGCCGTGCCGGGCGTCGTCGGGCATGTCCGCGGGCGCGTCGACGTCGGCCATGTCGACGGCCCACTGCTTGAACGCCCGCACCGTCGCCGCGGAGTCGGTGGGGTCGGCGCCCAGGACCCGGTCGAACAGGTCGTTGTACGCGTCGCAGAAGTCGGCGGTCGACGTGCCCGATCCCTCCGAGCCGCCGCTGCAGCCGGTCAGCCCCGCCACCAGGACGAGGCCGCCGGCCAGCACGGCGACCCGGCTCATGACAGGTCGGGGCACTCGTCGGAGAGGTAGCTGTCGAACGCGTCGGAGTCCTTCTGGTCCGCCTCGCTCAGGCTGTCCTCGAGCTTGCCGATGTCCTCGGCGTCCGCGTCCTCCGGCAGCGCCGTGATCGCGTCGAGGGTGACCTCGAGGCCGTGCCGCGCGTCGGCGGGGATGTCCTCGGGGGTGCCCGTCGAGCGCATGTCGCCGGCCGCGGAGTGCAGCGCCTTGATCGCCTCGGACGCCTCGGAGTCCGGGTCGAGCTCACCCAGGTCGTCGGACAGGCTCTGGAAGTTGCCGCAGAACTCCTCCTTCGAGGCGTTGGTCGGCATCCCGGCGCTGTCGCCGTCGCTGTCGCCGTCGGAGCCTCCGCAGCCGACGAGGCCGCCCATCACGAGCACGAGTCCGGCGAGCAGGGTTGCAGTCCTCATGGGCCCACCCTGCCCTCTCCGCCGCGGATCATGCGAGACAGGTCCGGACCGGGCGCCGCGAGCGCGGCCGGCAGCCGGCGCAGGTACGTCGCGCGCGGCACCTCGATCGCGCCCAGCGAGGCCAGGTGCGGGGTCAGCCACTGCACGTCGAGGAGCCGGTCGAGGGCGTGCTCGTCGGCCAGCCCCTCGACCAGCGCGACCAGCGCGACCTTCGAGGCGTCCCGCACGGTGTGGAACATCGACTCCCCCGCGAACAGGCCGCCGACCGCCACGCCGTACAGCCCGCCCACGAGCACGCCGTCCCGCCAGGTCTCGACCGAGTGCGCCCAGCCCAGCTCGTGCAGCCGCTGGTACGCCGACGCGACCTCCCGGTCGATCCAGCCCGAGGGGCGGCTCGGGTCCGCGCACCCGGCGACCACCTCCGCGAAGGCGGTGTCCACGCGGACCTCGAAGTCCCGCAGCGATCGCCGCAGCGACCGCGACACCCGCAGCCCGTCCAGCGGGATCACGCCGCGGCGGACCGGGCAGAACCAGTACATCGGGTCGCCGCGGGCCCCGGACGGCATCGGGAACAGCCCGCGCCGGTAGGCCTCCAGCAGCGTCCCCGGCTCCAGGTCGGCGCCGACCGCGACCAGGTCGTCGAGCTCGTCGTATCCCGCCGGGTCGCCGAACGCCCAGCGCGACGGGGGCGGCTCGACGGGCATGCTGCTGACCGTAGCGCCCGTACGATCGAGGCATGAGCCAGCAGGTCGTGCGCCACGTCCCCGGCCTGACGCACTCGTTCGTCGGGGAGGCGCTGCACCGCGCCATCACCGGCGTCGGCCCCCTCCGTCCGGCCGCGGACACGGCCGAGAAGCTCGGCTCGGTGCACGAGGTCGTCGAGACGCACGTGCGGTACGCCGGCGCGCAGGGCCTCCTCACCGGGCTCGGCGGCGTGCTCACCGCGGCCGTGACGATCCCGGCCAACCTCGCCGGGCTGGCGGTGGTGCAGGCCCGGATGGTCGCCGGCATCGCGCACCTGCGCGGCTACGACCTCGACGACCCGCGGGTCCGCAACGCCGTGCTCACCTGCATGCTCGGCCGCGAGGTCGTGGACCGCAAGATCGAGGAGCGCGAGCTGCCCGGCCCGCCGATGGCGATCGCGACCGCGCCGGTGCACGACCCCGACCTCGACCGGCTGCTCGCCACGGAGGTCGCGTCCGACCTGGTCCAGCGGGTCGGCGGCAAGCGGCTCGCGATCAGCATCGCCCGGCGCACGCCGGTCGTCGGCGGCGCCTTCGGGATGGGCATCGACGGCTGGGCGACCTGGCGGGTCGGGACCTACGCCGCGCGCGAGCTGCGGCCGCGCAACCTCCGGTAGGCCCTGAGCAGGCCGCGCCCGGTCGGGCCGGACTGCAGCCGGCGGACGACCTTCTCGCGCCAGCGGTACGTCGGCCGCAGGTAGGACCGCTCCAGCGCCCGCTGGGTCTCCTCCAGCTCGCGGCGCAGCTGCTCCTCGGAGTGCCGCAGGCGTGCGCCCTCGAGCAGCAGCGCCTTGATCGCGTCGACCGCGGCCGCGGACACCTGCTTCTCGGCGGGGTGGTCGGGGTCGGCGTACCGCGCCACGGGCGGCGCGCCCTCGAGGTCGTGCAGGTCGCCGATCACGTCGTACCCACGACGCTCGATCTCGGCGACCCACGACCGGGTGATCGCCGTGACCCACGGGTGGACGTCCGGCGGCAGCGCCAGCCGCGGTGAGCGGGTCCGCCGCGACAGGGTCTGGTGCGCCAGCAGCTCGCGGACCAGCGGCCGGTAGTCGCCGGGGTTGAGCTCCCGGTTCGCGGCGCGGTTGATCCGCCGCAGCAGCGCGGTCTCGGGCGCGCCGAGGGACGGGTTGGCCCGCTCCGCCTCGAGGTCGAGCTCGATGCCGTCGAGGCCGAACGCGACGCTGAACCGCTTCCACAGCAGCCGGCTCGGGCCGCCGGCCGGCGGGACCGTGACCAGGTGGATGCGCTCGGGCGGCAGGTCGTGGCCCCAGCGGTTGAGGATGTCCGGGAGCTCCTGGACGCCCCAGAACCACGTGGCGATCCGGCTGTCCCGCCGCGGGTCCTGGATCTGGTCGAGGAACGCGCCGTACGTCAGCGACGCGCGGTGCTTGACGTTCTCCTGCCACTCCGCGGGGATCTGCCGGACCAGGTCGCGCACCGAGAGCACGAGGTGGACCTCGGCGCCGGCGCCGTGGCCGAGCGACTCCAGCGCCCGGCCCGCCTGCGCGCGCGACGCGGTCGCGAGGATCTCGTGGCTGATGATCGCGGTGCCGTGGTGGCGCCGGACCTTCTCGGCCAGCGCGTCCCAGGCGCCCACCGCCTCGGCCTCGAGCCCGCCCCACGGCAGCCGCATCAGGTCGAGCGCGGCCAGGAAGTGCGCGTCGAAGCGGTCCGCGGGGTAGAGGATGTCGTGGCCCGCGAGCGTGCGCCGGTTCCGGAACAGCACGTCCTGGAGGTACGACGTTCCGGTCTTCGGGGTGCCGACGTGCAGCAGGACTCTTCTACTCAACTCTTCTCCAGCAGCAGGCGCATCGCGAGCGCCAGGACGCCGGCGTCGGAGGGCTCCGGGACGCCGGCCCGGGCGGTCGGCAGGAGCCGGTCCGGGTCGCCGTGGACAGGGTATCCAGCCTCGAGCAGCCCGTCCCGCACCCGCACCGCCCGCGTGTGCAGCCAGTCGGTGTGCTCGGGGGGCACGACGAGCGGCGGACCCTCCTCGGCCAGCAGCCGCGGCAGCAGCGTCTGGTGCACCAGCGCGCGCCGGCGGCCCGGCACGACGAGCAGCCCGAGGACCTGGCCGATCCGGCGCGCCAGGTCGGTGGCGTCGGCCGAGAGCGGGTGCGGGCCGGGAAGCGGCCGGCGCCCCCCCACGAGCCGGGGCAGCTCGGCCGGGTCGAGCACGATGCGGACCCGCTCCGGCCCGACCCGGTCGGTCCAGGCGCGGGCGGTGCGGAGCAGGTCGACGCGGCGGGGCAGGGCGCGGCCCCGGGTGCAGGCGCTCAGCCAGTCCCGCCACACCGGAGCCCCCTCGGCCAGGCTGCGCGCGGTCCAGGCGTGGGCGACCATCGAGCCGACGTCGGTGCCGAGCACCAGGACCGTCGAGCCGCGACCGCCCGGCGGGCGGCCCTGCGCGACCAGCGCGGCGCGCACCGGGTCGGCGAGCACGGGGTCGCCGACCAGCCGGTAGCGCGTGCGCCAGAGCCGCGGCCGCGGGTGGTGCCGGGCGTCCGGCTCGCCGCTGGCGACCAGTCCCTCGGCGAGGACGTTGGCAGCCACGCGGAGCAGCTCGTCGTCGGGGAGCCCGGCCGGGTCGACCGGCGGCGGACCGAACGCCAGGGGGTCGACGGCGCCCTCGAGCTCGAGGTCCGGCCGACCCCGGCCGGGGGCGCTCGCGTCCAGCACCCGCGCGGCGAGCGCGGGACCCGGCGCGCCCGCCCGGTTGAGCCGCCGGAGCAGCTCGAGCTGCTGGGCTCCGGGAAGGACCCGGCCGCGCGGCTCGCCCTCCCCGGTCCAGTCACGCCAGGGCGTCGTACCGCCCGCGCGCAGGTGGGCGACCCACCCCCAGGCGCGGCGTACGCCCGGGGTGTCCTCCGTCATCGCGTGGTCACCGGCGGACCCGCTGCACCCCGGCCCGGACGCGCTGGGAGAGGTGGCGCTCCGGGTCGGGCCGGCGGGCGGCCTCGCGGGTCATCGCGGCGAGCGCGTCGAGGGCGGTGCCGAGCTGGCGCTTGGCGCGGACCTTGTCGGGGTCGCGCCACCGCTGGTGGGGGTCGGGTACGGCGGGCCGCAGCTCGTCGACGTCGCCGACGACGTGCACCCCGCTGCCCTCGATCCACTCGATCCAGCGCTCGGCCTGGTGCTGGGCCCAGGGGTACCGCTCCGGCGGCAGCGTGACCGCGGCGGACCTCCGCTTGACCAGCTCGCCCTGGGCGAGCATGTCGCGGATCAGCTCGTCGTAGGTCGACTCGCGGCGGGCCTGCCGGTCCATGCGGCGGTTGAGCTGCCGGATCACCTGGGTCTCGGCGATGCCGAGCGACCGGTTGGAGCGGTCGCTGTCGAGCGGCGCCCAGGCGGGGTCGATGCCGAGCAGGCCGCACATCCGCTCCCAGAGCGGGTCGCCGGTCTGGTCGGAGCCGGACGGCGGCACGGTCACCACGTGGACGTGCTCGGGCGGCAGCCCGGCGCCCCAGGTGCCCAGCACGCGCGGCACGTCGAAGGCGCGGTAGAACCAGGTGCGGCCCTTCTCGAACCGGTCGAGGAAGCGCCGGTAGCTCCACCGCCGGCCCTGCTTGATGCTCTCCTGCCACGCGGCCGGGACCTGCCGGCCGAGGTCGCGGGCGGTGTAGACGACGTGGATCTCGCTGCCGGCCAGGTCGCGCATCGCGCGGGCCACCTGGGCCGGGGTCGCGGGGGCCAGGATCTCGTGGCTGATGACGACCGTGCCGGAGCGGCGGCGGACCCGGCGGACCAGCGCCTCCCAGCTGCCGTCGGCGTGGCCGGGCGGGCCGCCCCAGTCCTGGCCGAGCAGGTCGAGCGCGCCGCGGAAGTGCGCGAGCCCGGGGCTGACCAGCGGCGAGGTGGTCGGGAAGTGCACGCCGTGGGCCGCCAGGGTCCTGGCGTTCACCGAGAGTCGGTCCTGGAGGTACGTCGTGCCGGTCTTCGGCGCACCGATGTGCAGGTAGACCCTCCGGCTCATGCTCCGGATTCTGCCAGTGCGCGCACGACGGCCGACGGGCTGGGCCGCCCGAGGTGCCGGGCCATCCACACGCTGGTCGCGACGACCTCGCCGAGGTCGACGCCGTGCTCGATGCCCAGGCCGGTGAGCATCCAGACCAGGTCCTCGGTGGCGAGGTTGCCGGTGGCGCTCTTCGCGTAGGGGCAGCCGCCGAGGCCGCCCGCGCTGGCGTCGAACGTCGTGATGCCGGCGTGCAGGGCCGCGAGGGTGTTCGCGAGCGCCTGGCCGTAGGTGTCGTGGAAGTGCATGGCGAGCTGGCCGGTGCTCATCCCGGCGGCGGTGAACGCGTCGACGAGGGCGCTCACGTGGCCCGCCGTACCGACGCCGATCGTGTCGCCGAGGCTGAGCTGGCTGGCGCCGAGGTCGAAGAGACGCTTGCCGACGCCCACGACCTGCTCGACCGGGACGCCACCCTCCCACGGGTCGCCGAAGCACATCGAGACGTAGGCGCGCACGTCGAGGCCGGCGTCGCGGGCGCGGCGCACCGTCGGCTCGAACATCGCGAACTGCTCGTCGAGGCTGCGGTTGAGGTTCTTCTGCGCGAACGTCTCGGTCGCCGAGCCGAAGATCGCGATGTGCCTCGCGCCCAGCTCGAGGGCGCGGTCGAGGCCGCGCTCGTTCGGGACCAGCACCGGGCAGTCGCGGCCCGCGTCGCCGAGCAGCTCCATCAGGTCCGCGGCGTCGGCGAGCTGGGGCACCCACTTCGGGTGCACGAAGCTGGTCGCCTCGACGGTCGGCAGGCCGGCCGCGAGCAACCGCTGCACGAACTCGGCCTTGACGCCGGTCGGCACCAGCGCCTTCTCGTTCTGCAGGCCGTCGCGCGGCCCGACCTCGTAGATCGTGACGCGGTCCGGGAGCCCCTCCTGCCGGACGACGGTGGGCAGCTGCTCATTCATGGGGTTCGACCTCCAGCAGGGTGTGGCCGAGGGCGACCTGGGCGCCGGCGGCCGCCGCCAGGCTCCCGACCGTGCCGTCGAACGGCGCCTTGAGCGCCAGCTCCATCTTCATCGCCTCGATCACGACGAGCACCTGGCCGGTCTCGACCCGCTCGCCGTCGGCGACCCGGACGTCGAGGACGGTGCCGGGCATCGGTGCGGTGATCGCGCCGTCGCCGAGGTCGAGGGCGTGGTCGCCGAAGACGTCGGGGCGCCGGAACACGAAGCGCTGGCCGCGGTGGACGAGCTCGACGTGGTCGGTGCCGACGTCGACGACCGGCCGGTCGTGCGGCGGGGGTCCGGTGAGCGTCACCCGCTCGTCGAGCTCGATCACCACCGGCGCCGGGTCACCGGCGACCCGGAAGCCGTCGGAGTGGAACGGGCCGTCGTCCTCGCGGCGGGCCAGGAAGACCTCCCAGGCGGCCGCGGTGCGCGCCGGTGCGGGATCGGGCGCCGGGACCTCGTTGCGATCCAGCCAGGCGGTGTCGATCGTCGCGTCGCGGAACTCGTCGCTCGCCACCAGCGCCCGCAGGAAGCCGGTGTTGGTGGTGAGCCCGAGGATCGCCGTGTCGTCGAGGGCGGCGACCAGCGCGGTGCGGGCGTCCTCGCGGGTGGCACCGTGGGTGATCACCTTGCCGAGCATCGGGTCGTACGACGTGCTGACGACCTGGCCGCTCTCCAGCGCCTGGTCGACCCGGGCGCCGGCTGGCCACCGCACGTGCGTGGCGCGGCCGGCCTGGGGCAGGAAGCCGCCGAACGAGTCCTCGGCGTACACCCGTGCCTCGATCGCGTGCCCGGTGACGGTCACGTCGTCCTGGGTGATCGGCAGCGGCTCGCCGTCGGCGACCCGGAGCTGGAGCTCGACCAGGTCGAGACCCGTGATGAGCTCCGTGACCGGGTGCTCGACCTGGAGGCGGGTGTTCATCTCGAGGAAGTACGCCTCGCCCGTGGCGTCGTCCAGCAGGAACTCGACGGTGCCGGCGTTGCGGTAGCCGACGTGCTTCGCGAGCGCGACGGCGCTGCTGGTGACCAGCTCGCGGACCTCCGCGGTGATCGTCGGCGCCGGCGCCTCCTCCAGCACCTTCTGGTGGCGGCGCTGGGTCGAGCAGTCGCGCTCCCAGAGGTGGACGACGGTGCCGTGCGCGTCGGCCATGACCTGCACCTCGATGTGGCGCCCGCGCTCGACGTACTTCTCGATGAGCAGGGTGTCGTCGCCGAAGGCGCTGAGCGCCTCGCGGGCGGCGGCCGCCTTGGCCTCCTCGAGCTCGGACTCCGCGCGGACGACGCGCATGCCCTTGCCACCGCCGCCGGCCGCGGCCTTGACGAGGAGGGGGAACGTCATCTCGGTGGTCGAGCCCGTCGAGACCGCACGGGGCACGACGGGCACGCCGGCGGCGACCGCGATCTCGCGGGCGGCGTCCTTGCGGCCCATCGCGTCCATCACGTCGGCCGTCGGGCCGACCAGGGTGATGCCGGCCTGCTCGAGCGCGCGGGCGAACGCCGCGCGCTCGGAGAGGAAGCCGTAGCCGGGGTGCACCGCGTCGGCGCCCGCCTCCTTCGCCGCGGCGACGACCGCATCGATGTCGAGGTAGCTCTCGACGCGCAGCGCCACGTCCGCCGCGCGCACGTGCGGCGCGGTGGCATCGAGGTCGGTGTGGATCGCGACGGTGCGGATGCCCATCCGGTGAGCGGTGCGCATCACGCGCAGGGCGATCTCGCCGCGGTTGGCGACCAGGAGGGTGTGCATCCCCATCACATCCTGAAGATTCCGTAGGAGGGCGCCGGGGTCGGGGCGTTGGCGGCGGCCGCGAGGCCCATGCCGAGGACGCGGCGGGTGTCGGCGGGGTCGATGATCCCGTCGTCCCACAGGCGGGCGGTGGAGTAGTACGGCGAGCCCTGGGTCTCGTACTGCTCGCGGATCGGCGCCTTGAAGTCCTCGTCGTCGGGCTTGCCGGCCACGGTCGCGAGGACGGAGGCGGCCTGCTCGCCGCCCATCACGGAGATGCGCGCGTTCGGCCACATCCACAGGAACCGCGGGTCGTAGGCGCGGCCGCACATGCCGTAGTTGCCGGCGCCGAAGCTCCCGCCGATGACGACGGTGAACTTCGGGACGACCGAGCAGGCGACCGCGGTGACCAGCTTCGCGCCGTCCTTGGCGATGCCGCCGTTCTCGTACTCCTTGCCGACCATGAAGCCGGTGATGTTCTGCAGGAACACCAGCGGGATGCCGCGCTGGTTGCACAGCTCGATGAAGTGCGCGCCCTTGAGGGCCGACTCGCTGAACAGGATGCCGTTGTTGGCGACGATGCCGACCGGGTGGCCCCAGACGTGCGCGAAGCCGGTCACCAGCGTCTCGCCGTACAGCTTCTTGAACTCGTGGAACCGGCTGCCGTCGACGATCCGGCGGATCACGTCGCGGACGTCGTACGGCGTGCGCGTGTCGGCCGGCACCACGTCGTACAGGCTGCTCGGGTCCTCGTGCGGCTCCTCGACCGGAGCGAGCTCGTACGCCGCCGGTGGTCGAGCCTGTCGAGACCCCCCGATCCCCGGCAGCGTGCCGACGATGCTCCGCACGATCGCGAGGGCGTGGGCGTCGTCCTCGGCGAGGTGGTCGACGACGCCGGAGGTGCGGGCGTGCACGTCGCCGCCGCCGAGCTCCTCGGCGGTGACGACCTCGCCGGTCGCGGCCTTCACCAGCGGCGGGCCGCCGAGGAAGATCGTGCCCTGGTTGCGCACGATCACCGTCTCGTCGGACATCGCCGGGACGTAGGCGCCACCGGCGGTGCACGAGCCCATCACGCTGGCGATCTGCGGGATCCCCTGCGCGGACAGGTTGGCCTGGTTGAAGAAGATCCGGCCGAAGTGCTCCCGGTCCGGGAACACCTCGTCCTGCATCGGCAGGAACGCGCCGCCGGAGTCGACGAGGTAGACGCACGGCAGGTGGTTGTCGGCCGCGACCGTCTGCGCCCGCAGGTGCTTCTTGACCGTCATCGGGTAGTAGGTGCCGCCCTTGACGGTCGCGTCGTTCGCGACGACGACGACCTCCCGGCCGTTCACCCGGCCGATGCCGGTCACGATGCCGGCGCTGGGCACCTGCCCGCCGTACAGGTCGTACGCCGCGAGCGGGCTCAGCTCGAGGAAGGGGCTGCCCGGGTCGAGCAGCCGGTCCACCCGGTCGCGCACCAGCAGCTTGCCGCGGTCGGTGTGCTTCTGCCGCGCCGCCGCGCTGCCGCCCTGCCGGGCGACCGCGAGGCGCTCGCGCAGCTCGTCCACCAGCTCCTTCATGTGGCTCACGCAGTCAGGTTAGCGATCGTTAACCGGACGCACCAGCCTTGCCCTCTCAGGAGCGGCGTTCGAAGACCTTGTCGCCCTGGACCCACGTGGCCACGACCTCGGCGGCCCCGATCTCGTCGACCGGTCCGGTCACCGGGTCGCGATCGAGCAGGACCAGGTCGGCCCGGTCGCCCACGCGCAGCCGGCCCGAGTCGGCGCGGTGGCTGACGAACGCCGACCCGGCGGTGTAGGCCTCCAGGGCCCGCTCGACGTCGAGGGCCTGGCCGGGCACCAGCGGCTCGGGGCGGTCGCCGGATCCCGACCAGGGGGACCGGTTGACCAGGGCGTGGACCGCGGCGATCGGCTCCGGGTCGTTGACCGGCCAGTCGCTGCCGCCGGCGGCC
The DNA here is from genome assembly GCA_035765695.1 of Nocardioides sp. Classification (GTDB taxonomy): domain Bacteria; phylum Actinomycetota; class Actinomycetes; order Propionibacteriales; family Nocardioidaceae; genus Nocardioides. Next base: position 14,760 of record DASTXB010000038.1, on the reverse strand, counting down.
ACGACGCCGGGGACGAGGATCTCCCGGAACGGGTAGTGCCACCCGGCCCGCTCCTCGTCGAGGTGCTGGAGCGCGACCGCCACCGAGCCCGAGGACCGGTCCACCCACATTCCCTGCAGGTTGGCGACCACCCCGAGGTCGAGGAACCGGCGGCGGTCGGCCGGCCGCACCAGCTGCAGGTGTGCCACCTGGTGCCGCAGGTCGCGCATGCCGTTGGCCCGCCGCGCCGCCGCGACGGCCTCGAGCGCGTCGTGGACCGCCTTGTCGCCGATCGCGTGGAAGTGCGCCTGGAGTCCCGCGGCGTCGATCGCGACGACCGCGTCGCGCACCTGGTCGGTCGAGAGGAACGGGAGGCCGCTGTTGCCGCAGGGGCAGTCGTGCGCGTCCCGCCACGGCTCCTCGACCGAGGCGGTGAGCGTCTCGGTGATGCCGTCCATCATCACCTTGACCGAGCCGGCGTGCAGGCCGTGGTGGGCGAGCCGGTCGCGCTCGGCCAGCAGCTCCTCGACCTGCTCCGGTCCCCGGGCGCGGTCCCACCACTGGGAGGCGGTGACCTGCGCGGTGAGCTCCCCGGCGGCCAGCAGGTCCAGGTAGGCCTGGGTGGGGTCGTCGAGGCCGGCATACCCGCCGATCAGTGCGTCGTGCCAGCCGGTGATGCCCCACGAGTGCAGGTAGGACTGCGCCTCGCGGAGGGCGTCGGCGTACTCCTCGCGCGTGGTCTCCACCAGGTCCCAGACCAGCGCCTGGGCGCCCTCGCGCAGGGTGCCGGTCGGGTGGCCCTGCTCGTCGCGCTCGATCCAGCCGTCGGGCGGGTCCGGCGTGGCGGCGGTGATGCCGGCGAGCTCGAGGGCGCGGGTGTTGACCCATGCGTCATGGTGGTCGGAGCTGGGCAGGAACGCCGGCTTGTCGGGCACCACCCGGTCGAGCAGCTCGGCGGTCGGGCCGTGCCGGCCGAACTGGCCGACCGACCAGCCGCCGCCCCGGAACCACGCCGCTCCTCGCTGCCGCTGCGCGGCGCTCGCGAGCGCGTCGAGGTACTCGTCGACGCCGGAGAGGTCGGTCATCTCGCAGCGCAGGCGCTCGAGGCCACCGACCATCGGGTGCATGTGAGCGTCCTGGAAGCCGGGGAGCAGAAGCCCACCGGCGGCGTCGATCTCCTCCGCGCCGGGCGGCGCGGCACGCCGTACCTCGTCGGGGTCACCCACGGCGAGGATCCGGCCGCCGCGGACGGCGACGGCGCCACGGCCGCGGTGCCGCATCCCGTCGAAGAGGGTTCCGTTGGTGATCAGCAGGTCGGGCATCGGCACCTTCCGGTCGGGGTCTGCTCACCCCCTACCCGATCGCCCGACCGCTGATACGCGGGTCGGTGCCGCCCGGCCTCAGCGGAACGCGCAGCCCTCCCGCAGCCCGAACCGGCGGAAGACCACCGCGGCCGGGCAGAAGCCGGTGAGGCTGGACTGGAGCAGGTTCAGCCCGACGAAGGTGGTGAGCAGCAGCCACCAGGGCGAGACGAGCGCGCTGAGCAGCACGCTGACCAGCACGACCGTGCCGGCCATCGCGAGCACCGCGCGGTCGAGGTTCACGACCGGCCCAGCAGGCGGGACAGGAAGCCGGTGGACGGCTCGTCGGCGTGCCCGGTGCAGCGGTCGGCCTGGGGGACTCCGGCCAGGACCTGGTTGACGTGCAGGCCGCAGCCGGCCCAGGAGGCCTTGCCGCACTTCCGGCAGGTGACGGGTCGACACATGGAGGGGGTTCCTTTCGGGGAGGGGATACAGGCTCAGCCGTGGCTGAAGTGGATGTCGGGCAGCACCCGGCGCAGCCAGCGCGGTGACCACCACGCGGCCCGCCCGGTGAGGCGGAGCAGGACCGGCAGCAGCACCAGCCGGACGAGGAACGCGTCGAGCAGGACGGCGACACCGAGCACGATGCCCATCTCCTTGGGCGGCAGCGGGCCGGACAGGGAGAAGGTGAAGAACACCGCGACCATGACCGCGGCCGCCGCGAAGATCACCCGCCCGGAGTGCGCCAGCGCGCCGACCATGGCGTCACGTGGGTCACCGGACCCCTCGTAGTGCTCCTTGGCCGAGGCGAGCAGGAACACGGTGTAGTCCATCGCGATCGCGAAGATCATCGCGAAGAAGAACACCGGCGCCCACGCGTCGAGGAAGCCCTGGTGCTCGAAGCCGAAGAGCGACGAGCCCCAGCCGTCCTGGAAGACCAGGCGGGCGACGCCGAAGGCCGCCGCGGTGGACAGCAGGCTCGCCAGGGTGCCGAGCAGGGCGATGAGTGGTGCCTGGAGCGCGAGGAGCAGGAGCAGGAACCCGAGCGCGAGCACGACGCCGAGCACCAGTGGCGTCGACTCGTCGAGCTGTGACTTGAGGTCGAGGTTCTCGACCGCGGCCCCGCCCACCAGCGCGGAGGACGGCAGGTCGCCGCGCAGGCGGTCGACGGTCGTCGACAGCCCCGGGTCGGACGGGTCGACGGTCGGCACCGCCTGGATGAGCGCGAGACCGCTGTCGTCGGTGGCCGGCTGGGCGGGCATCGCGCCGGCGACGCCCTCGTCCGCCGACAGCACCTCGGACGCGGCGTCGGCCTGGTCCTGGTCGACCACGATCTGCAGCGTGCCGGGGGCGCCCGGACCGAACGAGTCCTGGACGACGTCGTACCCGACGCGCGCGCTGGCGTCCTCGGGCAGCACCTTGATCGACGGCATCGCGGTCCGCAGGCCGATGATCGGCGCGGCGAGCGCGAGCAGCACGACCAGCGCGCCCGCGCCGTACAGCCACGGGTTGCGCCACAGGCGCTCGCCCCAGGCGGCGAAGCGGGCCGACCGGTGCTCGCCGGTGTGCACCCACTTCAGCGCGAGCTTGTTGATCCGCAGGTCGAGCTTGGCCAGCACGAGCGGCAGCAGCGTCAGCGTCGCGGCGAGCACGAAGACCACCGCGAGCATGATGCCGCCGGCCATCGAGCGGAACGCCGGGGACGGCACGAGCATCACCGCGGACAGCGACACCAGCACGGTCGCCCCGGAGAGCAGCACCGCCTTGCCGGCCGTGTCCATGGTCTCGGCGATCGCGTCGGCGACCGGGCGGTCGTGGCCCATCCGGGCGGCGCGGTACCGGACCACCAGGAACAGCGCGTAGTCGATGCCGAGCGCGAGGGCGAACATCATCGCGAAGTTCATCGCCCAGATGGAGACCGGGACGAACTGGTTGATCAGCACCAGCGAGCCGGCCGAGGCGACGAGCCCCGCGAGGGTGAGCAGCAGCGGGAGGCCGGCCGCGACGAGCGCGCCGAAGGCCAGGACCAGGATCGCCAGGGTCACCGGCCACGACAGCATCTCGGACTTCAGCATCGCGTCGAGGTTGGCGCCGTTGAAGTCGGCCCAGAGCTGGGAGGCGCCGGTGGGGTGCACCTCGACCGAGCCGGTCGACAGGTCCTGGAGCGGGCCGGTCAGCTCGTCGGCCGCCTGCACCATCTTGTCGGTGGAGGCGTCGGCGCCGGCGATCAGGATGGCGGTGTGCCCGTCCTGGCTCAGGGTCGCGCCGGGCTGTGGCTGGACGACCTCGCCGATCCGGGGGTCCTCCTTCAGCAGCGCGGTCGCCTCGGTCAGCACCCGGGCACCGTCGCCCTCGGTGACCGACCCCTCCGGGTCGTGGACGACGACCTGGATCGCGGAGCTCGCGTTGCCGCCGAAGTGCTCCTGGGCGAGCTCGCGGGCGGCGACGGAGTCCGACCCCTGGGCCTGCCAGCCCGCGCCGGACAGCTCCGACTCGACGCGCGGGGCGAAGAAGCCGAGGCCGATGACGACCAGCAGCCAGACGACGGTGGTGATCCGGGCGTGCCGGACGACGACGAGTCCGAGCCGGCCGAGCGGTCCCGGCCGGTGCTCGGGCTTCAGCGGCGGACTGCCGGCGCCGCGGTGCGAGGTGGAGGTCATGGGAGTTCCTTCGTGCGGTTGCGTGGAGCGGGGTTCAGGTCAGGGCGGCCGCGGCGGTGCCGACGGCGACGACGGCGACCAGGGCGGTGAACGCCTGGCCGAGACGGTGGGTGTCGGTCCGGGCGGCGACCCGGGTGCCGAGCAGGGATCCGGCGGCGGACGCCGCCGTGAGGAGCAGGACGAGGCCCCAGTCGGGGTGGACGCCGGTGCCGGCCCGGACCGCCAGCGCGGCGGCGCTGGTGACCGCGATGACGACCAGCGAGGTGCCGGCCGCCTGGCGGAGCGGGAGGCCCAGCACCAGGACCAGGGCGGGGACGACGAGGAAGCCGCCGCCCACGCCCAGGAAGCCGGTGAGCAGGCCGACCACCGTCGCCGCGACGACGAGGCGGAGCGCCCGCGGGCAGGCGCAGTGGAAGGGACGGAAGGCGAGGACGGGCTCGAGAGCGTCGACCGAGCCGTCGGCGGTGCCGCGGCGGCGTACCTGCCGGACGGTCATGAGCACGGCCACGACGAGCATGAGCGCGCTGAACGCGCCGAGGAGCACCTGGTCGGGGACCTGGGCGGACGCGTGTGCCCCGAGGACCGCCCCGACCACCGCGACGGCGGCGAAGCCGAGCCCGCGGGAGAGCAGGACGGTGCCGCCGCGGCGGGCCCCGAGCAGCCCGGTCAGGGCGCTCACGCCGACGACGACCAGCGATCCGGTCGTCGCCTGCTGGGCGGTCTGGCCGAGCCCGAACACCAGCACGGGCACGGCGAGGATCGACCCGCCCCCGCCGAGCGCGCCGAGGCTCAGCCCGATCAGGGCGCCGGCCAGCAGCGCCACCACGACGTCCACACCGACCACCGTCAGGCCGCGACCAGCGCCAGGCCGGCCGGGGCCGCGCGGTCGAACTCGTCGTCGACGGCCACGACCTGGTGGCCGCGGGCGGCCAGCAGGGACGCCACGATCGAGGCCCGGTAGCCGGCCGCGCAGTGCACCCAGACCTCGCCCGCCGGCACCTCGTCGATCCGGTCGAGGATCTCGTGGACGGGGATCCCGATCGAGCCCTCGATCGCGCCCTCGGCGCGCTCCTGGTCGCGGCGGACGTCCAGGACGCTGACCGGCCGGTGGTGCCGGACCTGCGCGAGGTCGGCGAACGTCGCGGTCGGGAAGCTGCCGAGCGGGCCGTGCGTCCAGTCCTCGGGGCCGCCGGTCGCGTGGGCGGCGGGGCGCTCGATCCCGATGCGGACCAGCTCGCGCTGCGCCCAGGCGACGTCCGCCGCCGTGGCGCCCAGCAGGGTCACGGGGGTGCCCCACGGGATGAGCCAGCCGAGGTACGTCGCGAACTGGTCCTCCGCGCCGATGTTGAACGACCCCGGCGCGTGGCCGGCGGCGAACGCGGTGCGGTGCCGCAGGTCGACGACCCACTCACCCGCCTCGATGCGTCGCCGGACCTCGTGGGCGTCGGCCACCTCGGGCGTGCTCAGGTCGGGCTCCCCCGGACCGGCCGCGTTGCCCGGCCCCATGTGCGCGTAGTACGCCGGCCAGGCGTCGAGACCGGCGAGCAGCTCGCGGACGTAGGTCTCCTCGTCCTGGGTCAGCGCCGGGTTCGTCCGTCGCTCGTCGCCGATCGTCGAGGCCGTCGCCTCGGACTGGGTGGCGGAGCAGAACGACCCGAAGCCGTGGGTCGGGAAGACCTCGGCCTCCTCCGGCAGCAGGTCCGCCAGCCGGTGCGCCGAGGCGTGCTGGTGGCGGACGAGCGCGTCGGTGTGCTCGGGCCCGAGCAGGTCGGGCCGCCCGGTGGCGCCGTACAGCAGCGAGCCGCCGGTGAAGGCCGCGGCCCACCGGCCGGTCGCGGCGTCGGTGAGCGCGTAGCTGAGGTGGGTGAACGTGTGGCCGGGAGTGGCCAGCACCGCCACCCGCATCCGGTCGCCCACCGCGACGGTGTCGCCGTCGGAGACCGCGTGCCGCTCGTAGGCGACCTGGTCGGCGCCGTTCACGTGGTACGTCGCGCCGGTGCGCTCGGCGAGCGCGAGCCCGCCGGTCAGGTAGTCGTTGTGGAGGTGGGTCTCGAAGACGTCGGTCAGCCGCACGCCGTGCTCGTCGAGCAGGGCGAGCACGCGGTCGATGTCGCGCTGCGGGTCGACGACGAACGCGACCTCGCCGTCGTGGACGAGGTAGCTGCGGTCGCCGAGGGACGGGGTCTCGATCGGGACGACGGTGAGCCCGCGGGTGGTCTCGGCGGTCACCGCGCCACCTCCACCGGGCGGCCGGACGCCGCCCAGGCCTCGATCCCGCCGCGGACGTTGACCGCCTCGAACCCGGCGGCGGTCAGCACGTCGCACATCGCGCCGCTGCGGTTGCCGCTGCGGCAGATCAGGTGCACGGGGTGGCTGCGGTCCAGCTCCTGCAGGCGTCCTGCGAGCTGGCCCATCGGGATCAGGCGGGTGTCGGCGACGTGCGCGGCGGCGTACTCCACCGGCTCGCGGACGTCCACGACCGTGGCGCCGGCCGCCAGCCGCTCGGCCAGCTGGTCGACGTCGATCTCGTGCCTCATCAACGCTCACTCCTCGGTGATCTCGGAATACCCCCGGGGGTATGTTGGTTACGACCATAACACCCCGGGGGGTATCGTCAAACCCTGGAACGACACGCAGAGGAGACCCCGTGAGCACCACCACCCTGACCAAGGACAACTTCGAGCAGACGGTCACGACCGACGGCATCGTCCTGGTCGACTTCTGGGCATCCTGGTGCGGCCCGTGCCGCCAGTTCGGCCCGATCTTCGAGGCCGCGTCGCAGACGCACGCCGACGTCACGTTCGGCAAGGTCGACACCGAGGCCGAGCGCGAGCTGGCCGCCGCCGCACAGATCACCTCGATCCCCACGCTGATGGCCTTCCGCGACGGCGTCCTCGTGTTCGCGCAGCCCGGCGCCCTGCCGGCGCCCGCGCTCGAGCAGGTCATCACCGCCGTCAAGGACCTCGACATGGACGACGTCCGCGCGCAGCTCGCCGCGCAGGAGCAGGGCGGTCCGGCCTGATGACCGGCTACACCCTGAGCACGACGCTCGACCGGCCGTACGACACGGCCGTCGCCGACGTCCGCGCGGCGCTGGCCGACCAGGGCTTCGGCGTCCTCACCGAGATCGACCTGCAGGCGACCCTCGCCGCCAAGCTCGGCGTGGAGGTCGCGCCGCAGGTGATCCTCGGTGCGTGCCGCCCACCGCTCGCCCACCGGGCGCTGGAGATCGAGCCGTCCGTCGCGACGATGCTGCCCTGCAACGTCGTCGTGCGCGCCGTCGACGACGACACCACGGTGGTCGAGGCGTTCGACCCCGCGGCGATGACCGCGCTCGCCGGCGAGGAGCTCGCTCCGGTCGCCGAGGAGGCGCGCACCCTGCTGATCGCGGCCCTGGCCGCCCTGACCGAGGACTGACGACATGGAGCTCGACCCCCAGGAGATGACGTCGGTCATCAACCGCATCAAGCGGGCCCGCGGCCAGCTCGACGGCGTGCTGCGCATGCTCGAGGAGGGTCGCGAGTGCGAGGACGTCGTGACCCAGCTCGCGGCGGTCTCCAAGGCGCTGGACCGCGCCGGGTTCGCGATCGTCGCCACCGGGCTGCAGCAGTGCCTGATGTCCGACGAGGGGCCGTCCGGCATGGACGTGAAGAAGATGGAGAAGCTCTTCCTCTCGCTCGCCTGAGCGCCCGCACGGGGCGCGGCGCGGTTAACGACCGCTAACGTTGCCCCGTGAGCCGTCCCCCAGATCGACGGAGCCAGATCCTCGCGACCGCGGCCGAGATGTTCGCCAGCCGCGGCTTCCACGGCGTCTCGGTCGCCGACCTCGGCGCGGCGTGCGGCATCTCGGGGCCCGCGCTCTACAAGCACTTCCCGTCCAAGCAGGCGATGCTGGCCGAGATGCTCGTGTCGATCAGCGAGGAGCTGCTGCGCGTCGGCCGCGAGCGGGTCGACGCCGCCGACGGCCCGGCGGCCGCGGTCGAGGCGCTGGTCGGGTGGCACGTCGACTTCGCGCTGCGGCACCGGCCGCTGATCGTCGTCCAGGACCGCGACTGGGAGTCCCTGCCCGCCGAGGCGCGCGAACGGGTCCGCACCCTCCAGCGCGAGTACGTCGACCTGTGGGCCGCGCAGCTCCGGCTGCGCGACCCCGGGCTCGACCTGCCGACGGCGCGGGCGATGGCGCACGCGGCGTTCGGGCTGATCAACTCGACGCCGCACAGCGGCCTGCTGCCCGACGAGCAGATGCGCGGCGTCCTCGGCGGCATGGCGCTCGGCGCCCTCGGCCTCACTCAGCGCACGTAGCCCCACGACACAGCACCGGCGGGGGCCGCGGTCGCCCGGGGCGGCGCGACGGCGGCCAGGACCGCGACCGCGAGGAGGAGCACGAGCACGAGCCCGAGCAGGCGGATCCGCCGGACCATGCCTCACCCCTCTCGAACGGTCTCGTTCGAGCGTCACAGCGGGTGCCGGGAGCCCGCATCACCCGTCTGGGGTACGCGCCTCGCCGATCAGCCGCGCCGCGTAGAGCGCGGCCTCCTCCGCCAGGTCGAGGTCCGGGTCGCTCCCCTCCTCGGGCTCGGTGCGCGCGTGCAGCCGCGCCAGCAGCTCGTCGCGCGGCAGCCCGCGCAGCTGGAGCAGCACGAACGGGTCCGCCTCGATCACCCACGCCAGCTGCTGGAGCACGGCGAGGGCGTGCAGGCAGGGGTCCGTCCAGTGGTCGCAGGTGCAGCTCGAGCCGAGCTCCCCGCCGTACGGGAGCAGCTCGACGCCGGCCTCCTCGGCGTGCTCGACCAGCGTGTGCGGCAGGTCGCCGCGCAGCAGCGCCGCGACGCGACCCGACTCGGCCGCGACCGCCTCGACGAGCGCGTCGGCGTCACGCGGGTCGAGCACCGGGATCGACCCCTCGACGGTCCACACCCCGCGGCCGTCCTCGACGGCGGCGACGTAGCGGCCCGGCTCGGTGGCGATCTGGCCGACGTGGCCGCCGCGGGCCAGGGTGCGGCCGGCCCGCAGGTCGCTCTCGGCGTACGCCGCCTCCTCGACCGCGCGCACCCACGCCTTGCCCCACCACGTCGTGGCTCGCGCCGTCGACCGGCGGGGCGCGATGCGGGGGTGCAGGACCGACGCCATCAGTCGTCCCGGTAGCTCACGAGGTCGCGCAGCTCGTCGTTGCTGAGCTCGGTCAGGGCGGCCTCGCCCCGGCCGAGCACCGCGTCGGCCAGCGCCCGCTTGCGGGTGAGCAGCTCGGCGACCTTCTCCTCGATCGTGCCCTGGGTGACCATCCGGTGCACCTGGACCGGGCGGGTCTGGCCGATCCGGTACGCGCGGTCGGTCGCCTGCTCCTCGACGGCGGGGTTCCACCAGCGGTCGACGTGCACGACGTGGTCGGCCCGGGTGAGGTTGAGGCCGGTGCCGCCGGCCTTGAGCGACAGCAGGAACACCGGGAGCTCGCCGGCCTGGAAGCGCGCGACCATCGCCTCCCGCTCGCGGACCGGCGTCCCGCCGTGCAGCAGCTGGTGGGGTACGCCGGCGCGGGCCAGGTGCCCCTCGAGCAGCCGGGCCATCGCGACGTACTGGGTGAACACCAGGACCGCGCCGTCCTCGGCGAGGACGGTGCCGACCAGCTCGTCGAGCAGGTCGACCTTCTCCGAGCGGCCCGACAGCCGCGCGCCGGACCGCTTGAGGAAGTGATCGGGGTGGTTGCAGATCTGCTTGAGTCCGGTGAGCAGCATGAGGACCAGGCCGCGGCGGGAGTCCTCGTCGGCCCGCTCGATCCGGGCCATCGTGTCGCGCACGAACGACTCGTAGAGCACGACCTGCTCGCGGGTGAGGCGCAGCGGGTGGTCGGTCTCGGTCTTGGGCGGCAGCTCGGGGGCGATGCCGGGGTCGGACTTGCGGCGGCGCAGGAGGAACGGCCCGATCAGGTCCGCGAACTGGCGCGCCTTCGCGGGCTCCTGCCCGGACTCGATCGGCCCGGCCCAGACCTTGCGGAACGCGTTGCGGCTGCCGAGCAGGCCGGGCGTCACCCAGTCGAGGATCGCCCAGAGCTCGGTGAGGTCGTTCTCGACGGGGGTGCCGGTCAACGCCACCCGGGCGGCGCTCGGGAGGTCGCGCAGCGCCCGGGCCGTGGCGGTGCGCGGGTTCTTCACGTGCTGCGCCTCGTCGGCGACGACCAGGCCCCACGGGTGCTGCGCGAGCGTCCCCGCGTCGCGGCGCAACGTCCCGTACGTCGTGAGCACGAACCCGTCACCCGCGGCCGCGACGTCGCGGGACGTGCCGTGGAAGCGGACGACGGGGACGCCGGGAGCGAAGCGGCGCACCTCGGCCTCCCAGTTGCCGAGCAGGCTGGCCGGGCACACGACCAGGGTCGGGCCGCCGCGCCCCTGCTCGGCCCGGTGGAGGTGCAGCGCGATCAGCGTGACGGTCTTGCCGAGGCCCATGTCGTCGGCGAGGCAGGCACCCAGCCCGAGCTCGGTCATCTCCGCGAGCCACGTGAGCCCGTGGCGCTGGTAGTCGCGAAGGGTGGCGTCCAGCGCGGCCGGTGGCTCGACCGGCTCCCGGGTCGCGGCGGTCAGCAGCCGCTCCCGGACCTTCAGCAGGCTGGCGCCGACGACCACCTGCTCCTGCTCGTCGTGGACCTGGACGGTGCCGGTCAGCGCCGCCGCCACCGCCTCGGCCGGCTTGACCGTGCGGACCAGCCGCTTGCGCGCCTTCTTCGCGATCGCGGGGTCGACGACCGTCCAGCTGCCGCGGAGCCGGAGCAGCGGGCTCGCCGACGCGGCGAGCTGGTCCATCTCCTCGGGCGTGAGGGGTTCGCCGTGCAGGGCGACCTGCCAGTTGAAGGCGAACAGGGCGTCGCCGCCGAGCACCGGCTCGTTGAGCGGCGTCTCCCGGCCGGCCGCGGCGGGCGCGCGGTCCAGGACCGTGGTGACGGTCAGGTCGCGGCCCAGGCTCCTGGGCCACAGCACGTCGACGCCGGCCTCCCGCAGCGCACCGACGCCCTCGTCGAGCAGGCTGACGATCTCGTCGCTGTCGAGCGTGATCTCGTCGGGCACCCGCAGCTCGAGGAGCCGGTCCAGGACCGGCCAGGCGTCGGCCGCCGCGCGCAGGGCGATCGTCGCGTGGGTGCGCGCCCGATCGCCGAAGCCGTGCTCGTCGGCGGTCCCGGTCCACAGCAGCGCGAGGTCGCAGAGGTGGAGCGGGTTCTGCTCGTCGTGTGCCTGCGGAACGAGGCGTACGGCGCCCGCGACCAGCTCCTCCTCGTCCGCCTCGACGCGCAGCGAGATCGTCACCAGCTGCGGCAGGTCGCGCAGGTCGGGCCGCTGGTGCCGGGCGAGCCGCTCCTGCAACCGCTGCTCGAACGTCGGGCGGTCCGGCCGCCGTACCGCAGCCGCCGTGGTCGTCGGCGCGCCCCGCGGCATCGCGTCCGCGACCGCGTCGATCAGGTCGCGGACCGTCCGCTCGTCCTCGGCCTGGCGGGCCAGCATCGCGATCCGGTCCTCGTCGTCGGCGTCCAGGCCCGCCGCGCGCCAGTGGCCGTCGGCCGGGGCGAACTTGCCGGCCGCGACGATGCGCATGCCGAGCAGCGCGGCCCCGGACAGCAGGCCGACGGTCGGGTGGAGGTCGTCGCGGGTCCGTGCCTTCGCCAGCACCGGCAGCGCGGCCCGGATCGGCAGGCTGACCGTGCGGTGTCCGTCGGTGAACTCGACGACGCCCTCCCGCGGCGGCTCGGCGGGCCGGAAGGTCGCCGGGCCCGTCACGGGGACGAAGGACACGCCCTAGAAACTAGCCCGGTCGTCCGACAGCGCGGGATCGACGATCGTGATGCCGGCGACCGGCGCCCGGTCGAACACCGGGAGCAGGCGGGCCGCCTCCTCCAACCCGATGGTCCGCTCGACGAGCCGGTCGGGCCGCAGCGCCCCCTGCTCGATGCGGGCCAGCATCCCGGGGTAGTCGCTCGCCGCCATCCCGTGGCTGCCCAGCAGGACGAGCTCCCAGCCGATCGCCCGCGCCATCGGGACCCGCGGGTGGCCGTCCAGCGGGGGCAGCAGCCCGACCTGGACGTGGCGTCCGCGGCGACGCAGGCTCAGGACCGCGTCCGCGCAGGTCTGCTCGCTGCCGACGGCGTCCATCGAGACGTGGCTGCCGCCGCCGGTGAGGTCGGCGATCGTCGCAGGGACGTCGGCGCCGTCGGCCAGCACGGTGAGCTCGGCGCCGAGGTCCGCGGCCACCGCGAGCGCCTCGGCGTTCCGGTCCACCGCGACCACGCGCGCACCGAGCGAGTGCGCGATCATCACGGCGCTCAGCCCGACGCCGCCCGCGCCGACCACGGTCACCCACTCACCCTCGCGCAGCCCGGCCCGGCCGACGAGCCCGCGGTACGCCGTGGCGAACCGACACCCGAGACCTGCGGCGGTCGCGAAGTCCACCGAGTCCGGGAGAGCGACGAGGTTGGTGTCCGCGGCATGGAGCGCGACCTGCTCGGCGAAGGACCCCCAGTGGGTGAAGCCCGGCTGCTGCTGCTCGGGGCAGACCTGGGCGTCACCGGCGAGGCACCACGCGCACCGACCGCACCCGCACACGAACGGCACCGTCACCCGGTCGCCGACGCGCCAGCGGGCAACGCCGGCACCGACCTCGACCACCACGCCGGCGAGCTCGTGCCCCGGGACGTGGGGGAACACGATCTCGTCGTCGTGCCCCGCCCAGGCGTGCCAGTCGCTGCGGCACACCCCGGTCGCCACCACCCGGACGACCACCCCGCCGTCGGGAGCGACGGGTTCGGGCACCTGCCGCACCTCGGGGGTTGCTCGGACGGCGTCGACGACCATGGCTCGCACACGGCCATCGTGTCAGGGCGTCTGCCGCGCGGGCGTCGATGGCATCCTGTCCGGATGCAACCCGTCCATGTGTGGATCCGGTCCGAGTCGCGCGGCACCGAGCGGCGTGCGCCCGTCGTACCTGCCGACGTCCCGGTGTTGCTGGACGCCGGCTTCGAGGTGACCGTCGAGGAGTCGCCCCAGCGCATCTTCGCCACCGAGGAGTACGCCGCCGCCGGGGCGACCGTCGTGGCCGAGGGCACCTGGACCGACGCGCCCCACGACGCCTACGTCCTCGGGATCAAGGAGCTCCCCGACGAGCCGGCGTCGCTGCGCCACCGGCACATCTACTTCGCGCACGCGTTCAAGGGCCAGGAGGATGCCCGGGGCACCCTGGAGCGGTTCCGCCGCGGCGGTGGCCGGCTGTTCGACATCGAGTACCTCACCGACACCGACAACAAGCGGGTGGTCGCGTTCGGCTACTGGGCCGGGTACGTCGGCGCCGCGCTCGGCGTGCTGCACCTGGCCGGCAGGCTGACACCGCCGCTGGTCCCGATGGCCAAGCACGAGCTCGACGCGGAGCTGGAGCTGGCCGGGAAGGCCGGGGCCGACCAGCTGCTCGCACTGGTCACCGGTGCACGCGGGCGGTCCGGTCGCGGCGCCCAGCGGGCGCTGATGACCGCCGGCCTGCCGATCACCCGGTGGGACCGCCAGGAGACCCGCGACCTGCACAAGCAGGCGCTCCTCGGCCACGACCTGCTGGTGAACTGCGTGGTCACGCACACCCCGACGATCCCGTTCGTGGAGCGGGCGGACCTGGAGCACGAGCGCCGGCTGCGGGTGCTCGCGGACGTGACCTGCGACGTCACCGGCCCCACCAACATGCTCCCGGTGAACACCGAGATCACCACGTGGCAGGAGCCGGTCCGGCGGCTGCACGACGGCACGCCGGAGCACGGCAGCGCGCCGCTGGAGGTCATCGCCATCGACAACCTGCCCTCGCTGCTCCCGCGCGAGGCCAGCGAGGGGTTCAGCGCCGACCTGACCCCGCACCTGCTCGGGCTGGCCGAGGAGGGCGGGCCGTCGGGCCCGTGGCGGGCGGCCGGCCGCGCCTTCGACCAGGCGATGGAGGAGCTCGACGCCTGATCGAGGACGCAGGCTCCGACGAAGCCGCTGCCGAGCTGGCCTTCGAGGCCTGGCGAGGACGCAGCCGGCCGGCCAACGAGATCCCCGCGTCGGTGCCCGTCGACGCGGCGATCGGCTCGAGCGAGGGCCTCGTCGTCTTCGTCGCCTCGCTCAGCGTCTACACCAACGGCATCTCGTTCACCACCGAGGCGCGGGCGCGCGGCGGCCCCGGGAGCGACGACCGCCCGGTCTCGCTCGTCGAGGGGATGCTGGGCAAGGTCCCGGTCCGGGACCGCATGCTGCTGGGGGTCGAGCTCTCGGCACACCGCGGTCTTCGCCACGGGGGGCGCCCGGAAGTGCCGTTGCCAGGCGCTGAAGGGGCCCGGATGGATCTGGCGAGACACCGACCAGGAGGAGAGGGACGCCGCCCTGCTGGAGCAGACCGCCTGCGGCACCCCCGGACCGACGTCCGGGCTGATCGGTACCGTCGCGGTCTACGCCGTCGCCGTCCGATCCCGCCGTCAGCCGGCGAGGTCGAGCTCGATGGTGAAGGGGACGTGGTGGAGCTCGAGGACCAGGGGTGTGGGTCGGGGTGGTTCGGGCGTGGTGTCCGGGGTGTTGCGGAGGCGGCGGGTGCCGGTGTGGTCGACGAGGTAGTGGGCGCCGTGGGGGTCGCGCCACAGGTAGATGCCGGGGAAGGGTTGCTGGACCTGCCAGCCGCCGTGGGTCTTGATCCGGTGGTGGCTGGTGGTCATCGGCCCGTAGTTCCCCACGCCGGTGGCACCACCCTCGGCGTGCGGGATGGTGTGGTCGATCTGCATCGAATCGCTGGTGCAGGAGGCGTAGGGGAAGGTGTCGGCCGGCGTCATCAGGCGC
>DASTXB010000037.1:0-37506 GCA_035765695.1 Nocardioides sp. | reverse complement strand
CGGGTTCGGCCGCGGAATCAGCTGTCGAATCCGAGGCCGACCGCGTCGAGTGCCCGTAGGTAGACGTTGCGCTTGCCGCCGTTCGCGTCAGCGCGCTGGAGCGACCAGCGGGTCATTTTCACGCCGGCCGAACGCAGTGGTTCGGGCGGGAACGGGAGAGGCTTTTCCCGGACCATCTTCAGCTCGGTCCGCTCGGTGGGGCGGCCGGCGAGCAGATCGAGCACGACGTTCGCGCCGAAGCGGGTGGCGCCGACACCGAGGCCGGTGAAGCCCGCGGCGTACGCCACCCGGCCGCGGTGCGCGAGGCCGTGGAAGGCCGCGAACCGGGTCGACGTGTCGATCGCGCCGGCCCACCGGTGGCTGAACCGGACGTCCTCCAGCTGCGGGAACGCCGTGAGGAAGTGCGAGGCCAGGCGGCGGAACGACGCGGGCCGCTCCTCGTGCTCGCCGCGGACCTGTCGCCGGTGGATGGCGTCGTACCCGCCCCACAGGATCCGGTGGTCGGCGGTGAGCCGGGAGTAGTGGAACTGGTTGGCGAGGTCGCCGAGGCCCTGGCGGTGCGTCCAGCCGATCGAGCGCAATTGCTCAGCACTGAGCGGCTCGGTCATCAGCACGTAGTCGTAGACGGGCACCGTGAGCAGGCGGGTGCGCCGCAGCAGCGAGGGGAACACGTTGGTCGCGAGGGCGACCCGGTCGCTGGTGACGGTGCCGCCGGTCGTGCCCACGCGGACGGGGCCGCGCCCGGACGCGTCGAGGCTCGTGACCGTCGTGCCCTCGTGGACCTCCACGCCGAGGTCGGCGGCCACCCGGGCGAGCTCGCGGGCGAGCCGGCCGGGGTGCACCAGGGCGCAGTCGTCGCGCTCCCACGTGCCGGCCAGGAAGATCGGGCTGTCGATCTCGGCGCGCACGGCCGGGGCGTCGAGGAAGTCGGGGGAGTCGCGCAGCCAGTCGACCTGGTGCTCCTCGACAGCGACCGAGAGCACGCCGGTCCGCTCGAACTGGCAGTCGATGCCGAGCGAGCGGACGTCGTCCTCGAACGCGTCGAGGTTCTCCCGGCCGAGCCGCTCGAGCTCGTCGTACTCGTCGGGCCACCGGCTCCGGCCGTTCTCCTCGCCGTGGGTGAGGCTGGCCTCGCAGAAGCCGCCGTTGCGCCCGGACGCCGCCCACCCGACCGACTGCGCCTCGAGCAGCACCACCCGCGCGCCGGGGTCGCGGCGCTTGGCCAGCACCGCGGTCCACAGCCCGCAGTAGCCGCCGCCGACCACGGTGAGGTCGGCGGCGGCGTCCGCGGTCAGCGGCGGGTACGACGTCCCGGGCGCGTCCTCCAGCCAGAAGATCGCGTGCCGGCTCGGCGCGAGCGCCGCGTCGACGAGGACGGCCGGGGGCGCGAGCCGCTCGTAGACCGTGCGCGTCGGTCTAGCCGCGGGCATGGGCGTCGCCGGCCTTGAGCGCGTCGTCGAGGATCGCCAGACCCTCCCGGGCCTCCTCGTCGCTCATCGTGCACGGCGGCACCACGTGGATGCGGTTGGTGTTGGAGAAGGGCAGCAGCCCCGCCGACTTGCACGCGGACACCACGTCGTTGAGCCCGCCGGCCGGCATGAGGGCCTTGGTCTCCCGGTCGGTCACCAGGTCGACGGCCCAGAACGCCCCGACGCCGCGGACCTCCCCCACGCACGCGTGGCGGGCGGCGATCTCGCGCAGTCCGGGCCCGAAGACCTCCCGACCGAGCCGCTCGGCGTTCTCGACGATGCCCTCGTCGCGCATGGTGGTGATCGTCGCGACCGCGGCGGCCGTGGCCAGCGGGTGGCCGGAGTACGTCAGGCCGCCGGGGTAGGGGCGGTGCGCGAACGTCTCGGCGATGGGCTCGCTGATGATGACGCCGCCGAGCGGCACGTAGCCGGAGTTCACGCCCTTGGCGAAGGTGATGAGGTCGGGGACCACGTCGTACAGGTCGAGCGCCAGCCAGGTGCCGGTGCGGCCGAAGCCGGCCATCACCTCGTCGAGGATCATCACGATGCCGTGCCGGTCGCACAGTTCGCGGACGCCCGCGAGGTAGCCCGGCGGCGGCGCGAAGATGCCGGCGGTGCCGGGGATCGTCTCGAGGATGATCGCGGCGATCGAGTCCGGACCCTCGGCCTCGATGGTGCGCGACAGGTGCTCGAGCGCGCGCTCGCACTCCTCGGCCTCGGTGGTCGCGTGGAACTCCGAGCGGTAGAGGAACGGGCCGAAGAAGTGCACGGTGCCGGTGGTGGCCGTGTCGTTCGCCCAGCGCCGCGGGTCGCCGGTCATGTTGATCGCGGTCTGGGTGCCGCCGTGGTAGCTGCGGTACGTCGACAGCACCTTGAACCGGCCCGTGTGCAGGCGGGCCATCCGGACGGCGTGCTCGTTGGCGTCCGCGCCGCCGTTGGTGAAGAACACCTTGTCGAACCCGTCCGGCGCGATCTCGCTGATCAGCCGCGCGGCCTCGCTGCGCTGGTCGTTGGCGAACTGCGGGGCGATCGTGCACAGCCGGTCGGCCTGCTCCTTGACCGCCGCGACCACGCGGGGGTGCTGGTGGCCGATGTTGGTGAAGACCAGCTGGCTGGAGAAGTCGAGGTAGCGGCGGTCCTCGTCGTCCCACACGTACGAGCCGCGGGCGGCGGTGATCACCATCGGCGTGATCTCGGCCTGCGCGGACCAGGAGTGGAAGACGTGCTTGCGGTCCAGCTCGTAGGCGGTGCTCATGTGGGTCCTTCTCTCGGGTCGGGGGAGTTTCGTCGGCCGGCCGACGGAACTCGTGCCTGGACGACGAAGCTTCGTCGTCCCGCCGCGGATTTCATCGGCCGGCCGACGAAACCCGCGGCGTCCTGGTCAGTGGTTCTTGGGGAACGCGAGCTCGAGGCCGCCGGCGGTCGCGGGGTCGGGCCACCGGGTGGTGACGACCTTCCCACGGGTGAAGAAGTGCACGCCCTCGGTGCCGTGCGCGTGCGTGTCGCCGAACAGCGAGGCCTTCCAGCCGCCGAAGGAGTAGTAGGCCATCGGCACCGGGATCGGGACGTTGACGCCGATCATGCCGACCTGCACGTCGGTCTCGAACGCGCGGGCCGCGCCGCCGTTGCTGGTGAAGATCGCGACGCCGTTGCCGTACTTGTTGGCGTTCACCAGGTCGAGCGCCTCCTGGTAGGTGTCCGCGCGGACCACGCTCAGCACCGGGCCGAAGATCTCGTCGGTGTAGACGCTCATGTCCGGCGTGACGTGGTCGAACAGCGTCGGGCCGAGCCAGAAGCCGTCCGCCTCGCCGTCGGCGTCGACGGTCCTCCCGTCCACGACCAGCGTCGCGCCCTCGCGCTCGCCGGCGTCGACGTACGACGCCACCTTGTCGCGGTGCACCTGCGTCACGAGCGGACCCATGTCCGCGTCCTTGGCTCCGTCGCCGATCCGCAGCGTGCCGGTGCGCTCGGCGATCTTCTGCACCAGCGCGTCGCCGGTGTCGCCGACCGCGACCACGACGCTGATCGCCATGCACCGCTCGCCGGCGGAGCCGTAGCCCGCGCTGACCGCGGCGTCCGCGGCCAGGTCGAGGTCGGCGTCCGGCAGGACGACCATGTGGTTCTTGGCGCCGCCCAGGGCCTGCACGCGCTTGCCGGCGCGGCTGGCGCGCTCGTAGACGTACTCCGCGATCGGGGTGGACCCGACGAAGCTGATCGCGGCGACGTCGGGGTGGTCGAGCAGCCCGTCGACCGCGACCTTGTCGCCCTGCAGGACCGTGAAGATGCCGTCGGGGAGCCCGGCCTCCTTCCACAGCTCGGCCATCCAGATCGAGGCGGACGGGTCCTTCTCGCTGGGCTTGAGCACGACTGCGTTGCCGGCGGCGATCGCGACGGGGAAGAACCACATCGGGACCATCGCGGGGAAGTTGAACGGGCTGATGATGCCGACCACGCCGAGCGGCTGGCGGACGCTGTGCACGTCGACCCCGGTCGAGACCTGCGGGGAGTTGCCGCCCTTGAGCAGGTGCGGGATGCCGCACGCGAACTCCACGACCTCCTGGCCGCGGGACACCTCGCCGAGGGCGTCGGAGTGCACCTTGCCGTGCTCGGAGGTGATGATCCGGGCCAGCTCCTCCTTGCGCTCGTTGAGCAGCTCCCGGAAGCGGAACACGACCTGGGTCCGCGCGCTGACCGAGGTCGCGGCCCAGTCGGCGGCCGCCTTCGTCGCCGAGGCGACCGCGGCCTCGATCTCCGCGGGGCCGGCGAAGGCCACCTGAGCGGTGACCTGGCCGGTGGCGGGGTTGGTCACGTCGCCTACCCGCTCGTTGGCGCCCGGGTGGGCCTGGCCGTCGATCCAGTGGGGGATGGTTCGCATGGGCCCATCGTGGCCGCGCAATTGCGCCGGCGCGAGGGACGATCTGTCCGCATCTGAGCGCGAGATGCGACACTGTGTCGTGTGCCGGTGACCGTCCGCGAAGCAATTGCGCTGCCCGCGCTCGCGGTGGGCGACCCGGTCGTGCTCGGCGGCGAGGCGGGCCTGGACACCGTGCTGCGCTGGGTGCACGTGTCGGAGGTGCGCGACGTCGGCCGGCTGCTGTCGGGTGACGAGCTGGTGCTGACCACCGGCCTGGGGATGGCGGCCTCGCCCGAGGCCGCCGACGAGTTCGTCCGGCAGCTGGTCGCGGTCGGCGCGGCCGGGCTGGTGATCGAGCTGGGTCCGGCATACCCCTCGGTGCCGGAGCCGGCGCTGCGGCGAGCGCGACAGGCGGGGCTGCCGCTGGTGGTGCTGAACCGGCCGGTGCGCTTCGTCGACGTGACCGAGGAGGTGCACCGGGCGATCGTGGCCGAGCAGCTCGAGGAGGTGCGGTTCGCCGGCGACGTGCACCAGACCTTCACCGAGCTCAGCCTCGCCCGCGCGCCGATGGCGCGGCTGGTCGAGGCGGCGGCGGACCTGGCCGGCAGCTCGGTGGTGCTGGAGGACCTGTCGCGGCGGGTGCTGGTGCCGGCCGCCCGCAACGAGCCGGTCGACCGCCTCCTCACCGACTGGGAGCGCCGGTCGCGGCTGACGCCGTTCCCCCACGGCACCGAGATCGGCGGGCCCGAGGGCTGGCTGACCACGCCCGTCGGCATCCAGGGCGGCGACTGGGGACGGCTCGTGGTGACCGGGCCGCGCGACGTGCAGCGGGCGCGGCTGGTCGCCGAGCGGGCGGCGCAGGCGCTCGAGCTCGGCCGGATGATCGAGCGGGACGAGACCTCGATCCAGCTGCGCGTGCACGGCGGGTTCCTGCTCGACCTGCTCGACGGGCGGCTCGGCAACGAAGCCGTCGCCGCTGCGCGGCTGCGCGCCCTCGGCGTACCCGAGTCGGCGTCGTACGTCGGCGCCGTCGCCCGGCTGCGCTCCGAGGCGCCGGTGGACCGGCTGGTCGCCGCGCTCGGCGACCTGCCCGGGCTCGTCGGCGTCCTCGACGCGGTGCACGTCGGGCTGCTCGTCCCGGCGGGCGCCGACCTGGACGCCGCGGCCCGGGCGCTGGGTGACGACGCCGTCCTGGCTGCGGGGCACGACGTCGGCGGCGTGCTCGCGGCCGCGACCTCCCTGCGGTCGGCCCGGGTCGTGGCCGACGTGGCGGTGACGCTGCCTCCGCTGGAGGGTTGCGTGCGCCAGGCGGACATCCGGCTCCCCGGGCTGCTGATGTCGCTGCGCGAGGACGCGCGGCTGCAGGAGTTCGCCGAGGCGGAGCTGGGGGCGCTGCTCGAGCACGAGGCGCGGTACGGCGGCGGCCTGGTCGACCTGCTGCGCCAGTTCCTCGCGGTCGGCGGCAACAAGACCGAGCTGGCCCGGGTCTCGCACCGCAACCGGACCTCGCTCTACCCGGCGCTGCGACGGCTCGAGGAGCTGGTCGGCCACCCGCTCGACGACCCCGCCTCCCGGCTGTCGCTCGGCGTCGCGCTGCTGGCGTACGACCAGGCGCGCCGGCTGTAGCGCCGCGTGCGGGTTTCGGCTGCTGGCAGCCGAAACCCGCACGACACGCGGGGCCGCCTCGGCGTGTCGTGCGGCTTTCGGCTGCTGACCGCCGAAACCCGCGAGCGCGCCTACTCGGTCGCCGCGAGGGTCGCGCCGAGGCCGATCATCATCACGCCACCGGCGACGCCGAGCTTGTCCAGACGGGTCGGGCGGCGGGCGAACCAGTCGCGGGCACGCGACGCGGCCAGCGCCCAGACGGAGTCCGAGCAGGCGGCCATCGCACCGAACACCACGCCGAGCAGCGCGAGCTGCAGGCCGGTGTGGCCGGCCGGCTCGTTGACGAACTGGGGCAGGAACGCCACGAAGAACACGATCGTCTTCGGGTTGGTGAGGCCGACGGTGAAGCCGATGCGCAGCGACCGCAGCGCCGACGCGCGCGCGACCGTCAGGTGGTCGACCGCGACGAGCGCGGCCCGAGCGTCGGCGCGGTGCCGGATCGCCTGGACGCCGAGCCAGATCACGTAGGCCGCGCCGCAGACCTTGAGCACGACGTACGCCTCGGTGCTCGCCGCGACGACGGCGCCCAGGCCGACGGCGACGAACATGACCTGGGTCGTCACGCCGATCGCGTTGCCGACCACCGAGAGCAGGGCGTCGCGGCGGCCGACGGTCAGGGCGCGGCCGATCGTGAACAGCAGGCTCGGGCCCGGGACCTGGATGAAGAGCGCGCTCGCCACCACGAAGGCGAGCCACTGGCTGGTCGTCGGCACCCGGCCATTGTGCGACCGCCGGCTCCCCGTCGGCGACACTGTTTCCCGTGGTGAGCATCGGGCGTGAGATCCAGGGAGCCATCTACCGGGCCGGGGTCTTCGGCCACCGGCCGGTCGTGCCCGTCGAGCCGGCGGCCCTCGAGGCCGCCGCCGAGCGGCGGATGAGCCCCGAGGCGTGGGCGTACGTCGCGGGCGGCGCGGGCCAGCACCGCACGGTGCGGGCCAACACCGACGCCTTCTCCCGGCACCGGATCGTGCCGCGGATGTTCGTCGACGTCGGCGAGCGCGACCAGTCCGTCGAGCTGCTCGGCCGGACGCTGCCGTCGCCGCTGCTGTTCGCCCCGATCGGCGTGCTCGAGATGGCGCACCCCGACGCCGAGCACGCGGTCGCCGCGGCGGCGCGCGACCTCGGCCTGCCGATGGTGATCTCCACCCAGGGCTCGGTGCCGATGGAGGACACCGCGCGGGCTCTCGGCGACGCCCCGCGGCTCTACCAGCTGTACTGGAGCAACGACGACACCGTCGTCGACTCGTTCGTACGGCGCGCCGAGGACATCGGCAGCGACGCGCTGGTCGTCACGCTCGACACCCACGTGCTCGGCTGGCGGACCCGCGACCTCGACCTCGGGTACCTCCCGTTCGCGCGCGCCCAGGGGATCGCGCAGTACACCAGCGACCCGTGGTTCCGCGCCCTGGCGGAGGAGCGCGCCCAGCACCCGTCCGACGAGCCGACGCCCCGCCCCACGGTCGCCGCCGTGCGGTCGCTGCTCAGCATCGCCCGGCACTACCCGGGCCGGATGCTCGACAACCTGCGCTCGCCGGTGCCGCGCGCTGCGGTCGAGACGTTCCTCGACGTGTTCTCCCGGTCGACGCTGACGTGGGCGGACCTGGCGTACCTGCGCGAGCGGACCTCGCTGCCGATCTACCTCAAGGGCATCCAGCACCCCGACGACGCGCGGCTGGCGATCGAGCACGGCGTGGACGGGATCGTCGTCTCCAACCACGGCGGCCGCCAGGTCGACAACGCGGTCGCCTCGCTCGACGCGCTGCCCGGCGTGGTGGACGAGGTGGCGGGCCGGGTGCCGGTGCTGTTCGACAGCGGCATCCGCAGCGGGGCCGACGCGTTCGTCGCGATCGCCCTCGGTGCGCAGGCGGTGCTGGTCGGGCGGCCGTGGGTCTACGGGCTCGCGCTCGCCGGGGCGGACGGCGCCCGCGCCGTGATGCAGCACATCCAGGCCGAGCTGGACCTGACCATGGGTCTGGTCGGCGTGAAGTCGATTGACGAGATCACCCGGGACCTGCTGGTCTCGGCGCCGTGACCGACGACCTCGCCGAGCTCCGCACCCTCGCCCAGGCCTGCCTCGACGCCGACGGCGGCCTGCCCCTGCTGACCGACGACGGGCTGCTGCGCGCCCGCCTGCTCTCCGGGGAGACCCGCCAGGTCCGCGCGGACGACGGCAGCCTGGTCGCCACCGCTGCCGTGACCGTCCGCGAGGACGGCGCCGCCACGTCCGGCCTCGTCCACCCCGACCACCGCGGCCGGGGGTACGGGCGCGAGCTCCTGGGCTGGGCGGTCGAGCGCGCCGGCGGCGTACCGCTCACGGTCACGTGCGAGAACGTGAGCCCTGCCGCCGAGCGGCTGTACGCGCGCTTCGGCCTCGAGCGGTTCTTCGCCGAGCAGGTGATGCGGCACCCGCTCGGCACGGTGCCCGACGTCCCGGCGCCCGACGGCGTCCGGCTCGTCCCCGTCGCCGACGCCGGGCTGGCCGACCTGTTCGCGGCGTACGTCGGCTCGTTCCGCGACCGGCCCGGGTTCCCCGACCCGACCGAGGAGGAGTGGCTCGAGGAGCTCGACGAGGACGACGAGTGGCGCCGCGACGTCTCCGCTGTCGCGCTCACCGAGGACGGTGGGCCGGTCGGGTTCGTCAACGTGCTGGGCAGCTGGATCGACCAGGTCGGCGTCGTCCCGGCCTGGCGCGGCCGCGGGCTGGGCGCCCACCTCGTGGTGCGGGCGCTGCGCGCTCTCGACGGCGAGGCGTGGCTGACCGTGAACCTCGACAACCCGGCCGGCGACCTCTACGCCTCCCTCGGCTTCGAGCGGTACGGCGTCCGCGGTCGCTGGCGTTGACCGCCCTTTGGTGCAGTAAAGACGGCTTATAGTTCTCAGCATGAGGTTGACCGACCGCGAGCGGGAGATCGTCGCGCTGCTGCGCCGCGACCCGCTGATCGGGTCGGCCGCCATCGCGGAGCGGCTCGGCACGACCCGGGCGGCGGTCAACGTGCACCTGTCGAACCTCGGCAAGAAGGGCGTCATCCTCGGCCGCGGCTACGTGCTCAGCGATGAGCCGTCGGTCGTCGTGATCGGTGGCGCGAACATGGACGTGAAGGCGCGCAGTGCCCGCGCCGCCGTCCCGGCCACCAGCAACCCGGGCACGGGCTCGATGGCCGCCGGCGGCGTCGGTCGCAACATCGCCGAGAACCTCGCCCGGCTCGGCACCCGCACCCACCTGGTGGCCGCGATCGGGAGCGACGGACTCGGCGACCAGGTCCTCGCCGCCACCTCCGGGGCGGGCGTGCACGTGGAGCACGTACGCCGGTCGGCGCGCGCCACCGGCACCTACACGGCCGTCCTCGACGCGGACGGCGAGCTCGTGGTCGCGGTCTCCGACATGGCCGCGACCGACGAGCTGGCCCCGGAGCAGGTCGGTGCCGCGCGCGACCTCGTCGCGGCTGCGGAGCTGGTCGTGCTCGACGGCAACCTCCCGGTGGAGACGCTCGGCTACGCCCTCGACCTCGCCGTCGGGCACGGCACCCGCGTCGTGCTCGAGCCGGTGAGCGTCCCCAAGGCCGCCGCGCGGGCGCACCTCATCTCTCGTGACCGCCCCCTCCACGCGATCACGCCCAACCGCGACGAGCTCGGCGCCCTGACCGGCCTGCCGACCCGGACCGCCCGCCAGGTCGAGCGCGCGGCCCGGTCTCTGCACGACCGCGGCGTCGAGCTGGTGTGGGTCCGCCTGGGCCCGGACGGCTCGCTGCTCAGCACGCGCGACGGCGCCACCCGGCTCGCGGCGGTCGCCGCCGAGGTCGCCGACGTCACCGGGGCGGGCGACGCCATGCTCGCCGGCTTCTGCCACGCCCTGCTCGCCGGTGCCGACACGTACGACGCCGCGGCGTACGGCCACGCCGCCGCCGCGCTGACCATCGCCAGCCCGCACACCGTCCGCCCCGACCTCACCGACCGCCTCGTCAGGAGCCTCCTGTGACCCACCCCGAACTGACCGTCACCGACGAGGTCGCCGACGCGCTGCGCGACGGCCGGCCGGTGGTCGCGCTCGAGAGCACGATCATCAGCCACGGGATGCCGTACCCGCAGAACGTCGAGATGGCCACCGAGGTCGAGGGCATCATCCGCGAGCACGGCGCGGTGCCGGCGACCATCGCGGTGCTCGACGGGCGACCGCGGATCGGTCTCTCGGCCGAGGACCTGGAGCTGCTGGCCAGCCACGGCGACGTCACCAAGGTCAGCGTGCGCGACCTGCCGCTGGTGATGGCGCGCGGCACCCACGGCGCCACCACGGTCGCGGCGACCATGCGGCTGGCGGCGCTGGCCGGCATCCGGGTGTTCGTGACCGGCGGGCTGGGAGGCGTGCACCGCGGCGCGCAGCAGACCTTCGACGTCTCCGCGGACCTCACCGAGCTGGGGCGGACGAACGTCACGGTGGTCTCGGCCGGGGTGAAGTCGATCCTCGACATCGGGCTCACGCTCGAGACCCTGGAGACCCTCGGCGTGCCGGTGCTCGTGGTCGGCAGCGACGAGTTCCCGTCGTTCTACTCCCGCTCGAGCGGGCACGCCGCGCCGAACCGGGTCGAGACCGCGGAGGAGATCGCCGCGGTCATGGACGCGAAGTGGCGGCTCGGCCTCGACGGCGGCCTGGTCGTGGCCAACCCGATCCCGGGCGAGGACGAGATCCCCGCCGACGAGATCGGCGGCATCATCGAGCAGGCGCTCGCCGACATGGACCGGCTCGGCATCCACGGCAAGGACGCGACGCCGTACCTCCTCGGCCGGATCGTGGAGATCACCGGTGGCGCGTCGCTGACCGCGAACATCGCACTGGTCCGCCACAACGCCCGCCTCGGCGCGGCGATCGCCCGCGCGTACGCCTGACGCCCGGACTTCGCGCGACACCCCCGGTCCCGCAACCGGGCGTTCACCGGTGCCACCGACCGTGAGGGCATGCGCGTCGCGATCGTGACCGAGTCCTTCCTGCCGCAGGTCAACGGCGTCTCCAACACCGTGCGCCACGTCGTCGAGGAGCTCACCGACACCGGTCACGAGGCCGTCGTCGTCGCTCCCGGCCCCGGGCCGAACCACTACCGCGGGGTCCCGGTCGTCCGGGTGCGCTCGGTCGGGCTGCCCGGCTACCGCTCCTTCCCGATCGGCCTGCCCGACGGCGCCCTCTCCCGGACCCTCGACCGCTTCGGCCCCGACGTGGTGCACCTCGCCTCGCCGATCGCTCTCGGTGCGGTCGGCCTGCGGGCGGCGCGCCGCTACGCGCTGCCGACGGTCGCGGTCTACCAGACCGACGTCGCCGGGTTCGCGCGGCGGTACGGCCCCGGCATGGACCTCGTCGCCGACCAGGTCGTCGACCGCTGGGTGGGCCGCCTGCACCGCCGGGTCGACCGCACGCTGGTGCCGTCGTCGGCGTCGCTCGACCAGGTCGCGGCGCTCGGCGTGCGCGACCTGCACCTGTGGCGGCGCGGCATCGACCTCGACCTCTTCGACCCCATCCGCCGCAGCGCGCCGCTGCACACCCACTGGACGTGTGGGCGCAAGCTCGCGGTCGGGTACGTCGGCCGCCTGGCCCACGAGAAGCAGGTGCACCGGCTCGCCGTGCTGGCGGACCTCCCGAACGTCCAGCTCGTCGTCATCGGCGACGGGCCGGCGCGCCCGTCCCTCGAGCGGCAGCTCCCGACCGCCGCGTTCACGGGCATGCTGCGTGGCCCCCGGCTGGCCGCGGCGTTCGCGTCGCTCGACGTCTTCGTGCACACCGGCGACGCCGAGACCTTCTGCCAGACCGTGCAGGAGGCCCAGGCCAGCGGCGTCGCGGTCGTCGCCCCGGCGTCCGGAGGGCCGCTCGACCTGGTCGAGCACGGCCGCACCGGCCTGCTCTTCGACCCGACCGACCTCGGGTCGCTGCGCGACCAGGTGGCCGGTCTCGCCGAGTCGCCGGCGCTGCGGGAGGCGCTGGCCGCGAACGGTCGCGCCGCCGTCGCGGGCCGTGGCTGGTCCGGCGTGGTCGCCGAGCTCGTCGACGTCCACTACCGCGCGGTGGTCCCCGCCGCCTGAGGCGTTCGGGTGGACCCCGCCGGCCACGACCACCGGCTCCCCGTGCCGGTCGGCCGGGGCCACGCCAGGAGCGGCCTGCAGCCGCGGCCCGCAGCCGCGGACCGACGCCGGACTGCACAGTCGGCGTACACCCGGAGGTCACCGCACGGTCGGACGGCCATGGTGCGGTGCCGTCATGAACCACCACCTCCGACGGGCGCTCACGGCCACCGGCCTGGCGGCGGCGGCCGGCGCCGCCACGGCGTACGGACTCCGCCGCCAGGCAGCGATCGCCCGGGCCAGGATCGGGAAGCCCCTGGGGGAGGAGGCGCACCGGGCGGACCGCACCTACAAGAGGAAGTACGGCGACCCGGTCGACCTGCTGCTGCTCGGCGACTCGATCGCCGCCGGGCTGGGCGCGGACCGGCCCCAGGACACCCTCGGCGGCCAGCTGGCCCGGCGGCTCGCGCGGGCGACCCACCGCAGCGTGCGGCTGCGCACCGCCGCGGTCGTCGGTGCTGAGACCTCCGACCTGGCCCGGCAGCTCGCGTCGCTGCCGCCGGGCTACCTGCCGACGGTGGCCGTCGTCGTCGTGGGCGGCAACGACGTCGCGCACCGGGTGCGGGTCGCGGACTCCCGGCGGGACCTGGCCGCGGCGGTGCGGGACCTGCGCGAGCGGGGTGCCGAGGTGGTCGTCGGGACCTGCCCCGACCTTGGCGCCCTCCGGCCGCTGCCGCAGCCGCTGCGTGCCCTCGGGTCCCGGGCCTCGCGCCAGCTCGCCGCGATCCAGCGTGACGTGGTGACCGAGCTCGGCGGCCATGCGGTCTCGCTCGCCGACGTGGTCGGGCCGTTCTTCATCACCCAGCCCGACGAGATGTTCGCGCTCGACCGGTTCCACCCCAGCGGCGCCGGCTACCGGCGGACGGCGAAGGCGGTGCTGCCCAGCGTCCTGCTGGCGCTGGGGCATGCGGAGTCGGTGCCGTTCGGCCACCACCCGCCTGCGGGTGCTCGCGGGTCGGGTGGTCTGGACCGGGGTATCAGCGCGGGGCGACCCCGTTCCTGATCCACCGTGCAGACCCGAACGACTCCCCATGACCGCCGCGACCGCTCGCCCGCCCGCCCCCACCGCCGCAACGGCCGCCCGGACCGGGCGATCCAGGCCGCCCTGAGCGCCCGCACCGCCCTCCAGCGCGCCGGCCACTGACATTGGACAAATCAGCAGATCTGTCTCATCGTGAGGGGCGTGTACCGCCCCGCCACCCCGGAGACCTGGGCGGAGCCCTGGCCGATGTACGCCGCCCTCCGCGACCGCGACCCCGCTCACCACGTCGAGCGCCCCGGCGGCCGTGACCACTGGGTCCTGTCCCGGCACGCGGACGTGCTCGCGGCCGCGGTCGACACCGCGACGTACTCCTCGGCCCGGGGCCTGACCGTCGAGTACGACGAGCTCGACGCGATCGGCCTTGCGGACAACCCGCCGCTGGTGATGCTCGACCCACCCGACCACACGGCGTTCCGCAAGCTGGTGGCGCGCGGGTTCACCCCGCGGCAGGTCGGCACGCTGGAGCCGGTGGTGCGGGCCTTCGTCGTCGAGCGACTCGAGCGGCTGCGCGACGAGGGCGGTGGCGACATCGTCGAGGCGCTCTTCAAGCCGCTGCCCAGCCTGGTGGTCGCGCACTACCTGGGGGTGCCGCCGGACGGCCGCGCCCGGTTCGACGACTGGACGCACGCGATCGTGTCCGCGAGCTCGGCCGGGGAGATCGGCGCCGCCGCCGACGCGCTGACCGAGATGACCGGCTACTTCGCCGAGCTCATCGAGCGGCGCCGCGTCGAGCCCGGTGACGACACCGTCTCGCACCTGGTCGCGGCCGGCGTCGGCGACGACGACCGCGGTCTCCTCTCGATCCTCGCCTACGTGTTCACCGTCGTCACCGGTGGCAACGACACCACGACCGGCATGCTGGGCGGCGCCGTGCAGCTGCTCGAGACCGATCGCGACCAGCGCCGACTGCTCCTCGACGACCCGGCCCTGGTGCCGGACGCGGTCGAGGAGCTGCTCCGGCTCACCTCGCCGGTGCAGGGGCTGGCCCGCACGACCACGCGCGACGTCGAGCTGCACGGGCGCACGATCCCGGCCGGCCGCCGGGTGCTGCTGCTGTACGCCGCCGCGAACCGCGACCCGCGCCGCTACGGCCCGGACGCCGACGAGCTCGACGTGCGCCGGAGGCCCACGCAGATCCTCACCTTCAGCCAGGGCAGCCACCACTGCCTGGGCGCGGCCGCGGCCCGGCTGCAGGCCCGGGTCGCGCTCGCGGAGCTGCTGGCGCGCTGCCCCGACTTCACCGTCGACCTCGACGGGGTCACCTGGGCGCCGGGGCCGTACGTGCGCCGCCCCACGACCGTCCCGTTCCGGCCGACCGCATGACCGACCGGACGACGCACATCCTCGACGCGGCCGCGGGACTGTTCGCGCAGCACGGCGTGAACGCGGTCGGCATGGGCGAGGTGGCCCGGGCCGCGGGCTGCTCGCGCGCGACGCTGTACCGCTACTTCGCCGACCGGCACGAGCTGCACCGGGCGTTCGTCCACCGCGAGGCCCGGCGCATCGGCGCTCTCGTGGCCGAGGAGACGAGCGAGGTCACGGACGCCGTCCTCGCCGCGGTCCGGCACGTCCGCGCGGCACCCGCCCTGCTGGCGTGGTTCGGCGCGGCCGACGCCGGCACCACCGCCGTGCTCGCCCAGTCCAGCGAGGTCGTCGAGGGCCTCGGGCTGACGGCCGTCGGCGACGAGGCGGCGGCGCGCTGGCTGGTCCGCGTGATCGTGTCCCTGCTGATCGTCCCGGGTCGCGACGAGACCGAGGAGCGGGCGCTGGTCGAGCGATTCGTGGTGCCCGGCCTCACCGGAGTGCGTCGATAGGGCAGGCTGACGCCGTGCACTTCGTCGGGATCGACCTCGCCTGGGGCGAGCGGCAGCGGACCGGGCTGGCCGTCCTCGACGACCAGGGCCGGCTCGTGCACGTGTCGAGCGTGCACACCGACGAGGAGATCCGCGACGCGCTGGCGCCGTACGTCGACGGGCCGTGCCTGGTCGGCATCGACGCCCCGCTGATCGTCACCAACCCGACCGGCTCGCGGATCGCCGAGCAGGAGCTCAACCGCGACTTCCGCAGCTTCGAGGCCGGCGCGCACCCGTCGAACACGGGCAAGCCGGAGTTCGCCAACGGCACTCGCGGTGCCCGGATCTGCCGGCTGCTCCGCCTCGACATGGACCCCCGCTCGGGCCGCGAGCGGCGCGCGATCGAGGTCTACCCGCACCCGGCGACCGTGGTGCTGTTTGGGCTGCAGAAGACCCTGAAGTACAAGGACAAGCGCGGCCGGACCCTGGACTCGATGAAGGCCGAGCTGCTGCGGCTGATGGACCACCTCGAGCGGATCGTGCCGACCGAGCGGACCTGGCGGGCGCTGCGCTCCGACGTCGAGGCCGCCACCCGCAAGAGCGAGCTCGGCCGCGCGGAGGACCAGGTCGACGCGGTGGTCTGTGCGTACGTCGCGCTGTTCGCCGACCGCTGGCCCGACCGGGTCACGACGTACGGCGACTTCGAGCGCGGCTACATCGTCACGCCCACGCTCAACGACGCGCAGGCGATGGTCCGCGAGGCGGTCGAGGAGTACGCGCGCCGCCAGCCGGAGCTGGCCGACGTCGCGGAGGGGTACGTCGCGCTGGTGACGTCGGTCCTCGACGAGGCGGGCGTCAACTACCTCAGCGTCACCGGCCGCGCGAAGAGCGTCTCGTCCTTCGCGGCGAAGGCGGCGCGGACGGTCGACGACCTGCCGGCGTACACCGATCCGCTCCGCGAGATCACCGACCAGGTCGGCGTCCGCGTGATCACCTACGTGCGCAGCGACGTGGCCACGGTCGCCGACGTGCTGGGCGCCCAGCTCACGGTGCTCGACGACCGCGACCTCGGGCAGGAGACGGCGAGCGAGGGCCGGTTCGGGTACGCCAGCCGGCACCTGCTGGTCGCCGACGCCGGGGGCCGCGTCGCGCAGGTGCAGGTGCGGACCGTGCTCCAGCACGCGTGGGCGGAGTTCGAGCACGACATCCGGTACAAGGGCACGGTCCCGGCCGAGCACGCCCGCGACTTCGACCGTCGCTTCACCCTCGCGGCCGGGCTCCTCGAGCTCGCCGACCAGGAGTTCACGACGATCCGCGAGCGGCTGCGCGGCGCCTCGGTCGAGGAGACCTCGACCGACGGGATCACCCCGCGCGAGCTCGCGGCGTACCTCGCCGGGCAGTACGCCGACGCCGAGTGGTCCCGCCCCGACCACTACGCCTGGATCGCGGGCCTCCTCCCCGAGCTCGGCCTCACGACGCTCGCCGGTCTCGGCGAGGTGCTGTCCGGGGTCGACGACGACGTCCTCGCCGCGCGCATGGACTACCGCTACCCGCCCGGCGCGGTCCGTCGTCTCGACGACGCGCTGCTCGCGGCGTTCGGCGACCGGTACGTCGACCTGCCGGGCAACGCACACCGCCGCGGCTTGTTGCGGACCCGGCTGGAGCGGATGACCGGGCAGGGTGACTGACGGTCCCGGGCCTTTGTCCCCGTGACGGCCCTCTGCGTGATGGCCCATGCTGGGGGCTGTGAGTGCTGGCACGGGACCCGCTCCGCCGGACGGGGTGACGACCGGGCGTCCCTCCGCGGACGAGCTCCTGCACGGGCTTGGCCACGCGGTGATCGCGACCGACCCGCAGGGCGCGATCATCTTCTGGAACGCCGCGGCGGAGGAGCTCTACGGCTGGCCGGCCGCGGAGGCCCTGGGGCGAGACGTCGCGGAGGTCACCGTGCCGCAGGTGTCCCACGTGGCCGCCAGCGAGATCATGACCGCACTCCGCGACGGGCGCTCGTGGTCGGGTGGGTTCCCCGTCCAGCGCCGTGACGGCTCGGTGCTGCACGCGCTCGTCACCGACAGCGGGATCTACCGCGACGGGCAGCTGATCGGCATCGTGGGGGCCTCGCTCAACCTCGGCGACGCCGTGCGGCACCTGATGGAGCGGTCCAGCGACGCGGCGATCCTCATCGACGAGAACCGCGTCGTCAGCTACGCGAGCCCGGCCGTGGTGAACCTCTTCGGCTGGCCGGTCGACGACGTCGTCGGCGCGGAGCTGACCGACCGGATCCACCCCGAGGACCACCAGGCCTTCGACGAGCTGCTCACCGTCGACCCGGCACGGACCGAGCGCGTCGGTGAGCTCCGGGTCCGGTCCGACGGCGACTGGGCCTGGGTCGAGGTGGCCGCGACCGACCTGTACACCGAACCCGGGGCGCACAGCGTGGTCTGCAACATCCGGCACAGTGAGCGCCTGGCCCGCATCGAGGAGCGTGAGCGCCTCCTCGAGGCGGTCCACTCCGACGTGCTCCAGGACCTGTTCGCGGCCGTGCTCGAGCTCGACCGCGCCCTGACCCGCGCGGCCCCCCCGAGCGCGGCGCGGATCGAGGAGGCCCGCGACGCGGTCGACCGCGCGATGACGACCCTGCGCGACGTCGCCAAGCCGTAGCGCCCGCCGGTCGAGCTGTCGGGAGCACCGACCTCGCCGACGGCATCTCGCGGTGCTCCTGGCACCATCACCGCGCCCACGACACCAGCTACCACCCCCACGGCCGCGTCACCGTCCACCGACGCACGTGACGGGTGTGTGCTGCACCCACGCCTCCGCGTCCGAAGGAGCGAGAACGACGCGCCTCGGGAGCGCGCTCGTCGCGGCAGTTCCGGACGGCGCCCACGGGTGCCGATGTCAAGCGTCGTCGCCGTCGGCGACCGGGCGGCCCACGATCATCGAGTGGAGCAGCTCCGCCGGGAGCGCGTCAGCCGTCTGCGGGTCGAGCTGTGCGCCGAGCCCGTCCAGGACCCGGGTGAAGAATGACCGGGCCGAGGCGGCGTAGACGACGTCGGCGACGTCGGCGTCGGACAGCCCGGTCTCCCGGAGCCGGTCGACGTCCGCCTGCACGACGGAGGCGGCGTCGGTGGCGACCTTGGCGGCGAACTCGTACACCGCCCGGTCCCGCGCTTCGAGGCCGGCGCCGCTCGGGTCGGCCGCAATCGCCCGCAGGCTCTCTTCGTCGCCACACACGTCGCGCAGGAACTTCGAGTGTGCGGCGGTGCAGTATGTCGAGCGGAGCGCACGTGCCGCCGCGATCGTGGCCAGCTCGAACCGGCGCCGGTCCATGCCGTCTCGGATCGTGCTGTTCAGCAGGTTCCACGCCTGCGCCACGTCCGGCCTGGTCGAGAACGCGCCGGCGTAGTTGGGAAGGAAGCCCCACGCGGTCCGCTGCTTGCGGTAGTAGTCCGCTAGGTCGTCAGTGGCCTCTGACTCGGGGACGGGGGTGATGAACATGCCCCATCGTCCTCCCGGGATCGGCCCGATGTCCCGGAAACCCGGTCGGTCGACGGCGACCCGGGGCCGGACGTCGGCCGCCCGGCGATGCGGAGGACGTCGCGTGTGCGCGTGGACGTTCTGGGCGAAGGGGCAGATCGACGCAGTCATGCCGAGCGGATCGCGGCATGAGCGGACGCATGCCGGCCCCGGGTCATCGAGGGTGGTCCAGCCTCACGCGGACGGCGCTGCCGGCGCACAGGATGACGACCACGCCTCCGAAGATCGTCGCCCACGTGAGGTGCTCGCCGAGCACGAGCCCCGCCCAGGCGATGCTCAGAACAGGCTGCACGAGTTGCACCTGGCTGACTTGTGCCATGGGGCCGATCGCCAGCCCCCGGTACCAGGCGAAGAAGCCCCAGAACATGCTGATGACGCCGAGGTAGGCGAAGCAGGCCCACTGCTGCGCTGTCCCGTGGGGTGTCTGCTGCGCCGCTGAGACGACGGTCAGGCCGACCATGAGGGGGGCGCAGAGGACCAGCGCCCAGGACACGGTCTGCCAGGCGCCCAGCTCGCGCGCCAGATATCCTCCTTCGGCATACCCGACGGCAGCCGCCCCCACGGCACCGAACAGCAGCAGGTCCGCCGGATGGAGCGTGCCCCACCCGCCGCCCTGGGCGGAGGCGAAGACCAACGCGGCCGCAGCACCCGCTCCGGCGGCGACCCAGAATGCCGCCGGAGGGCGCTCGTGACCCCGGAGGACCGTCATCGCCGCGGTGGCGGCCGGGAGCACCGCGATCACCACGGCCCCATGACTCGCCGGCGCGCCGGTGAGCGCGAAGGAGGTGAGGAGCGGGAAGCCGACCACGACACCGCCACCCACCACGGCCAGGCGCACCCACTGCCGGCCCTGCGGGAGGACCTGACGGGTCACGGTCAGCCACACGATGGCCAGCGCAGCAGCGACCACCGCCCGGCCGGAGCCGATGAACAGGGGCGAGAGGCCGTCGACGGCCACCCGGGTGAGCGGCACGGTGAAGGAGAACGCCGCTACTCCCAGGAGCCCCCACCAGAGACCGGCTCGGGAGGCCGGCGGTACCACGGCGTGCGCCCGGAGAGTAGCGCTACTATCGTCCGACATGAGCGACGATAGCAGTTCAAGGATCGTCAAGGCCCTGCGCGACTGGATCAGCACGGCTCCTCCCGGAAGCCGGCTCCCCTCCACGCGCCAGCTCGTCGCTGACCATCGAGCAAGCCCGGTGACAGTGCAGCGCGCCCTGCGGACGCTCGCCGGTCAGGGGCTCATCGAGAGCCGGGCAGGGGTGGGCACGTTCGTCCGGGGCGTGCGCACCCTCCGGTCGGCCGACTACGGCTGGCAGACGGCGGCGCTGCGCTCCCCTCACGCCCGCATCGAGTCGTTCGCTACCGCCCTGCGAACCACACCCAACGACGTCATCGCCCTGCACTCCGGCTATCCGGACCGCGAGCTCCTGCCGGAGCGACTGGTCCGCGCGGCACTCACGCGCGCCGCCCGCTCCGACGCGGCGGTGAGCAGGTCGCCCACCGCTGGCCACCCCGAGCTGCAGGCGTGGTTCGCCCGCGAGCTCGCAGAGTCGACCCCGGCGGGCCTCACCCCGCCCGCGCCCAGCGACGTGGTGATCCTGCCGGGCAGCCAGAGCGGCCTCAGCTCGGTGTTCCGGGCACTGGTGGCGCCGGGCCAGCCCCTGCTGATCGAGTCGCCGACGTACTGGGGAGCCATCCTGGCCGCGCAGCAGGCCGGTGTCCGGATGGTCCCGGTGCCGAGCGGTCCGCAGGGGCCGGACCCGGTCGAGCTGGAGCGTGCCTTCGAGGAGACCGGGTCCCGCGTCTTCTACGCCCAACCGAGCTACGCCAACCCCACCGGAGCGCAGTGGTCGGTGGGGCTTGGCGCCGCCGTGCTGGACGTCGTGCGCACCCACGGCGCCTTCCTGGTCGAGGACGACTGGGCCCACGACTTCGGCATCACCACCGCCCCCACGCCCGTGGCCGCCCACGACGACGCCGGCCACGTCATCTACCTGCGCTCCCTCACCAAGAGCGTCTCTCCCGCCCTGCGCGTGGCCGCGGCCGTCACGCGGGGGCCGGCCCGCGACCGGATCATGGCCGACCGGGGAGCCGAGTCGATGTACGTCAGCACGCTGCTCCAGGCCGCTGCCCTCGATGTCGTGACGCAGCCGGCCTGGCGCAGCCACCTGCGCGCCGTGCGCCAACAGCTCCACGAGCGCCGTGACCTCCTCGTGAACGCCCTCCGCGAGCACGCTCCCGAGGCAGCTCCCGACCACGTCCCCGCCGGAGGGCTCAACCTGTGGGTCAGACTCCCCGACGGCACCGACGTCCACAGACTGGGCCGGGACTGCGAGACCGACGGACTGATCATCGCCGCCGGGACCGAATGGTTCCCGGCCGAACCCGCAGGGCCGTTCCTACGACTCAACTACTCCGGCCCCGACCCGGCGGCGTTCCCCGAGGCTGCCCGCATCCTCGGCCGGGCACTAGCCCGCAACGGACCATGAGCCGGCAGCCTCGCAGCCGGGGTGCGCCGCCTCGCCATCCGCACCTCCGCCCATCCGGCATCTCAGCGCAGATCGCGGCAGATCCGGGTGGCACTTCCCTGCTGCCCGGAGCCGGGTCGGCAGGCGCCGGTGCGGGAGCCGGACCGGACTGCTGTTTGCGGCGAGCTAGGTGCCGGACGGGCCCAGCGGCACAAGACGCCGCAGCCTGGTGAGAGCTGAGCGGAGCTGGTCGTCGGACACTTCTGCGTTGAGGCCGATCCGGACCCCGTGGGCGGCCCGGGTCCGCTCGACGACGTAGTCGTCGCCCGGAGCCACCAGGACCCCGTCGTCACGGGCGGCAGCCACGAACGAGCCGGCGGACCACGGCGCGGGGAGCTCGATCCACAGGTGGGGCGAGCCCGGGTCTCCGTGCACCTCCACGTCGGCCAGGAGGTCGCGGGCCACGCGGTGGCGGTCGCGGCAGGCCGCGATCCGCTGCTCGACGACCTGGTGGGCGACTCCGTCGCGGATCCACCGGGCAAGGACCTCGCCGAGGAGGGGGGCCGTGAGCCAGGTCGATGACCGCAGGGCGGCGGCGAGCCGTGGGTACGCCGCCTCGGGCGCCGCCAGCATCCCGACGCGCAGGCCGAGCGCCAGGACCTTCGCCGCACTGCCGATGTAGCAGGTGCGTTCGGCGGCGAGGGCGGCAAGTGGCGGGGGTCGGTCGGGGGCGAGGGGGCCGAGCGGGTCGTCCTCGACGATCCAGAGGCCCCGGGAGCCGGCCACTTCGGCGAGGGTCTCGCGCCGCGCCTGAGGCATGGTGCGGGCACGTGGGTTGTCGTAGGTCGGTTGGACGTGGACGGCGGCGAGGGTCTCGCGGGCGCAGGCGTCCTGCAGCGCGTCGGGCAGCATGCCGTCCTCGTCGGCGTCGACGGCGACGAGATCGACCGCGAGCGCCCGGGCGGCGGCCAGCAGCCCGGGGTTGGTCACCGCCGTGGTCGCGACCTTCGCCCCGGCGGGGACGAGCCCGAGGAGGCAGAGGCTGAGCGCATGCTGGGCTCCGGCGGTGAGCAACATGTCATCGCCACGGGGGGCGAACGCCCGGTGAGCGACCCAGGCCGCCGCGGCGTCGCGGTGGGTGGGGTGGTCGGCGCTGTGCTCGGTGTCGGTGACGACCCGGAGCGCGACCGGGTCCTCGGAGAGGGCTCGCAGGGTGGCGGCCAGCCGCTCGGCCGGCCAGGCGCCCGCGGCGATGGGCGGGTGCAGGGCCGCCAGGTCGATGGCGCCCGTCCCTGCCGCGCTCGGGGTGGCCGGGAGTCCGAATGCCGTACGCACATAGGTGCCCCGGCCGACCTCGCCGCCGACCAGTCCGCGCCGTTCGGCCTCGGCATACCCGCGGGCGACCGTACGGACCGTGACGCCCAGCTCGGCGGCCAACGCCCGGTGCGTGGGGAGCCGATCGCCCGGGGCCAGCCGCCCCCGGGCGAGGTCGTGGGCGATGGCGTCGGCGAGCGCGACGTACGCCGGTCGGTCTCCCGCCAGCTCCCCCGGTCGCCACCCCGGGGCTCGTGCGTCCCTCACCATGACTCCATCCTGTCGGGTGTCATTGTCCTATCTTGACGTCATGATTGAATCCCTTTTAGGGTCTCAATCATGACACAGGATGACACGGTCGGGAGCGACGAGCTCGAGAAGACGGCCGAGGCGGGGACCGGCGTGCGCTGGCGGGGCGGGTTCGGTCGGATCTGGGGTTCGATCGCGGTCAGCCTGATGGGCACCCAGGTGTCGCTGCTGGCACTGCCCCTGACGGCACTGGTCGCGCTGGACGCATCCCCGAGCCAGGTCGCGCTGCTGGCGGCAGCCGGAACGGCGCCGTTCCTCGTCCTCGGGCTGCCGGCCGGCGCCTGGGTGGACCTGTGGTCGCGGCGCGCACTGATGGTGACCACCGACCTCGCGCGTGGGCTGCTGCTGGCCAGCGTGCCCGTCGCCTGGGCCCTGGACCTGCTCACCTTGGGGCACCTGTACGCGGTCGCGTTCGGAGTGGGATCGCTCAGCGTGCTGTTCGACGTCGCCTCGCTGACGGTCCTGCCGGCGCTGGTGCCGCGGCGTCAGATCGCAGCCGCCAACGGTCGACTCGAGGCGGCTCGCGCGATCGCCCAGACCTCGGGACCGGGCCTGGGTGGCGTCCTGGTGCAGGTGCTGACGGCGCCGTTCGCGCTCGTGGTCGACGCGGTCAGCTACCTGCTCTCCGCGGCGCTGCTGCGCGGCCTGCCGCCGGTGCCGGCGCCCGAGCGGCCGGCTGCCCGGGAGCCGCTGGTGCGGCAGGTGACCGCCGGGCTCGCGTTCTGCCTGCGGCACCGCTACATCCGCCCCCTGGCGCTCGGTGCCGCGTGGATGAACCTGTGGGTCGAGGCGTTCCTCGCCATCCTCATCACCTACGCGGTGCGGGACCTCGGCCTCTCGGCCGCCACCGCCGGCCTGGTGCTCGCCGGGTCGAACGTCGGCTACCTCGCGGGCTCGCTCATGGTCCCCAGCCTGAACCGGACGCTGGGGGTCGGCCGCTCGATCGCGCTCGGCGCTGCGTTGCAGGTGGGGTTCGTGGTCGCGACGCTCGCACGCTTCGGGCTTCCGGTGCTGTGGCTCACCCTCGGACTGGCCGTCAGCGCGGCCGGCACCGGCATCTGGAACGTCAACGCGGTCAGCCTGCGGCAGGCGACCACGCCCTCGCCGATGCTGGCGCGGATGAATGCCAGCAACCGCTTCCTGATCTGGGGCACCATGCCGCTCGGCGCCGCGCTCGGGGCCTGGCTCGCCAGCGGACTCGGCCTGGCCGGCACCACCCTGGTCGCCGCCGTCTGCGCCCCGGCGAGCGCGCTGCCCGTGGTGTTCTCCGCGGTCCGCCACGTCCGGGCGATGCCGGACGACGACCCGGGACCCGCCGACCTCACCTGCGCCGCTCCCGACCTCCCGGCGGCCTCCGAGGTGGCCGCGTGACCGTCGAGCTCGCCCTCCCGATCGCCCAGCAGCTCGCGTCTGCACGACAGCTACCGCTCGGGACCATCGCCTCGTTCTCGCTGTGCGCCGCACTGCTGACCGTCACCCCAGGTGCCGACACGGTGCTGGTGCTCACCGAGGGCATCCGCTCGGGCCGCCGCGCCGCGCTCGCGTGCGCGCTCGGCGTGAACACGGGGCTGGTCTGCTGGGCGGCGCTCACTGTCGGCGGCCTGAGCGCGCTCCTCGCTGCGTCCCCGTGGGCCTACGCGTGCGTCCGCATCTCCGGTGCGGCCTACCTCCTCTGGCTCGGATCCATCAGCCTCGCCCGCGCGGTGCGCAGGCGGCACGCAGATCGCGCTCGACCGATCCCGGCGCCGGCCATTGCCTCCGGGTCCGGAGACACCTCCGCAGGCACCACGCCCTGGCGGGCCTTCCGGCGCGGCGTGGTGACCAACCTGCTCAACCCCAAGGTGGGGGTGTTCTACGTGAGCCTGCTGCCCCAGTTCGCTCCGCCCGGGCAGCGGG
This sequence comes from Nocardioides sp., assembly GCA_035765695.1. Lineage (GTDB taxonomy): Bacteria > Actinomycetota > Actinomycetes > Propionibacteriales > Nocardioidaceae > Nocardioides. Next base: position 13,054 of record DASTXB010000037.1, on the reverse strand, counting down.
GCCCGACGCTCCTCCTGACGCTCGCAGCCGTCCACCTCGTCCTGTCGGTCGCCTGGCTCAGTGCCGTCGGCTCCGCCACTGCCCGAGCCGCACGGTCACTGTCACCCCGGACGGTCACCCGCCTGGAGGCTGCCGGCGCGATGGCACTCGTCGGCGCGGGCGCCGTCATCGCCGGAGCCGCCCTGTGAGCACCACGACGAGTCCGCCGTCGGGCGCCCCGTCGGACGTCGCCGGCGCGGCGGTCCCGGCGCCGGCGGCCGCTGACGTCGCACGCGCGGTGGCGATCGCACTCGCCGAGGACCGGTCCGCGGACGACGTCACCACGAGCGCGACGGTGCCGCGCGGCTGCGTGGGCCGCGCCGAGATCGTTGCCCGGGAGGCCGGCGTCGTGGCCGGCCTGCCGGTCGCCGATGCGGTGTTCCGCCACGCGCTGGGCGACGTCGTCGAGATCGGCACCCTGGTCGGCGACGGCGGTCGGGTGGCGACGGGGCAGGTGCTGATGACGGTGCGCGGGGACGTCGCCTGCCTGCTCGGCGCCGAGCGGTCGGCACTCAACCTCCTGGGCCACCTGTCCGGGATCGCGACCGCCACCGCGGCCTGGGTCGACGCGGTCGCGGACTTCGGCGTCACCGTGCGCGACACACGCAAGACCACGGCCGGCCTCCGAGCTCTGGAGAAGTACGCGGTGCGCTGCGGCGGCGGCGTGAACCACCGGCTGTCACTCGGCGACCAAGCCCTGATCAAGGAGAACCACATCCTCGCCGCCGGGAGCGCCGCGGGCGCGTTCGAGGAGGTCCGCGCCCGGCACCCCGACGTACCGGTGCAGGTGGAGGTCCAGACCCTCGACGAGCTCACCGGGGTGCTTCGCGCCGGCGCGACGTCGGTGATGCTGGACAACATGTCCTTCGCCGAGATGCGCGAGGCGGTCCGCCTCACCCGGGGCCGCGCCCGCCTCGAGGCATCTGGCCGACTCCGGCTCGCCGACGCGCGCAGGGTCGCGTCGACCGGGGTCGACTCGGTCGCGATCGGTGAGCTGACCCACTCGGCCCGGGCCCTGGACGTCTCGATGCGCCTGGTCGACCTGGCGGAGGGCCTGCCGTGACCGCGGCCCTCGCGGCGGTCGCCGTCTGCCTGGTGTCGGCCGCTGCCGCGTTCCAGACCGGCCTCGCCCTCGGAGCCCCGTGGGGCCGCGCGGCGTACGGCGGTCGAGCGGCAGCCGTCGATGGTCGGCTCCCAGGGCGCTACCGGGTCGCGAGCGCGTGCACCGTGCTCGTGCTGGCCGTGGCCGGTTGGGCGGCGGTGGCGGACATCGGCTTCCTGTCCTGGACGTTCGCGGGGCTGTTCGCCATCAACACCGCGACCAACCTGGCCGGTACCCACCCGGTCGAGCGCTGGGGCATGTCGGCGGTCACCGCCGTCCTCGCGCTTGCGTTCGCGACACTGGCGCTGGGATGAGACAAGCGCACGGAGGGGTGCCCGAGAGCAGCGGTCAGGGCGCGGCGGCGCGGAGCTTCTCCAGCAGCGGTCCGGCGGCCTCCTCGAGGAACCGGTCCTGGCCCTCGTCGCCGATCTGCACGATCGCGATGTCGGTGAAGCCGGCCTTCCAGTAGGCCGAGATCGCCTCGACCGCCTTGTCCAGGTCGGGGCCGCAGGGGATCGACGCGGCGACGTCCTCGGGCCGGACGAACTGGGTGGCACCGGAGAAGCCGGCGGGGGTCGGCAGGTCGGCGTTGACCTGCCAACCGCCGCCGAACCAGCGGAACTGCTCGTGCGCCTTCTTGATCGCGGTGTCCTCGTCGGGGTCCCAGCAGATCGGGATCTGGCCGATCGCGCGGGCGCCGGCGCCGATCTTGGGTGCGCCGTCGACGGCGTTCCAGCCGTCGACCAGCGACGACTCCGGCTGGACTCCGATCAGGTGGTCGCCGAGCGGTGCGAGCGCTTCGATCGCGCGGTCGCCGGCGACCGCGAGGCCGAGCTCGACGCCCTGCTCGGGCACGTCCCAGATGCGTGCGGAGTCGACCTGGTAGTACTCGCCGCGGTGGTCCACGAGCTCGCCGGTGTGCAGCGACCGGATGATCTCGACGGCCTCGCGCAGCATGTCCTGGCGGTCCTGGATGGCGGGCCAACCCTCGCCGACCACGTGCTCGTTGAGGTTCTCGCCGCTGCCCAGCCCGAGGGTGAACCGGCCCTCGGCGAGGATCTGCAGCGTCGCGGACTTCTGCGCCACGACGGCGGGGTGGTAGCGCATCGTCGGGCAGGTCACGTACGTCATCAGCCCCACGCGGGACGTCGCCTGCGCGACCGCGCCGAGCACGGTCCAGGCGTACGGCGCGTGGCCCTGCTCGGTCAGCCACGGGGAGTAGTGGTCGCTGGAGACCTCGAAGTCGAAGCCGACCTGCTCGGCCGCGACGGCGTACCGGACCAGCTCGCGGGGTCCGCTCTGCTCGGTCATCAGGGTGTACCCGAAGTTCGTCATGACGGCCGAGTACCCACTCGCAGCGGGCGTAACGTCGGGACCATGACTCCAGCGGACGTGTACATCGACTTCTTCGAGCGGGTCCTCGAGAACGGCGTGGCCGTCGTCGGCGGCCTGGACGACGAGACGCTCGCCCACCGCCCGACCGCCGACGCCAACTCCATCGCGTGGTTGGTGTGGCACGCCGCACGGGTCCAGGACGCCCAGATCGCCGACGTCGCCGGCACCGAGCAGGTGTGGTTCACCCAGGGCTGGGTGGACCGGTTCGGCCTCGACCTCGACCGCAACGACCACGGGTACGGCCACACCAGTGAGCAGGTCGGCAAGGTCCGGGCCGGCGGAGAGCTGCTCGCCGACTACTTGCGGGCCTGCCACGAGGCGACGGTCGCGTACCTGCGGACCGTCTCCGACGCCGATCTCGACCGGATCGTCGACGACCGGTGGGACCCGCCGGTCACCCTCGGCGTCCGGCTGGTCAGCATCGCCGACGACGACGCCCAGCACGTCGGCCAGGCGGCGTACCTGCGCGGTCTACTGGACGGCTGACGCCGAGCGGGTGACCCGGTAGCGGACGAAGGACGGGACGGCGACCGCCGCGACCATCGTCCCGACCACCACCAGCACGCCCCCGCCCGCGGCGGCCGCCGCCGTGCCGACCATGGCGGCGCTGGCGCCGTGCACGACGTCCGCGATGCGCGGCCCGCCGGCGACCACGACGATGAACACGCCCTGGAGCCGGCCGCGGACGGCGTCGTTCGCGGCGCTCTGGAGCATCGAGGTCCGGAACGCCGCCGACGCCATGTCGGCCGCGCCGCCGATGACCAGCATGAGCAGCGCGATCGCCAGCATCACCTGCTGCCCGAGGTCGGCGAGCCCGACCGCGACGCCGAAGCCGGTCATCGCGAGGCCCCACACGACGATGCACACGATCACGGCGTACCCCTGGCGCTCGACGTGCGAGACCCACCCGGAGAACACGCCGCCGATCACGGCACCCGCCGGTATCGCCGCGAACAGCAGCGCGAAGACCAGTCCGCCCTCGTCCGGCCCGCCGAAGGAGACGTGCGCGATCTCGGGGAACAGTGCCCGCGGCATGCCGAAGACCATCGCGATCAGGTCGACGACGAACGACATCAGCAGCACCGGGTGGCCCTTGAGGTAGGCGAACCCCTCGATCACCGAGCGCAGGCCGGGCGTGCCCTTGGCGGCGTCCTCGACCGGCAGCCGCGGGAGGCGGACCACGGCGCTCAGCGTCGCGAACAGCGTGACCGTGTCGATGAGGTACAGCCACTCGAAGCCGAAGACCGGGATCAGCATGCCCGCCACCAGCGGGCCGCCGATCGCGCCGGCCTGGAAGACCGTCATGTTGAGCGAGTTCGCCGCGGGCAGCAGCTCGGGCGGCAGCAGCTTCGGCAGCACGGCACTGCGGGTGGGCTGGTTCACCGCGAAGAACGCCTGCTGCACCGAGAACAGCCCGAGCAGAACCCACACGTTCGTGTTCCCGGCCGCTGCCTGGAGCCAGAAGAGCCCGCTGGTGACGATCAGGCCGAACGTCGTGCAGATCAGCATCGTGCGCCGGTCGAACACGTCGGCGAGCGCACCGCCCCACAGCCCGAACACGACGAGCGGCACCAGGCCGAACAGCCCGGTCAGGCCGACGTACGCCGACGAGCCGGTCATCTGGTAGATCTGGGCCGGCACCGCGACGACCGTCAGCTGCGCGCCGACGACCGTGATGATGTTCGCCAGCCAGAGCCGCCGGAAGTGCTCGTCCCGGAGCGGCCGGGTGTCGGCCACGAGAGCCCGGAGTCTGCGCACAACCCCCGAACCTCACGCGCCTCGGCGATGTTCCCCGCCCGGGTACCGTCACCTCCATGACCGAGCTCGAGTCGGTGTGGGACTACCCGCGCCCGCCCCGGGTCGAGCCCAGCAGCGAGCTCGTCGAGGTCGTGCTCGGCGACCGGGTGGTCGCGACGACCCGCACGTCCTGGCGGGTGCTCGAGACCAGCCACCCGCCGACGTACTACCTGCCGCGCGACGCGTTCGCGGACGGGGTCCTGGTGCCGATGGCCGGTCACACGTGGTGCGAGTGGAAGGGCCAGGCGTCGTACTTCGACCTCGTCTCCGGCGACCGGGTCGCCCGACGGGCCGCGTGGGCCTATGAGCGGCCGACGGCCGGCTTCGAGGAGATCGCCGGCGCGGTCGCGGTCATGCCCGGCTCGGTGGACCGCTGCACCGTCGACGGCGAGGTCGTCGAGCCGCAGCCCGGCGGGTTCTACGGCGGCTGGATCACCAGCCGGGTGCGCGGGCCGTTCAAGGGTGGGCCGGGCACGATGGGGTGGTGAGCGAGGAGCTCGCCGCGGACGGAGGTCGCCGCACCGGGCATGATCCACGGCTCACGCGGGTTCACGACCCATGACCTCGCGTGACGACGACCGCGCCGGACGGCTGCACCCGCTGCTGCGCCGCCGGTACAGCCCGCTCGCCTTCGACCCGGACGTCGCCGTCGACGCCGGCCAGGTCGACCTGCTCCTCGAGGCCGCCCGGTGGTCGCCCTCGGCGGGGAACTCCCAACCGTGGGCGTTCGTGACCGCGGTGCGCGGGACCGCCGAGCACGCCGCGGTGACGGCCCGGCTCGTGCCCAGCACCGCCCGATGGGCGCCGTCGGCCAGCCTGCTCGTCGTCAACATCGCCCACCGTCACGTCGACGACACCGACCTGGAGTTCTCCGAGTTCGCGGACTACGACCTCGGCCAGGCCGTCGCACACATGACGATCCAGGCGGAGGCCCTGGGCCTCGCGTCCCGGCAGTTCCGCGCGTTCGACCTGGAGGGGCTCACCGCCCACCTGGGCCTCGCGCCCGGGTGGGAGGTCCGCTCGATCACGGCCTTCGGCCGCGCCGTGGGCGAGGCGCCGGCGCGCGACCGCCGTCCGCTGGCCGACCTTCGCCATGTCGTATCCGGGCCCGGCCGTTCGTAGCAGGAGTGCGAGGCTGCCCATCAGGGGCGCCCGAAGCAGAGGAGACGATCCGCATGCAGTACCTGCTGTCCGTCATCGACGATCGGACCGCGTCGTCCACGCCCGAGGAGGACGAGGCGATCGACGCCTTCAACGACCGGCTGCGGGAGCGCGGCCACTGGGTGTTCGCGGGCGGCCTGGCCGCCCCCGAGACCGCGACCGTCGTCGACAACCGCGACGGGGTCGGGGTGTTCACCGACGGGCCGTTCGTGGAGACCAAGGAGTGGGCCGCGGGCTTCTGGATCCTCGAGGCCGCCGACCTCGACGAGGCGCTGAAGCTCGCCGCCGAGGGCTCGCGGGCGTGCCGCCGCAAGGTCGAGGTGCGGCCGTTCCTCGGGTGATCCCTACGGGCAGTACGACTGGGTCGACGACCGGCCCAGCAGCCGGTCGGCAAGGAGGTCGCACCACTGCCCGGACGGGCCGCCGCCGTTGACCTGGCCGTCGGACTCGCCGGGGTGCTTGACCCACAGCGTCCCGTCGAAGGCGCCGTCGAAGACCAGCTTCGGTGCCTTGCCGACCCGGGCCCAGGTCGGGTTGATGGTGTCGAACCCGCTGCCGTCGGGGGGCGTCGCGCCGTTGCGCGAGGTGTCGACGACGTAGTGCATGCCCTTGACGCCGAGCCTGCGCAGGCCGCTGAGCATCGTGCCGGCGTACGCCTTCTCGGCGCTGGTCGGGCGGAAGTTCGAGACGTTGGTGCTGAAGCCGCGGTCGAAGGCGATCCCGGCGGCCTTGAGGTACTTCGGGCGGTCGTCGTACGGCGTCCAGTTCGAGTGCCCGGCGTCCAGGTAGACCCAGGCGCCGGTGGCGCTCAGCTTGCGGGAGGCGTAGCGGAGCATGCCCTGCCAGCCGTCGGGCTTGGTCGGGCAGGTCTGCACCGAGCTGCTGAACAGCGCGAGCGCGTCGGGCTCGAGGACCACCAGGGCGTGCGTGCTCCTCAACCCGGCCGCGACCTGCGTGATCCAGGCGCGGTACTGCGCGGAGGTCTGGAGCGGGTTGCCCGAGGAGTACTGGCCGCAGTCGCGACCCGGGACGCCGTACACGGTCAGGACCGGCGTCTTCCGCGCGGCCGCGGCGTCCCCGGTGTACTCCCGCACCTTGTCCTTCACCGACGCCGTGCCGTACGCCTCCGGGATGACCCAGAAGGCCTGGGCGCGCTTGCCCAGCTCGGTGCGGTAGACGCCGCCCTGCTGGTACGCCGGCATCTTCGGGTCGACGAAGAGGCCGAGCCGCTTGCGGGGATCCTTGCCGGGCTTCGCGGCCGCGGTGCGATCGGCGTGCTGCACCTGCGCGTCGCTGGGCGCGACGAGCCCGACCGTGCCCAGGGCGAGGGCGGTCAGCAGCGCGGCTGCGCGCAGGGTGAACGTCCGAGGGAGCACCCGCTCAGGGTAAAGGCTGATCGTCCTCGCGGGGGCCGAAGATGCAGAGCTCGTCGAGCTGCTCGGGGGAGAGCGGGAGACCCCACGCCTGCATCTGCGTGCGGGAGCGGCGGGAGAAGATCGCGCGGAACAGCTCGTACGGATCGACGTCCTCCGGGACGCCGCTGGTGCCGAACTTCATCGGGGCGACGCCCGCGAGCACCGGTGCCCACAGCCGATCCGGCAGCTGACCGAGGCCGAGCGCCTCGTGCAGGTCGGCGTGGTGGACGGCGATGTCCCAGACGATCGCCGGCCGCGGGTTGTCGACCGTGGACGCGGCGATCGCGTCCTGGTGCGACTGCATCTCCGCGACCAGGTCGGCCACGGGCAGCTCGCGCCGCTCGCCGACGTGCCGCGCCGTCCACTCCGGCCCCGGGGCGTCGTCCATCCGGCCGGTGACGGCGTCCGACGGCCCGCCGGCGAGGTGGGCGAGCACGTCGTGCACGGTCCAGGCCGGCGTGCCGGGCACCGAGGTGCGCAGCTGCTCGTCGGTGAGGTCTCCGGCGAGCGCGGAGACGGCGGCGACGTTGTCGCGGTAGAGCGCACCCCAGTCCGTCATGCGAGGACTGTAGTGGTGGTCAGTGCGCCGGCTCGAACAAGCAGAACGGGTGCCCGGCCGGGTCGATCAGCACGCGGACGTCGTCCTGGGGCTGGTGCGCCGCCAGGCCGGCGCCGAGCGCCTTGGCCCGGGCGACGCCGGAGTCGAGGTCGTCGACTGCGAAGTCGAGGTGCACCTGCATCTGCTGCTCGCCGGGCCCCGAGGGCCAGGTCGGCGGCACGTGGCCGTCCTCCAGCTGGAACGCGAGGCCCGTCGTACCGCCCGGCGGCTCGAGGACGACCCACTCCGGCTCGTCGCGCCGCACCTCCCAGCCGAGGAGGTCCCGGTAGAACGCGGCCAGGCCGCGCGGGTCCGGGGTGCCGAGCACGGTCGAGGACAGACGGAACTCGGGAGCCGACATGCGGCTCACAGTAGGCACGATGAATTTGTTTCGGGAAGGCTGTCGTCCTGACGTCGGCCCGTTCGTGGAGAGGGTGACGGGCCACCCGGGCCCGGCGACCCAGGAGGAATGAGATGACCCAGTACCTGCTGTCCGTCCACCACGTGACCGGCGAGGACATGCCGTCGGCGCCCGAGGAGATGCAGCCGATCTTCGAGGCCGTGGACCGGTTCAACCAGAAGGCGATGGACGCCGGCGTGTGGGTGTTCGCCGGCGGCCTGCAGCCGATCGAGAGCGCCCGGACCGTCGACAACACCGACGGTCAGCGGGTCGTCACCGACGGTCCGTTCGCCGAGTCCAAGGAGTGGCTCGGCGGCTTCTGGATCTTCGAGCTGCCCGACCTCGACTCCGCCCTGGAGTGGGCCGCGGAGGGTTCGCTGGCCTGCGCCGGGAAGGTCGAGGTGCGCCCGTTCCAGGAAGCGCCTGCGTGACCGACGCGGGCGCCGCGATCGAGCGGATCTACCGCGAGGAGTACGGCCGGGTGGTCGCCTCGCTGGTCCGCCGCTTCGGCGACATCGACATCGCCGAGGAGGCGGCCGCCGACGCGTTGCTGACCGCGCTGGAGAAGTGGCCGGTCGACGGCGTACCCCCCAACCCGGGTGGGTGGCTGACGACCACGGCGGGCAACCGCGCCATCGACCGGATCCGCCGCGAGTCCCGTCGCGACGCCAAGCACCAGGCGGCCCTGATGCTCGATGACGACACACCGCACGAGCCGACCGGCGTCGTGGAGGACGACCGGCTCCGGCTGATCTTCACGTGCTGCCACCCCGCGCTCGCACCCGAGGCGCGGGTGGCGCTCACGCTGCGCCTGCTCGGCGGCCTGACCGTGCCGGAGATCGCGCAGGCGTTCCTGGTGCCGGAGACGACGATGGCGCAGCGGATCACCCGCGCCAAGAAGAAGATCGCCGCGGCCGGGATCCCCTACCGGGTCCCCGGGCCCGAGGACCTCACCGCGCGACTGGGTGCGGTGCTGGCGGTCGTCTACCTGGTGTTCAACGAGGGCTACCTCGCCAGCTCCGGGCAGCACTCGATCCGCGAGGACCTGACCGGGGAGGCGATCCGGCTCGGCCGGATCCTGCGCCAGCTGCTGCCCGACCAGCCCGAGGTGGCGGGGCTGCTCGCGCTGATGCTGCTCACCGAGGCGCGGCGGACAGCGCGGCTCGACGCGCAGGGTGAGCTGGTGCCGCTGCGCGACCAGGACCGGGGCGGCTGGGACCGCGCGCTGATCGCGGAGGGCCACGCGCTGGTCCGCGAGTGCCTGGCGCTCCGTGCATCCGGGGGAGGTCGTCCCGGGCACTACCAGCTGCTCGCTGCCATCAACGCGGTCCACACCGACGCGCCCGACGCCGCCGCGACCGACTGGGGGCAGATCGCGCAGCTCTACGACCAGCTGTACGCCGTCACGCCGTCGCCGGTCGTCGCGCTGAACCGGGCGGTCGCGATCGCCGAGCTCGACGGGCCGGAGGTGGCGCTCGCGGTGGTCGACCGGCTGCCGGAGGCCCAGCCGAGCATCGCGTCGTACCACGCGTGGCACGTGACCCGCGCCGACCTGCTGCGCCGGCTCGGCCGCAGCGCCGAGGCGCGGGCGGCGTACGACGCCGCGATCGCCGCGACCGAGAACCCCGCCGAGCGGGCGTTCCTCACCCGGAGGCGTGGCAGTCTGGCGCCATGACCGACCCGGCGCCCCTCGCCCTCCCGACGGCCGACGACGCGCAGGAGTGGGTCGCGGCCCGGACCCGGGAGGGGCTGGCCGCCGCCCGGGAGCTCGTCGACGGCCTGCGGTCCGACCCGCCGGCGGCCACGATCGATCTGCTGCGCCGGTGGGACGAGGTCTCCCGCCACCTCTCGAACGTCGCGGCCTCCGCGTCCCTGCTCGCCAACGTGCACCCGCTCGAGGCGGTCCGCACCACGTGCGAGCAGGCCGAGGTCGAGGTGGACCGGTACGTCACCGGGCTGCGCCAGGACCGGCAGCTGTACGACGCCTTCGCCGCCGCCTCGCCGGAGGGCGTGGACCCGGTCGCGGCGCGGCTGCTCACCAAGACGCTCGACGACTTCCGCCGCGCCGGCGTCGACCTCGACGACGCGACCCGCGCCCGGCTGGCGCAGATCAACGAGCGGCTGACCGAGGTCGGCCAGGAGTTCGGCCGCAACATCCGCGACGACGTCCGCACGGTCCGTGTGACCCCGGACCTGCTCGCCGGGCTGCCGCAGGACTGGCTGGACGCCCACCCCGCCGGCGACGACGGCCTGATCGCGGTCACGACCGACTACCCGGACTCCGTGCCGGCCCGGATGTTCGCTCACGACGAAGCCGTCCGGCGCGAGGTCACCGTGGCGTTCCTCCAGCGCGGCTGGCCGCAGAACGAGCCGCTCCTGCACGAGCTGTTCGCGCTGCGCGAGGAGCTGGCCACGCTCGTCGGGTACGCCGACTGGGCGTCGTACGACGCCGACGTGAAGATGATCGGGAAGGGCCCGGCGATCCCGGAGTTCATCGACCGGATCGCCGACGCCGCCGCGGAGCCGATGCGGCGCGACCTGGACCTGCTGCTGGAGCGGTACCGCCGCGACGTCCCCGGCGCGGCCGCGATCGACTCGGCCGACGCCCTCTACTACGAGGAGCTGGTCCGGCAGGAGCGGCACGACGTCGACGCGCAGCAGGTGCGTGCGTACTTCGACTTCGCGCGGGTCCGGCAGGGGCTGCTCGACGTGACCGCGCGGCTCTTCGGGCTCTCGTACGTCGAGGTGCCCGACGCCGTCGTGTGGCACGAGGACGTCACGGCGTACGACGTGGTGCGGGACGGGGCGCGGATCGGGAGGATCTACCTCGACCTGCACCCGCGCGAGGGCAAGTACAAGCACGCCGCGCAGTTCACGCTCGCCGACGGGCTCGCCGGGCGGCAGCTCGCCGAGGGCGTGCTGGTGTGCAACTTCAGCCGCGGGCTGATGGAGCACGACCACGTCGTGACGCTGTTCCACGAGTTCGGGCACCTGGTGCACCACGTGCTCGCGGGGTCGGGGGAGTGGACGCGCTTCTCCGGCGTCGCGACCGAGTGGGACTTCGTCGAGGCGCCGAGCCAGATGCTCGAGGAGTGGGCCTGGGACGCGGACGTGCTGCGGACGTTCGCGGTCTCGGCGTCCGGTGAGCCGATCCCCGCCGACCTGGTCGATCGGATGCGCGCGGCCGACGACTTCGGCAAGGGCTACCAGGCGCGCACCCAGATGTTCTACGCGGCGATGTCGTACTGGTTCCACACCTCGCGGCCCGACGACCTCACCGCGGCGATGCGCGAGCTGCAGGAGCGGTACTCGCCGTTCCCCTACATCGACGGCACCCACATGTTCGCCAGCTTCGGCCACCTGTCGGGCTACTCGTCGGCGTACTACACCTACATGTGGTCGCTGGTGATCGCGAAGGACCTCTTCTCGGCGTTCGACCCCGCCGACCTCTTCGCCCCCGACGTCGCCGGCCGCTACCGCGACCGCGTCCTCGCCCCCGGCGGCTCCCGCGACGCCGCCGACCTCGTCGCCGACTTCCTCGGCCGGCCCTACACCTTCGACGCGTACGCCGCCTGGCTGGCGCGGTAGGGCAGCGGCGGGTTTCGGCTGCTGGCAGCCGAAACCCGCGCGACACGCCGCATCACACCGGCGTGTCGTGCGGGTTCTGGCTGCTGACAGCCGAAACCCGTTTGTCCCGACCACTCATCCGACGTACGCTCACGATATATCGCGACATGACGGCGACAGTTAGCCGACAGTCAGCCCACAGTCTGCCGCCGCGACCTATCGACGCGAGGAGAGAGAGGAGTCCCTCATGGGACACCGTGGATTCGGGCGGCAGTGGGCCGCCCACGCAGAGCAGCAGTGGCAGCAGCACGGAGGGCGCGGCGGCTGGGGCGGACCGCCCTGGGGTGGCTGGGGTGGCCATGGCCGACCGGGGAACCCGGGCCCGCCGCCGTGGGTGGCCGGGCTGTTCGGCCTGGCGCAGGGTGACCGGCAGCGCGGGCCGCGAGTCCGCCGCGGCGACGTCCGCTCGGCGATCCTGGACGTGGTCGGCACCGCGCAGGGGAAGGGTGAGGACGTCAACGGCTACCAGGTCATCCACCAGATCGCCGAGCGCAGCAACGGCGCCTGGCGCCCGAGCCCCGGCTCGGTCTACCCGACCATCCAGCAGCTCGAGGACGAGGGCCTGGTCGCCACCACCGACGCGAACGGCCGCCGCAGCCTGCGGCTCACCGACGCCGGCCGCGAGTACGTCGACGCGCACGCCGACGAGCTCACCGCCGTGTGGGCGCCGTTCGAGGAGCCGGAGCGCGAGGAGGGCGGCGGCGTCGCCGACCTGCGCCCCGAGATCGGCCAGGTCATGGGCGCGGTCTGGCAGATCGTGACCACCGGCAGCGACCAGCAGCGCCGCGCCGCTGTCGAGGTCCTCGTCGAGACCCGCCGCAAGCTGTACGGCGTCCTCGCCGACGGCGACGAGCCCGAGCAGGACGAGCAGCCCGGGGACGCGTGATGGACGACCACCTGCGGATCGGCGACGCGGAGCGCGAGGCGGCCGCGGTCGAGCTCGGCGAGCACTACGCGGAGGGCCGGCTCACCACCGAGGAGCACGCGGAGCGGCTGGACCGGATCTGGGCCAGCCGCACCCGCGGCGAGCTCGCGCCGATCTTCCGGGACCTCCCCGGCCGCTACGGGCCGGTGGCTCAGCCGGCCGACCGGCGGCCGGCGTCCAGGCGGGGCGTCCCCGGCCCGGGGCTCGCCGTTCTCGCCGTTCTCGCCGTGCTGGTGGTGCTCACCGCGGTGACGCACCTGCCGCTGTTCCTGGCCGGCGTGCTCGTCCTGCTGTTCCTCGCGGCACGCCGCCGGCGCCACCACTGGTCCAGATGAAAGCGCTAGACCAATGGTGCAGACCATCGGCGTAGACCACCTACGCGACAGGGAATGGCGGTCCTAACCTGACCGGTACCGGGCTGGGGGGGCCGGAGGAACGATCTCGGGAAGACGTGCTCACGCCCTATTTCCTGTCAATGCAAGGAGATCGTCGTCATGACGGCTCACAACCGGTTCCGCATCGCGGCCGCCATCGGTGCCCTCGTGGCCCCGCTGGCCCTGGTCGCAGCTGTGTCCGCCCCGGCGGACGCAGGCAC
>DASTXB010000036.1:0-29228 GCA_035765695.1 Nocardioides sp. | reverse complement strand
CCCCCCCCACCAACCCCGACCGCGCCGCCCGCCTGCGCTACGACAGCTCGCGCTTGAGGATCTTGCCGGTCGAGGTCATCGGCAGCGCGTCGACGAACTCGACGATGCGCGGGTACTTGTAGCCCGCCATCTGCTCCTTGCCCCACGCGACCAGCTCGGCCTCGGTGATCGTCGCGCCGGGGTTGAGGATGACCACGGCCTTGATCTCCTCGCCATGGCTCTCGTCCGGCACCCCGATGACCGCGGCCAGCGAGACCGCCTCGTGGGTCATCAGGACCTCCTCGATCTCGCGCGGGTACACGTTGTAGCCGCCGCGGATGATCATGTCCTTGGACCGGTCGACGATGTAGTACCAGCCGTCCTCGTCGCGGCGGCCCAGGTCGCCGGAGCGGAACCAGCCGTCGTGGATCACCTCGGCGGTCGCGTCGGGCCGGTCGTAGTAGCCCTTCATGACGTTGTGGCCCTTGATCGCGATCTCGCCGATCTGGTCGCCCTCGACCTCGTTCCACTCAGGGTCGATGAGCTTCATCTCGACCCCGGGGATGGGCGTGCCGATCGAGCCGACCCGCACCGGCTCGCCGTACTTGGAGAACGACGCGACCGGCGAGGTCTCCGAGAGGCCGTAGCCCTCGAGGATCGTGACGCCGAACTTCTTCTCGAACTCCTTGTGCACCTCGACCGGCAGCGCCGAGCCGCCGGACACCGCGACACGGAGGTTCTTGGCGAGCGCCGAGACGTCGAGGTCCGGGTCGTCGGCGAGCGCGCCGAGCAGACCCCAGTACATGGTGGGAACGCCGGCGAAGAAGGTGATCTTCTCGCGGAGCATCAGCTGGAGCGCCGCGTGCGCCTCGAACCGCGGGAGCATGACGACGGTGCCGCCGAACGCGAACGCGCCGTTCTGGCAGACGGTCTGGCCGAACGAGTGGAACAGCGGCAGCACGCACAGGAACGTGTCGGGGTCGTCGGCGCTGGCGCCGAACAGGTCCTTGCCGGACAGTGCGTTGTCGCGCATGTTGCGGTGCCGCAGCTCCGCTCCCTTGGGCTGGCCCGTGGTGCCCGAGGTGTAGAGGATGACCGCGGTGTCGTCCTCGTCGGTGGCGACCGCCTCGAACGTGCCGGGCTGGCCGCCCATCGCCTGCGCCATCGTCTCGGTGCCCTCGATCGGGGACGGCGCGCCGAGGTCGGCGGTGATCACGAAGAAGTGCTCGCACTGCTCGGCCTGGGCGAAGCCCTGGTGGCCGGCCTCGCCCATCGGCAGCTCGGGCGTGCCCTCGAAGCAGAAGTAGGCCTTCGCGTCCGAGTCGTTGAGGTGGTAGGCCACCTCCCGCCCCTTGAGCAGCACGTTGAGCGGGACGACGGTGCCGCCGGCCTTGAGGATGCCGTAGTAGACGACGGTGAAGTACGGCAGGTTCGGGCAGGTGAGCGCGACCTTGTCGCCCGGCTGGATGCCCCGGGAGACGAGCAGGTTGGCCACCATGTTCGCGAAGGAGTCCACCTCGGCGTACGAGAGGCGCGTGTCGCCGAGGACGATCGCGGTGCGGTCGGGGTACTGCGCGGCGCTGTCCTCGAGGAGGGAGGCGAGGTTGTACGTCGTCATGACGACAACTTACCTGCGGCGCGACGAAGATCACCCCGGACCGCCCAGAGGGCGGGGGCCCGCAGCAGGCGGGCGATCTGGAACGTGGCGGTGACGTCGCACCCGGTCGGCGTCGCGACGAAGTCGAGGGTCAGCGTCGCAGTGACGCCGTGCCAGGTGCCCCGCTCGGTCCACCGGCGCGGGCGGTCGAGCTCGGTCGTCTCCATCCGCGGGCGGAGCCCGGGCCGGGTCACGTCGACCCAGGTCTGGCCGACCCGCGGCTCGCCGTCGACGTCCTCGACGCGGGCCAGGCTGGACTGCCAGTCCGGCCGGTTGCGCGGGTCGGCGAGGTAGTCGAAGGCCACCTCGGGGGCGACCGGGAAGGGGACGACTACCACCGCTCGCCCGTGAGCAGCTCGTACGCCTCGAGGTAGCGGGCGCGGGTGCGCTCCACGACCTCGGGCGGCAGCGACGGCGGCGCCTCACCGGACGAGCGGTCCCAGCCGGACTCCGGCGACAGCGCCCAGTTGCGCACGATCTGCTTGTCGTACGACGGCTGCGCGCGTCCGGGCCGCCACTGGTCGGCCGGCCAGAAGCGCGACGAGTCGGGGGTGAGGACCTCGTCGGCGAGCACGGTCGTGCCGTCCGGCCGGGCGCCGAACTCGAGCTTGGTGTCGGCCAGGATGATGCCGCGCTCGCGGGCGATCCCCTCCGCGCGGTCGTAGACCGCGAGCGTCAGGTCGCGCAGCTCGGCGGCCCGCTGCGCGCCGACGGTCGTGACGACGGCGTCGTACGAGACGTTCTCGTCGTGGTCGCCGAGCTCGGCCTTCGTGGCGGGAGTGAAGATCGGCTCCGGCAGCCGGCTGCCGTCCTCGAGCCCGGACGGCAGCGCGATGCCGCACACCTCGCCACTCGCGCGGTAGTCGATCAGCCCGGAGCCGGTGAGGTAGCCGCGCGCGACGCACTCGACGGGGTACATGGCGAGCTTCTCGCAGCGGACCGCGCGCCCGCGCACGGCGTCCGGGACGTCGGTGGAGATGACGTGGTTGGGCACCAGGTCGGCGAGCTGGTCGAACCACCACAGCGACATCCGGGTGAGGATCTCCCCCTTGTCCGGGATCGTCGTGTCCAGCACGAAGTCGAAGATCGAGATCCGGTCGCTGGCGACCATCAGCAGGTCGCCGTTCTCGAGCTCGTAGAGGTCGCGGACCTTTCCCGAGTGCAGGTGGGTGGCGCCGTCGACGGCGGGCGCGGTCGGGATGCTCGGCAGGATCTGGGGGTCGGCCACGACCCGCAGCCTACGGCGCCCGCAGCCGGCCGCGCCGCCACGGCGGGGGCTGGCCCTGGAGCCACCACTCCATCCGCGCGGTGATCCACGGGAGCGCCAGGTAGGTCATCACCGGCGTCATCACGAGCACCGTGACCAGCACCCGCAGCAGCAGCGCCCAGCTCGCGATCGTGTGCCCGGCCGCCCAGTTGGCCAGCACGCTGAGCGGGTAGAAGACCAGGAAGATCACGCAGGCCTGCTTCCACCGGGGCGGTGGCGGCGCGGACGGTCGGAGGTCCTCGACGTCGTGGGTCATCGGCGGGTCGAACCAGCCCTCGATCCCGGTACGCCGCTCGATCCGCGACTCGCCCACGAGCCCCTGGGCGGCGCCGAGCCACCACTGGCGCTGCGGCGAGGCCTCCCACGCGGCGAGCGCGGCCTCGTCGGCGAAGCGGTACAGCATGTGCCACTCGTGCGAGCCCGGTCCCGGCCGCACCCACCCCGAGCCGAGGAAGCCCTCGAACCCGGTGGCCAGCGTCGAGCCGGCGCGGATCCAGGCGAGCATCTCCTCGCTGTGCCCGGGCGCGATGGTGCGCGTGATCGAGACGGTCACGGGAGAGCTCATGCGGGGATCCTTCGGGGGTCGTGATGAGCACGCAAGTCGGCGTTTGGCACAGTGAGGCCATGCCGGAGTCTGCTGACGAGGTCTACGCCCGCGTGACGGCCGCTGCCGGGGAAGGTGGGCGGCTGCCCGCACCGACCATGAGCACCTGGGACATCTTCCCCTGGGAGGTCGCCGACGGGGCCGTGGTGCCGAAGGTGCTCGCCGCACCCGGCCCCGAGGAGCCCCGCGAGGGCGACGAGGGCGGCCGGCCGTGCTGGGCGTGCGCCGGCTTCGACCCCGCCCGGGTGGTCTGGGAGGACGAGCACTGGGTCCTCACCTCGACGGCCGAGCCCTCGGGCATGCCGCTGGTGCTGACGCTGTGGACCCGTGACCACTTCGACGTCGGCGGCTTCGACGACGAGCACGCCGCGGAGCTCGGACGGATCGCGAACCGCCTGGTGCGGATCATGGAGGCGATCCCGGGCATCGGCCGGGTCCACGTCAACCGCTGGGGCGACGGCTCGGCGCACTCGCACATCTGGTTCATCGCCCGCCCCGAGGGGTTCGCGCAGATCAAGGGGTCGTACGCCGTCGAGTGGGACGACATCCTGCCGCCGGTCCCCGAGGACGTCTGGCGGACCGACCTGCACACGGTCGCGACCAAGCTGGCGAACTGGGGCGGCCACGCGCGGGTCTAGTACCTGACGCGGAAGTCCGTGGCGCCGGTGTCGGCGGCCGGCCGCGCGTCGACGTGGTCGACGTGCGCGAACCGGGGGCCGGCGTAGGACCAGCGCACGAACGCCTCGACCGCGTCCCGGTCGCCCTCGGCGTGGATGGCCACCGAGCCGTCGGGCTCGTTGCGCACCCAGCCGGCGACGCCGAGCCGGGCGGCCTCGCGCTCGGCGTACGCCCGGAACGAGACGCCCTGCACCCGGCCGGTGACGGTGAGGTCCATCGCAGTCCTGTCGCTCGCGGGCATGCCGCCATCCTGCCGCGGGCACGGTGACCCGGTGGGCGAGGGAGTGGGCGAGGGAGTGAACCAGGAGCCGCGCCCGGACCGGTGGCGGATCCTGGCCGTGTCGCTGGTGATCGGCTTCATGGCGCTGCTCGACGTCACCATCGTCAACGTCGCGATCCCCTCGATCCGGTCCGGGCTGCAGACCTCGGCGGCGACCGTGCAGTGGGTGGTGTCCGGGTACGCCTTGGCGTTCGGGCTGACGCTCGTGACCGGCGGCCGGCTCGGCGACGCGTACGGCCGGCGCACGATGATGCTGATCGGCCTGGCGGGCTTCATCGTGGCGAGCGCCGGGGTCGGGCTCGCGCCGAGCGCGCCGTGGGTGGTGGTCGGCCGGCTCGTGCAGGGCGCGAGCGCGGGGCTGCTGACGCCGCAGAACTCCGGGCTGATCCAGCAGCTCTTCCGCGGCCGCGAGCGGGCGCGCGCGTTCGGCGTCTTCGGGCTGGTCGTGTCGATCTCGTCGGCCCTGGGACCGGTGCTCGGCGGGCTGATCATCGCGGCGTTCGGCGAGGAGCACGGCTGGCGCTACATCTTCCTGGTCAACGTCCCGATCGGTCTCGCCGCGATGGTCGCCGTCTGGCGGATGGTGCCGCAGCGGCCCCGCGACCAGCGCGAGACCGGGGCGCGGCTCGACCTCCTCGGCGCCGCGCTGCTCGGCGCCGCCGTGCTGTGCGTGCTTCTCCCGACGGTGGCGGTCGAGGGCGGCGATCCGCTGCCGTTGCTGCTCCTGCTGGGGGCGGTGCCGCTCGGCTGGCTGTTCGTGCGCCGCGAGGCCGGGCTGGTACGCCGCGGCGGGGCGCCGCTGCTCGACATCCGGCTGCTGCGGCGTACCCCCGGCTACGCGAACGGCGTCGCCGTCGGCGCGCTCTACTTCACCGGGTTCACCGGCTTCTTCCTGGTGCTGTCGGTGTACTACCAGGACGAGCTCGGGCTGACGCCGCTCACCGCGGGCCTGCTGATGTGCCCCTTCGCGGTCGGGTCGGCGATCACCGCGCCGCTGTCGGGCCGGGTCGTGTCCGACCTGCACCGGCGGGTCACGGTGATCGCGATCGCGGTGATGATGACCGGAGTGCTGCTCGTCGCGCTGCTCGTGCCCGCCGTCGACACCGGGATGCTGTGGTGGGTGGCCGTGCCCGCGACGTTCCTGGCCGGGCTCGGCGGCGGCGGCGTGGTGTCGCCGAACATGACGCTGTCCCTCGAGGACGTCCCGCCGCGGATGGGCGGCGCGGCCGGCGGCGCCCTGCAGACCGGCCAGCGGATCGGCGCCTCGATCGGCGCCGCGCTCTCGATGACCGTCTACCAGCTGGTGCTGCACGCCCAGGACGGTGCGACCGGGCTGCGCGCCGCGCTGCTGACCGGCATGGTGCTGCTCGTCGCCGCGCTCGCGATGGCGGTCCTGGCGCTGCGGGCGTCGCGGGCCTGAGCGCGGGGTCGGTGTTTTCTGCGCAATTGAACGCTCCGGCACGGGCTACTCGCGGGTAACCGGGGCCGGACCGTTCAATTGCGACGCCACACCAGCCACGCACCCCGACCCGTCCCCGCAACCGCGGGCGCAAGCGCGGGCGTACCGGCGACCGAGCGCACAGGCCCCCGCACTGCGCGCCCGGTCGCCGGAGTCTCCAGCCCGCCTCAGTCGGCGCAACTCGGCTGCCAGCCCTGCGGCACGCGCCCGGCCGACATCTCGTCCGCGGCCCACCAGATCCACTCCGGCTCGTCGCTGTCGGCCTCGATCTGCCGGAGCACCGGCCACTGCGGCGAGCTCGCCATCACGTCGGCGGCCTGCTGGGCGCCCGCCTGGTCGCCGGCCCGCCGGGACTCGGCGTACCGGGCGATCCACGCACAGGCGACCTGGTCGGCCACGTCGGAGCCGAGCTGCACCGGGTCGGACTGCTCGGAGGTGATCGCGGAGCGGTCCGTCCCGTCGGGCAGGAGCGGGTCGGCGTGCTCGGCGATGCCGTCGAGGATCTGCTGGACCCGGGAGCCGCGCTCGCCGTCGTGGGCGTAGCCCGGGGGGAGGGCGGCGTCGAACGCCTCCGGCTCCACCATCCGCAGCTGCGGCAGGAGGGCCGCGAAGGTCGCCGCGTCCATCCCGAAGCCCCGGACCTCGAGGAAGTGACCGCTCTCGACCGGCCGCAGGGCGGTGTGGTCGTTCGGGGCCGAGGACCACATCGAGCCCGGCAGACCGGCGATCTCGACCGCGGTGCCGTCGGACGCCGCCTCGTCGCGGCGGTGCGTGAGCCGCTCCTCGTAGTCGCCGGCGGGGTACCAGTCGAGCTTCAGGGTGGCGCCGGCGTCCGCGTAGCCGATGCCACCGAGGTCCTTGCCCTCGTCGACGTTCGTCACCGTCCAGCCCGGCTCGTCGAGGACGACCCGGTAGGCGTCGCTGGCCGGCGGCTGGGTGGCGACCGGCGGCGCGGGGTCGCCGAGCACACGGTCGGCGGTCCAGCCGATGCCGGCCGCGAGCAGCACGATCGCGGCGGCCGCGGCGAGGGGTGCCACCCACGGTCGCCGGCGCCGGCCGGGGTCGGTGCGCAACGGCACCGGGACAGCGGCGACGGGCGTGCGCATGATCTCCTCCAGGAGCTCCGCCCGCCCGTGGTGCAGCGGCAGCTCCGCGACGGCGTCGTCGGTCAGCTTGACGTTCACGGCTGCTCCTTCCGGGAGTAGTGGGGTTCTCTGGAGGGGGAATGTCCGGGCGGGACCGGATCGTTGCCGAGCAGGTCGCGGAGCCGCGCCCGGGCCCGGGACAGCCGCGGGCGCACCACCACGGTCGTCAGTCCCAGCACGTCCGCGATCTCGCGCGGCTCGAGGCCCTCCCAGAGGTGGAGCTCGAGGACCTGCTGGTCGCGCACGCTGAGACGCTGCATCGCGGCGGTCACGTCCGCGCGCTGGACCACGTCGTCGCTGGCGTCCGGCATCGAGGCGACCAGCTCGCGACGCAGCCGGTCACCGAGCGAGGTACGCCGCCGCTCGCCGCGCCGCTGGTTGGCGAGCACGCGGCGCGCCACGCCGTACAGCCACGACCGCTGCTCCGGGCCGTCCGGCACGTGCGCGATCCGCCGCCACGCGACGAGGAAGGTGTCGGCGGCCGCGTCGGCGGCGTCCTCGGGGCGGTCGGTGCGGCGGATGGTGAAGCCGAGCACGGCGTCGAAGTGGGCGGCGTACAGCCGCCGGAAGTCCTCCTCGCGCTCCGGGCTCATACCTGGTGGATGTCCGGCACCGGCCGGATCGTTGCAGCCGGCCTCAGGAAGATCTCGCTAGAGGATCGCGCCGGGCGAGTACGTCGCCGCCTCGGCGTGGCGGGCGGTGACCTCGGCGACCCGGCGCACGACCGTCTCCACCTGGTCGACCGCGGCGCCGGTGAACGTGATCGGGTCGGCGACCAGCGTCGCGAGCTGGTCGGCGGTCAGGCCGAGCCGCTCGTCGGCGGCGAGGCGGGCGAAGACGTCGTTCTCGGCCCGGCCCTGCCGCATGTCGAGCGCGGTGCCGACCGCGGCCTCCTTGATCGCCTCGTGCGCGGCCTCCCGGCCGACGCCGTTGCGGACCGCGGCCATCAGCACCTTGGTGGTGGCCAGGAACGGCAGGTAGCGGTCCAGCTCGCGCTGGATCACCGCCGGGAAGGCGCCGAACTCGTCCAGCACGGTCAGGAACGTCTCGAACAGACCGTCGGCGGCGAAGAACGCGTCCGGCAGGGCGACGCGGCGGACGACGGAGTCGGAGACGTCGCCCTCGTTCCACTGGTCGCCGGCGAGCTCGCTGACCATCGACAGGTGGCCGCGCAGCACCACCGCCAGGCCGTTGACCCGCTCGCAGGAGCGGCTGTTCATCTTGTGCGGCATCGCCGAGGAGCCGACCTGGCCCTCCTGGAAGCCCTCGGTCACCAGCTCGTTGCCGGCCATCAGCCGGATCGTGGTGGCGAGGTTCGAGGGACCGGAGACCAGCTGCACCAGGGCGCTGACGACGTCGAAGTCGAGGCTGCGCGGGTAGACCTGGCCGACGCTGGTCAGCACCTGATCGAAGCCGAGGTGGTGCGCGACCCGCTCCTCGAGCTGCCGGAGCTTCGCGGCGTCGCCGTCGAGCAGGTCGAGCATGTCCTGGGCGGTGCCCATCGGGCCCTTGATGCCGCGCAGCGGGTAGCGGGCGAGCAGGTCCTCGACCCGCGCCAGCGCGACCAGCATCTCGTCGGCGACCGTCGCGAACCGCTTGCCGAGCGTGGTGGCCTGCGCCGCGACGTTGTGGGAGCGCCCGGCCATCACGGTCGCCTCGTGCTCGGCGGCCAGCCGGGCCAGCCGGGCCAGGGTGGCGACCGCGCGGTCGCGCACCAGCGCGAGCGACTGCCGCACCTGGAGCTGCTCGACGTTCTCGGTGAGGTCGCGCGAGGTCATGCCCTTGTGGATGTGCTCGTGCCCGGCGAGCGCGGAGAACTCCTCGATCCGCGCCTTCACGTCGTGACGGGTGACCCGCTCACGCGCCGCGATGGAGGCGAGGTCGACCCGGTCCGCCACGGCGCGGTACGCCTCGACCACACCGTCCGGCACCGCGATGCCGAGGTCGCGCTGCGCCTCCAGGACCGCGATCCACAGCTGCCGCTCGAGCACGATCTTGTGCTCCGGCGACCAGATGCGGGCGAGCTCGGCGGACGCATAGCGCGTGGCCAGGACGTTCGGTACGGCGGGGGGAACGCTCACGGGAGGTCATCCTCCCACGCCCGGGCCGCCTCAGCGGACGGCGGCGCCCTCGACGGCACCGAGCGGCTCGGCGGCGATGTCGGAGCGGCGCTGGAGGCCGTCGAACGTGATCAGGTCGGCCGCGGCGTACGCCCGGGAGCGGGCGTCGTCGACGTCGTACCCGCGCGCCCGGACGGCGAGCACCCGCCCGCCGGCCGTGACCAGGTGCCGGTGGTCGGCGTCACCGGGCTCGGGCGCCGCGACGACGGCGGTGCCGGCGTGGATGACGTCGACGTCGTGGACCCCGTTGGCAGCGCCGACGCCGCGGATCACGTCGCCCGCCGAGGACGACTCCGGGTAGCCCGCCGAGGCGAGCACCACGGTCACC
This sequence comes from Nocardioides sp., assembly GCA_035765695.1. Classification (GTDB taxonomy): domain Bacteria; phylum Actinomycetota; class Actinomycetes; order Propionibacteriales; family Nocardioidaceae; genus Nocardioides. The sequence continues at coordinate 19,711 of DASTXB010000036.1, read as the reverse complement.
GCGGCACCGTCGGCGAACACCGGCTCCGGGACCTCGGCCAGCCGCCCGGTCGCCGCGGCGAGCAGCAGCGCGCCCAGCGGGGAGTCGAGCAGGGCCAGCACGGGCTGGATGTCGGGGTCGCCGAAGCGGACGTTGAACTCGATGACCCGCGGGCCGGCCGTCGTGAGGGCCAGGCCGACGTACAGGCAGCCGACGAACGGCGCCCCGCGGCGCGCCATCTCGGCCAGGGTCGGCCGGACCACCGTCGCCAGGACCGTCTCGGCGAGGCCGGCGGGCGCCCAGGGCAGCGGGCTGTAGGCGCCCATGCCGCCGGTGTTGGGTCCGCGGCCACCGTCGAAGATCCGCTTGAAGTCCTGGGCCGGCTGGAGCGCGTAGGCGTCGGCGCCGTCGCAGATCGCGAACACCGAGACCTCGGGGCCGTCGAGGAACTCCTCGACCACCACCCGCCCACACGCCTCGGCGTGGGCCAGCGCCTCGCCGCGGTCCCGGGTGACGACGACGCCCTTGCCCGCGGCGAGCGCGTCGTCCTTGACCACGTACGGCGGCGCGAAGCGGTCCAGGGCAGCGCCGGCCTCCTCCGCCGTCGAGCAGACGACCGAGGCCGCGGTCGGGACCCCGGCTGCCGCCATCACCTCCTTGGAGAACGCCTTCGAGCCCTCCAGGCGGGCGGCCTCCCGGGAGGGGCCGAAGACCGCGATGCCGCGCGCGCGGACCGCGTCGGCGACGCCCGCGACCAGCGGCGCCTCGGGCCCGACGACCACGAGGTCGACGCCGAGGGACGCGGCGAGCGCGGCGACGGCGTCACCGTCCATCGGGTCGACGTCGTGCAGCGTGGCGACCGCGGCGATGCCGGGATTCCCGGGCGCCGCGTGCACCTCCGCGACGTCCGGGTCCTGCGCGAGGGCCAGGGCGAGCGCGTGCTCGCGGCCGCCGGTGCCGATGACGAGTGTCTTCACGGGCTCCCAGCCTAGGTGCGACGCGAGATCGACTCGGAGTAGGCCGAGGGGCGATACCGGAGGATCGGGTCGTCCGACAGCTCGATGCCGTCGACGACGCGCGTCGGGTCGAAGACGACCGGGTCCTGGTCTGGCAGCTCCTCGGTCACCTCGATGGTCCCGGCGAGCAGGTCGCGGGCGTGCTTCCAGACCGACACCGCGCTGTGCGGGTCGTCGTCGGCGCCGGCGACCTGGACGCGGACGTCGAAGCGCACCGGTCCCTGCGCGAGCCGGGCGGCCAGCTCGTCGAACAGCCGGTCCGGGCCGCCGTACCTGCCGACCGGAGCGGGCCCGGGCTGGGGCACGAAGGTGTAGCGGACCCAGCTGAGCCGGTCGGACCGGTCGCGCCAGCCGTACGCGTGGATCGGGTAGTACGCCGGCTGCGTGAAGCTGGTGTGCGGCGCGACCGCCCGGTGGCGCAGGCCGTCGACGGTCGCGGGCACCATCCGCGGGTGGCGCAGCAGGAACAGCGGGAGCAGTGCGGGCCGGCGCGACGCCTCGGTCAGCGCGACGAACTCCTCCGGGCTGTCGGTCGGGAACCGCGGGGAGGTCTGGCCGAGCAGGTCGGTCTCGGTCCCGTCGGGCAGGCGGAACTTCACGGCCATGCCCCGGATGTCCGGCGCCTTGTCCGGCACGGCGGCGTTGCCGCCCGCGTTCGACCACCGCACGAGCACCGGCACCGGGTCGCCGGCCAGGTGGCCGGCCCGGCCCAGCGTGCCCGCCTCCGGCATCGCGGTGAAGGTGCCGGCGTAGAACCGGCCCTTCGCGTGCAGCGCCCGGTGCCGATCCGGTCCGCCGAACGCCGCGCGCAGCCGGTCGACCGCTCGCCCCGCGTCGAGCATCAGACCAGCTCGTGGCGGACGACGGTCGCGTCGCGCGAGGGGCCGACGCCGACGGCGGAGATCCGCGCCCCGGACATCGCCTCGACCGCCTCGACGTACGCCCGCGCGTTGGCCGGGAGGTCCGCGAAGGTGCGGGCCCGCGAGATGTCCTCCCACCAGCCGTCGAGGTGCTCGTAGATCGGGACGGCGTGGTGGAAGTCGCTCTGGTTGACCGGCATCTCGTCGTGGCGGACGCCGTCGACGTCGTACGCCACGCACACCGGTACCTTCTCGAGGCCGGTGAGCACGTCGAGCTTGGTGAGCACGAAGTCGGTGACGCCGTTGACCCGGGCGGCGTAGCGGGCGATGACCGCGTCGTACCAGCCGCAGCGGCGCGGACGGCCCGTGGTGGTGCCGTACTCCGCGCCGATCTTGCGCAGGTGCTCGCCCGCGTCGTCGTGCAGCTCGGTCGGGAACGGACCCTCGCCGACGCGCGTGGTGTAGGCCTTGACGATGCCGATCACCTGGTCGAGGCGGGTCGGCGGGATGCCGGAGCCCGTGCAGGCGCCGCCGGACGTGGCGGAGGACGACGTCACGAACGGGTAGGTGCCGTGGTCGACGTCGAGCAGCGTGGCCTGGCCGGCCTCGAGCAGCACGATCTCGTCGCGGTCGAGCGCCTGGTTCAGCAGCAGCCCGGTGTCGCAGACCATCGGCTCGAGCCGCTCGGCGTACGCGCGCAGCTCCTCGACGGTCTCGTCGACCGAGGCGGGGCGGCGGTTGTAGATCTTGGTGAGGATCTGGCCCTTGAGGTCGAGGACGCCCTCGACCTTCTGCCGCAGGATCTTCTCGTCGAAGATGTCCTGGACCCGGATGCCGATCCGGTTCATCTTGTCGGCGTACGTCGGGCCGATGCCGCGCCCGGTGGTGCCGATGCGCCGGGAGCCGAGGAACCGCTCGGTGACCTTGTCGAGCGTGCGGTTGTAGTCGGCGATCACGTGCGCGTTGGCGCTGATCCGCAGCCGGCCGACGTCGACGCCGCGGGCGGTCAGCGCGTCGAGCTCCTCGAACAGCACCGCGAGGTCGACGACCACGCCGTTGCCGATGACGGGGGTGCAGCCCGGCGTGAGGATGCCGGACGGCAGCAGGTGCAACGCGTACTTCTCGCTGCTTCCGTCCGGCTGGTCGATCACCACGGTGTGGCCGGCGTTGTTGCCGCCGTTGAACTTGACGACGTAGTCGACGCGGGAGCCGAGGAGGTCGGTCGCCTTGCCCTTCCCCTCGTCGCCCCACTGGGCACCGATGATCGCGATGGCCGGCATGTCACTCCTCGTTGGTCGGGCCCCGGGAGGCCCGCGGAAAGAGAGAAGCTCCGGCACAACAGCACCGGAGCTCTTGCGGCCAGAGGCTACCAAACGGGTGACCCAGCGGCTTTCGCGCTCGGGATAGGGTCCGCCACGTGGACCCCCTCCTCGTCATCACCAACAGCGAGGCCGGCTCGGCGGACGAGGAGCAGCTCGCCGCCGCGCTCGCGGTGCTGCGCGAGCGGACGTCGGTCGAGGTCGCCGCGACCTCCAAACCGGGCGAGCTGGACAGCGTCCTGCACCGGGCGGGGTCCCGCCCCATCGTGGTGGCCGGGGGCGACGGCAGCCTGCACGCGGTGATCGCCGCGCTGCACCGCCGCCGCGACCTCGAGGGCGCCGTGCTCGGGCTGCTGCCGCTCGGCACCGGCAACGACTTCGCCCGCGGCGTCGGCATCCCGTTGGACGTCGAGGAGGCGGCCCGGGTGGTGCTGAGGAACCGGCCGCACGCGATGGACCTGGTCGTCGACGAGGTCGGCGAGATCGTCGTCAACAGCGTGCACGTCGGCGTGGGCGCCGAGGCGAGCCGGCGTGCCGAGAGCTGGAAGAAGCGGTGGGGCAAGGTCGGCTACCCGATCGGCGCGCTGCTCACGGCGATGGACCCGCCGCTGGTCCGCCTGCGGGTCGAGGTGGACGGCGCGGTCGTCTGCGACCTCGACGACCCGGTCCTCATGGTGGCCGTCGGCAACGGCCCGTCGATCGGCGGCGGCACCGAGCTCACCCCCGAGGCGGACCCCGAGGACGGCCGGCTGGACGTGCTCGTCGCCCGGTCGACGGGCCCGCTGGCCCGGCTGCTGTACGCCGTGCGCCTGGGCTTCGCGACCCACCACCACCGCGAGGACGTGACGTACCGGCGCGGAAGCACCGTCTCGGTCTCCGGCGGCCCGTTCTGGTGCAGCGCGGACGGCGAGGTCTACGGGCCCGAGCGCCAGCGGACCTGGCGCATCGAGCCCGGCGCGTACTCGATGCTGCTGCCCTGAGCTCAGCTCAGATCCACCCGCGCCGGGCGGCCTCGACGCCCGCCTGGAAGCGGGAGTCCGCGCCGAGCTCGCTCATCAGGTCCGCGACCCGGCGCCGCACCGTGCGCAGGCTGATGCCGAGCTTGCGGGCGATCTGCTCGTCGTGCTCACCGGCGGCGAGCTGCTGGAGCAGGAACCGGCGCAGGTCGTGGCGGGCAGCGACGCTCTCGACCGCCGGCACCGCCGCGCGCTCCCAGAGCAGCTCGAACCACTGCGCCATCGCCTCGACCACGCCGCGCTGGCGGATCACCGCGAGCGGCATGTCGGCGTACCCGAGCGGCTCGGGCACCACGACGTGGGTGTCGCCGATCACCAGCAGCCGGGTGGGCAGGTCGGGCAGCACCCGGATCTGCTCGCCGGCCACCGCCCGGGCAGCGAGCGCCTGCGGGTCGTCGCCGATGGCGCGGACGGGGTAGATCGCCCGCGAGGACCGGCCACCCTGCCGCAGCGCCTCGCGGACCAGCTCGGCCATCCGCTCCTCGCGCGGGCTGCGCCACTGGTCGGGCCGCAGCCAGAGCAGGTCGCCCCGGCTGCGCAGGATCAGCGAGCGCACGAGGGTGTAGATCCCGGTGCGGTCGGCGGCCGTGACCACCTCCCCCTCGATCGGCAGGCTGCGGTCGAGCTCGGACGGCGCCGGGCGCCCCTCCTCGGCGGCGAGCAGGTCGATCGCGTCGGCGATGCCCTCGAGCTGTCGGCGGGCCCGCTGGGCGTGCTCGGCCTGGCCGGCCACCACGATCCGCACCGCCTCCGCGGGCGGGGCGACGACCAGCTGGTCACCCTCCTGGCGGACGATCCCGGCGGCGAGCAGCGGCTGGAGGTCCTCGAACAGCTCCTCCGGCGTGCACAGCATCGACGCGGCCAGCCGCTCGACGTCGCGCCCGGACTGGCTCCGCAGCCGCTGGTAGATCCGGTCCACCCGCGGGGTGAACCCCAGCGCGGTGAGGACGGAGAGCGACCCGGGCCGGACCATGCCGGCAGCCTAGCCCTCCTGGCAGGTTGGTGACAGCGTCCTCTTGTCTCGTGTGGCAGGGACCGGTCAGTGGAACGATGCCTCCCGTCGCCTCGACCGTCGCGCACGTCTCGGGGCGCGATGTGTCACGGCACGACCCACATCGGGGGATGCGTCGTACCGGGGCGCTGCGAGCAAGGGCGTCGACCCCGCCACTGGGCGGTGGGGCCGGCGCCCTTCCCCATGCCGCTCGTCGGGACGTGGGACGCGGTTCGGTAGCGTTCCGCTGGTCCCCCCGAACCGATCAGCAGGAGCACCCGGCGATGGCACGAGGCAACCAGGGCGACCCGACCGACTGGGTCACCCGCGCCGCCGACGACGCGATCCGCCACGCACAGCAGCAGTACGGCGAGGACCTCGCCGGCCACGTGATCACGTGCGCGTCGGGCGCGAGCCCGAGCGGCCCGATCCACCTCGGCAACCTGCGCGAGTTCATCACGCCGCACTTCGTCGCCGAGGAGATCCGCCGCCGCGGCATCCCGGTCCGGCACCTGCACAGCTGGGACGACTTCGACCGCTTCCGCAAGGTACCCGCCGGCGTCGACCCGTCCTGGGCCGAGCACATCGGCCGGCCACTCTCCGCCGTCCCCGACCCGTGGGAGTGCCACGAGTCCTGGGCCGAGCACTTCAAGGCGCCGCTGCGCCGGGCGCTCGCCGAGATGGGTGTCGAGATGGAGGAGATCTCCCAGACCGAGCAGTACCGCGCCGGCGCCTACACCGAGCAGGTCCTGCACGCGCTGCGCCACCGCGACGTCATCGAGGACGTGCTGGCCAAGCACCGCACCAAGAAGGCGGAGCCCCTCAGTCAACGAGTAGGGGCCGAGAGCGAGCAGGAGGCCGAGGCGCTCGAGGACTCCGTCGCCGACGAGGACGACGAGCCCACGGGCGCGGGCAACCTGGCCCGATTCCCCTACAAGCCCTACTGCCGGCAGTGCGGCCGCGACACCGTCGAGGTCACGGCGTACGACGACGAGACGACCGACCTCTCCTACACCTGCGCCTCGTGCGGCTTCACCGGCGTCACCAACGTCGCGACCCAGCACGAGGGCAAGCTGGTCTGGAAGGTCGACTGGCCGATGCGGTGGGCCTTCGAGGGCGTCGACTTCGAGCCCGGCGGACTCGACCACTCCACCCCCGGGTCGTCGTACACCGTCGGCAAGGAGCTGGTGAAGCGGGTCTTCGACTCCCGCGCGCCGTCGTACGTCGCCTACGCGTTCGTCGGCTTCGCCGGCGTGCAGAAGATGTCGTCCTCGGCGGGTGGTGTGCCGACGGCCTCCGACGCCCTGACGATCCTCGAGGCGCCGATCCTGCGCTGGCTCTACGTGCGCCGGCAGCCCAAGCAGGCCTTCAACATCGACTTCGGCGCCGAGGTGGTGCGCCTGTACGACGAGTGGGACGCGCTCGGCCGGAAGGCCGCCGACCCGTCGCGTCGCGACGCCCAGGTGCTCGCCTTCGAGCGCGCCTCGGCCACCGCGAGCGCGGGCGTCCTGCCGACCCCGACGGTGGTCGCACCGTTCCGGCTGCTGTCCTCGGTCGCCGACGTGACCGCCGGCAGCCCGGAGCTGATCAGCCGGATCGTCAGCGACGTCGGACACGAGCACGCGTCGGTCGCCGACCTCGAGCCGCGGCTGACCAAGGCGATCGCCTGGGTGTCGGACTTCGTGCCGGCCGAGGACCGCACCACCGTCCGGTCCGAGCCGGACACCGAGCGGCTGTCGGCGCTCAGCGAGGACGAGGAGATCTGGCTGCGCCAGCTGCTCGACCGGCTGCCCGACCACCTCGAGCTCGAGCCGACGACCGCGCTGATCTACGGCGTGCCCAAGCTCGCCCGCGGCCTCGGCCTCGACGACGCGCCCACCGACGAGGTGAAGCGGGACCAGAAGGACTTCTTCCGGCTGCTCTACAACCTGCTCGTCGACGCCGACCGCGGACCGCGGCTGCCCACGCTGTTCCTCGCGCTGGGCGCCGCGAAGGTGCGGGAGCTGCTCACTCCTCGGTGAGCAGCTCCGCGCCCAGCAGGACCTCGTAGCCGGTCGGGCTGGAGTCACGCAGGAACTCCGAGCACCGCTCCCACTCGGCCTCCTCGCCGATCGCGCGCGCCGCGAGGGCGAGCAGGGCCAGGCACGTGAGGAAGCCGCGGTTGGGCTCGTGCTCCCACGGCACCGGGCCGTGACCCTTCCAGCCGTTGCGGCGCAGCAGGTCGAGGCTGCGGTGGTAGCCGACCCGCGCGTAGGCGTAGATCGTCACCGGGTCGTCCTCGGCCTCGGCCGCGAGGGTGGCCAGCGTGGCCCACGCGAGCGGCGACTCCGGGTGACGGCGTACGACGTCCATCGCGTCCGCGCCCGGGACGAGGTCGGCCGCCGCCGGGTCCTCCGGGAGGTGGGTGGGCGGGGGTCCCGCCATCAGGTCCGATCCGCTGTAGGAAGTCATGGGAAGCAATTGTCCACGGTCGGGTGTTAGGTAGGGCTGTGACCCAGCCCGCACCCCACGAGACCCCCGTCGGCGCCACCGACCCGACCGGCGGGAAGGAGCCCTGGCCGGCGCTGTTCGCGCTGTGCATCGGCTTCTTCATGATCCTGGTCGACACCACGATCGTCTCGGTCGCGACACCGGCGATCATCGAGGACCTGCACGCCGACGTGAACGACGTCGTGTGGGTGACCAGCGCCTACCTGCTGGCGTACGCCGTCCCGGTGCTGATCACCGGCCGCCTCGGTGACCGGTTCGGCCCCAAGAACCTCTACCTCCTCGGCCTCACCGTCTTCACGCTCGCGTCGTTGTGGTGCGGCCTGACCTCGAGCATCGCGATGCTGGTCGCGGCGCGGGTCGTGCAGGGGCTCGGCGCCTCGATGATCACCCCGCAGACGATGGCGATCATCACCCGGATCTTCCCGCCCGCGCGCCGCGGCGCCGCGATGGCGCTGTGGGGCGCGACCGCCGGCGTCGCCACGCTGGTCGGCCCGATCCTCGGTGGGGTGCTCGTCGACGGCCTCGGCTGGGAGTGGATCTTCTTCATCAACGTGCCGGTCGGCATCGTCGGCTTCGTGCTCGCCGCGCGCCTGGTGCCGACGCTGCCGACACACAGCCACCGGTTCGACTGGCTGGGCGTCGCGCTGAGCGGGGCCGGCATGTTCCTGCTGGTCTTCGGCATCCAGGAGGGCCACCAGTACTCCTGGAACGCCGTGATCTGGGCGATGATCGTCGGCGGCCTCGTCATCCTCGGCCTGTTCGTGCTCTGGCAGGCGCGCAACAGGGCCGAGCCGCTGGTCCCGCTGGGGCTGTTCGGCGACCGCAACTTCTCGCTGGCCAACGTCGCGATCACGGTGATGGGCTTCTCGATCACCGCCGTCGCCATCCCGATCATGATCTGGGCGCAGGTGGTGCGCGGCCTCAGCCCGACCCGGTCGGCGCTGATCCTGGTGCCGATGGCGCTGATGACGATCGTGCTGGCCCGGCTGGTCGGCCGCCTCACCGACCGCGTGCACCCGCGCATCCTCACCGCGTTCGGCTTCACCTGCCTGTTCCTCGGCCTGCTGTGGCTGACGTTCGTGATGACGCCGGACACCTCGGTCTGGTGGACGGTCCCGCCGATGCTCGTCTTCGGCGTCGGCAACGCGTTCGTCTGGGCGCCCAACAGCGCCACCGCGACCCGGAACCTCCCGATCCAGCTCGCCGGCGCGGGCGCGGGCATCTACAACGCCACCCGTCAGGTCGGCGCCGTCCTCGGCTCCGCGGCGATCGCGGTGCTCATCGACGCGCGGCTGGCGGCCGAGGGTCTCCCCTCGTTCCAGGGCGGCGAGGGCGCCGGCTCCGGCGGCACGCTGCCCCCGGAGGTCGCCGAGGCGTTCAGCAACGCGATGTCCACGGCGGTGCTGCTGCCGGTCGCGGCCTTCGTGGTCGGCTTCGTCGCCGTGCTGTTCTTCGAGAAGCCGCGCCACGCCGGGTACGCCGGCGCTGCGGCCGCTCCTGCCCCGGCCGCCCCGGCTGCCCCGGCCGCTCCGGCCACCCCGGCCACCGACTGACCGCGGTTCGGGGTCGCCCGAGGCGGCACGGGGTACGGCCGCACCTCAACAATTGAACGGTCCGACACCTGCTACCGATCGGTAACCGGTGCCGGACCGTTCAATTGCGACGGCGGCCGGGTGGGCCCAGGAGCTCAGGCGCCGAGCGACTTCCCGGCCGAGCGCAGGTTCTCGCACGCCTCGACGACGCGGGCGGCCATGCCGGCCTCGGCGGCCTTGCCCCAGGCGCGCGGGTCGTAGGCCTTCTTGTTGCCGACCTCGCCGTCGACCTTGAGGACGCCGTCGTAGTTCTGGAACATGTGCCCCGCGACCGGGCGGGTGAAGGCGTACTGGGTGTCGGTGTCGACGTTCATCTTCACCACGCCGAAGTCGACGGCCGCGGCGATCTCCTCGGGCGCCGAGCCCGAGCCGCCGTGGAAGACCAGGTGGAACGGCTTCGAGCCGGCGTCCAGGCCGAACTCGCCGACGACGGCCTCCTGCGCCTCCTTGAGCACCTCCGGACGCAGCTTGACGTTGCCCGGCTTGTAGACGCCGTGCACGTTGCCGAACGTCAGCGCGGTCATGTAGTAGCCGCGCTCGCCGTACCCGAGCGCCTTCGCTGTCGCGATCGCGTCGGCCGGGGTCGAGTAGAGCTTCTCGTTGATGGCGTTCTCGACGCCGTCCTCCTCGCCGCCGACCACGCCGACCTCGATCTCCAGGATGATCTTGGCCTTGATGCAGCGGTCGAGCAGCTCCTCCGCGATCTGGAGGTTCTCCTCCAGCGGCACGGCGGAGCCGTCCCACATGTGCGACTGGAACAGCGGCTCCTCGCCACGCCCCACCCGCTCCTCGGAGATCGCGAGCAGCGGCCGGACGAAGCCGTCGAGCTTGTCCTTCGGGCAGTGGTCGGTGTGCAGCGCGATGTTCACGGGATAGTTCTTCGCGACCTCGCGGGCGTACGCCGCGAACGCGACCGACCCGGCGACCATGTCCTTCACGCTCGGGCCGGAGAGGTACTCCGCACCGCCGGTGGAGACCTGGATGATGCCGTCGGAGCCCGCGTCCGCGAAGCCCTTCAGCGCGGCGTTCAGGGTCTGCGAGGACGACACGTTGATCGCGGGGAACGCGTACCGGCCCGCCTTGGCGGCGTCGAGCATCTCGGCGTACTTCTCGGGAGTCACGATGGGCATGGTCCGACCCTACTAGCGTGCAGGGGTGGAGATCACGGGTCGGTACGTCGCGGTGGTCGGCCCCGCCGACGCCGCCCGGCGGTCCGACCTCGCCACCGCCGAGCGGCTCGGGCGACTGCTCGGTGAGGCGGGCGCGGTGCTGCTCACCGGCGGCCACCACGGCGTCATGCAGGCGGCGGCCCGCGGCTGCCGGGACGGCGGCGGCACGTCGATCGGGCTGATGCCCGGGCTCGACCGCTCGACGGGGACGCCCGAGCACACCTTCCTGCTGCCCACCGGCCTCGGCGAGCTGCGCAACGGGCTGATCGTGCGGGCCGCCGACGCCGTCGTCGCGGTCGGCTGCAGCTGGGGCACGCTCAGCGAGATCGCGCTGGCCCGGCGCACCGGTGTCCCGCTCGTGCTCGTCGACCCGTGGGACCTGCCCGGCGACGTCGGGACCGTGGTGGCCGACGCCGACGAGGCCGTCGCCGCCCTCGGGGAACTTCCGTTCCCGTGACAACCCCCGTCCCGACCGCCCCGTCTTGTCGGGTGGATCGGCGCGAGAGAGGCGGGGAGCCATGTCACTGACGGAGCGGTTGCGCGAGGAGCTCGAGGAGTCCTTCGCAGGAGAGCCGGTCGACCGGCCGGTCGACCAGTGGATCATCGAGGGCCACCGGGCGCTGCGGCGCCGGCGGCTGGCGACGGCCGTCGCGGCGTGCGGGGTCGTCGCCGTGCTCGGCACGACCTGGGCGATCGGGTCCGGTGGGCCCGAGCGCGATGCCGGCCCGATGATCGCGACGGAGCCGGCGTCCCCGTCGGGGTCGGCGACGCCCAGCGCGACGCCGAGCCCGACCTGGGAGGACGACACCCCGATCCAGTACCTCGACGGCGAGCTCCGGATCCGGCCCGGCGTGGTCGTGCACGAGCGGATCGACAACCCCTACGACTACCGACTCCCGCGGGACTCCGTCGCGCTCGACCTGACGTACGAGAAGCAGCGGCAGTGGGTCATCGCGGAGAATCTCTCGGGCGGCTTCGGGTTCCAGTCGTCCGTGCCCAGCAACGGCTGGGCGAGCTTCCGCGCCTGGGTCGACGACCAGGTCGCCCTCGCCGTCGGCGAGCCGGGCAACCCCAACGGGGGCTGGCCGGAGACCATGCAGCTGGCCGGGAAGGGGGAGGTCCGCCCGACCGCCGGCACCGAGGTGCTGCAGCGCACCGACGACCCCCGGCTGGGCGACAGCTTCGCCCCGGCCGGCGCGAAGACCGGTGCGGCCGTCGTCCGGGTCCAGGCCACCGACAAGTCGTACTTCGTGGTGTGGCGGGTGATCGACGGCGAGCTCGATGTCATCACCACGCCGCCGCGGGACGTCGTCGGCGCGACCTTCGACGAGCTGCTCACCGACGCGCGAGCGCAGTACGCCGGCGGCGAGGGCATGCGATGAGCCGGACGTCTCGGGAAGCGCGCGACGCGGAGTACGCCGCGTTCGTCGCCGCCCGGCAGGGCCACCTGCGACGGGTCGCGTACGCGATCTGCGGCGACTGGCACCTGGCCGAGGACCTGCTCCAGACCTCGCTGCTCAAGCTCTACGTCGCCTGGCCGCGGATCCACAGCGCCGGCCGCGAGGAGGCCTACGCCCGCCAGATCATCGTCCGCTCCAGCATCGACGAGTCGCGCCGCCCGTGGCGGCGCGAGCGCCCGGGCCTCGAGGGCCGGGACGAGGCCGCCCGCGCCGGCCTCGCGCCCGAGGAGCGGTCGGCGCTGGTCGACGCCCTCCAGTCGCTGCCCGAGATGCAGCGCAAGGTCGTCGTCCTGCGCCACTGGCTCGGCCTCTCGGTCGAGGAGACCGCCCACGAGCTCCGCATCGCGCAGGGCACGGTCAAGAGCCACTCCTCGCGCGGGCTCGAGTCGCTGCGCGGGGTGTTGGAGGAGACCGGCCAACCCGGATGAGCCAGACATGACAACCGACCGTCCCCGAGATCCGTAGCAACGTCATGGACACCGACATCCGCGACGAGATCGAGCGCTGCCTCGGAGCCGAGCCGCCCCTGGCGGACACCGACCTGGTCGGCCGCGGCCGGCGTGCGCTGCGGTGGCGCCGGCTCGCGGAGGGCGCGACCGTGGCCGCGGTCGCGGTCGTCGCCCTCACCACCGCGGCGCTGGCCACGGACGGCGGACCGGCCATCGAGGTCGTGCCCGCCCCGGCCACCACGAGCCCCACCGCTGACCCCACCGCTGACCCGACCGCTGACCCGACGACGGGCGAGTCGTCCTTCCCGCCCGCGCCCGGCACCCCCGTGATCCACGACCCAGGCGTGTCGCCGGACCGGGCGGTCGGCCTCGAGCCCGACGGGCTCCACGTGGCGCCGGGGGTCGAGGTGAAGGACCTCTGGGACGACCCCTGGCAGGTCCGCCCCCGCGCCTGGTCGCTCGCGCTCGTCTACGAGGGCGCCGACGGCACGCTCACCTGGTGGGTCGGGTTCGAGAACGCCGGCTTCGGCGGCCAGGCGGCCAGCGTCCCCGCGGCCGACGCCGGCGACATCTCCTTCCGCGCGTGGGCCGTCGCGCAGAAGACCGGCCTGTACGACGGGCCGGGCGCCGACGACCGCCCGGACCCGACCGCCGGACTGCCGGGCGCCACCGAGCTCCAGCTCGTGCGCTTCGACGGTGCCAGCGAGCGCCTGACGCCGCTCGACGCGGTCACCCTGCTGCAGCAACGCGCCCACCCGGACCTGCCCGACGCCTGGGCGAGAGCGGACGACCGGAGCGCGACCGCGGAGGTCCGGTTCGAGGGCGACCGTTACTACGTCCTCGCCCGCACCACTCCCGGTGACGTCGCTCCCCAGTACGTCGCGGTGCCGGCGGCACGCGGCGGTGCCACCCTGGACGACTTCCTCTCGATGGCACGGAGCGCGCTGCGGTGAGGGCGGCCGATCGCGACGCGGCGTTCTCGGAGTTCGTCCGCGCGCGCCGCGCCCACCTGCGCCGCCTCGCCTACGCGATCTGCGGCGACTGGCACCGCGCCGACGACCTCGTGCAGACCGCGTTGGTCAAGCTGTACGGCGCCTGGCCGCGGGTCCGCCGCGACGGGCGCGAGGAGGCCTACGTCCGCACGATCATCGTCCGCGCCGACGTCGACGAGCACCGCCGCCCCTGGCGGCGGGAGTCACCCGGGCTGCCCGCGGTGGATCGGCCCGCACGCGAGGAGCTGCCCGTCGAGGAGCGCTCCGCGCTGTTCGAGGCGATCCAGGCGCTGCCCGTGATGCAGCGCAAGGTCGTCGTCCTGCGGCACTGGCTCGGGCTCTCGGTCGAGGAGACGGCGCGGGAGCTGCGGGTCAGCCAGGGCACGGTGAAGAGCCACTCGTCCCGCGGGCTCGCCGCACTGCGTGGGGTGCTCGCCCGGCAGTGATCACCCGCGCCACGCCGCCTCGTCGGACAGGTCGGCGTGCTCACGGACCCACGTGTGCATGGCGATCGCGGCCGCGGACGACGCGTTGATCGATCGGGTCGAGCCGAACTGCGCGATCGAGAACGTCCCGTCACAGGCGTCGCGCGCGCCAGCGGACAGCCCGGGCCCCTCCTGGCCGAAGAGGAAGCACACCCGCCGCGGCACCGTGGTCGTCTCGAGGTGCAGCGAGCCGGGCAGGTTGTCGATGCCGAGCAGCGTCACGTCCCGCTCGTGGAGGTACGCCGCGAGCGCCGGCACGTCCGGGTGGTGCCGCACGTGCTGGTAGCGGTCGGTCACCATCGCGCCGCGACGGTTCCACCGGCGGTTGCCGACGATGTGGACCTCAGCGGCGAGGAACGCGTTCGCCGTCCGCACGATCGTCCCGATGTTGAAGTCGTGCTGCCAGTTCTCGATCGCCACGTGGAAGTCGTGCCGCCGGGTGTCGAGGTCGGCGACGATCGCCTCGACGGTCCAGTACCGGTAACGGTCCACCACGTTGCGCCGGTCGCCCTCGGCGAGCAGCGTCGCGTCGTACTGGTCCCCCTCCGGCCACGGACCCTCCCACGGCCCGACGCCGACCTCGGCCGGCCCGTGCGGCATCGGGTCGTACGGCGCGCGCTCCTCCACGGCGAGAACGGTAGGTGATCCTTCACGTGCCATTCACGCGCGGCAGGTACCGTGAGCGGGTGACCACAGCCCTCACCCAGGCTCCGATGTTGCTGGGCATGGACTGGATGGACCCCAACTGGCTGCTCGACCAGTTCGGCGGGGCGTTCTACTGGATCAGCCTGGTCATCGTCTTCATCGAGTGCGGGCTGTTCTTCCCGTTCCTCCCGGGCGACACGCTGCTGTTCGCGCTCGGGCTGTTCCTCAACTCCGGCAAGATCGACATCTTCGGCACGGCGCCGGCCGTCGAGCTCGTCATCGCCTTCGTCCTGCTGACCGGGGCGGCGTTCCTCGGCAACGTCGTGGGCTACGAGATCGGCCGCGCGATCGGCCCACCGCTGTACCAGCGCGACGGGCGCATCCTCAAGAAGAAGTACTTCGACCAGACCCACGCGTTCTTCGACAGGCACGGCAACAAGGCGCTGGTGATCGGACGGTTCGTGCCGTTCGTGCGGACCTTCATCACCGTGGTCGCCGGGGTGACCCGGATGGATCGGCGGCGGTTCTTCCTGTGGAGCCTCGTCGGCGCCGTGCTCTGGGTCGGCAGCATCCTGCTGCTCGGCTTCACGCTCGGCCAGGCGTTCCCGAGCCTCGGCGAGAACATCGACAAGGCGCTGCTGGTCATCCTCGCCTTCACGGTCGTGCCGATCGTGTGGGAGCTCTGGCAGCGCCGCAAGCACCGCGGCCAGCGCCGGTCGGCCGAGCGGATCGACCCCACGGCGTCCGAGACCAGCGACGTCTGAGCGTCAGCCGCGTACGGCGTCCAGCCGCGCCTTGGTCAGGACCGAGCGCACCTCGAGGCCCACGTCGGCGAGCGGGTTCTCCCCCGCCGGGCTGCGGTCGATCGCGCACACCACGACCTCGACGGTCGCGCCGGCGGCGCGCAACGCGTTCGTGGCGTCGCGGACCGCGCCGCCCGTGGTGATCACGTCCTCGACCAGCGTCACCCGGCGGCCGGCGACGTCCGGACCCTCGGCGAGCTTGCAGGTGCCGTACTCCTTGGCCTTCTTGCGCACGAACAGCGCCGGCCGGCCGGTCAGGCTGCTCACCATCGTCGCGATCGGGATGCCCCCGAGCTCGAGACCGCCGAGCAGGTCGGTGTCCCCCGGCAGCAGGCCGACCATCTCCCGCGCGACCCGCAGCAGCAGCTGGGGGTCGGACTCGAAGAGGTACTTGTCGAAGTACTCCGTCGACACCTGGCCGGAGCGGAGCGTGAACTCCCCGGTCAGTCGGCAGAGCGCGTCGATGTCGGCAGCCAGCGTCTCGTCCACGGCTCAGAGACTAACGGCGTTACTGTCGGCGGCATGCTCGCCCACCGCCTCGACGGCATCCCCCCGACGATCTTCTCGGAGATGTCCGCGCTCGCCGCGCGGACGCAGTCGGTGAACCTCGGCCAGGGCTTCCCTGATGTCGACGGCCCGCCCGCGGTGATCGCCCGCGCGGTGCACGCGCTCGAGCACGGGCTCAACCAGTACGCCCCCGGTCTCGGCGTCCCCGCCCTGCGCCAGGCGATCGCACGGCACCAGCAGCGGCACTACGGGATCGAGCTCGACCCGGACCGCGAGGTGGTCGTCACGACCGGCTGCACCGAGGCGATCGCGGCGGCCCTGCTCGGGCTGGTGGACGAGGGCGACGAGGTGGTGGTGCTCGAGCCCTACTACGACTCCTACACCGCGATGATCCAGATGGCCGGCGGCGTACGGCGTCCCGTCACGCTGCGGGCGCCCGGCCCGGAGGTCGGGCAGAGCCGCCTGGACGAGGACGAGCTGCGCGCGGCGGTGACGCCGCGGACCCGGTTCGTGCTGCTGAACTCCCCGCACAACCCCACCGGCACGGTGCTGACCCGCGCGGAGCTCCAGGCGGTCGCCGACCTCGCGATCGAGCACGACCTGGTGGTGATCACCGACGAGGTCTACGAGCACCTGGTCTTCGACGACCACGAGCACGTGCCGATCGCAACGCTGCCCGGCATGGCCGAGCGCACGCTGACGCTGTCGAGCGTCGGCAAGTCGTACTCCTTCACCGGCTGGAAGGTCGGCTGGGCGACCGGCCCGGCGGGCCTGGTCAGCGCGGTCCTGGCGGCCAAGCAGTGGCTGACGTTCACCTCGGGGTCGCCCCTGCAGCCGGCGGTGGCGTACGCCCTCGACGAGGTGCCGGACTTCCCCACCGAGCTCGCCGCCGGCCTGCGGACCCGGCGCGACGTGCTCTGCGCCGGCCTCGCCGACGTGGGCCTCGACGTCCGGGTCCCCGAGGGCACCTACTTCGCGACCACCGACGTCTCGGCGCTGGGCTGGGAGGACGGCCGGGCGTTCTGCCTCGCGCTGCCCGAGCGCGCCGGCGTCGTGGCCATCCCGACGCAGGGGTTCTACGACTCCGACGCCGGACGGCACCTGGTGCGCTGGGCGTTCTGCAAGGAGCAGCCGGTCATCGAGGAGGGGCTGGCGCGGCTGGCGGCCGCGGACCTGGCCGCGCGCTGAACCAGGCGCGCACCTCCGGCCGCAGCAGCAGGGCCAGGGTCGCGACGCTGGCGATGAGGGTGAGCGCGAGCAGGAACGCGCCGATCGCCGTACCGATGAGGGAGAGCGCGGCCGCGGTCGACGCCGAGATGACCAGGACGATCCGCGCCCACTCGACCCGGCGGAAGACCAGGATCGCCAGCACGGCGGCGGACACGCACCACAGCACGATCCCGGCGATCATCGCGAACGTGACGCCGACCAGCAGGTCGTCGCTGACGCCCTGCGCCTCGAGCTCGGGGTTCTGCCGGTGCACCTCGTCCAGCAGCGCGTCCGGCTGGACCGCCAGCAGCACGCCGGTCGCGACCATGCCGAGAGCGGTGAGACCGGTGGAGATCCAGGTCAGCACGCACGCGATCGCCACCCCGGCCGGCCGCACGTGGGCCATCGGCACGGGCGCCGGGGCGCCGAAGCCGGGCGCGACCCGGGGGGCGACCTGGGCCGCGGGAGCCGGGCGGGTGACGACGCCGTCGAACCAGTCGCGCGAAGGCTGGAGCCACAGCATCGCGACGGACGCGGCGACCAGCGACGACACGAACCCGCCGGTCACCAGCCCGGCGAAGAACAGCGGGACCGCGAGCACGCTGAGCGCGAGCCGGGCGCTGCGGCTGCGGCGGAGCACCTGGTAGCCCAGGATCGCCGCCGCGGTCGCGCACCCGGCCGTCACCATCGCGAGGGTCCGGATCACCGACAGCACGCCGTCGACGTCCACCCCGAGGTCGCTGCCCGGCGGCTCGGCCAGGAACTTCTCGACCGACTGCCGGGTCTCGAGCGTGTGCAGGCCCGCGATCCGGTCGAACACCAGCGCCACGATGACCACGGAGCCGACCATCGTCAGCCACGCGACCAGCGTGACCTGGCGCGGTCGGGTGGGGCTGGGCTCGGTCACGGGCCCATTGGATCACGCGGGGGTGAGCACGAGCCCGTCGCCGTCCGAGGCCCGGTCGACGGTCACGCTGCCGCCGTCGGCAACCTCCCCGGAGATCAGCATCTTCGCCATCGGGTCGCCGATCGCGCTCTGGATCAGGCGGCGCAGCGGGCGGGCGCCGTACGCCGGGTCGTACCCGGTGTCCGCCAGCCACTGCCGGGCCTCGTCGGTCACCGCGATGGTGATCCGACGGACGGCCAGCCGCTTCTCCAGCAGGCCCAGCTGCAGGTCGACGATGTGGGTCAGCTCGTCCATCGTGAGCGCCTCGAACAGCACGATCTCGTCGAGCCGGTTGAGGAACTCGGGCTTGAACGACGAACGGACGACCGCCATCACCGAGTCGCGCTTCTTCTCCGGGTCCAGCAGCGGGTCGACCAGGAAGTGCGAGCCGAGGTTGCTGGTGAGGATCAGCAGCGTGTTGCGGAAGTCGACCGTGCGGCCCTGGCCGTCGGTGAGGCGACCGTCGTCGAGCACCTGGAGCAGGATGTCGAAGACCTCCGGGTGCGCCTTCTCGACCTCGTCGAGCAGCACGACGCTGTAGGGGCGCCGGCGCACGGCCTCGGTCAGCTGGCCGCCCTCGTCGTACCCGACGTAGCCGGGAGGGGCACCGACGAGGCGGGCGACCGAGTGCTTCTCCGAGTACTCGCTCATGTCGATGCGGACGATGGCGCGCTCGTCGTCGAACAGGAAGTCCGCGAGCGCCTTGGCCAGCTCGGTCTTGCCGGTGCCGGTGGGGCCGAGGAACAGGAACGAGCCGGTGGGCCGGTTCGGGTCGCTGATGCCCGCGCGCGAGCGTCGTACGGCGTCGCTGACGGCGGTCACGGCCTCGCGCTGACCGATCAGACGCTCGCCGATGACCTCCTCCATCTTCAGCAGCTTGGCGGTCTCGCCCTCGAGCATCCGGCCGGTCGGGATGCCGGTCCAGGCCTCGACGACCTCGGCGACCTGCTCGGCGCCGACCTCCTCCCCGACCAGCGGCTCGAGGTCGGACTTCTCGACCTCCGCGGCCGCCTCGATCTGCCGCTCCAGGGTCGGGATCCGGCCGTAGAGGATCTCGCTGGCCTTGCCGAGGTCGCCCTCGCGCTGGAGCCGGTCGGCCTCGATGCGGAGCTGGTCGAGCTGGCGGCGCAGCTCGCCCTCGCCCTCGAGCGAGGACTTCTCGCGCTCCCAGCGCGCCTCGAGCGCGCGGAGCTCCTCCTCGTGGTCGGCCAGGTCCTTGCGCAGCGTCGCGAGCCGCTCGCGGGAGGCCTCGTCGGACTCCTTCTCGAGCGCGAACTCCTCCATCTTCAGCCGCTCCACCTGGCGGCGCAGCTGGTCGATCTCCTCGGGGGACGACTCGATCTCCATGCGCAGCCGGGAGGACGCCTCGTCGATCAGGTCGATCGCCTTGTCGGGCAGCTGGCGGCCCGGGATGTAGCGGTCGGAGAGGGTCGCGGCGGCGACCAGCGCGGCGTCGGTGATGCGGACGCCGTGGTGCGCCTCGTACTTCTCCTGGATGCCGCGCAGGATCTGGATGGTGTCCTCGACGCTGGGCTCACCGACGAAGACCTGCTGGAAGCGGCGCTCCAGCGCCGGGTCCTTCTCGATCCGCTCGCGGTACTCGTCGAGCGTGGTCGCGCCGATCATGTGCAGCTCGCCGCGGGCCAGCATCGGCTTGAGCATGTTGCCGGCGTCCATCGCGGAGTCGCCGCCGGCGCCCGCGCCGACGACGGTGTGCAGCTCGTCGATGAAGGTGATGACCTGGCCGCCGGAGTCCTTGATCTCCTCGAGCACGGCCTTGAGC
>DASTXB010000035.1:0-9358 GCA_035765695.1 Nocardioides sp. | reverse complement strand
CGAGCGTATCGAGACCCCTCCGCCCTTCGGTGGTCGAGTAGCGAGCGCCAGCGAGCGTATCGAGACCCCTCCGCCCTTCGGTGGTCGAGTAGCGAGCGCCAGCGAGCGTATCGAGACCCACTCCACCTTCGGTGGTCGAGTAGCGAGCGCCAGCGAGCGTATCGAGACCCACTCCGCCTTCGGTGGTCGAGTAGCGAGCGCCAGCGAGCGTATCGAGACCCACTCCGCCTTCGGTGGTCGAGTAGCGAGCGCCAGCGAGCGTATCGAGACCCACTCCACCTTCGGTGGTCGAGTAGCGAGCGCCAGCGAGCGTATCGAGACCCTTCCTCCACAGGCGGCGATCACGGGGTGGCACCGCCGGAAGCGCGACTGCATCGTGACGTCCCATGACCGCGTACACCTACATGCTCCGCTGCGCCGACGGCTCGTTCTACGTGGGAAGCACCTACTCGCTCGACCTCCGCGTCCACCAGCACCAGACCGGCGAGGGCGCCGAGTACACGCGCCGCCGGCTGCCGGTCGAGCTGGTCTGGCACGAAGAGCACGAGCACGTCGGCGACGCGTTCGCGCGTGAGAAACAGATCCAGAAGTGGGGTCGGGCGAAGCGGCTGGCTCTCATCCGCCAGGACTACGCGGACCTTCCCGGGTTGGCGAAGAAGCGGTTCTGATGTGGTCTCGATACGCTCCGCTCGTTCCTCGCGGGGCTACTCGACCACCGACGGCCTTCTTCGATGGTCGAGTGCGAGCGCCAGCGAGCGTATCGAGACCATCACCGCACGAGGTCTCGATACGCCCCGCTCGTTCCTCGCGGGGCTACTCGACCATCGAGAGACGCTCGTCCCTCGCGGGGCTACTCGACCCCCGAAGGACACTCGTTCCTCGCGGGGGCTGCTCGAAGGGCAGATGCCCGGCTACGCCGGTTTCTTGCAGACCACCGTGTCCGACGGCGTGTACGCCGTGTGGAACTTCTCGGTGCGCACGACCTCGTCCGAGCCGGGCTTGCGGAAGGTGCGGGTGACGTCGACGTCGAAGCCGGCGTACCCGGTGTTCGGGTAGCAGTCCGGGCCGGTGAGCGTGCGGGTCTTCGGCGGCCGGTAGTTGTAGCGGTCCGAGGTGGTCGTCGAGATGTCCCAGGTCTTCGTCGACCACATCGACACCGTCACCACGCCCTGCTTGGACGGCGTCGCGGGGTCGACGGTCGCGTGGACGAGGACGCCGTACGGGGTGTCGTTGCGGAAGCGGAGGTCGACCGCGCCCCAGGCCACGGTGGCCTCGCGGCCGACCGGGTAGCGGTCGATGTAGAACGAGTGCGGCTTGTGCTCGATGTCCTCGAGGCCGGCGAAGAACATCGCGTTGAACGTCGTGGTCGCCATCTGCGAGACGCCGCCGCCGAGGTCCTCCTTGAAGACGCCGTCGCTGATGATGAAGCCCTCGGTGAAGCCGTTCTCGCGGGTGCGCTCGCCGACGATGTCGTTGAGCGAGAAGACGTCGTCCGGCTTCAGCACGGTGCCGTCGACGAGCTCGGCGGCGCGGCCGATGTTGACGTTCCGGTACTCCGCGTAGGGGTAGTACGTCGTGAACGTCGACACCCGCTCCTTGATCTTCAGTGCGCGGGCGTCCTTGGTCGTGAACGCAGGCTCGGCGACGGTCGCCTCGACGTCCATCCGGCGGTCGCCGCCGGTGCGGGCGACGAGCTCGAGGAACGCCTGGCTCACGTCGGCCGGGTCGTAGGTGACGCCAGGCTTGGCGGGCACGACCTTCGGCCTGCCGTCCACGAGCTTCACGGTCGCGTCGACGGGGGCGCCGTCCTGGCTGACGCCGTCGCCGACGAGACGGTCGAGCAACTTCTCGTCCAGGTCCGGCACGAGCCGGCCGTCCTCGGCCTCCATGCCGAGAGCCTTCGCGTAATCGGCCGGCTGGAGCGTCACCGGGGAGTCGCCGAAGACCAGGGTGACCGGCGCCGACATGGCCGGGTTCGCGAACGAGTCGAGCGCCTCCTGCACGGCGCCGTCGCCGATCTCCGGCTCGACCGTGGTGGTCGGGAGCTCGACGGGCTCGGGGTCCTCGGCGAGGTACGCCGCGACCAGCGCGCCCCTGGCCGCCGCGGGGTCGAAACCCTCCCCCGGCTGCGGGTCGGTGACGACGATGTCGTCGCCCTTGAACGTGATCGCGCCGTCGACCGGCGGCGTCCCGACCTGGTCGGCGAGGTCGTCGAGCGCGCCGTCGAACGCCTCCTCGTCGATGTCGACGACGGGGTCGACGTCGTCGCCGCCGGTCCAGTAGTCCCAGAGCCGGCCGGGTCGCCAGGACTTCCCGCCCCCGGCGGTCGCGACGGTCGCGGCGTGGTCGACGGAGAGGCCGGCCTCGTCCGGGGTGACCCGCACGCGGTCGCCGTCGACGCGGACCGTGATCGGCCGGTCCTCGCGGTCGGCGAGGCCGTCGCGCAGTGCCTGCACGGCGGCCTGCGGGCTGCGGCCGCCGATGTCGACCCCGGCGACCGTCGTGCCGCGCGGGACCTTGTCGCCGGCGGCGAGGTACGCCGCGCCGTACGCCGCCCCGCAGAGCAGGACGAGCCCGAGCAGCATCAGCAGGACGACCTTGCCGCCTTCGCTCTCCCGGGTCACGCGGGCATCCTAGGGCGTTCCCGGGGACGCGGCAGGGTGCCGATCGCGACGACCAGCAGGACCAGGCCGACCCCGAGGACGGCGTACCCCTGGGCGTCCTGGCTGATCAGGTAGTCACCCTCGGCGCGCGGGAGCGACAGCCAGCCGACCATCAGGTCCCAGCCGGCGACGAACGCCAGCCGCGACCACCAGCCCGGCGGCAGCGCGACCACCGCGACGACGGTCGCGAGCACCGCGAGCCCGAAGCCCCACCAGAGCTCGTGCAGCGCGACGGTCGCGACGGCGGTCGCGGCGCCGGCCAGCAGCAGGCCGATGGCCGCGAGGAGCCTCACAGCCCGGCGAAGAGGTCGACCTCCAGGCCGTCCGCACCGAGCTCGCCCTGCCGACCCTTGGCGATGCGGAAGTACTCGACGCCCCACGCGACGCTGCCGACGTTGTTCGACAGCGCGAAGAACGGGCCGTCGGTGGCGATCTGGGTGGCGTGCGCGCGCATCGCGGCGAGCTTCTGCTCGACGAAGTCGGTGGCGTCGACGGCGGCCGCGAGGTCCTCGTCGGCGGTCACGAAGTGCGGCAGCGGGCCGTCGGGGTCCATGCCCTCGAACGACGTGGTGTCGCCGGCCTCGCGCAGCGCCCGCAGGCCGGCGCGCATCCGGCTCTCCGACATCGCGCCCCAGTAGATCTTGGCGATGTCCCAGGCCTCGCCGAGGTCCTTGCGGTACGACGGGACGGCGGCCAGCGCGGCGGCGTACATCGCGACCCGGTGTGCCTGGATGTGGTCGGGGTGGCCGTAGCCGCCGAACTGGTCGTAGGTGACCATCACCTGCGGGCGGACCTCGCGGATCACCGCGACCAGGTGGTCGGCGGCCTCGGTGAGGTCTGCGTGCCAGAAGGCGTTCTCGTGGATGTCATCGGCGGGGACGGCGTGGCCGTCCTCGTGCCACTTCATGCCGGAGTCGCGGTAGGTGCCGAAGCCGCCGAGGTAGCGGTGGTCGGTGACACCGAGCTCCTTCATCGCGTCGGCGAGCTCGCCGCGGCGGTGCTCGCCGAGCCCGTCCTCCTGGTCGGCAGCGAGGTGCGCGAGCTCGGGGACGAGGATCTCCCCCATCTCCCCGCCGGTGCAGGTCACCAGGGTGACGCCGCGCCCCTCGGCGACGTACTTCGCCATCGTGGCGCCCTGGCCGATCGACTCGTCGTCGGGGTGGGCGTGCACGAGCAGGAGGCGCTGGTCAGCGGTCATGGTGTCGATCCTAGGAGCGTGGGTGGTCGAGCCTGTCGAGACCTCAACGTCTGGGAGCGCGCTTGATCTTCCGTGGCTCCGTCGGCAGCTCCAGCGGCGCCGCCCGCTGATCGCGCCCGTCGAGACCACCGTCGGCCAGGTCGTCCGCGTCGAGCCAGCCGTCGTACTCGTCCACGAGCAGCTCCAGCACCAGCTCGGGCGCGTCCGTCAGCACCGCCCACGGGTGGTCCTCGTCGTCGTCCTCGCCGGCCAGCCGCTCGCGCTCGGCGCTGGCGGCGTACCCGTCGGCGACCAGCCGGGCCACCACGGCCCGGGCGTCGTCCTCGTCGAAGAAGATGCCGCGCACGCTCATGCCGTTGTCAACGATCGCCGCCGATCGGGTACCGGACGGGACAGGGACCGGGACCGACCCGGCCGAGAACAGGAGCAGTGGATGGACATCACCGACATCATCCTCCACCAGCACGGCGAGCAGCGACGGATGTTCGCGATGCTCGACGAGTGGCCGCGCGAGGACACCGAGGGCCTGGCCGCGGTGTGGAAGCGGCTGGAGATCCTGCTGGAGACCCACGCCGAGGCCGAGGAGACGTACTTCTACCCGCACCTGCTGAAGCTGGGGAAGGGGCACGCCGACGCTGACAGCCCGCAGGACGAGGTGAAGGACTCCGTGGGCGACCACAACGAGATCCGTGAGGCGATCCGCAGCGTCGGCGATGCCGAGCCCGGCAGCTCCGCGTGGTGGGAGGCGGTGACCGAGTGTCGGATCCACAACGACGACCACATGGCCGAGGAGGAGCGTCGCGACCTGGCCGACTTCCGGCTGCACGCCTCGCGGGACCTGCGGCACGAGATCGCGATCGACTTCCTCCGCTTCGAGTCGCTGCGGGCCGCCCAGGGCGTGACCCCGAAGGACAAGGACCCGGAGGAGTACGTCAGCGAGAACAGCTGAGCAGGCGGTCCCGGAGCGGGGCCAGGAACGGCCGGTCGGGCTCGAGCCAGTCGACGGCGTCGAGCTCGGCGGCGGCCAACCACCGGACAGCGTCGTGCTCGTGCGGGTGCGGCTCACCGATGACGAGCTCGGCGACGGCGACGGTGAGCACGTGCCGGTCGCCGATCGCGACCTCGCCCGGGAGCCAGGCCGAGACCGCGATCGTGCAGCCGAGCTCTTCGGCGATCTCGCGGACCAGCGCCGCGTCGGGCGTCTCCCCCGGCTCGACCTTGCCGCCGGGGAACTCCCACCGACCCGCGGCCTCGGGCGGCGTCGTACGACGCCCCGCCAGCACGCGCCCGTCCCGCACGATCGCTGCTCCCACCACGGCGGCCATGGCCGGGACGCTACCGTTCCCCAGATGCTGCTCACGCGCGCGGACGACCTCTCGGCCGAGGTGGACGCGCTCGCGGCGCAGCGCGGCGGTCGGGTCGGCCTCGACGCGGCCTTCGGCGACCTGGACCAGCGGCTGCGACGCACGCTCGCTCCCGGCCTCGCCGTCCACCGCGCGTGGACGTGGGAGCGGGCCGACCGCAGGGATCGGCGTTGGTGGCCACAGGGGGTGTCGGTGGTCGGGCGCCGGGCAGCGGTGTCCTGGTACGCCACCGACGGCGGCTCCCGGATCTCGCTCCTCGACCTCGACTCGCGGCGCTACCGCCACGTGTCGCTGGTCCGACCGACCACCGATGGCTACGAGCCACTGCGCATCCACGCCGGAGGCGTCGCCTGGCACGGCACGCAGCTGTACGTCGCCGCCACGAAGGCCGGCCTGTGGGTCTGCGACACCGACGACCTGCTGCGCGGACCGGACGGCTACCTCCTGCCGGTGCGGTCGCGGCTGAAGGCGTCGGAGTCCTTCCGGTTCTCCTTCGTCGGCCACGACGGCGAACGGCTCGTCGTCGGCGAGTACGACAACGCCGGGGGCACGCGCCGCGTGGGCCACGTCGACTTCGACGGCGGCCCGATGGATGTGCACGACGCCGGCGTCCAGCGCGCCCAGGGCGCGGTCTGCGTCGGCGACCGTTGGTACCTCACCGCCTCGCACGGCTCCAAGAAGCCGGGCTCGATCTGGAGCGGCCCCGCCGGCGACCTGCGCGAGCACCGCTGGGCGGTCCCGATGGGCTGCGAAGACCTCGCCCACGACCCGGCGACCGATCTCCTCTGGACCGTCACCGAGCATCCCCACCGCCGCTGGCTCGTCGCGGTGAAGCGGCGCCGCGTCAGCTGACGGTGGACCGTTGGTCGAGCAGCAAGCGTCGTCGAGACCCGATGAGCCAGCCGCCCACCTCCACCGAAACGGTCCAGACAAGCAAAAAGCGCCACCGAGACGGTGGCGCTTGATTACCGGGACTTCCGGACCGCATGTCCTAGGGTGAGACAGGCGGTCCGGACCATTCTCGCGCAGCGGCAAACAGAGAATGGCCCGGACCGCGTCTGTGTGTCCCGACTTGTTGCTTCAGTTGTGCTCGGGGGTTGCGGGAGCAAGGCCCCCGGGGGAGCTGGCTCCGGGACAGTCACTCATCTGTCCCGGAGCCAACCCTTGTGGCTACTGCGTCACTTGACGCGGCGGCTCTTGTTGGCCGGACGCACCATGTCGTTGCCCTTGAGCTTGACGGTGTAACGGGTCGCCTTGGCGCCGTTGCCGTCGTGGACGCGGAAGGTGAAGTTGCCAGCCTCGTTCAGCTCCGCAGCCTTGATCCGCTTGAGCGAACCGTTGGCCTTGCGCTTGAACAGCGTGACCTGGGCACCCGACGCCTCGTCGATCGCGTTGACGCGAATGACGTCGCGCTTGCCCTTGTCGATGCCCTTGACCTTCATGTGCGGCGCGACCGGGTTCTCGACCGGCGGCGGGGTGACCTCGCCGGCCTTGACCGTCGTGGTCGCCGTGGCGACGTTCGACGAGGCCGGGAGACCCTTGCCGCTGTTCGCGCCCGAGCCAGCGTAGAGCTCGTCAGCCGCCGCACCGAACTGGGCGTACAGGCCCTGGACCTTGATGGAAACGTCGCCCTCGGCGTCCGCGTCGACGCGGACGTTGAGGTTGAGCTGACCGTTGGCGTTGGTCATCGCGTCGCTGTCCTGGAACTGCGCCGGGCCGGTGACCTGGATGTTCAGGTAGCCGACCGACAAGCCCGAGACCGGGTTGCCGAAGCCGTCGGTGACGACCGCGGTGAACGCGATCTGGGTCGTGCCGTGCTCGACCTCGGCCGGACCGCTGACGGTCACGTTGCGCGCCGTGTTGTCGTCGGTCTCCGCCCCGACAGTGAACTGCGCCGTCTCCGTGCGGTTCGCCGCGCTCATCGTCACGGTGACGACACCCGACTTGGTGCCGACGACTCGGTAGCCGGACGGCAGGTTCCCGGTGACACCGTCCAGCTTGTCGGTGACGGACGCCTTGCCCTCCGAGAGCTTGGTCTTGCCAGGGGCCAGGATCAGTGCGCCGTTGTCGACCGAGATGGTCATCCCGGCGCCCGGCTCACCACCGGTCACCGCCAGCGCGGCCGACTCGTGGTTGCCGCCGTCTTCGTCGGCAACGGTGTCGGCGAGCGGGACTACGACCACGTCGGACGCGTCGTAGTCCGTGGCCTCGGTGTTCTTGCCGTCGAGGCTCGACCCGAAGTTCGCGCCCATGCCGTCGGTCGTGTACTTGATCTTAGTGACGTTGCCCTCGGAGAAGTCCGGGGTGGCCGAGAACTGGTCGGCGAAGTAGTCGACGTCCACGTTCTCCGTCTGGCCGTTGGTGGCCTTGGTGTCGGTGAACGAGAACGTCGCGGTGCCGTCGGCGCCGACAGCCTTGCGCTGCGGCGTGGCGTCGGCGGCAGCGTTGACGCCATCGCGGGAGGCCTCGACGAAGCCCGAGGTGATCGGCAGGCCGAACTGGTCCAGGACCTGGACTGTGACGTCGACTGTGCCGCCGACCTTCGAGAAGTAGGTGCCCGCCGGCGACGCGATGTCGGCGACGTGAGCACGCGCGAACTCGAGGGTCTCAGCGAAGGAGCCCGCGAGAGCGATGGTGTCGCCCTCCTGAACGGTTCCGGCGTCCGGGGTGATCGTCAGGGAGCCGTTGCCGTCAGCGTCCAGCACCGTCGAGACGGTGGCGGTGGTCTTGCCACCGAACGTGACCGGCGTGGTGCCGCCGGCGCCGTTCAGGTTGAGCGAGACGGTGCTGTTGGCGTTGCCGGCACCACCCTTGATGTCGATCCGGATGGTGCCCTGGTCGACGCGCACCTCGGTGTTGGCGCCACCGAAGGCTCCGCCGCCGAAGCCGTCCCACGAGTCCGCGCCCGTGACGATGTCCACCATGGCGGCCGTGAGGGTCGCCGACTGGGTGACGGTGACCGAGGCGGTCGTGTCGACCGAGCCCGGGCCGTTCAGCGTGATGGTGTGAGCGCCCAGCGCGGCAGCGCCGGTCGGGGTCACGCTGAAGGTGTCGGTGCCGTCGGAGATCTCGGCGGCGTCGATCGTGCTGCCGGACTCGTTGATGGTGATGTCGGCGTCCGACGTGAGGGCAACCGTCTCACCCGACTGGAGCTGGGTCGTGCGGCCGGCCGAGTCCTGGACGGTGGCGGTGTAGTTACCGCTCTCAATCCCCTGCGGGGTCGACTGGCTGTTCGGTGAGACGACGAGCGCAGAGGCAGCGCCGGCCGTGGTGACCGACACGGTCGCGCGCGGCTCGGCCGCGTCTAGAGTCGGCGTGGGGTCGCCGGACTCGTCCTCGAAGACGCGGAACGTGGCGGTGTCGCCGGTGTTCGCGGTCGTCACCTGCACGTGCAAGGTGATGAGCTCGTACGCATTGTCGGTCGAGTCGTTGACCGGAGCGTCGGCGCTGAGGATCTCTGCGTTCTGGTCGGCGTTGTTCTGGCTGCCGGACGTCGGGCTGGTCGTCGAGGTGAGCTCCAGGTCACCGGGAACGACGGTGCCATCCTTGACGCGGAGGACAACGTCCGCGCCGAGGTTGCCGCCGTTGCGGGCGGGACCGGTCGAGACGACGGTGATCGTGTCGCCGGCGGCCGCGTCGGCCGAAGAGGCGAGGAACGGAAGACCCGTCACCGCCAGCGCGGCGACGGCCGAACCGGCCAGTCCCCGCTTGATGCCGCTGCTGTTCATGCTGAAATTTCCTTCCGGAGTGAAAAGACCGGGAAAGTCCCCCGATCCCGAACATGAGACCCGAGAGCCTCGTGCGTGTTCAGCCCCCGTTCACGGATCCCGGGCGCCGTCCTGAAACCTAGGGGTGTTGTCCGCGTCACGGCGTGGTTGTTGCAGTCGGCAACGAAACCTGCAATAAATGGGCGCAGGTGCCAGGGGGTCTGACGAGAAGGGGCACCGCTGGATCGGGGGATCATGTCAGTGGACACGGCGGCGCCGCCGAGTAGGCGGCGAGGTCGCCCGCAGCGGTTCCCGGAAGATCCGCACCCCGTCGCCAGCCGTGTTGTCGGCTGCGACCAGCGCATCGCCTGGCTGCTCACCACCGCACGCGTGCTCGGCCCCGACCCCGATCTCGCTCGCCGGGAC
>DASTXB010000034.1:0-32333 GCA_035765695.1 Nocardioides sp. | reverse complement strand
GGACATCCTGGTCGCCACCGACGTCGCGGCCCGGGGCCTCGACGTCGAGCGCATCAGCCACGTGGTCAACTACGACATCCCCACCGACACCGAGTCGTACGTGCACCGGATCGGCCGCACCGGCCGCGCCGGCCGCAGCGGCGACGCGATCTCGTTCGTCACCCCCCGCGAGCGGTACCTCCTCAAGCACATCGAGAAGGCCACCCGCCAGCCGCTCGCCCAGATGCAGCTGCCGAGCGCCGAGGACGTCAACGCGACCCGGCTGTCGCGCTTCGACGACGCGATCACCGAGGCGCTGGAGCAGACGGGCCGGATCGAGCGGTTTCGCGACATCATCGGCCACTACGTCCGCGAGCACGACGTGCCCGAGGTCGACGTCGCGGCCGCGCTCGCGGTCGTCGCGCAGGGTGAGACGCCGCTGCTGCTCGACCCGGCCGCGGAGAAGCCGGTCCGCGAGCCGCGCGAGGAGCGCGACCGCCCCGAGCGGTCGGCCAGTCGCGAGCGCCGCGGCCCGCGCAGCGACGTACCCATGGCGATGTACCGGATCAACGTCGGCAAGCGCCACAAGGTCGAGCCGCGCCAGATCGTCGGCGCCATCGCCAACGAGGGCGGGCTGCGCCGGGCCGACTTCGGGCACATCCAGATCCGGCCGGACTTCTCGCTCGTCGAGCTGCCGGAGGACCTGCCGGGCGAGGTCTGGGACGCGCTGCGGACCACCCGCATCTCCGGCAAGCTGATCGAGCTCCAGCGCGACGCCGGCGGCCCGTCGTCCCGTCCCGACCCCCGCCAGCGCAAGCCCCGCCACAAGAACCGTTGAGTCGAGACTTCCGCGCGTTGAATCGAGACTTTCGCGCGTCGAGTCGAGACTTCTGACCATCCCGGCGCACGGAATTCTCGACTCGATCGACGGAACTCTCGACTCGACCGACGGAACTCTCGATTCAACGTCGACGGCTGGTAGAACCGAGGGGTGCGTCACCTCGTCTCGGCTGCCGTCCTCGTCCTCGCGCTCACGGGCTGCGACGCGGCCGAGAAGGTCACCGGCCCGGATCCGCAGGAGACCGCCGACACGCTGGCGGACGCGCTCCGCGCGGGCGACTTCACCGACCTCGAGTTCACCGAGGGCACCCCGGACGAGGTGTCGACGGAGTACGGCGAGGTCGTCGAGGGGATGGGCGGGATCGCGCCGGTCGTCAGCGCCGGTGACGTCGACGAGGGCGACGAGGGCGACGGCACCGCGACCGTCCCGCTCTCGTGGACCTGGCCCGTCGCCGGTGACGAGTGGACGTACACGACCGACGCCACGCTGACCGAGGCCGACGGCGCGTGGCAGGTGGGCTGGTCCCGCGAGGTGATCGAGCCGAGCCTCGGCAAGCGCACGGTCCTCGACGTCACCCCGATCGCGGCCGGCCGGGGAGCCATCGTGGGCGCGGGAGGCACGGAGCTGGTCGCCGACCGCCCGGTCCTGCGCTTCGGCATCGACAAGACGCTGGTGCCGAAGGCGAAGGCGGGTGACTCCGCGCGCCGGCTCGCGCAGCTGGTGGACGTCGACGCGACGTCGTACGTCAAGGAGGTCGAGGCGGCCGGCGACCAGGCGTTCGTCGAGGCCATCGTGTTCCGCAAGGAGGACGTGCCCCTCCGGGCCGAGCAGCGCTACCGGGAGATCGACGGCGCCCGCGCGATCCCCGACGAGGTCCCGCTCGCCCCGACCCGCGAGTTCGCGGCGCCGATCCTGGGCGCGGTCGGCCAGGTCACGGCCGAGATGGTGAAGAAGGACCCGGAGAAGTACCAGGCCGGCGACGTCGCAGGGCTCTCCGGCCTCCAGGCGCGGTACGACGACCAGCTGCGCGGCACCGAGGGCGCGGTCGTGAACGCCGAGGGCGCGGGCGGCGCCGAGCGTGAGCTGTACCGGGTCGACCCGCAGCCGGGCCGGCCGCTGCGGATCACGCTCGACCAGCGGCTGCAGACGATCGCGGAGACCCAGCTCGCCGACGTCGGGCCGGGCAGCGCGCTGGTCGCGATCCGGCCATCGACCGGCAACATCGTCGCGGCGGCGAACGGGCCCGGCAACGACGGCTACAACCTCGCGACCTACGGCCAGCTGGCCCCCGGATCGACGTTCAAGAGCGTCAGCAGCCTGGCGTTGCTGCGGTCCGGGCTGACGCCGTCCTCGGTCGTGAGCTGCACGCCGTCGATCGTCGTCGACGGCAAGCGCTTCGAGAACTACGACGACTACCCGAGCAGCGCGCTCGGGCGGGTCCCCCTGCGGACGGCGATCGCGAACTCCTGCAACACCGCGGTGATCTCCGAGGTCGGCCGGCTCAAGGACGGCGACCTCGCCGGCGCTGCCGCGTCGCTGGGGCTCGGGATCGACCACGACCTCGGTTTCCCGGCGTACTTCGGCAGCGTCGAGCCGCCCGCCTCGGAGACGGTCGCCGCAGCGGACATGATCGGGCAGGGCACCGTGCTCGCCTCCCCGATGGTGATGGCCACCGTGATCGCCTCGGTCCAGGCCGGGCACACGGTGGTGCCCCGCCTGGTCGACTCCGTGGACGTGTCGGTGCCGGAGCAGGCCGACCCGCTCACGAAGCAGGAGGCCGGCCAGCTCCGCGACATGCTGCGCGCCGTGGTCACCTCGGGCAGCGGCGCCGGCCTGCTCGACGTCCCCGGGCCGCCGGTGATCGCCAAGACCGGCACCGCCGAGTTCGAGAAGGACGGCAAGGTCCTCACGCACGCCTGGATGATCGCGGCCCAGGGCGACCTCGCCGTCGCGGTGTTCGTCGACGTCGGCTCGTCCGGCTCGGGTACGGCGGGGCCGGTCCTCGAGGCGTTCCTGCGGGCCGCGCGTGGCTGACGTGCGGGAGCGCCTCGTCCACGACCACGCGCGCCGCGACCTGTGGGCCCGGGCCGTGCTGTTTTCGTTCAATTGCGCGGTGATCCACGTGGTACCCGCCGGTAACCGGTGCATCTCCCAGCAATTGAACGCACAGGCACCACCCGCGCGCCGACGCGCAGCTAGGGCTAGGTCCGCGCCGGGACCGTGCGGGCGACGTCCTCGGGCATCGGCTCGTAGTGCGCGAACGACCGCGTGAAGACACCGGCCCCGTGGGTGGACGAGCGCAGGTCGACGGCGTACCGCACCAGCTCGGTCTGCGGCACCTCTGCGAGCACCTGGGTGCGGTCCTCGCCGACCTTGTCGGTGCCGAGCAGCCGCGCCCGCCGCGCGGACAGGTCGCTCATCACCGACCCCACCAGCTCGTCCGGCACGACCACGGACACGGTGTCGAACGGCTCCAGCATGGTGACCGTGGCGGCCGCCGCGGCCTCGCGCAGCGCCAGCGCCCCGGCGGTCTGGAAGGCCATGTCGGAGGAGTCGACGCTGTGCGCCTTGCCGTCCGTGAGCGTGACCCGCAGGTCGACCATCGGGTGCCCGAGCCGACAGCCCTTCTCCATCTGCGCGCGCACGCCCTTCTCGACGCTCGGGATGAACTGCCGCGGTACGGCGCCCCCGACCACCTTGTCGACGAACTCGAAGCCCGAGCCCTCCGGCAGCGGCTCGACCTCGATGTGGCAGACGGCGTACTGACCGTGCCCACCGGACTGCTTCACGTGCCGGCCCAGGCCCGTGGCGCTGCCGCCGAGGGTCTCGCGCAGCGAGACCACGAACGGCTCCTGGTCGACGTGCACGCCGTACCGCTCGGTGAGCCGCTCGAGCGTCACCTCGGCGTGCGACTCGCCCATCGTCCACAGCACCAGCTGGTGGGTCTCGGCATTGTTCTCGATCCGCAGCGACGGGTCCTCGGCGGCGATCCGCCCGAGTGCCTGGGACAGCTTGTCCTCGTCGGACTTGGTCTGGGCCACGATCGCGATCGGCAGCAGCGGCTCGGGCATCGACCACGGCTTCAGCACCCGCGGCTCGTCGACGCTGGACAGGGTGTCGCCGGTCTCGGCCCGCGACAGCCGGCCGATCGCGCAGAGGTCGCCGGCGACGACCCGGTCGGCGGGGGCCTGCTGCTTGCCGAACGGGTACGCCAGGGCGCCGATCTTCTCGTCCTCGTCGTGGTCCTCGTGGCCGGCGTCCTCGCCGAAGAACGACGAGAAGTGCCCCGAGACGTGCACCGACTGGTCCGGCGTCAGCGTCCCGGAGAAGACCCGGACCAGGCTGAGCCGGCCGACGTACGGGTCGCTCGTGGTCTTGACGACCTCGGCGACCAGCGGCCCGCCCTTGTCGCAGGAGATCGGGTCGGCGGCGGAGCCGTTCGGCCGGAACACGTCCGGCGACGGGTGCTCCGCCGGCGACGGGAAGCCGCGGACGACCAGGTCGAGCAGCTCGGCGCAGCCGATCCCGGTCATCGCGCAGGCCGGTACGACGGGGTGGAACGTCGCCCGCGCGACGGCGCGCTCGAGGTCGGCGACGAGCACGTCCTCGGCGATCTCCTCGCCGCCGACGTACCGGTCCATGAGCGTCTCGTCCTCGGACTCCTCGATGACCGCCTCGATCAGCTCGCCCCGCAGGCCGGTCTCCTCGGCCTCGGCGCTCGGACGGAGCAGCCCGGTCAGGCCGGTGACCTCCGTGCCGGACCGGACCGGCACGTAGAGCGGCACGACCTTGCTGCCGGCCGGGCCGCCGAACGCCTCCTGCGCCTGGCGCAGCACGCCGTCGTAGTCGGCGCGGGCCTGGTCGAGCTTGGTGATCACCACCGCCCGGGGCATGCCGACCGTGGCGCACTCGCGCCACAGCGAGCGGGTGCCGTCGTCGACGGCCTCGTTCGCGGCGACCACGAACAGCGCGCAGTCGGCGGCGCGCAGCCCGGCGCGCAGCTCACCGACGAAGTCGGCGTACCCGGGGGTGTCGATGAGGTTGACCTTGGTGTCCTGGTGGACGAGCGCCGCCACCGCGAGCGAGATGCTGCGGCCGTGGGCGTGCTCGGGCTCCTCGAAGTCCGTGACGGTGGTGCCGTCGCGCACCGAGCCGGCGCGCGGGATCGCACCTGAGGCGGCGAGCAGGGTCTCGGTGAGGGTGGTCTTCCCGGACCCTGCCGGGCCCACCAGCACCACGTTCCGGATCCGGTCCGGGCTGCTCGCCCCCAGATCTTGGCCAGCTGCTCTCCTGGTGTTGCCCTTGTCCGCCATGGCCGGTACCTCCTGCTCCGAAATAACTCCTGATCGGCGCAGGGCGCAAGGGCCTCTCGGTCCTTCGTGGACGCGGGGACGGCGCGAGGGCCCCGGCGGCACCGGGGCCCTCGCCCCTTCCGGGCCGGTCGTGCGCCCCGGGTGCGAGGGGGTGCACCGGGGCGGCGGGCCCGGACGAGGGCGAACCCCTCGCTGCATGGGGTCAGCAAGGGGTTCTTGCCGACGACAAGGTGCTCCCTCCGAAGTCGACGTCTCCAGCGTGGCACGTCACCGGTGACCTGTCAGCGGATTGTCACAAGGCCGGGTGCAAGATGGGCCCATGAACGGACTCGATCTCCTCGGCCCCGGGCAGCGGGGCCTCTACATCGGCGGCGAGTGGCGCGAGGCCGAGGGCGGCGGGCGCATCGACGTCATCGACCCGGCCGACGGGTCGGTGCTGACCGACGTCGCGGACGGGTCGGTGGACGACGCCGTCGCGGCCCTCGACGCCGCGGTCGCCGCCCAGGCCGACTGGGCTCGGACGGCACCGCGGGAGCGCGGCGAGATCCTGCGTACGGCGTTCGAGCTGATCACCGAGCGCGCCGACCGGTTCGCGCACCTGATGAGCCTCGAGATGGGCAAGACGGTCGCCGAGGCGCGCGGCGAGGTGTCGTACGGCGCGGAGTTCTTCCGCTGGTACTCCGAGGAGGCGGTCCGCATCCACGGTCGCTGGATGCAGGCGCCCGCCGGCGGCAGCCGGCTGCTGACGATCAAGAAGCCCGTCGGCCCGTGCCTGTTCATCACGCCGTGGAACTTCCCGCTGGCGATGGGCACCCGCAAGATCGGGCCGGCGATCGCCGCCGGCTGCACGATGGTCGTCAAGCCGGCCAGCCAGACGCCGCTGACGATGCTCGCGCTCGCGGTGACCCTCGAGGAGGCGGGCCTCCCGAAGGGCGTGCTGAACGTGGTGACGACCAGCAAGCACGGCGAGTTCAGCGAGACGCTCCAGGGCGACGACCGGCTGCGCAAGGTGAGCTTCACCGGCTCGACCGGCGTCGGCCGGATCCTGGTCCGCCAGTCCGCCGACCAGCTCCAGCGGCTGAGCATGGAGCTCGGCGGCAACGCGCCGTTCCTCGTCTTCGAGGACGCCGACGTGGACGCCGCCGTCGACGGCGCGATGATCGCGAAGATGCGGAACATGGGCGAGGCGTGCACCGCCGCGAACCGCTTCCTCGTGCACCGCTCGGTCGCCGAGGAGTTCGCGGAGAAGCTCGGCAAGCGGATGGGCGCCCTGTCGGTCGGCCGCGGCCAGGCCGAGGGCGTGGACGTGGGGCCGCTCATCGACGAGAAGGCCGTCGAGAGCGTCACCCAGCTGGTGACCGACGCGGTCCACGACGGCGCTCGCGTGGTGACCGGCGGCTCCGCGCCGGACGGACCGGGCTACTTCTACTCGCCGACGGTGCTGCTCGACGTGCCGGCCGACTCCGAGATCAACGTGCAGGAGATCTTCGGACCGGTCGCACCGATCACCACCTTCGACACCGAGGAGGAGGCGATCCGTCAGGCGAACGACACCGAGTACGGGCTGGCGTCGTACGTCTACACGCGGGACCTGTCCCGGACGATCCGGGTCGCGGAGGCGCTGGAGTTCGGCATGGTCGGCATCAACAGCGGCCTGATCTCGAACCCGGCCGCGCCGTTCGGCGGGGTGAAGTCGAGCGGCTTCGGGCGCGAGGGCGGCTTCGAGGGGATCGAGGAGTACCTCGAGACCACCTACGTCGCGCTGCCGGCCGGCTGACCGAGCCGGTCGGTGACCGGGCCCGCGCGGTGGGTGAGCCAGGCGTCCCACCCGCGGGCGTACCGGTCGCGCCCGCGCACCGGCCGCTCGTCGGAGACCCAGTAGCCGAAGACGTCGTCCCCGGACGGCGTGACGTTGACGAAGCGGATCGTGGCGGGCAGCGAGGCCACCCGGACCGCGCCCATCGCGGCGTCGGCGAGCCGGGCCACGGCGTCGCCGTACCGCTGGACCGTGAGCCGCTCGGGTGGCACCGACCCGCCGGGGAACCCGACGTCGAGGTCGAGCAGCACGTGCCGGTCGCGGCGCTGCAGGGTCCAGACCGTCGCGGGCGCCGGCAGCACCTCGGAGGTCACCGTCCGCTGCGCGCCCGAGAAGAGCAGCACGTCGGTGGGTGAGACCCGGCCGGCCGCGACGAAGGAGTCGTCCCCGTCGCGGAACGTCCAGACCGTGCCCGCGAAGCCGTAGCCGATCCGGCTGGCCTCGCCGACGTCGTGGGCGATCCCGGCGCCGGAGTCGACGTCGATCTCCTCGGTGCCGGGCTCGAAGCGGTACCGGACGTCGCCGAGCAGGGCGGCGGTGGCGGCGAACCAGTTGTCGAGCACGGAGGCTTCGTCGGGGCTGTCGGCGAACGTGTCGTCGACGGTCAGCCGGTCGCCGTCGTTCTCCGCGGGCACGAGGTCGAGCCGGTACGACGGGTAGTCCTCGTCGTCCGCGACGGCGTCCACCGCGCGGACCAGCCGGGCCAGGGCGCGCACGGTCTCGACGCCGGCGTACGTGACCTCGATGGCCGCGCCCGTGTCCGGCGACGGGGTGCTGACCTGCGCGCCCGCGACCTCGTCGATCCGGTTCAGCCGGGTCTGGACGCTGTGCGCCTGGTCGAGCGCGGCGGTGCAACCGGCCAGGCCCGCGACGGGGAGCGTCAGCAGGACGGAGGCGCACGCCACCGCCCTTCGCCCCCCGAAGGTCCTCATGAGCAGCATGGTGACCCATCCGGGGCGGCCCGCGGGCGGGAATCCACAATGGCGTCGTGGACCTCACAGCCGACACCGCGGAGCAGTACCGGGACTTCGCCCTCGACGCGCGCGACTACTCGCCGTGCTACGACGACTGGTGCACCCGGGTCGCCGCCGACGACGAGGTGCTCGGCTGGCTGGCGCGGCTGCCGCTGCCGAAGCGGCAGCCGAACATCGTGCTGGCCTCGGCGCGCTGGCACGGCGTACCGGCTCCGGGTCCGTACGACGCGTTCCGCTCCGCGCTGCTCGCCGACGACGGGTCGATCGAGTCGACCATCCTGACCCGGTCCACGCAGACGAACGAGGTGGGCCGGCTGGCCACGCTGGTGCCGGCGTTCGCACGGGTGGCGGACGGGCCGGTCGCCCTGATCGAGGTCGGCGCCAGCGCCGGGCTCAACCTGTTCCCGGACCGGTACTCCTACGCCTGGGGCGACACCCGGATCGGGACCGGGCCCGAGCTGGGCGCCGCGGTGAGCGGGCCGGTCCCGCTGCCGTCCTCCGTGCCGGCCGTCGCGTGGCGCGGCGGCATCGACCTGAACCCGCTCGACGTCACCGACGACGACGCGATGCGCTGGCTGGCCCACCTGGTCTGGCCCGAGCACGACGCGCGGCGTTCGCGTCTGGCGCAGGCGGTCGCGATCGCGCGGGCCGAGCCGCCGGCGATCGTGCAGGGCGACCTCCTGGTCGAGCTCCCCGCCCTGGTGGAGTCCGCGGCCGCGCACGGGCCGGTCGTGGTGTTCCACAGCGCCGTCGCGGCCTATCTCTCGGTCGAGGACCGGGCGCGGTTCCACGTGATGATGACCGGGCTGGTCGCCGACGGCGCGTGCCACTGGATCAGCAACGAGGCCCCGAACGTGCTGCCCGACGTCACCGCCACCGCGGCCGAGCCGGACGACGTGCGCGGGTTCGTCCTGGGCATCGACGGGCAGGCGGTCGCGCTCGCGCACGGTCACGGCGCCTGGCTGCACTGGCTCTGACCCGGTGCGCGCCACGACCGGTCAGGCGACGCCCAGGCAGGCGGCGAGCGCGGACCGGGACCGGATGCCGAGCTTGCGGTAGACGTGCGAGAGGTGCCACTCGACGGCCTTGACGGTCACCACGAGCTGGAGCGCGATCTCGCGGTTGGTCAGGCCGTCGGCGGCCAGCCGGGCGACCCGCCGCTCGGACGCGGTGAGGGCCCGGAGCGCCTCGCCGAGGACCGGCCGGGCGGGCTCGCCCATCCGGTCCAGGAGCCGGCGTACCCGGCTCTGCAGCGGCCACTGCTCCTCGCGGCCGGCGTAGTCCTCGGCCGCGCGGAGCAGGGCCAGCGCCTCGGCCCGGTCCTCCGGCCGCCCGGTCAGCAGCAGCAGGCCGGCGAGGTCGGTGTCGATCTGAGCGGCCAGCCGCGCGGCCGTGGTGGCGGCCAGGGCCGATCGCGCGTCGCGCAGGGTCGCGGTGCGGTCGACGCTGATGTCGACCGTGGCCAGCGTGCGCAGCCCGAGGGCGGTGGCGTACGGCGCGTCGGCGGCGCGGGCGAGGGCCAGGTGCTGCCGGGCCAGCGCGACGGCCTCGGCGCGGCGGCCGACCCGCACCTCGGTCAGCGCGGCGCTCGCGCGCCACGGCAGCAGGTCGACGTAGGACCGGTCGTCGGTCTCGAGCATCCGGCCGACGCGGGCGAAGTGGGCGGCGGCCAGGTCCGGGTCGCCGGTGGCGGCGGACAGCTCGCCGCGGCCGTAGTGCGCGGTAGCGCCGACCAGGCCGGGGGCGTCGAGCAGGACGCCGAGCACCTCGCCGTCGGTCGCCGCCGGGCTCAGCTCACCGCGCGCCAGGCGGCAGTCGATCGACGTCGTGAGCAGCGCGGCACGGTCCAGGTCGGACAGGTCCAGCCAGTGCTGGCGCGCCTCGTCCAGGTCGGCCAGGGCGTCGGCGACCCGCCCCGCGCGGGCGCGCGCACACCCCCGGGTGAGGACGGCGTGGGGGCTGGGGAGGTCGTCCCGAGCCGAGGCCTCGGCGAGATCCGCCTGCGGCGTCAGCATGGCGTCCACCCTAGGAACGGCGACCGCGGCGGGTCCCCGGAATCCGCCGAACGGCCCGAGCGGTCCAGTCAGGTGCGGCCGACGTGGGCGAGCAGCCGGACGTCGTACGGGGCGTCGGCTGCGACCGCCCGCGCGGCCGCGAACCGGACCCCGCGGTCCTCGGGCCGCACCACGCGCTGCGCGACCGGGAGCAGGTCGCGCGCCAGGGCTGCGGGGATGCCCGCGGACTCGCCCGTCGCGCGGCCGACGTCCCACCCGTGCACGGTCACCTCGAGCGCGGCGGTCGACACCAGGACCGTGCTCATCAGGTCCAGCCCGCCGCTGGACGCCGCGATCACGACGTCGCCCGGCGACGGCCCGCCCCAGGCGCCGAGCAGGGCGCACGCCTTCTGCTGGATCGCGGCGACCCGGCCCTCGACCCGGCCCTCCGCCGGGCAGCCGCCGTGCAGCTCGACCTCGCCGCCGGCGGCCTCGGTGAACGCGTCGAGCGCGTCCTCCATGTGCGCGAGCAGGTCGCCGAGCGTCCAGCCGGCGCACGGCGTGAGCCGGTCGAGCAGCACGTCGTCCACGCGGGCGAGGCGGGCGCGCGTGTAGCCGAGGGCCCGCTCCAGCAGCTCGACGGACCAGCCGAGCGTCGCCGTCACCGACAGCTCGGGGCAGAGCCCGGGGCGTGGTCGGCCGGCAGCCGCGGCGGCAGGCCGAAGGTCTCGAACAGGCGGTGGTCGAAGAACGCGGTGACGTGCTTGACCCGGTCGCCGTCGAGCTCGAGCACCTGGAGCTGGAACGGCATGAAGTCGCCACTCGGCGTGCGCATGTAGAGGCCGTACGCCGGCTGGCCGTTCGCCTGCGTCGGCAGCATCGGCATGTCGTGCGTGCCGCCGGGGCACTCGTTGCCGATCAGCCACCCGATGTTCTCCGCGCCCTTGAACCAGCTGGTGAACGGCGGCATGTCCCACGTCGCCTCGGCGGTGAGCATGCCGACGATGGAGTCGACGTCCTTGCGCCAGAACGCGTCGACGTACCGCTCCAGCATCCGCTCCTGCTCCGGGGTGAGGTCGGCCTCGACGGTGTCCTCGGTGAGGCCGCGGTCGGCGAGCTGGGCGTGCGCGCGCTGGAGGGCGGAGTTCACGGCGGCGCTGGTCGTGTCGAGCGCCTCGGCCACCTCGGCGGCCGACCAGCGCAGCACGTCGCGCAGGATCAGCACCGCGCGCTGGCGGGCGGGCAGGTGCTGGAGGGCCGCGACGAACGCCAGCCGGATCGAGTCGCGCTCGGCCACCACCACGGCGGCGTCCGGCACCGGCTCCAGCCACGCGATCTCGTGGTCGGACTCGAGCGCGTCGCCGGCCATCGCGTCCGGCGTGCCGAGCCCGGCCGGGAGGGGGCGGCGCGGGCGGCCCTCGAGGTTGGTCAGGCAGACGTTGGTGGCGATCCGGTAGAGCCAGGTGCGCACCGACGAGCGGCCCTGGAAGTCCGCGGACGCCTTCCAGGCGCGCAGGAACGTCTCCTGCACGAGGTCCTCGGCCTCGTGCACGGACCCGGACATGCGGTAGCAGTGCGCCAGCAGCTCGCGCTGGTAGCGCTGCGTCAGCGTCGGGAAGTCGTCCAGCTCGTTCGTCGTCATGACCGGTCCAGTCTGCATGGAGGTACCGACCGGCGTCGACGAGCTAACTCATCGCCAGGGCGAGCGCCTTCTCCGCGGCAGGTACGGCGAGCTCCCGGTCGGCAGGGACCAGCCCGACGCGGGTCCGCCGGTCGAGCAGGTCGCCGACCGACACCGCGCCCTCGTGGGTCACGCCGAAGACGAGCTCCGCGAGCGTGACGGGGACGCCTTCCGCGACGGGTGCGAGCAGCTCGTCGTCCGGCAGGCCGGTGACCTCGCGGGCGGTGTCGAGGACGAGCGCGGCGTCGGTGCCGTAGCGGCGCACGAGCCGTGGCGGCAGCTCCAGCGCGGCGAGCTCCGCGCGGGGCGCGGCCCCGAGGAGCGGCAGGGTGCGGGTGCGGCAGGCGGTCGCGGACAGCCGGGCGTGCGCCACCGCGGCGTCGACGGCGTCCTCGGCCATCCGGCGGTAGGTCGTGAGCTTGCCGCCCACGACGGTGACCACGCCGTCGGGGCTGGTGAGCACGGCGTGCCGGCGGGACAGGTCCGCGGTCGAGCCGTCCACCCCTTCCTGGCCGAGGTCGAGCAGCGGGCGCAGCCCGGCGTACGCGCCGACGACGTCGGTGCGGTGCAACTGCTTCGAGAAGGCCGCGGAGACGACGTCGAGGAGGAACCCGATCTCGGGCTCCGACGGCTCCGGCACGTCGGGGACCGCCCCGCTGACCGGCTCGTCGGTGAGGCCGACGTACACGGTGCCGTCGGGCTGGGGGAGCACCATGACGAAGCGGTTGGTCTCCCCGGGCACGGGACAGAACACCGAGACGGTCAGCCCCGGGAGGGACTGCTGGCGCAGCACCAGGTGCGTGCCGCGGCTGGGGCGCAGGGTGATGCCGGCGACGAGCGTGTCGGCCCAGACGCCGGTGGCGTTCACGACCGCCCGGGCGGTGACCGTCGTCGTCGCGCCGCCCCCCGGTGACAGAGTCTCGTCGCGGAGGTCGACGGCGGTGCCCGTGGCCCGCAGGACGCGCGCGCGGGTCCGGACGTGGGCGCCGTACGCCGCGGCGGTGCGCGCGACCGTGGTGACCAGCCGGGCGTCGTCCTCGAGCTGGCCGTCCCAGCCGACCATCGCGCCGCGCAGCCCGGCCGGTCGCAGCGCCGGCACCAGGCGCAGCGCCTCGGTCACGCTCAGGTGGCGGGGCGGGGGGAGCGTGTCGGCGTCGGTCCGGGCGCCGCGTCGCAGCAGGTCGCCGGCCCACAGCCCGCCGCGGGTGACCGCGGTCTGGAGGCGGCTGACCCCCGACGAGAGCGGCACCAGCATCGGCATCGACCGGGTGAGGTGGGGTGCGGTGACCTCCATGAGGATGCCGCGCTCGACGGCGCTCTCGTGGGCGACGCCGACCTGCCCCTTGGCGAGGTAGCGCAGCCCGCCGTGCACCATCTTCGAGGACCAGCGGGAGGTGCCGAACGCGAGGTCGTGGGCGTCGACCGCGAGCACGGACAGGCCGCGGGTGACGGCGTCGAGCGCGACGCCGGCGCCGGTGATGCCCAGGCCGATCACCACGACGTCGACGTCGGTGGGGGCGTCCGCGAGGCCGGCCGTGATGCGCGTGCTCACGGCTGCAGGCTCCGGGTCAGGGTGAGCTCGAGCTCGGCGTCGAGCTCCTCCTCGGTGACGGCGTCGTCGACCATCGTGTGCGCCGACAGGACGTACCCGTGCGCGGTGAGGAGCAGGCCGCGGGCCATGGCGACCGGGTTGCCGGGGCGTACGGCGCCCTCGGCCTGGCCGTCGGCGATCGCCCGCGCGGTGAGGTCGAGGATCGCGTCCTGCGAGCGGCCGCGCCGGGAGAGCAGGTAGGGGAGCAGCAGCTCGGGGTCGAGCTCGACGATGCGCAGGAACAGCTCGTTCTCGCGGAGTCGCCGGACGGTGCCGAGGATGTCGCCGACCAGCCGGTCGACGGTCGGGGCCGCCGGGTCCTCGTCGGCGAGCGAGTCGGCGACCACCCCGCTCCACTCGCGGGTCATCAGGTCCCCGAGCAGCTTCGGCATGTCCGCCCAGGTCCGGTAGATCGTCATCCGTGAGACGCCGGCGCGGCGGGCGACCTCAGTCAGCGTCGTGCGCCGCCACCCGACGTCGAGGATGCAGTCGCGGGCCGCGTCGAGGTACCCGTCCCGCGGCTCGGTGTTGTGACGAAGTGACGTCATATGTCACAGTGTAACGCATGCAGTCGAATCAGCAGAGCCTGGAGATGCACCCGTCCCGCTGGGGCGACCCGGCCCGCGCCCAGGCACTGCCCGACGAGGCGCGCGCGATGGTCGAGCTGGTCTTCGGGACCGACGACCGCCCTGCGGTCGAGGAGCCCCCGCTCGCACCCCTCGCGATCGACACCGCGGTGCTGGCCGCGCTGGCGGAGGCGGTCGGCGCCGAGCACGTCCGCACCGACGACGACACCCGCCGGCTCCGCACCCGCGGCAAGTCCACGCCCGACCTGCTCCGGGTCCGGGCCGGCGACCTGACGGACGCGCCCGACGCCGTCGTACGCCCCGGCAGCCACGACGAGGTCGCCGCCGTCCTGGCCCTCGCGGTCGAGCACCACCTCGCGGTGGTGCCGTTCGGCGGGGGCACGTCGGTGACCGGCGGCCTGGTCGCACGGCGTGAGGGCTTCGCCGGCGTGCTGAGCCTCGACCTGGTGCGGATGAAGCGGCTGGTGTCGGTCGACCACACCTCGATGACCGCGGTGCTGGAGCCGGGGCTGCGCGGCCCGGAGGCCGAGGCGCTGCTGGCGGCGGAGGGCGTGACGCTCGGGCACTACCCGCAGTCATGGGAGTACGCCTCGATCGGCGGCTTCGCCGCGACCCGGTCCAGCGGTCAGTCCAGCGCCGGGTACGGCCGGTTCGACTCCCTCGTGGTCGGCCTGACCGTCGCCACGCCACGCGGGCGGATCGACCTCGGCAGCGCGCCGGCGAACGCCGCCGGCCCGGACCTGCGGCAGCTGTTCCTCGGCTCCGAGGGCGCCTTCGGCGTGATCACGTCCGTCACCGTGCGGGTGCGCAGACTGCCTGCGGTGAAGGTCTACGAGGGCTGGCGGTGGCCGTCGTTCGCGGCGGGCGCCGCGGCGATGCGCACGCTCGCGCAGTCCGGCCTGCTGCCCACGGTGCTGCGGCTCTCCGACGAGGCCGAGAGCGCGCTCAACCTCGCCGACCCGGCCGCGATCGGGGTCTCGGCGGGCTCGACCACCGAGGCCGGCGGCTGCCTGATGATCACCGGCTACGAGGGCGAGCCGGCCGCGGTCGAGGCCGGGCGCGCGGCCGTCACCGCCGTGCTGGCCGGGCTCGGCGGGACGAACGTCGGCACCGCTCCCGGTGAGAAGTGGGTGCACGGTCGCTTCGACGCGCCGTACCTCCGCGACTCGATGCTGGACGCCGGCGTGCTCGTCGAGACGCTCGAGACCGCGACGTTCTGGTCGAACCTCGAGCGGCTGTACGCCGACGTCAAGGCGGCGCTCGCGACCGCGCTCGGCGACCCGTCGATCGTGCTCTGCCACATCTCGCACGTCTACGAGACCGGCTGCTCGCTCTACTTCACCGTCGCCGCCCGGGAGGGCGACGACGCGCTCGCCCAGTGGCAGGCCGCGAAGGCCGCCGCGAGCGACGCGATGATCGCCGCCGGCGCCACGATCACCCACCACCACGCGGTCGGCACCGACCACAAGCCGTGGTTCGCCCGCGAGATCGGGCCGCTCGGCGTCTCGGTGCTGCGCGCCGTCAAGGCCGACCTCGACCCCACCGGTGTGCTCAACCCCGGGGTGATGGTCCCGTGAGCCGCTCCTTCACGTTCCTGGTCAACCCGACCTCCGGGGGCGGTGCCGCGCCGGGCGCGGTGGTGCCGGTCGCGCGGCTGCTGCGCGAGGCGGGCGCGACCGTCGACGTGACGTACTCACCGGGCCCCCACGCCATGGTGGAGCTGGTCGACGAGGCGGTCGACCGCGGCGACGTCGTCGTCTCGGTCGGCGGCGACGGCATGCTCTCCTCGCTCGCCGGGCTGGTGTCGGCCCGCGGCGGCACCGTCGGCATGCTGCCCGCCGGTCGCGGCAACGACTTCGCCCGGATGCTCGGCCTGCCGGAGACCCCCGACGCCCAGGCCGCGCTGCTCCTCGACGGCCCGGTGCGCCACGTCGACCTCCTCGCCGTGACGCTCGGCGACGAGCGGCGGCTGGTCGCCGGGTCGGTGTACGCCGGCGTCGACGCCCGCGCGGCCGAGATCGTCGACCGGGCCACGTGGGTGCCGCGCCGGCTCCAGTACCCGTACGCCGCGCTCCGCGCGCTCGCGACGTACCAACCCG
This sequence comes from Nocardioides sp., assembly GCA_035765695.1. Lineage (GTDB taxonomy): Bacteria > Actinomycetota > Actinomycetes > Propionibacteriales > Nocardioidaceae > Nocardioides. The sequence goes on along the minus strand of DASTXB010000034.1, from coordinate 16,458 downwards.
GCAGCTACCGGGTCGCGGTCGACGGCATCGAGCACGAGTACGCCGCCGCGACGGTCGTGGTCGCCAACTCGGCGTACTACGGCAAGGGCATGCAGATCGCCCCGCCGGCGTCGGTCGAGGACGGTGTCCTGGACGTCGTGGTCATCGAGGCGGCCGGCCGGCTCTCGCTGATGCGGTCGTTGCCGAAGGTGTACGACGGCGCGCACGTCGACCTGCCCGAGGTGACCGTGCTGTCCGGCACCCGCGTCGAGCTGCGCGGCACCGCCCGCGGCCCGATCCCGGTCGGCGCGGACGGCGAGCCGCTCGGCCCGCTCCCGCGGCTCGGCGCCGCCCCTGCGGTCGTCGAGGTCCTCCCCGGCGCCCTCCCGGTCATCTGCTGACCCGTTGAATCGGGACTTCTGACGCTTGAGTCCGGAGAAAAGTACGGACTCGACCGTCAGAACTCCCGATTCGGCCGTCAGAAGTCCGGACTCAACGGGCGAAGGCCCAGACCATCAGCTCGGTGGGGACGGCGGCGGTGACCTCGAGGCCCGGGCCCGGCTCGTCGTCGGGGCGCGTGATCCGGAACGCGTCGCCGTCGGACAGCGGCTGGGCCAGGGACGAGCGGGTGAGTGCGCCGGAGGCGACGAAGACGTGCTGGAGCGGCTCGTCCGGCAGGCGGACCGTGTCGCCCTCGGCCAGCCGGGCGACGAGCAGGCGGGCGCGGGTGCCGACGGTCGTCACCGGGCTCAGCTCACCGGGGGTGAGCGCGACCGGGGTGATCGAGTACGCCGGCGGCGTACCCGTCTCCTCCGGGCTGAGCCAGGCCTGGACGAACCGCACCTGGCCCTCGGGCCCGGCGATCTCGGAGTGGGTGACGCCGGACCCGGCCGAGAGCACCTGCACCTGGCCCGGCCGCACGACGCCCGTGTGCCCGGCCGAGTCCTCGTGCCGGAGCGACCCGCTCAGCACCCAGGTGACGATCTCGACGTCGCGGTGCGGGTGCTCGGTGAAGCCGGCGCCCGCCTTGAGCCGGTGGTCGTCGTGGCAGACGAGCGGCCCGAAGGCGACGTTCTCCGGGTCGTAGTGCGACCCGAACGCGAACGAGTGCCGGGTGAAATAACCCTCGCCGCGGGTGAGGTAACGCTCGGTTCCCCGGCGGATCTCGACGCTCATCTGCATGATTGTGCCCGTGCCCCTTCCCCAGCTCCCGCCCGGCTTCCGCTTCGGCACCAGCACGGCGTCGTACCAGATCGAGGGGGCGGCCCGCGAGGACGGCAAGGGCCCGAGCATCTGGGACACGTTCACCGCGCAGGAGGGCCGGATCGTCGACGGCTCGACCGGCGACGTCGCGTGCGACCACTACCACCGGTACGCCGAGGACGTGGCACTGATGAAGCAGCTCGGCGCCGGCGGCTACCGGCTGTCGGTCTCCTGGCCGCGGATCCAGCCGACCGGTTCCGGGGCTCCCAACCAGCAGGGCCTGGACTTCTACGACCGGCTCGTCGACGAGCTGCTCGCAAACGGCGTGCAGCCGATGGTCACGCTCTACCACTGGGACCTGCCCCAGGCGCTCGAGGACGACGGCGGCTGGCTGAACCGGGACACCGTCGAGCGGTTCGCCGACTACGCCGCGATCCTCGGCGAGCGGTTCGCCGACCGCGTCGAGCACTGGATCCCCGTCAACGAGCCGAACGTCGTCACGATCATGGGGTACGGCATCGGTCTCCACGCGCCCGGCCGGACGCTGATGTTCGACTGCATGCCGGTCGCGCACCACCTGCTGCTCGGCCACGGCCGCGCCGCGGTCGCGCTGCGCGCGGCCGGCGCCACCTCGGTCGGCTGCGCCAACAACCACGCCCCGATGTGGCCGGCCTCGGACGACGAGGCGGACGTCGGTGCCTCGAAGCTCTTCGACGCGCTGTGGAACGGGATGTTCGCCGAGCCGATGCTGCTCGGCCGCTACCCGCAGGACCTGCTGCCGTTGCTGGAGCCGCTCGTCCGCGACGGCGACATGGCCACGATCCGGCAGCCGCTCGACTTCTACGGGGTCAACTACTACAACCCGTTCAAGATCGGCGCCGCCCGCGAGGACGCCGAGATGCCGTTCGAGTTCCGCGAGCTGCTCGGCTACCCCACCACCGACTTCGGCTGGCCCGTGGTGCCCGACGCCCTGCGCGAGCTGCTGATCCTGCTGCGCGCCCGCTACCGCGCCGCGCTCCCCCCGATCTACATCACCGAGTCCGGCTGCGCCTACAACATGGGCCCCGACGAGAACGGCGTCGTCGACGACCAGCCGCGCATCGACTACCTCGACGCGCACCTGCGCGCCGTGGCCACCGCCGTCCAGCGCGGCGTCGACGTCCGCGGCTACTACACGTGGTCGCTCATGGACAACTTCGAGTGGGCCGAGGGCTACACGCAGCGGTTCGGGCTCGTCCACGTCGACTACGACACGCTCGAGCGGACCCCGAAGCGGTCGTTCCAGTGGTACGCCGACGTGATCGCCGCGCAGACCAGGTCGGTGGGCTGACCCGCTCTGGGTCTCGACACGACGGTCGCGGCCTCGTCCCTCGGCCGCGCGGCGAGAGAGACCCGGCTGCGGCTTCGCGGTCCTCGCGAGCTCGGCCCGCGGCGGCTCAGATGCTGTGCCGGACCGCCATCGTGGCGCGCACCGAGTCCTCGTCGTACTCCTCGCCGAGCCAGGCGAACAGCCCGCGCAGGACGGTCGGGTCGGCGACGTACTCGTCGTAGTGCACGCGGTACGCCGCGTCGCCCAGCGACTCCGCGAGCGCGAGGATGCGGCGCTCGATGTCGGCGAGGTGGCCGGACTTGTCCTCGCCCTCGGCCCACCACTTGCTCTTCAGCACGTCCGCGTGGTTGCGGGTGTTGACGAGGAACCGGGCGCCGGGGAACACCTCGCGCAGCCAGGCGACGTACTCCTCGAGGTCCTGGTGGTACCACCGGATCTCCTTGAAGCCGGTGACCCGGGTGTCCTCCTTCGGACGCAGCACCGTGTCGGTGGCCAGCCGGCGCAGCTGCCGCACCGCGCGCTCCTGGGGGTAGCCCGCGATCCCGAAGAACGGGTGCGTGGGCTGGCGCAGCTTCCGCTTCGGACCGCGGCTGCTCTCGGTCCGCATGGTGGCGTCGAACAGGTAGAGGTGGTGCAGCGCGTCGCGGTTCTCGCCCCGGATCAGGTAGCCCGGGATGGTGTTCAGCAGCCCCATGAGCAGGGTCGACCCGGACCGGCCGTAGGTGACCACGAACAGGTGGTCCAGGTCGTCCCGCGGCATGGTGCGGAGTCTAGGCGGACCCCACCCGATCCGAGGCGCCGGCTCCGCGCCGCCCGTGACGCACGCCGGCTGCGTCGTCGTCAGTCGCCGGGACTCCGTCCCGTCTCCCTCCTCCGCCTTGCCATCGCACGCCCCGGACGACGCTCGCGACGACGCCGGATCGGGCGGCACCCCCTAAAGTGACCGCCATGTCCGCCCGCGCCCGGCTCGCAGCCGTCGTCCTCGCCGCCGTCCTCGTGGTGGTGCCGATCGTCTTCGCGGAGATCGACGGGACCACGGGCGCGCTGATCGGACTGGCCTTCTCCGGCGTCTCGGGGATCGTGGCGCTGTGCCTGTGGACGGCGCTCACGATCATCAACCGCCGCTTCGACAAGGTCGAGCGCCGGCTCGCGGCCCCGGCGGCGCCGAAGCAGCAGGCCCAGGCCCAGGCGCAGCGGCAGCGGCAGCAGCAGCCCGTCGAGGTGAAGCTGCCCAAGGGCATCGCGACCGTCGCGCACCTGCGCAAGGAGCGCGACCACCACGCCAAGCGCACCCAGGACATCGTCAACCTGTTCTCGATGGTGCCGATCCGGTCCGGCATCCCGCCGCTCGGCCTCTGGACCGCCTCCGCGGACCTGCTCGTCGAGCTCGTCGACCGGCTGGTCGAGGGGCGCCCGGCGGTCGCGATCGAGGGCGGCAGCGGCGTCTCCACGGTCGTGATGGCGCTCGCCGTCCGCGAGCACGGGCTGCCGACCCGGGTCATCGCGCTCGAGCACAACCCCGAGTGGGGCGCCCACACCCGCCGGATGCTCGAGCGCCACGGGGTCGCCGACCACGCCGAGGTCCGCATCGCCCCGCTCGGACCGACGTCGCTGGCCGACCACTCGACCCCCTGGTACGACGAGTCCGCGCTCGCCGACCTCACCGACATCGGCCTGGTGCTGGTCGACGGCCCGCCGGAGGGCACCGGCCCGCGGGCGCGGTACCCCATGATCCCGCTGCTGCGTGACAAGCTCGCCCACCGCTGCACGATCCTGGTCGACGACACCGCACGCGAGGGCGACGCCGACGTGGTGGAGCGCTGGCGGCCGTTCCTGCCGGACTTCGAGTTCGAGAAGCTCCACCTCGACAAGGGCGCCGCGGTCCTCACCCGGAAGTGATGCACACCTACCTGGCCGACCTCGCCGCACCCGCCCTGGTCCTCGCCGGGCCAGGGACGGATCTCGGCCCGGCCCCCGACGGCGTCACGTACGCCGGCCTCGGCGACCCGCTCCCCGGAGGGACGTGGGCGAGCGTGCTGCTCGCCGTCGCGGACGAGGCCGAGCTGCGCGTCACGGTGTCGGCGCTCCCCGACCTCGGGCGCGCCAAGCAGGTCGCCTGCCACCTGGCCGCCGCGTCCCGGCCGGTCACCACGGTGCTGCGCCCGGAGTGGCCGCCGCTGGCGAACCTGGTCGCCGAGACCCCCGACGGCGGGGCGCTCACGCGGATGACGTTCCGCCGGCCCGCGCCGGTCGGCCCGGTGCTGGTCGAGCTCGCCCGCCACGCCGGCACTCCCGCGACCGGCGGCAACCACGGCCTCGTGGTCTCCGGCGTCGCCGTGCCGATGGACCCGACCCCGGTCTCCGACGAGGTGCCGGCCGCGGTCGTCACCGGTGAGGTCCGGGAGACCGAGGTGCTCGGCCGCCCGCAGGTCGTCATCGACCCGGGCCTCGGGCCGCTGGACGAGGCGTTGCTCAACCCGGTCGGGTTCCGCCGCGACTGGGACCGCGGCCCGGTGCCGCTCCCCGACGGTCCCCCGACCCCCGAGCTCGTCGCCGCGCTGCGCGACGCCCAGGCGGTGGTGGTCGGCCCCGGCGCCGACCCGCGGACCGTCGCCGGGCTCGCGATGGCCGGCGTACCGCTGGTCGGGGAGGGGTTCGAGGAGGTCGACCTCGACGACCCGATGCGCCGCGAGGAGCACTCGGTCCGGCTCCGGCGTACGGCGCTGCGCGAGCACTCGTCGCTCGGCTGGCGGCAGCGCACCGGCGCGACCGCCGGGGTGCGCGTCGCGGGGTACCCGTCGGTGAGCGTGCTGCTCGCCACCCGCCGCGCGGACATGCTCGAGTTCGCGCTCCGCCAGGTCGGGCGGCAGCGCGGCGTCGAGCTGGAGCTGGTGCTCGCGACGCACGGCTTCGAGGCGGACCCCGGCCTGGTGCGCGCCCACCTCGGGGACCGGCCGGTGACGCTGCTGCCGGTGCCGGGCGACGTGGTGTTCGGCGACGTGCTGCGCGCCGCGACCGACGCGGCGTCCGGCGACGTCGTGGTGAAGATGGACGACGACGACTGGTACGGCCCGGACGTGGTGGCCGACCTGCTGCTCGCCAAGGTCTACTCCGGCGCCGAGCTGGTCGGCATGCCGGCCGAGATGGTCTACCTCGAGCCGATCAGCACGACGGTCCGCCGCCGCGGCCCGAGCGAGAACTTCGGCGCCGTGGTCGCCGGCGGCACGATGACCATGGACCGCGACCGGCTGCGCGAGGTGGGTGGCTTCCGCTCCGTGCCGCGGCACGTCGACGCCCGGCTGCTCGAGGACGTGCGCGCGGCCGGCGGCCGGGTCTACCGGACCCAGGGCCTGGGGTACGTGCTCCGGCGGACCGCCGGCGGCCACACCTGGGACACCGGCCTCGGCTACTTCCTGACCCGCCAGAGCCTCGCCGACCAGTGGCGCGGCTTCCGCCCCAGCCGTCTCCTGGAGGACGCATGATCACCCCACGTAATCGCGGGATTCCCCCGCGTCGCTCCTCCACCCACGAGTCCGCGGGGACCCCGAAGACATGAGCCAGCCCCGGGTGCGCCGCAACGACTGGAGCACGCTCGACGTGCCGCCGCTCGGGCAGTGGGAGCCGTCGCTGTCGGTGTCGGTCGTGATCCCGGCGTACGGCGCGCAGCGGCTGCTGCCGTACGTCCTGGCCGGCCTCGCCGCGCAGACCTACCCCGCCCACCTGCTCGAGGTGGTCGTCGCCGACGACGACCCGCGCGAGCCGCTCGAGCTGCCCGAGCTGCGGCCCGAGCGCACCCGGATCGTCCGGGTCGAGACCGGCTGGGGCCGCGCGAACGCCTGTCACACCGGGGCGCTCGCCTCCGACGGCGACGTCGTGCACTGGCTGGACTCCGACATGCTCGTCGAGCCCGACGAGGTCGAGGCGCAGCTGCGTTGGCACCACCTCATCGACCACGCGGTCGTGCTCGGCCACAAGTGGTTCGTCGACCCGGATCCGCTCCTGGCGCTGCCGCCGACGGCGGACGGCCGGATGCACGAGGTGTTCGCCGACGCCGAGAAGGAGCGCCACTGGGTCGAGGACACCTGGGCGAAGACCGACGACCTGCGCGCGGCCGGCCCGCGGGCGCTGCGCACGCACGTCGGCGCGACCGCGTCGCTGCGCCGGAGCCTGTACGACGAGTGCGGCGGCATGGACACCACGCTCCGGCTGGGCGAGGACATCGACCTCGGCTACCGGCTCGCCGAGTGCGGCGCCGTGTTCGTCCCCGACCGCGACGCGCGGGCGTGGCACCTGGGCCGCACCCACCAGCAGCGCCGGCAGGACGAGGTCAACGACTACAACTCGCCGTTCCTCGCCGACCGCGTGCCCGACCTCCAGCCGCAGCGGCGGCGCGGCCGGCTCTACACCGTGCCGTACCTCGAGGTCGTCCTCGACACCCGCGGCGAGGACCACCGGGCGGTGCAGGCGGTGGTCGACTCGGTGCTCGCCTCGTCGCTCGCCGACCTCTCGGTCACGCTGCTGGGCGACTGGTCGGCCATCACCGACGAGCGCACCCCGCCCCTGGACGACCCGCAGAAGAGTGCCCGGCTGGTGCGGGCGTCGTACGCCGGCGACCCGCGCGTCGTGCTGGCCGAGTCGCCGGGGCCGCGACGGGGCCAGTTCCGGATGGTCCTCGGGAACGCCGCGTGGGCGCCCACGTCCGAGACCCTGGCGATGCTGGTGATGCACCTCGAGCGCACGCACCACGGGCTGCGGCAGGTGATGATGCCCGACGGGTCGGCGGCGCGGGTGGAGCGGAGCGCGGCGTACGCCCGGGCGGCCCGGGTCGCGGAGCCCGGCGAGGACCTCGACGACGTCGTGGACGACCTGTTCGGGTCGTGGTGGGTCGACGCCGGCGACGCCGGGTTCGAGTCGAGCGCGACGATCAAGCGCCCACGGCTGCGCGGCACCGCTGGGGTCGCCCAGGACCCGGCGGCCTCCTGGCGGGAGCTGGGCGGCCAGGCCGAGGCGCCGCCCCAGCCCGCGAAGCCCACCAGGACGGCCGAGAAGCGCCCGCCGGAGCCCGCGCAGCGCCGCGGCATCGGTTCGCTCCTCAGGCGGCGGGGTCAATAGGGTGAGCGGCATGTCGACGCCGACCCCGCTGTCCGAGACCATCACGGTCAAGCGCCGCGTCGTGTTCGTGGTCGGCTCCGGACGCAGTGGCACCAGCACCATGTCCGGGGCGCTGCGGACGCTCGGCATGCACGTGCCGCAGCCCGAGGTGGTCGCCGACGAGACCAACCCGAAGGGCTTCGGCGAGCCGCAGTGGGTGGTCGACTTCCACGACGAGCTGCTCAAGCGCTGCAACGTGCAGGTGTCCGACGCGCGCCCGGCGGCGTGGTTCGAGGCCGGCAAGCTCGCGACCTTCGAGCCGCTGCGCGGCCGGCTGCACGACTGGCTCGAGCAGCAGTTCTCCGAGGGCCCGGAGCTGGTCGTGAAGGACCCGCGGCTGGCGTGGTTCCTCGGCCTGTGGCGGTCCGCCGCGTTGCGGTGCGACGCGACCCCGGCGTACGTCACGATGCTGCGGCCGGTGACCGAGGTGGTCGGCAGCAAGCAGAAGTACTACAACGCCAAGGCCGGCGAGGTGCAGCGCACCGCCGCCTGGGTGAACATGATGCTGCACACCGAGCGCTCCACGCGGGGCTCGGCACGGCGGTTCGTGCGCTACCACGACATGCTCGCGGACTGGACCGTCCCGGTGTTCGCGATCGGCCAGGCCTTCGACATCGACGCGGTGAAGTCGGCGACCGCGAACGACGTCCGCCGGGTGCACCAGTTCATCGACCCGACCCTGCGCCGGGTGCAGCTGACCTGGGACGACGTCGACGTGCCGGTCCGCCTGCGGGAGATCGCCGAGGAGACCTGGCAGCACCTCGACCGCCTCGCCGACGACGACGGTGACACGCCCGCCGAGCACGAGGTGCTCGACCAGCTGCGCACGGCGTACGCCGAGCTGTACGCCGAGGCCGAGGCGATCGCCCAGTCGACCTCCCTCGCGGCGCGCCGCGAGGGCCTGGTCCAGCAGCCGGCCCCCGCGCCCGTCCGCCGCGCCGCGGACCGGGTGCCGCACGGCGTCCGGCGCATGGTGCCGGGCTCGATGCGCCGCGGCCTGCGCAAGGCGCTCGGCCGGGAGCGCTGAGCCGGTGGGTACGCCCGACATCCCCAACCGCGAGGGCGAGCACGCGTACGACGTCACCTGGCCGTGGACCCGGGGGCCGCTCGAGCCGGGGCTGACGTGCGTGTTCCGCGTGAAGAACGAGGCGCGGAACCTGCCGTGGGTGCTGCCGCCGATGTTCGAGTCGGTGCAGCACGTCGTGCTCGTCGACAACGGCTCGGACGACGGCACCCCCGAGGTCGCGCAGCGGGTGGCCGAGGAGTGCGGGGCGGGGGACCGCTTCACGCTGACGTCGTACCCGTTCCGCGTGAGCCGCGCCGGCCACGAGCACCTCGCGACGCCACCGGACTCGGTGCACTCGCTCACGCACTTCTACAACTGGTCGTTCTCCCAGGTGCGGACGTCGTACTCCATGAAGTGGGACGGCGACATGGTGCTGACCCGCGAGGGTGTCGCCGCGCTGTCGGACCTGTCCTGGCAGCTCGAGGGACAGGACTCGGTGGTGCTGGTACCGCGGCACCCGGTCTCGATCGAGAGCGAGTCGGTCGCGTGGATCGACCTCGGGTTCCGCTTCCTGGAGCCGTGGATCTACCCGATGGGGCCGGAGTTCACGTTCGTGAAGGCCTTCGAGTGGGAGGTGCGGGAGTTCCCGAGCACCTCCGAGCGGCTGATCCTGCCCGAGGGGCTGTGCGTGGAGCTGAAGTGGCTGGACGCGGACGAGTTCGCGCACTGGAGCCACACGTCCTTCGACGACTCGACGCGCGCGCCGCGCAAGCGTCGCGAGTGGGAGGTCTACAGCGCGCTGATGGAGGGCCGCGGCGAGCAGGTCGAGGGCCTGCGCCGGATCGAGGCACCGGCCGGCGTGCACGTCGTCGACCACATCACCCGCACCTGGCTGCCCCAGGCGTCGCGGCCGCTGGTCCAGCGGGCCGGCCGGCTGCATGTCTGAGCGGCACGAGGTCCGGGTCGCGGACCTCGTCGACCTGCGGTCGTACGACGGTCCTCCCGACGAGCGTGCCGCGGTCATCGCGGTCCACGTGGGGTCCGGGTCCGCGCTGTCGCTCGTGCCCAGGCCGGAGTGGCCGCGGCTGACGTCGCTGCGGTCGCGCCGCGACGGCGACGGGTTCGTGCTCGTCGCGAGGTTCGCGCGGCCGGCGCCGGTCGCGGAGGTCGTGGCCGAGGTCGGCCGGCAGGCGGTGTGGCCCTCGGTGGTCGGTGTCCGCCCGGGCCTGGACCTGCGGGTGTTCAACCCGATCGGCTTCCGGCCGGACTGGGACCGCGGCGTGGTCGACCTGCCTCCCGGCCCGCCGACGGGCGCGATGGTGCGGTCGCTGCGTGACGCCCAGGGCGTCCGCGTCACCGCGTCGTCGGACCCCGGCGCGGTCGCGGCCCTGGCGATGGCGGGCGTGCCGCTCGTGGGCCCCGGCTTCCCGGACGTCGACCTGGACGACCCGCTCGCCCGCGAGGAGCACAGCCTGGTGCTGCGCCGGGCCGCGATCGACGAGCACGGCTCGATCGACTGGCAGCGGCCCGTGTCGGTCCTGCTCGCCACGCGCCGGCCCGAGCAGCTGGACTTCGCCCTGTCCCAGGTGGCGCGCCAGCGGGGGGTCTCGTCGCTCCAGCTGGTGCTCGCGCCGCACGGCTTCGACGTCGACCCCGGCGCCGTCCGCGATGCGGTGGGCATCGACGTGCGCGTCGTACCCGCCACCGCGGACACGGTGTTCGGCGACGTCCTCAACGACGCGGCGCGCGCCGCCGACGGCGACGTGCTGCTCAAGATGGACGACGACGACTGGTACTCGCCCGATGTCGTCGCCGACCTGCTCCGCGCACGGGCGTACAGCGGCGCCGAGCTCACCGGGATGCCGGCCGAGTTCCACTACCTCGCGCCGCGCGACCTGACCGTCAAGCGCGGCCACCCGACCGAGTTCTACGCCCGCTTCGTCGCCGGCGGCACCCTGCTCGTCGACCGGTCGGTGCTGCGCGAGGTGGGCGGCTTCCGGTCGGTGCGCAAGTACGTCGACGCGCAGCTGCTCGCCGCCGTCACGGCCGCCGGCGGCGCGATCTACCGCACCCACGGACTCGGCTACGTGCTGCGCCGCAACGAGACCGGCCACACCTGGCAGGTCGACATGGACTACCTGCTCGACCCGTCCCGCGTGCAGCGCACCTGGGACGGGCTCACCCCCTCGCGCCTGATGGAGCTCTAGGACCCCGAGGCTAGGGGCGGCGGCCGAGGGCGCGGACGGACCAGCCGGCGCCCCGCCAGGCGGCGAGGTCGAGCCGGTTGCGGCCGTCGATCACCTGCTTGCGGCGCACGACGGCGCCGAGCTCGTCGAGGTCGACCTCGCGGAACTCCGGCCACTCGGTCAGGTGCAGCACGAGGTCGGCGTCGCGGGCGGCTGCCAGGGCCGACTCCGCGTAGTCCAGCGTCGGGAACATCGCGCGCGCGGTCTCGTTCGCCTTCGGGTCGTACACCGACACCAGCGCGCCGCGCAGGTGCAGCTGGCCCGCGATCGAGAGGGCGGGGGAGTCGCGCACGTCGTCGCTCTGCGGCTTGAACGCCGCGCCCCACACGGCGATCCGCGACCGGGCGACGCTGCCGCCGAGCATCGCGGTGGCGATCTGCACGACCCGGGACCGCTGGCGCAGGTTGATGTCGTCGACCTGGCGCAGGAACGACATGGCGTCCTCGACGCCGAGCTCGCCGGCCCGGCTGAGGAACGCGCGGATGTCCTTGGGCAGGCAGCCGCCGCCGAAGCCGACCCCGGCGTTGAGGAACTTCCGGCCGATCCGGTCGTCGTGGCCGATCGCGTCGGCGAGGTCGACGACGTCGCCGCCCGCGGCCTCGCACACCTCGGCGACGGCGTTGATGAACGAGATCTTCGTCGCGAGGAAGGCGTTCGCGGAGACCTTCACCAGCTCGGCGGTCGCGAAGTCGGTCACCACCACCGGGGTGCCGGTCGCGATCACCGACCCGTAGAAGTCGCGCAGCACCCGCTCCGCGCGCTCCGACGCGACGCCGAACACCAGCCGGTCGGGCTCGAGGGTGTCCTGGACGGCGAAGCCCTCGCGCAGGAACTCCGGGTTCCACGCCAGCTCGGCGTGCGCCGGGAGCCTCTCGGCCAGCCGGGCCGCGGTGCCGACCGGCACCGTCGACTTGCCGACCACCAGCGCCCCGTCCCTCAGGTACGGCGCGAGCCCGTCGACCGCCGCGTCGACGTACTGCACGTCGGCGCCGAGGCCGTCGCTGCGCTGCGGCGTGCCGACGCAGACGAAGTGGAGATCACCGAACGCGCCGGCTTCCTCGAAGGAGTCGGTGAAGCGCAGCTTGCCGGACGCGACGTGCCGGGCGAGCAGCTCCTCCAGCCCGGGCTCGTAGAACGGCACCTTGCCAGCGGCGAGCGACTCGCGCTTCGGGGCGTCGATCTCGACCCCGAGCACGTCGTACCCGAGCTCGGCCATGCTCGCTGCGTGGGTCGCGCCGAGGTAGCCGCACCCGATGACGGTGACGTTCACGCGGCGAGTCTAGGAGTTGCCGGAGGTCAGGGCGGTGGCCAGCCGGTGAACCATCTGCTCCACCCGCGCGGGGCTGGTCGCCAGGTTGAGGCGGACATGGCCGTCGAGCCCGGGCTGGTAGTCCGACCCGGGCGCCGGCCGCAGCCCGTGGCGCACCGCCGCGGAGGCCGGGTCGGCGACGCCGTACGCCCGCAGGTCGAGCCAGGCCAGGTACGTCGCCTCGAGGGGCCGCATCCGCGCCCGGGGCAGGTCGGTGGCGAGGCGCTCGGCGAGCAGCGCGCGGTTGCCGTCCAGCCGCTCGACCAACGCCGCGAGCCACTCGTCGCAGTCGCGCCACGCGACCTCGCTCGCGACGACCCCCAGCGAGGACCAGCTGTTCTGGGCGGGGATCGGCAGCGCGGCGGCCCGGGCGCGGAGCTCGGGGTCGAGGACCACCAGCTGCGCGCCGTGGACGCCGGGCATGTTGAACGACTTCGACGGGCTGGTGACGGCCACGGCGGTCTCGTCGACGGCGAGGTACGGCGTGAACGTCGCGCCCGGCAGCGTCAGCGGGGCGTGGATCTCGTCGGACACCACCCGCACGCCGTGGCGCTGCGCCAGGTCAGCGAGCGACTCCAGCTCGTCGCGGGTCCACACCCGGCCGAGCGGGTTGTGCGGGTTGCACAGCAGGAACGTGCGGGCGCCGGCGACGAAGGCGGCCTCGATCGCGTCCAGGTCCATGGTGGCCGTGTCGGCGTCCGGGTCCAGGTCGACCGTCGCCAGCTCGCGGCCGGTCACGGCGACCACGTCGCGGAACGGCGGGTAGCAGGGCTGGGGGACGACGACGGGCCCCGGCGGGCACAGCGCCTCGAGCGCGAGCCGGATGCCGCTCATCACGCCGCCGGCCGGGACCGACGCCTCGGCCGGCACCTGCCAGGACCAGTGCCGCTCGGCGAACCCGGCGAACGCCGTACCGACCCCGTCGCCGTGCGGCGGGTAGCCGACCGCGCCGCGACGGACGGCGGCGACCAGCGCCTCCTCGATCGGCTCGGCGAGCCGGAGGTCCATCTCGGCCACCCAGGCGGGGAGCACGCCCGGGTCGACCTCCCACTTGAGCGGGAGGGCGGCGCGGGCCTGGTCGTCGGTGAGGTCGCGGATCACGGGTTCATCTCACCATGTCCATAAATCTGCGGAACGCGTCGCCGACGGCCGGGTGGTCCTACGCTTTCGGCATGCATCTGCGTGGATCCCTGGCGGTTGCCGCCGTACCCCTGCTTCTCGCCGCCGTGGCCTGCGCGCCCGAGTCCGACGGCGGCTCGACCGCCACCGACACCTCGAGCGGTACGTCGAGCGCCGGCACGAGCCCGTCCGCCGACCAGTGCGCCACCGACTCGCTGCCGCTGAGGACGCCGGGCCAGCTCACGGTGGGCACCGACTCGCCGGCGTACGAGCCGTGGTTCGTCGACAACGACCCGACGAACGGCAAGGGCTACGAGTCCGCGGTGGCGTACGCGGTCGCGAAGCAGCTCGGCTTCAGCGCGGACCAGGTGACCTGGGTGACGGTGCCGTTCAACAAGTCCTACGCGCCCGGTGACAAGGACTTCGACTTCGACATCAACCAGATCTCGATCACGCCCGCCCGGGCCAAGGTCGTCGACTTCTCCGACGGCTACTACCAGGCGGCGCAGGCGGTGATCGCGCTCCAGGGCACGGCCGGTGCCGAGGCCACGAGCCTGGCGGACCTGAAGGACCTCAAGCTCGGCGCCCAGACCGGCACCACCTCGCTCACCGCGATCCGCGACGTCATCCAGCCGGCCGAGGACCCGGCCGTCTTCGAGGACACGAACGCCGCCAAGCAGGCGCTCCTCAACGGCCAGGTCGACGCGATCCTCGCGGACCTGCCGACCGCGTTCTACATCAGCGCGGTGGAGATCCCGAAGAGCGTCATCGTCGGGCAGTTCCAGCCCGAGACCGGGCAGCAGGAGGAGTTCGGCATGCTCTTCCAGAAGGGCAGCGAGCTCGTCCCGTGCGTGAACGCCGCCCTCGCGACGCTGCGGGAGGACGGCACGCTCGACCAGATCGAGAAGCAGTGGCTGTCCGACGTCGTGAACGTGCCCCCGCTGCAGTGACCGACTGGTCGCCCAGCCAGCACGAGCTCGACCGCCGGGCGGTACGCCGGCGCCTGCGTCTGCGGTCGACCCTGATCGCGACCGTCATGACCGTGGTGGTCCTGGGCGGGCTCGCGGTCGGGGTCACCAGCTCGCCGGGCTGGCCCAGCGTGCACGAGACGTTCTTCAACGGCTACCACGCGCGGCAGGTGCTCCCGGACATCTGGGACGCGATCTGGCTGAACATCAAGATGTTCCTGATCGCCGAGGTGTTCATCCTCGTGATCGCGATGCTGATCGCGATGGCACGCGTCAGCCGGTCGCCGTGGCTGATGCCCGTGCGGATCGTCGCCGTCGTCTACACCGACGTGATCCGCGGCATCCCCACGATCCTCCTGGTGCTGCTGCTCGGGTTCGGCATGCCGAGCCTGGGCCTGCAGGGCCTGCCGATCAGCGCGTTCTTCTGGGCGACGGTGGCGCTGATCGTCTCCTACAGCGCGTACGTCGCCGAGGTGTTCCGCGCCGGCATCGAGTCCGTGCACCCCTCGCAGTGGGCCAGCGCGATCGCGCTCGGGCTGTCCCGCGGCCAGACGCTGCGGCACGTCGTGGTCCCGCAGGCGGTGCGCCGCGTCGTACCGCCCCTGCTCAACGACTTCGTCTCGCTGCAGAAGGACACCGCCCTGGCGTCGGTCGTCGGCGTCTTCGAGGCCGTCTTCGTGGCGCGCGACTACGGCAACTACAACTTCAACTACACGCCGTACGTCGTCGTCTCGTGCTTCTTCATCGCGATGACGGTCCCGCTGGCGCGGTTCACCGACTGGCTGAGCGCGCGGGCGCGGCGGCGCGAGTTCGCGGGGGCGATGTGAGCCTGCTGTCGCTGTCGGGCGTCCGGAAGAGCTACGGGGACAAGGTCGTCCTCGACGACGTCTCCCTGGCGATCGAGCCGCACGACGTCGTGTGCCTGATCGGCTCGTCCGGGTCGGGCAAGTCCACGATGCTGCGCTGCATCGACCTGCTCGAGGAGATCGACGACGGGGTGATCACCTTCGACGGGCAGGAGATCTCCGACCCGCGGGTCGACCCCCACGCCGTGCGGTCGCGGATCGGCATGGTCTTCCAGGCGTACAACCTGTTCCCGCACCTGACCGTCCTGGAGAACTGCACGCTCGCGCCGCGGCTGGTGCACGGGGCCTCGCGTGCCGAGGCCTCCGAGCGGGCGATGTCGCTGCTCTCGCGCTTCGGGCTCGCCGACCAGGCGTCCAAGCACCCCGACCGGCTCTCGGGGGGCCAGCAGCAGCGCGCCGCGCTGGTCCGCGCGCTCTGCAACGAGCCGACGCTGCTCCTGCTGGACGAGATCACCGCCGCCCTCGACCCCGAGCTGGTGGGGGAGGTGCTCGAGATCGTCCGCGCCGAGGCCGCCGCCGGCACCACGATGATCCTGGCCACCCACGAGATGGACTTCGCCCGCGACGTCGCCACCACCGTCTGCTTCCTCGACCGCGGCCGCATCCTCGAGCAGGGTCCGCCGTCCGAGATCTTCACCTCGCCCCGGGAGGAGCGGACGCGGCAGTTCCTGCGGCGGGTGCTCTGAGCCGGGGTGGCCCGGGTGGGCGGTGGGTGAGCAACCGTTCGTCGGCTGGAGTCGGTTGCTGGTGCACCGCTTGCCGGGGGTGGCCGGGGTGGGCGGGGTGTGAGCAACCGTTCGTCGGCTGGACAAGGTTGCTGGTGCACCGCTTGCCGGGGGTGGCCGGGGTGGGCGGTGTGTGAGCAACCGTTCGTCGGCTGGAAAAGGTTGCTGGTGCACCGCTGGCCGGGGGTGGCCCGGGGTGGGCGGTGTGTGGGCAACCGTTCGTCGGCTGGAAAAGGTTGCTGGTGCACCGCTGGCCGGGGCTGGCCCGGGTGGGCGGTGTGTGGGCAACCGTTCGTCCGGCGGAAAAGGTTGCTAGCGCACCGCTCGCCCGGCGATCCGGGCGCGACGAGGACCGACGGCGATCGACAGCGGCAGGAACAGCTGTCGCCACTGGTCGCCGAAGACGGGCGGGGGACCGTCGTACCCGCGGGCGAGCAAGGCGCGGTACACCTCGCCGACCAGCGTCTTCGGGCGGGCGAGCTTCTCCTTGGTCACCTGGACGTACGGCACGTCCGCCCCCCGCAGGAGGGCGTACCGGTCGAGGTCGGCGTTGTAC
>DASTXB010000033.1:0-37425 GCA_035765695.1 Nocardioides sp. | reverse complement strand
GCTCGACATCGGCTACAAGACCGAGGGCGTCATCCCCTCGCGCGAGCTGTCGATCAAGCACGACGTCGACCCCAACGAGGTCGTCGAGGTCGGCGACAAGGTCGAGGCCCTGGTCCTCCAGAAGGAGGACAAGGAGGGTCGCCTGATCCTGTCCAAGAAGCGCGCCCAGTACGAGCGCGCCTGGGGCACGATCGAGCAGGTCAAGGAGGAGGACGGCGTCGTCGAGGGCACCGTCATCGAGGTCGTCAAGGGCGGCCTGATCCTCGACATCGGCCTGCGCGGCTTCCTGCCGGCCTCCCTCGTCGAGATGCGCCGCGTCCGCGACCTGCAGCCGTACGTCGGCCAGACGCTCGAGGCGAAGATCATCGAGCTCGACAAGAACCGCAACAACGTCGTCCTGTCGCGTCGTGCGTGGCTCGAGCAGACCCAGTCCGAGGTGCGCCACGGCTTCCTGACCCAGCTCCAGAAGGGCCAGATCCGCAAGGGCGTCGTCTCCTCGATCGTCAACTTCGGTGCGTTCGTGGACCTCGGCGGCGTCGACGGTCTCGTCCACGTCTCCGAGCTGTCCTGGAAGCACATCAACCACCCGTCCGAGGTCGTCGCCGTCGGTGACGAGGTCACCGTCGAGGTCCTCGACGTGGACATGGACCGCGAGCGCGTCTCCCTGTCGCTGAAGGCGACGCAGGAGGACCCGTGGCAGCACTTCGCCCGGACCCACCAGATCGGCCAGATCGTCCCGGGCAAGGTCACCAAGCTGGTGCCGTTCGGTGCGTTCGTCCGCGTCGAGGAGGGCATCGAGGGCCTGGTGCACATCTCCGAGCTCGCCGAGCGTCACGTCGAGATCCCGGAGCAGGTCGTCCAGGTCAACGACGACGTCATGGTCAAGATCATCGACATCGACCTCGAGCGTCGCCGGATCTCGCTGTCGCTCAAGCAGGCCAACGAGACCGCCGCTGCGTCCGACGTCGAGGAGTTCGACCCGACGCTGTACGGCATGACCGCGACCTACGACGAGCAGGGCAACTACGTCTACCCCGAGGGCTTCGACCCGGAGACCGGCGAGTGGCTCGAGGGCTACGACGAGCAGCGCGCGACCTGGGAGGACCAGTACGCCAAGGCGCACGCCCGCTGGGAGGCGCACGTCAAGCAGCAGGCCGAGGCCAAGCAGGCCGAGGTCGAGGCCGGCGAGGCCACGTCGTACTCGTCCTCCGCGGAAGAGACCGACTCCGGCAGCGGTTCGCTCGCCTCCGACGAGGCGCTGCAGGCGCTCCGCGAGAAGCTCACCGGCGGCAACTGAGCGCCGTCCGGCGGCACACGCCGGACGACGCTCAGCGTGACGAACAGCGAAGGCCCGCCCCGGGATCCCGGGGCGGGCCTTCGTCGTTGTCGGACGGCGGTCAGGCGGTGCGCTGCCAGCGGGCCGCGGGGTCGAACGAGTCGGGACGGTGGCTGCGCGGCGGTCGGGCCGCGGAGTCGTGGCGGAGGTTGTCGACCAGGGCGACGACCGACCAGGCGGCGATCGTCAGGCCGGTCACGGCGAGGATCAGGATCATCAGGCTCATGGCAGTAATCATGCGCTCATTGACTTCCTGCCACGAGTGGCAGGAACGCCAGCATCCGTTGATTTCCTGCCACGAGTGGTGCACGCTGGGCGGGTGCAGAAGGTCGCGGTGGTCGTGCAGGACGGGGCCGAGCCGTTCGGGCTGGGCTCGCTCGTCGAGGTGTGGGGCGAGCCGGAGCACCCGGAGGACGGGACGCCGGTGCTCGACTTCCAGGTGTGCACGCCGCGCCCCGGGCGCGTGCGGGGGCGCTCCGACTACGACCTGTACGTCGAGCGCGGGCTCGACGCCACCGCTGACGCGGACCTCGTCTGCCTCAGCCCGAAGTACGACTTCCTGCAGCACGACCCGGCGGTGCTGGACGCCGTGCGGGCGGCGTACGACCGCGGCGCGATCATCTACGCGCACTGCTCCGGTGTCTTCGAGCTCGGCGCCGCCGGACTCCTCGACGGCCGCGAGTGCACGACCCACTGGCGCTACACCGACCTCCTGGCCGAGCGCCATCCCGAGGCCACGGTGCTGCCCGACGTCCTCTACTGCCACGACGGCTCGGTGATCACCGGCGCCGGCTCGGCGGCCGGCATCGACGCGTCGCTGCACCTGATGCGCGAGCAGTTCGGCGCCAAGGTCGCCGCCGCCACCGCACGCCGGATCGTGGTGCCGCCGCACCGCGACGGCGGCCAGGCCCAGTTCATCGCCCGCGCCGTCCCCGACTGCGACGCCGAGACCCTGGGTCCGCTGCTCCAGTGGATCGTCGAGAACCTCGCCGACGACCTCAGCGTCGAGTCACTCGCACGGCGCAGCCACATGTCGGAGCGCACGTTCGCCCGCCGCTTCCGGGCGGAGACCGGCACGACCCCGCACTCGTGGGTGACCCGGCAGCGGGTGCAGGCGGCGGAGGAGCTGCTCGAGCGCACCGACCACTCGATCGACTGGATCGCCGACGAGGTCGGGTTCGGCAACGCGGCCACGCTGCGCCACCACTTCGCGCGGGTGCGCGGGCTGAGCCCGCAGCAGTACCGGCGCCGCTTCGCCGGGTGACGTCCCGGGCGCTGTGCCTGCTGCTCCTCCTCGGGGTGCTGCCGGCGTGCGCGCGCGGGCCCGACGAGCCGGTCCGCGTGCTGCTGGTCGGCGACTCGGTGACCCAGGGGTCGGCGGGGGACTGGACCTGGCGGTACCGCCTCTGGGAGCACCTGCGCGACGCCGACGTCGACCTGGTCGGCCCCGACGAGATGGTCGCCGGGCCGCCACCCGGCCCGCCCAGCCTGGACTACGCCGCCCCCGACTTCGACCGCGACCACGCGAGTCGGTGGGGGAAGTCGTTCGAGGACACCGACTGGCCGATCGACCGCCTCGTCGGGCTCTTCGACCCCGACGTGGTCGTCGAGCTGCTCGGCATCAACGACGCGGTCTGGCGCGGCGAGCCGACGCCGGTGCTGCTGGACCGGGCGGCGGAGTTCGTCGCCGGGGCGCGCGCCGCGAATCCGGACGTCGACGTGGTGCTCGGCGAGCTGCCGCAGACCTGGTACGCCGGGGTGCCGGCGTACAACGCGGGGCTGGCCGACCTCGCCGAGCGGCTCGACGACGACGGCTCCCGCGTGGTGGTGGCCAGCACCACCGGCGACGACTTCACCCAGGACGTCGACACCTACGACCCGGTGCACCCCTCGGCGAGCGGGGAGGTGAAGATCGCGGCCGGCGTCGCGGACGCGCTGGCCGGGCTCGGGATCGGGAAGCCGTACCCGCGGCCGCTCCCGGAGGTCGAGCCGGTGCCGATCCGGCCCGCGGTGCTGACGGCCGAGCCGCGCCCGGGTGCGGCCCTGCTGAGCTGGGAGGCCCCGCCGGGTGGCTGGACGACGTACGTCTGGCGCCGGGACCTGAGCCGCGGCGAGGACTGGCAGCGGCTCCCGCTCGGCGTCCCGGGGCCGTCCTGGCTGGCCGAGGGCCTGGTCCCCGGCGAGACCTACGAGTTCCGCGTGCAGATGGCCAAGGGGACGTCGGTCTCGGAGGTCTACTCGAACGTCGTGTCCGTCGTGCCGGCGAGCTGATCGCGGCGCACCTTGCCGGTTAGCGTGCGCGGCAGGTCGTCGAGGTGGTGGTACTCCTTGGGGCGCTTCGGCGGTGCGAGGCGCTCGCGCGCGAACGCGTCCAGGTCGGCTGCGGTCGCAGCGCCGACCACGGCGGCGCACACCCGTTGGCCCCAGCGGTCGTCGGGCACGCCGTACACCGCGACGTCGACGACGCCGGGGTGCTCGCGCAGGGCGTTCTCGACCTCGAGCGGGTAGACGTTGACGCCGCCGCTGATGATCAGGTCGTGACGGCGGCCGTCGAGGTAGAGGTAGCCCCCGTCGTCGAGGCGGCCCACGTCGCGCACCGTGAACCGGTCGCCGTCCCACGCCTGCGCGGTCTTCTCGGGGTCGCCGTAGTACTCGAACCGCGCGTACGGCGGCACCGCGCACCAGATGGTGCCGTCGGGGTCGACCGACAGCCGCCGGCCGGGCCGCGCACGCCCGACGGTGCCCGGGCGCTCGAGCCACTCCTCGCTGGGGCAGGCGGTGAACTGCCCCTCGGTCGCGCCGTAGAACTCCCACGTCGAGCCCGCCGGGAACGCGTCGATCAGGCGCCGTTTGAGGGCCGGCGGGCAGGGTGCCCCGGCGTGCGCGACCAGCCGGAAGCTCGACAGGTCGGGCCGGCCGTACGCGTCCCAGTGCGCGAACAGCCGCTGGAGATGGGCGGGCACGCAGAACATGGTGGTCGGTCGCTCGCGCTCGATCGCGGCGGTCACCAGGGCCGGGTCGAACGGTCCCGGGACCACGACGCGGCCGCCCGCGAGCGCCGTACCGCTGGCGAAGCGGAGCGGCGCGGAGTGGTAGAGCGGGCTGAGGACGAGGTGGACGTCGTCGGCCGCGAAGCCCCACATCGCCCGCTCCTCCTCGACCACGCTCGCCGCGTCGGCGGGGCCGAGGACGCCGCTCCAGACGCCCTTCGGCGTGCCGGTGGTGCCACTGGTGACGTGCATCGGCCGGGCGCGGGGGAGCCCGGCGTCGCCGGTGAGCGCTCCCAGCGCGTCCTCGTCCTCGACGACCAGCGCCGGGTCGAGGCCGGACAGGATCCGCTCGCGCTCGTACGCCGTCAGCCGCGGGTCGAGCGGGATCGGCACCACGCCGCGGGCCAGGAGCGCGAGCACGGCGTCGAGGTACGCCGGGGAGCCCGGCACCAGCAGCGCGATCCGGTCGCCCTCGAGCAGCCCCTCTCCCACGGGGCAGGACTGTAGCCGGGTGCGCTCGGCCCGGGGGACCGCGACGACGTCGACTCAGGAGTAGCGGTGGCTCTTCGCCGCGTGTCCCGCCTCACGGGTGCAGGTCCGGCCGTTCATGGACCGGTGGCCGCAGCGCGCGTCGCCGTCCGGTGCGGGGTGGGAGGCGGGGATCGGAGCGGGGTCCGATGCCGCGACCACCGGCGCGACCGGGGCGACCTGTTTCGGGGTGCTGGACGTGGGAGCGGGCTTCGCGTTCGCGCGGGCGTAGCGCGCCTCCCGCATCGCCCGGAGATTGTCCATCTTGCTCATCGTCGGCTCACCTGGTCGACGGTACGGCCCGTGGGACGGTCCGGGCGGGAGGCGCGGCGGTGCGGTCCGGCAGGATGGCACCCATGCGAGTGGGACTCACCGGAGGCATCGCGTCGGGCAAGAGCACCGTGTCGGCGATCCTGGCCGACCTCGGGGCGACGATCATCGACGGCGATGTGCTTGCCCGTGAGGTGGTGCAGAAGGGCACGCCGGGCCTGGCGCAGGTGGTCGAGGCGTTCGGGCCCGGGATCCTCACCCCGGACGGCGAGATGGACCGCACCGCGGTCGGCCGGATCGTCTTCAACGACGAGGCGAAGCGCAAGCAGCTCGAGGCGATCGTGCACCCGCTGGTCTTCGAGCGATACGCCGCGCTCGAGGCGGCCGCACCGCCCGACGGCATCGTCGTGCACGACATCCCGCTGCTCGCCGAGTCCGGGCGTGCGGACGGCTTCGACGCGGTGATCGTGGTCGAGACGCCGGCCGAGGTGCAGGTCGAGCGGATGCTCCGCGACCGCGGCTGGACCCGCGAGGACGCCGAGTCCCGCATCGCCGCCCAGGCCACCCCCGAGCAGCGCCGCGCCATCGCCACCCACCTGATCGTCAACACCGGCACCCGCGACGAGCTGCGGCGGCGGGTCGAGGAGGTCTACGCGGAGCTCGTCGGCGCGGGGGCCGGGCCGGCCGGAGGTCTCCCCGGTTAGTGGGGGAGACCGGGGAGACCGGGAGACCGCCGCCCCACGCCGACCCCCACCATGGTCTCGACCCGCTCACCTGGGTCGGCGAGCGGGTCGAGCGGTTCGGTTGCGTCAGGCGGCGAGGTCGGGGTCGCCGAGGCGGCGGAGCTTCTGGAGCGCCTCGCGCTCGAGCTGACGGACCCGCTCGGCGGAGATGCCGTGCTTGGCGCCGATGTCGGCGAGCTTGTGCTGGCGGCCGTCGACCAGGCCGTAGCGCGAGCGGATGATGTCCGCGGCGCGCTCGTCGAGCTGGCCGACCAGGCTGTTGAGCCGCTCCCGCGACTCGACGTCGATGAAGTTCAGGTCCGGGCCCGGCGAGCTCTCCTGGGCCATCAGGTCGCCCAGGGAGGTGTCGCCGTCCTCGTCGACCGGGGAGTCGAGCGAGACGTGCTCGCGGCCCCAGGCCATCAGGTCCAGGACGCGGTCGACCTCCATGCCGAGCTCGGCCGCGATCTCCCTCGGCTCGGGGTCACGGCCCAGCTGCCGCTCGAGGGTACGGCGGGCGCCGCCGACCTGGTTGAGCTCCTCGACGACGTGCACGGGCAGCCGGACCACGCGAGCCTGCTGCGCGATGCCGCGGGTGATCGCCTGGCGCACCCACCACGTGGCGTACGTCGAGAACTTGTAGCCCTTGGTGTAGTCGAACTTCTCGACCGCCCGGATCAGGCCGGTGTTGCCCTCCTGGATTAGGTCGAGCATCGGCATCTGGGCCCGCCCGTACTTGCGCGCGATCGAGACGACCAGGCGCAGGTTGGCGGTGATGAACGTGTCGACGGCCTTGCGGCCTTCCTCGGCGAGCCACTCGAGCTCCTCCTGGGAGGCCTGCATCGGGGCGCCGCCCTTCTTGCGGCCGACGCGGCCCTCCGCGAGGAGGTGCTCGGCCATCAGGCCGGCCTCGATCGTCTTCGACAGCTCCACCTCGGCCGCAGCGTCGAGGAGGGGGTTCCGGGCGATCTCGTCGAGGTACAGGCCGACGCTGTCGCGGCCCTCGATCTCGCGGGTGCCGGACGGTGCAGTACGTGTTGCCATGGGACGCCCTCCTCCTTGCTCTGGTGGACGGCGCCGCTGCGCCCCCACACGTGCTGTACAACGCCCACGGTGACCAGCCGATTCCCCGGCCAAACCTCGAGCCTGTATCCGGAACGACGTGTGAGGGCCCGGCCGAGTTGCGTCGGGAGCGAACTCTCAGGGACTTCTCAGGGGCGGGAGGCGAGTCCCATGCGGTCCAGCATCCACGCGAGCGTGAACGCGCGGTCGTGCCAGGACTTGTACCGGCCCGAGACGCCCCCGTGCCCGGCGGCCATCTCGGTGCGCAGCAGGAAGTCCCGCCGGCCCGTCGCCGTGGCACGCAGCCGGGCCACCCACTTGGCCGGCTCGACGTACAGCACCCGGGTGTCGTTGAGCGACGTCTCGGCGAGGATCGGGGGGTAGTCGACGGCTGCGACGTTGTCGTACGGCGCGTACGACGCCATGTAGTCGTAGACCTCGGGGTCGCCCTCGGGGTTGCCCCACTCGTCGTACTCGGTGACGGTCAGCGGCAGCGTGGCGTCGAGCATCGTCGTCAGCGCGTCCACGAACGGCACGCCCGCGACGACCCCGGCGAAGAGCTCGGGCGCCTGGTTCGCCACCGCGCCCATGAGCAGCCCCCCGGCGCTGGCGCCCTCGGCGACCAGCGCGTCCGGCGTGGTCCAGCCGGTCCCGACGAGGTGGCGGCCGCAGGCGACGAAGTCGGAGAAGGAGTTCTGCTTGCGGAAGAGCTTGCCGTCGTCGTACCAGCGTCGGCCCATCTCGCCGCCGCCACGGACGTGCGCGATGGCGAACGCGGCACCCCGGTCGAGCAGCGAGAGCCGGGCGATCGAGAAGTACGGGTCGATCGAGGTCTCGTAGGCGCCGTAGCCGTAGAGGAGCAGCGGCACCGGGCCGGTCCGGCCCTTGCGGGCGACCAGCGAGATCGGCACCCGCTCGCCGTCCTCGGCCGTCGCCCAGAGCCGGTGCTCCTCGTACTCCTCGGGGTCGTAGCCGCCGAGGACCGGCGTGCGGCGGAGCAGGGTGAGCTCGCGGGACCGGACGTCGTAGTCGTAGACCGAGGACGGCACCGCCATCGTCGTGTACCCCAGGCGCACGACGGGCTGGTGGAAGCCGGGGTTGCCGGCCGAGCCGACGGTGTAGACCTCGTGGTCGAACTCCACGAGGTAGTCGTCCCCGAGGCCGTCCGGCCCGAGCTCGACGATCCGCAGCTGCGTGAGCCCGTCGCTGCGCTGGTGCACCACGAGGTGCCCGGCGAACGCGTCCACGTCCTCGAGGCGTACGGCGGGGTCGTGCGCGATCAGCGGCCGCCACGCGTCGGGCGGGGTGGGCTCGACCGGCGCGGTGGCGAGCTCGAAGTCGGGTCCGGTGCCGTTGTGCAGCACGAGGAACACGTCCTCGCCGGCGATCACGGCGTGGTCGAGGGAGTACTCCAGCCCCTCGCGGCGCTCGCTGAACACGCGGAGGCCGAGCTCGGGCCGGTCGGCGTCGAGGACGCGGTACTCCGAGGTCGTCTTCGACCCGCTGGCGACCACGATGAACCGGTCGCTGCGGGTGCGCCCGACGCCGACCCAGAACCGGCCGTCGGTCTCGTGGTGCACGAGCTCGTCGTCCGCCTGCGGGGTGCCGAGCCGGTGCCGCCAGATCTTGTCGGCCCGCCAGGTCTCGTCGACGGTCGTGTAGTAGAACGCCTGCCCGTCGCGCTCCCAGGTGGCGCCGCCGAGGACGCCGCTGATCTCGTCTGCTCGGAGCTCGCCGGTCGTCAGGTCCTTGACGTGGATCGTGTACCGCTCGTCGCCGACCACGTCGGTGGAGTAGGCGAGGAGGGTGCCGTCGGGGCTGACCGACGAGCCGCCGAGCGAGAAGAACTCGTGGTCCCGGGCGAGCTCGTCCAGGTCGAGCAGCACCTCCTCGCCGGGCAGCGCCGGCTGGTCGGGGGCGGTGTCCTCGGCGGGGCGCGGCGGGGTCCAGTCGTCCGGGTCGGTGACCGGCACGCGGCAGCTCGCGCCGTACTCCCGACCCTCGAAGGAGCGGCCGTAGTACCAGTGGCCGCGGCTGCGGGTGGGCACGGACAGGTCGGTCTCCCGGGTGCGTGCCCTGATCTCGTCGAAGATCGCCTGCCGCAGGTCCGCGAGGTGGGCGGTGCGCTCCTGGGTGTAGGCGTTCTCGGCCTCGAGGTACGCCGTGACCTCGGGCGACTCCTTGTCCCGCAGCCACTCGTAGTCGTCGGTCCGGGTGCGGCCGTGGTGCTCGGTGGTCTGCGGGCGCCGGTCGGCGACGGGGGGCTGCGCTGGGGACGACGCTGGGGACGACATGGGCGCGACTGTAGCGTCGGGCGCATGGCGGCCATCGACCTGAACGCCGACCTCGGCGAGGAGGTCACCGACGACGCGGCGCTGCTCGCCGTCGTGACCAGCGCCAACGTCGCCTGCGGCTACCACGCCGGCACCACCGCGATCATGCGCGCGGTCTGCGCCGAGGCGGCCGCCCGCGGGGTGGCGATCGGCGCCCAGGTCTCGTACGCCGACCGCGCGAACTTCGGCCGGGTGGAGCGCGACGTGCCGTTCGACGTGCTGCGCGAGCAGGTCGCCGACCAGGTCGGGACACTCGCCGCCATCGCACGCGAGCACGGGACCGAGGTGCGCTACGTCAAGCCGCACGGCGCGCTCTACCACCGCGTGCGGGAGGACGAGGAGCAGGCGGCGGCGGTGCTGGCGGGCTCCGACCCGCTCCCGGTGCTCGGCATGCCCGGCGTGCTCCTGACCCGGGCGCGGGAGAGCGGTCGGGCGGCGTTCCACGAAGGGTTCCCGGACCGCGGGTACACCCCGGACGGTCGCCTGGTGCCGCGCTCGGAGCCCGGCGCGCTCGTCGACGGGGAGTCGGACGTCGTCGCCCAGGCCCTGACGCTGGCCGGGACCGTCCACTCCCTGTGCCTGCACGGCGACTCCCCGGGGGCGGTGCGGCACGCCACCGCCGTCCGGGCCGCGCTGGGCGCGGCCGGCTGGGACCTGCATCCGTTCGCCTGAGTCGCGCTCAGTCCACAGGTGAGGCCACAGGTCTGGACCGCGGCCTGTGGAGTGTGCACTCCTGTTGTGGATGGACGTCCGGTGCTTGTGGAGGAGCCTGTGGGTTCCGCGGCCCCCCTTGCCGGGGTCGAGCGCAGCCCGTAGAACTCTCCTCACCGAACCCGCCGCGAGGCGGGATCGGGATCGGACAGGAGCGAGGATCCGCACCGCGAGCCAGCTCGCGGCGTCGGCCCGGTGACGGGGACGGCGGGGTCGGAGCGAGGGTCCGGTGGGCCGGGCGTCACCGATTCCGGCCCGACCGAAGGGCCCCTGGTGCTCATACCACCGGGGGCCCTTCGCCGTTCCCGGCGCCGGACGTCCGGCAGACTGGCGGTCATGGAGCTGCGCCCGGTCGGACCGCGGGCGGTCCTCGCCGAGGTCGGCGATCCGGCCACCGCGCTCGCCCTCGCGACCTGGGCCCGCGGCCGGGTGGACGCCGACGACATCGTGCCGGCCGCCGCGACCGTGCTGTTCGACGGGGCCACCGACCTGTCCGCGCTCGCCGACTGGACGGGCGCCGAGGCGCCGCCGGCGGGCACCCTGGTCGAGGTGCCGGTGGCGTACGACGGCCCGGACCTGGCGTTCGTCGCCGCGCAGTGGGGCACCGACGAGGACGGCGTCGTGCGGCGGCACACGGAGGTCGAGTACGTCGCGGAGTTCTGCGGGTTCGCCCCCGGCTTCGCCTACCTGGCGGGCCTCCCGGACGACCTCGCCGTACCCCGCCTGGAGTCGCCACGGACGAAGGTGCCCGCCGGCGCGGTGGGGCTGGCGGGGGCGTGGTGCGGCATCTATCCCGCGCCGTCCCCGGGCGGGTGGCGGCTGCTCGGCACCACCGACGCGGTCCTGTGGGACCCGTCGCGGGACCGGCCGGCGCTGCTGGAGCCGGGCACGCGCGTCCGGTTCGTGGCGCGATGATCGAGGTCCTCGAGACCGGTCCGCTGGTGACCGTGCAGGACCGGGGACGCGTGGGGTTCGCCCACCTCGGCGTGCCGCGGGCCGGCGCCCTCGACGCCCCGGCGGCGGCGCTGGCGAACCGGCTGGTCGGCAACGACGCCGGTGCTGCGGTCCTGGAGGTGCTGCTCGGCGGCCTCGCGCTGCGCACCGACGCCGACTGCTGGGTCGCGGTCACCGGCGCCTCCGTCCCGGTGACGGTCGCCGGCGCGCCGCGCGGGCCCTCCCGCGCCGAGTGGCTGCCGGCCGGCGCGACGCTGCGGCTCGGGGCGCCGGTCTCCGGGCTGCGGTCGTACGTCGCCGTCGCGGGCGGGTTCGCCGTCGACCCGGTGCTCGGGTCGCGCTCGACCGACACCCTGGCGTGGGTCGGCCCGCCGCGGGTCGGGACGGGGATGGTGCTGCCGGTGGGGGAGCCGGTGGGCGCGCCCCGGCCGCTGGACACCCCTCACGTGCCGCGGCCCGGGTCGCTGCGGATGGTGCCGGGACCGCGCGACGACTGGTTCGCCGAGGACGCACTCGACGTGCTGTGCGGGGCGGAGTACGTGGTCGAGGCGCACTCCGACCGGGTCGGGATGCGGCTGGAGGGGCCCGTGCTCCGGCGTACCCGTGCCGGCGAGCTGCCCTCGGAGGGGATGGTGCTGGGCGCGGTCCAGGTGCCGCCGAGCGGGAAGCCGGTCGTGTTCCTCGCCGACCACCCGCCGACCGGGGGCTACCCGGTGATCGGCGTCGTCGACCCCGACGACCTGTGGCAGTGTGCCCAGCTGCGGCCGGGCGACCGGGTCGGGTTCACCCGTCGTCCGCGTCCGCCGCGTCCGCCGCGTCCGCCGGGTCCGCCGGGTCCTCCGGCTCCGGCGGCCGCCAGGGGGTGAGGTCGGGGTCGTCGGCCCTGAAGGACCGCACCGGGCCGGGCGGCGTGCCGGCCGTCTCGAAGCGGACCGTCACCACGCCGCGGCCCGAGCCCCAGACCCAGCCGCGGCCGTGCTCGGGGTGCTCGACGTCCATGCCGGGCGCCCAGTCGCGGCGCGAGTGGTGGGGGACCTCGACCTCGGGGACGAGCTCGTCCTCCTCCGTGGCCGTCGTCTCGCCGAAGAGGTCCTCCTGCACCCAGTCGGCGAGCCCGGAGACGCCGACGCCGAGGAGGCGGACACCGCCGGTGGTGTCCAGGTCGGTCAGCAGGGTCCGGGCGAGCCGGGCGATGGTCGCTGCGCCGTCGGTGGGGGACGGCAGGGTCGTGGACCGGCTGAGCGTCGTGAAGTCGTGCAGCCGCACCTTGATCGTCACCGTGCGCCCCGACAGGCCCTGCTTGCGCAGCCGCCCGGCGACCTCGTTCGCCTGGCGCGTCAGCAGGCCCTCCATGAGCTTGCGGTCGGTGAGGTCGGTGTCGTAGGTGCCCTCGACGCTGACCGACTTCGCCTCGCGCTCGGCGACCACCGGGCGGTCGTCCTCGGCCCGGGCCAGGCGGTAGAGCCAGTGGCCGTTGGCGTTGCCGAGCAGCCGCACCATCTCGTCCTCGCTGACCGCCTCGAGCTGCTCGACGGTGTGGATCCCGACGCGTCGCAGCCGCTCGGCGGTGGCCGGCCCGACGCCGGGGATCACGCGGACCGCCATCGGGCGCAGCAGCTCGCGCTCGGTGCCGGGTGGGACGACGACGAGTCCGTCGGGCTTGCGCAGGTCGCTGGCCACCTTGGCGATGAACTTCGAGGTGCCGATCCCCACCGACGCGGTGAGTCCGCCGGTCGCCTCGACCACGCGTCCGCGGAGGTCCTCGGCGAACGCCGTCACCGTCGCGACGGAGAGGTCGGGCAGGTCGGCGCGCGCGAGGTCGACGAACGCCTCGTCCAGCGACAGCGGCTCGACCAGCGGGGACGCGGCACGGAGCAGGGCCATCACCTGCCGGCTGGTCTCGCGGTAGGCGTGGAAGCGGCCAGACAGGAACGCCGCGTGCGGGCAGCGCGCCCGCGCCTCGCGCGTCGACATCGCCGAGCGGACGCCGTACACCCGTGCCTCGTAGGAGGCGGTCGACACCACGCCGCGGCCGCCGACGCCGCCGACCACCACCGGCTTGCCGCGCAGGGACGGCTTGTCCCGCTGCTCCACCGCGGCGAAGAAGGCGTCGAGGTCCAGGTGGAGCACCGACGCTTCCGCACGCACGCGCGCACGCTACCTCCCGGCGCCGACGGGCCACTCATCGTCCACAGCACGTCGTTCCCACCGGTCCGTCCCCAGGCCGGCCGCCGCGCCGCCCCTGCTGTCCGTCCCGGCGGGGAGCGTCGCTGCATGACCACCACCTTCACCGCCCGCACCCCGGACGACATGCTGGCCCTGGTGCCGGTCGTGCTCGGGTTCGTCCCGCAGGACTCGGTCGCGATGCTCACCTTCGGCGGCCGCCACCCGTTCCACGCCCGCGTCGACCTGCCCACCGACCCCGCCGACCTGGCCGCGGTCGTCGGCCTGCTGCTCGCGCCGGCGCGCCAGCACCGCGTCAGGCGGGCGCTCTTCGTGCTCTACACCGACGACGCGGTCCTCGCCCGGTTCGCGGCCCGGGCGCTCGCGGACGACTTCGAGGACGCCGGCATCGAGGTCCTCGAGCCGCTCCGCGCGGACGGCGGCCGGTGGTGGCCGGCGATCGGGGTGTGGGCCGGCGTCCCTCCCGCGGGTGTCGCGTACGACGTCACCGCGCACCCGTTCAGCGCCCAGGCGGTGCTCGAGGGCCGGGTCCTGCACGGCTCGCGGGAGGAGCTGCGGGCGACGCTGCGGTCGGATCCGCGCCGGGTGACCCCGGTCGTCGCCGCGCTGGCCCGGGTCGCCGACGACCCGCCCGACCCCGACTGGGTCGGGGCGCTGGTCTCCAGGCACTGCCGCGACGGCACGTCGCCCGGCGACGACGAGGTCGCCCGGCTGTTGCGCGGCCTCCTCGACCCGGTCGTGCGCGACGCGGCGACCGCCGGACTCGGGCGCGCCACCGCCAGCGCGCACGTCGGGTTCTGGACCGACGTGGTGGTCCGCAGCCCCGAGCCGCTGCTGCCGGGGGCGGCGGCCCTGCTCGCGCTGGCCGCGTGGCTGGCCGGGCACGGCGCCCTGGCGTGGTGCGCGCTCGACCGGTGCGCCGAGGTCGACGAGGACCACCCGCTCGCCGGGGTGATCGCGCGGGTGCTCACCGAGGCGCTGCCGCCGGACGCGTGGGACCAGCCGACGGACGAGCCGGCGCGCGGACCGGGCGACGAGCCGGGGTGGGGTTGCTCACGGTGACGGTCGTGGTTGGCGCCCACCGGCACCGGGTACCCGCCGCGCATGGTGCGTCAGGTCGGCCTGGAGGAAGAGCTGCTGCTTCTCGACCCGCGCACCCGCGAGGTGGCCCCGGCCGCGCGCACGGTGCTCAAGCAGCTTCACGAGCACGGGCGCGGCCGGGGCGAGGTCCGCCCGGCTCCACCCGCGGCGACCGAGACCGTCGACCAGGAGCTGTTCCGCCACCAGCTGGAGACGCGCACGGACCCGACCCGCGACCTCGGCGACGCCCTGGCCCAGCTGGTCGCGGCGCGCCGGACCGCGGGGGAGGCGGCGCGCGGTGTCGGCCTCGCCGCGGCGGCGTGCGGCCTGGTGCCGCTCGGCGGCGACCAGGCCGCGGTCAGCCCGGGCGACCGGTACCACGACATGGTGGACCGGTACGGCGACATCGCCCGCGACGGCGGCACCTGCGGCATGCACGTGCACGTCGACGTCGGGTCCGACGAGGAGGGCGTCGCGGTGATCGACCGGATCGCGCCGTGGCTCCCGGTGCTGCTCGCGCTGAGCGCGAACTCGCCGTACGCCCGCGGTCGCGACACCGGGTACGCCTCGTGGCGCTCGCAGGTGTGGGGGCGCTGGCCGAGCGCCGGGGCGACCGAGCAGTTCGGCTCGCTCGAGGGCTACCGGGACACGGTCCGCATGCTGCTGGAGACCGGGGCCGCCCGCGACGAGGGGATGCTCTACTTCGACGCGCGGCTGTCGGTCGGCCAGCCCACCGTCGAGCTGCGCGTGTGCGACACCTGCACGGACCCGGCCGAGGCGGTCACGATCGCGGCACTGGCCCGCGGGCTGGTGGAGACGGCCGCCCGGGCGTGGCGGGACGACCGCCCGGCGCCGCACTGGCGGGCCGAGGCGCTGCGGGCCGCGCACTGGCGCGCGGCCCGGTACGCCGTGGCCGACCAGCTCGTCCACCCGCACGAACGCCGGTTGCGCCCGGCCCGGGTGGTGCTCGAGGCACTCCAGGCCGAGGTGCGCGAGGCGCTCGAGGACGCCGGCGACGCCGAGCTGGTCCGGGCCGGGCTGGAGCGGGCACTGCGCGACGGTGGGGCCGCGCGGCAGCGTGCGGCGTACGAGCGGACCGGCTCGGTCGAGGGTGTGGTCGACGACCTGGTCGCACGCACCGAAGGCTCCTGGGACGCCCCGCAACGGGCGTCGAGGTCCTAAGGTCTCGTCATGGGCGAAGAGGTGGAAGCTCAGGAGTTCTCCCGCGCCGACCGCACGCGGCACCGGGAGAAGGTGCGTCGCAACCTCGACGTGTTCGCGCGGATGCTCCGCGAGGCGCGGTTCGACACCGACGACCCGATGACCGGCCTCGAGGTCGAGCTGAACCTCGTCGACGACGCCGGCGACCCCGCGTTGAAGAACGCCGAGGCGCTCGCGGCGATCGCGGACCCCGACTTCCAGACCGAGCTCGGCCAGTTCAACATCGAGATCAACGTGCCGCCGGCCAAGCTGCGCGAGGGCGGCCTGAGCACGTTCGAGGACAACCTGCGGCGCAGCCTGAACAACGCGGAG
This sequence comes from Nocardioides sp., assembly GCA_035765695.1. Lineage (GTDB taxonomy): Bacteria > Actinomycetota > Actinomycetes > Propionibacteriales > Nocardioidaceae > Nocardioides. The sequence goes on along the minus strand of DASTXB010000033.1, from coordinate 21,722 downwards.
GAGAAGTCCGCCGCGGTCGGCGCGCACATGGTGGCGATCGGCATCCTGCCGACGCTCGCCCCCGGACACATGAGCCTCAGCTCGCTCAGCGCGAACCCGCGCTACAAGCTGCTCAGCGAGCAGATCCTGGCCGCTCGGGGCGAGGACATCACGATCTCGATCGAGGGCCCCGAGCGGCTGCGCACCACCTCGGACTCGATCGTCCCCGAGGCCGCCTGCACCAGCACGCAGTTCCACGTGCAGACCTCGCCCGACGACTTCGCCGACTACTGGAACGCCTCGCAGGCGATCGCCTCGGTGCAGGTCGCGCTCGGGGCGAACGCGCCGTACCTGCTCGGCAAGGAGCTGTGGCGCGAGACGCGCGTGCCGCTGTTCGAGCAGGCCACCGACACCCGCAGCGAGGAGCTCAAGGCGCAGGGCGTGCGGCCCCGGGTCTGGTTCGGCGAGCGCTGGATCACCTCGGTGTTCGACCTGTTCGAGGAGAACGTCCGGTTCTTCCCGGCGCTGCTGCCGGTCACCGACGAGGAGGACCCCCTCGAGGTGCTCGAGCGCGGCGACACCCCGACGCTGCCGGAGCTGCGGCTGCACAACGGCACGATCTACCGCTGGAACCGGCCCGTCTACGACATCTCCCGCGGCGTCCCGCACCTGCGGGTCGAGAACCGCGTCCTCGCGGCCGGTCCCACCGTCGCGGACACGATGGCGAACGCCGCGTTCTACTTCGGCCTGGTGCGCGCGCTCGCCGAGAGCGAGCGGCCGCTGTGGTCCCAGATGTCGTTCAGCGCTGCCGAGGAGAACTTCCACACCGCCGCCCGCCAGGGCATCGACGCGCAGGTCTACTGGCCCGGCGTGGGCCAGGTGCAGGCGACCGAGCTCGTGCTCCGCCGGTTGCTGCCGATGGCCCAGGAGGGCCTCGAGGCGTGGGGCGCGTCGGGCGAGGAGATCGACCGGCTGCTCGGGATCATCGAGCAGCGCTGCCTGGTCGGCGTGAACGGCGCCGAGTGGTTCGTCCGGCGGATGCACGCGCGCCGCGGCGACCACGAGCGCTGGGACGCGCTGCGGGCGACGCTGCGCGACTACCGGGAGCGCATGCACAGCAACGACCCGGTCCACAGCTGGGACTGAGTCGTCCCGCCGGTCACCGCTCGCGCAGCCGCTTCCACTGCCGGCGTACGCCGCTGCGCGGATCCGTCCATCCGTGCCGGGTGACGACCACCATCGTGAGCGCGACCCCGGCCTCGGCGGTGGCGGTGCGGGCGGCCGCGAGCCACGCGGCGTCGACGTCCTGCAGGTCGAGCGGGCCGGCGCGGGTCAGCCAGACCAGCGGCACCGCACCGGCGACGCGGCGCCCGCGCTGGAGCATCGCGGCCAGCACGTCGGCGCGGATCGCGTGGTCGGTCGGGTCGCCGGGCACGAGCGTGAAGACCTCCTCGGCCCCGCCGGGCAGCCCGACGTGCAGCAGCGGAGGGTAGCCGCGCCGGTGCTCGGCACGCGCGTGGTCGAGCGCCGCGCGCCGCAGCACGGTGGCCAGCGGTCGGGGGACCGGATCCTGGATGCCCTCCATGGGGCGAGCCTGCCCCGGAACATCGGCGGGCGCGTCCGGTCGTCCACAGGTGCCGCGGCCCCCACGGATCGGATAGCGTGCCGGAAACTGCACCGCTCGTCTCGGACAGGGAGGCTCGATGGGGACCGTCGTCGTGGGGTACGTGCCCAAGCCGGAGGGAGAGGCCGCGCTCAACCGGGCGGTCGAGGAGGCGAAGCTCCGCGGCGCGAAGCTCGTCGTCGTGAACTCCCACCGCGGTGGCAGTGAGTTCGACGCCGACGCGTCCACCCAGGCCGAGCGCGAGCTGAACGCGGTCCGCAAGGTCCTCGACGGCACCGGCGTCGAGTACGACGTGCGGCAGCTCGTGCGCGGCTTCGAGCCGGCCGAGGACCTGATCAGCATCGCCGAGGCGAATGCCGCCGAGCTCATCGTGATCGGCCTGCGCCGGCGCTCGCCGGTCGGAAAGCTGATCCTCGGCAGCAACGCGCAGCGGGTGCTGCTCGACGCCCACTGCCCCGTGCTGGCGGTCAAGGCGGACGGCTGAACGCCACCCGCTGATCCCACCCGGAGGGCCCACTCCACCGGTCTAGCGACCCTGTCCAGACCTGTTCTCGGTATGCGTCATCCATATCGGGTAGGGGGCCTCCCGGCCTCCCGGCCGTCCGGGCCGTCGCTCCTACCTTCCCAGTGACCAGGGGGATCCGGTCCCGCGTCGTCGCGAACGACGCGGGACCGCTCTCACGGCACGGAAGAAGGGCACGGCCATGGCACGACGATCGATCCTGTTCCTCGTCGCACTCACCGTCGCCGCGCTCGGGGCGACGATGGTCATCTGGTACGTCCAGGGCATCGACGCCCGTGCGGCGGACGGGCAGGAGCGCGCGACCGTCGTGGTCGCGACCAAGCGGCTCGAGCCGGGCGAGTCGGTCGCGGACGCCGTCGAGCGCGGCAAGCTCGTCGAGCGCCAGGTCGATCGGGCGGACCTCCCCGCGGAGGCCGTCTCGTCGACCACCGGGCTCGAGGACCTGGTCGCCCTGGGCACGATCTACCCCGGGCAGCAGCTGGTGTCGGGCCAGCTCGGCGCGCCCGGCAGCCAGCAGGTGCTCAACATTCCCGACGACCAGATGGCGATCAGCGTCGAGCTGACCGACCCCGAGCGCGTCGCGGGCTTCGTGAGCCCGGGGTCCTGGGTCGCGATCTTCGTCTCCGGTGACGTGGAGGCCTACCTCGCGGACGGCTCGACCCGGAAGCTGCCGACCGTCACCCGGATCCTGCTCCCCAAGGTGCAGGTCCTCGGCGTCGGCGACACGACCGTGACGTCGCGCACGACCAAGGGCGACGACGGCACCCAGACCACCGAGCAGGTGCCCCGGACGATCCTGACCATCGCGGTCACCCAGCCGCAGGCCCAGAAGGTGATCTACAGCGCGCGCAACGGCGACCTGACCTTCGCGCTCCGCACCGACCGCACGCGGGTCGTCGACCGGCCCGGCACCACCGCGCGAGAGATCGCGCCCGAGCTCTTCCGAGGTGAGTGATGACCACGATCGTCGAGAACGACCCGGTGGTCGCGGACCTGATCCGCCAGTCCGTCCCGGGGACCGCCGCCGTCCTCCCCACGGTCGACGAGCTCGCCCGTCAGCTGGAGCGGGACGCCGCCGAGCACGTGGTGGTGCTCGGCCCGTCGGTCCCGGTCGACCACGCCGTCGCGATCACCGAGCAGCACCGGGTGCAGCGCCCCGCCCTGGGCGTCGTCCTCGTCCGGCCGAACGTCGACACCGCCGTGCTGGCCCGCGCCATGCGCGCCGGGATGCGCGAGGTGGTCGCCACCGACGACCTCGCGGGCCTGGGCAGCGCCGTACGACGGATCCACGCGGTGGCCCGGGCCCTGTCGGCCGGCGGCGACCCGGCGTCCTCCTCGTCCGACGGCACGCCAGGCGGGCTGGTCACGGTGTTCTCGAGCAAGGGCGGTGTCGGGAAGAGCCTGGTCGCCACCAACCTCGGCGCCGCGCTCGCCGACCTGGGGCACCGGGTCTGCCTGGTCGACCTCGACATCGACGGCGGTGACCTCGCGGTGATGCTGGGGCTGACGCCCCAGCACACGCTGGCGGACCTCGGTGGCATCGGCAGCGGCCTGGACGCCAGCGCCGTCGAGTCGCTGCTCACGCGGCACTCGGAGCGCCTGTCGGTGCTCGCCGCACCCGTCCACCTGGGGGCCGAGGTCGCGTCCACCGCGGTGGGCCAGGTCCTCGAGATCCTCAAGGGCATGTTCGACGCCGTCGTGGTGGACACCGCCGGCGCCTTCGACGACCACGCGCTCCAGGCGTTCGACCACAGCGACCTGCTGGTGCTGGTCGGCACCCTGGACATCCCGGCCCTGAAGAACCTCAAGCTCGCCACGGGCACGCTCGACCTGCTCAACTACCCGCGCGACCTGTGGCGGCTCGTGGTCAACCGGGCCGACGCGCGCGTCGGGCTCTCGGTCGAGGAGGCGGAGAAGGCCCTCGGCGTCAGCGCCGCGCTGGCGCTGCCGTCCAGCCGCGACGTCCTGGTCGCGGTCAACCGGGGGGAGCCGATCGTGCGGGCCGCGCCGAACCACGCGGCGAGCCGGCTGCTGGCGGCGTTCGCTGCGACCGTGTCGCGCGACATCGCCCTGCCCGGGCGGACGGAGCGGCGCGGCGGTCGCCGCCCGCTGGCGTGGACCCGCTCCCGGAAGGTGGCCTGACCATGTCCCTCGCCGACCGCCTGATCGCCGCCCAGCTGGACCGCACCCGTGCCGCGGGCAGCCCGCCCGAGGACGCCTCCACCGCGTCGATACCGGACGCCGACCCGGGTCGGCACGTCGCCCGGAACCCGTTCACCGAGCTGCGCCGACGGGTCCACAGCCAGCTGGTCGCCGAGCTCGGACCGCGCCTGTACGACGTGAACATGACCCAGCGCGACCTGGAGCAGCAGGTGCGCGCCGCGCTGCAGACCGCGATCGCCGGCACCGACCAGCCGATGTCGTCCTCCGACCGCAGCCGGATCGTCCAGGAGATCGCCGACGACATTCTGGGCTACGGGCCGCTGGAGCCGTACCTGCGTGACCCCGACCTCACCGAGGTGATGGCGAACGGCCCGTCCGACATCTACGTGGAGCGCGCCGGCCGCCTCGAGCGCGTCGACGCGGCGTTCCACGACGAGGCCCACCTGCGCCGCACCATCGAGAAGATCGTCGCGCGGGTGGGGCGGCGCGTGGACGAGACCAGCCCGATGGTCGACGCGCGCCTGCCCGACGGCAGCCGCGTCAACGCGGTGATCCCGCCGCTGGCGCTGGACGGGTCCCTGCTGACCATCCGGAAGTTCGCCGCCGACGCGCTGACCGCCGCCGACCTGGTGGGCGCCGGGACGATCTCCCAGCAGGGGATCGACCTCCTGTCGGCGTGCGTGCGCGGCCGGCTGAACATCCTCGTCTCCGGCGGCACCGGCGCCGGCAAGACGACGACGCTCAACGTGCTCTCGTCGTTCATCAGCCCCGACGAGCGGATCGTCACCGTCGAGGACGCGGCGGAGCTGCGGTTGAACCAGGAGCACGTGCTCCGGCTGGAGTCCCGGCCCGCCAACATCGAGGGCCGCGGCAGCGTCACGATCCGCGACCTCGTCCGCAACGCGCTGCGGATGCGGCCGGACCGGATCATCGTCGGTGAGATCCGCGACGCCGCCGCCCTGGACATGCTCCAGGCGATGAACACCGGCCACGACGGCTCGCTCTCCACGGTCCATGCCAACTCGCCGCGCGACGCGCTCGCGCGGGTCGAGACGATGGCGATGATGGCCGGGATGGAGCTCCCGGTGCGCGCGATCCGGGAGCAGATGGCGAGCGCGGTCGACCTGGTCGTCCAGCAGGTGCGGCTCAAGGACGGCAGCCGCCGGATCACGGCGATCACCGAGGTCGTCGGCATGGAGGGCGACGTCATCACCCTGCAGGACGTCTTCCTGTTCGACTACGGCGCGGGGTACGACGAGAACGGCCGCGCACTCGGGCGGCTCCGGTCGACCGGCCTGCGGCCGCGGTTCCTGGACCGGCTCGCCGAGCGCAACGTGCACGTCGACCCCGCGGTCTTCAGCCTCGGCGAGGTGGCGGCATGACCGCCGTGCCGGTCGCGGTCGCCGGTGGGGCGATCGCGATCGGGGCCGGGCTGGCGCTCGCCGTCGCGGCGCTGGCCGCACGGCCCGTCGTGTCCGCGGACCGTCGCCTGGCGGTGTACTTCGGTGAGGTCGCGGACCGCACCGCCGCGAGCCCCGGGCTGCGGCGTTCGGCCACGACGGTCGCCGCCACCCTCGTGCCGGCCGGCGTCGAGGCCCGCCTCGCCCGCCGGCTGGCGGGCGCCGGCCTGGCCCTCAAGCCGGCCGAGTGGGTGCTCCTGCACGCAGCGATCGTGACGGCCGCCGGCGCGCTCGGCCTGCTCGTCGGCGGCCCGCTGCTCCTCCTCCTGCTCGTGGGGGTCGCCGTGCCGGGGCCGGCGGTCTACCTCCGGATCCGGCACCGCCGCCGGCTGACCGCGTTCGCCTCCCAGCTGCCGGAGACGCTGACGATGATCGCCAACAGCCTCACCGCCGGCCTCTCGGTGCCCCAGGCGATCGACACCGTCGTGCGCGACGGCCAGGAGCCGATGGCCGCCGAGCTGCGCCGGGCGCTGGTCGAGCAGCGGCTCGGCGTCGACCTCGACGACGCGCTGGACGGCATCGCCGCGCGGATGGGCAGCGTCGACTTCGCGTGGGTCGTCATGGCCTACCGGATCCAGCGCGAGGTCGGCGGCAACCTGGCCGAGGTGCTCCTGACGGTGGCGGAGACGCTGCGCGAGCGCGAGTACGTCCGGCGCCAGGTGCGCACCCTCAGCGCCGAGGGCAGGCTGTCGGCCTACATCCTCGGCCTGCTGCCGGTCGTCATGTTCGGCTACATGATGGTTGCCAACCGGGCGTACGTCCGTCCGCTCTACAGCGAGCCCCTCGGCCTGGCCCTGCTGGGCGTCGCCATCGCGCTGCTCGTGTCCGGCGCGTTCGTGATGTCGCGGATGATCAAGGTGGAGGTGTGACGTGTCCCCGACGTTGCTGCTGATCGGCGGTGCCGTGCTCTTCCTGGCCGGGACCGCGCTGGCCCTCGCGGTCGTGGGGTCGGTCGTGCCCGAGCGCCGCGGCATCGCCTCGTCCCTCGCGGCGATCGAGGCCCTCGGCGCCACGCCCGAGGACCAGACGGAGGAGCTCGACCCGTCGTTCGTCCGCCGGGTCGTGGCACCGTCGGCGGCGCGCTTCGCACACTTGGGCGGCCGGATCGCGCGCGACGGTGCCGAGCAGCGCCTCCAGCGGCGCCTCGACATCGCCGGGAACCCCGCGGGGTGGGACGCGCAGCGGGTCCTGGGGGTCAAGGTGCTGGCCGGTGCCCTGCTCGGCGGCCTGGTGTCGCTGTTCTGCGCCGGCCAGCACCTGGCGCCCCTGTGGTGGGCCGTGGTCTCCGTGGGTGCCGCTGCGCTGGGCTTCGTGGTGCCGAACCTGCTGCTCTACAACGCGGGCGAGAAGCGGGAGGCGCAGATGCGCCGCGCGCTGCCGGACGCGCTCGACCTGCTGACGATCTCGGTGGAGGCCGGCCTCGGGTTCGACGCCGCGGTGATGAAGGTGGCGCGCAACACCGAGGGCCCACTGGCCCAGGAGTTCTCGCGGCTCCTGCAGGAGATGCAGCTGGGTGTGGGGCGGATGGAGGCGATGCGGGCGATGGGAGAGCGCACCACGATCAAGGAGCTGCGCTCCTTCTGCCAGGCGATGGTGCAGGCCGACCAGCTCGGCGTCCCGGTCGGGCGGGTGCTGCGCATCCAGAGCGCGGAGATGCGGGTGAAGCGTCGCCAGTCCGCCGAGGAGCGCGCCCAGAAGGTGCCGGTCAAGATCATGATCCCGCTGGTGCTGTGCATCCTGCCCAGCCTGTTCGCCGTCGTGCTCGGCCCCGCTGCGCTGAAGATGACGCAGGTCTTCGGATGAGCGCCTCGCCCCGCGGCGCCGCGCTCGAGGAGCGCCGCCGGATCGCCCGCGAGCTGCACGACGGCGTGGCGCAGCTGGTCGTGGCCCTGGGCTACCGCGTCGAGGACATCGCCGACCTGGTCGAGGCGGGTCCGGTGCACGACGCGGTCGCGCTGCTGCGCGACGAGGTGTCCCAGCTGGCCCGGGAGCTCCGCCGCGCGCTGGGTGACCTGCGCGCCGAGCCCGAGGTCGGCCGGAGCGTCTCCGACGCACTGTCGTCGTACGTCGACGAGATCGAGCGGCGCGGTGGACTCCGCGTCCACCTCGCGGTGGACGAGCGGGGGGAGCCGCTGCCGGGGCACGTCGAGCGCGAGGTGCTGCGGATCGCCCGGGAGGCGATCACGAACGTCGACCGGCACGCCCGCGCGATCAACCTGTGGGTGCGGCTCGTCCGCGACGACGGGCGGGTGCGTCTGGTGGTCGAGGACGACGGGATCGGGGCCGTCGTCCCGCGTCCCGGGCACTTCGGGATCCAGGGGATGCGCGAGCGGGCCGAGCAGATCGGGGGAGTGCTCGAGATCGGTGTGCGTCCGGACGGCGGCACCGTTGTCACGCTGTGGGCCGGGGGCGCCCGCGTGGGGGAAGGAGAGAGCCATGACCGTCAGCGTTCTGCTCGTCGATGACCACGACCTGGTCCGCCAGGGCCTGGTCCGCGCGTTCGAGCGGGCCGGGGGCTTCGAGGTGGTGGGCCAGGCGGGCACCGTCCGCGACGGCGTGTCGCGGTGGTCGGCCCTGCGGCCGGACGTCGTGGTGACCGACCTTCAGCTGCCCGACGGGAGCGGGCTGGACGTCGTACAGGCCGTCCGGGCGGACAGCGACACCGCGGGGGTCGTCGTCCTCACCCTCCACACCGGCGACCCGCAGATCTTCGCGGCCCTCGAGGCGGGCGCCTCGGCGTTCCTCGGCAAGGAGTCGCGCGGCGAGCAGGTCGTCGGCGTGGCACGCCACGCGAGCCGGACGCCGCGCAGCTTCCTGTGCACGGGCCTCGCCGGCGCGATGATGCGCCGCGCGAGCCGGTCGACGACCCGGTTGTCCGACCGCGAGCTCGAGGTGCTGCGACTGCTCGCCGAGGGCCTGCGCACGGTCGAGATCGCCCGTGAGCTCCACCTGGGCGAGTCGACGGTCAAGCTGCACCTGAGCCACGTCTACCGCAAGCTCGGCGTCGCCAGCCGGACCGAGGCGGTGGCCGCCGGCCTGCGGCTGGGGCTGCTGCTCGCTCCCGTCCCGGCGGCCGGCTGAGCGCCCACCACGCACGACCTCCCACCGAGAGCCGCGGGTCCGCACGGACCCGTGGCTCTTCGGTGTCCCCGGATCGTTCCCGGGCCCCGCCCACGTCTCCGGAATAGCCCGAAATGACCATGCCGGTCGAGACGAACGTCGCGGTGCGGGAGCTCCCGGGGCGCCCAGCATGGATGTCAGGAAGGGCCCCACCGGGGGGTTCGGAAGGGACCGGTCACCGGTCACCACGAAGAAGGGAAAGTCCGATGATCGAGAAGCTCCAGCTCATGACCCTGATGTTCATCGACGGGATCCGGGCCAAGGCCGCCGAGCGCGACGAGCGCGGGGCCACCGCCGTGGAGTACGGCATGCTCGTCGCCCTGATCGCCGCGGTCATCGTCGTCGCGGTCGCCCTGCTCGGCAACAAGATCAATGCCGCCTTCGGCACGATCAACAGCAACCTGCCGGGCGGCACCCCCGCCCCCTGACCAGGGGTGACCCACCAGCCGAGGGCCGGTGCCGCCGACTGTGGGGGAGGCGGCGCCGGTCCTTGCTCCATCTCCACGACCCGATGACCCGGCCAGACCAGGGGGAGCCATGACGCTGCGACGGAGCCGGAACCGCGACGATCGCGGCACGGCGGCGCTCGAGTTCGCGCTGGTCGCCCTGCCGTTCGTCACCCTGGTCTTCGGGGCGGTCGACTTCGGCTGGGCGGTCAACAACGACGTCCTGGTCAACAACGCCGCGCGGGAGGGCGCCCGGGAGGGCAGCCTGAACCCGAACGCCGCGGCGGTGACCGCGGTCGTCCGGTCGACGCTGTCCTACGCCGACGACGGCGACGTCACCGTGACCGTGACCTGCCGCACGGCCGCGGGCGGGACCTGCAGCCTCTCCTCGGCCGTGCCCGGCGACATGGTGGTCGTCCGGGTGAGCGCCTTCCACGAGTGGATCACGCCGATCGGCGGGCTGTTCTCGCCCGGCGGGACGACGCTGACCAAGACCGCGGAGATGAGGATCGAATGACCGGCCGACACACCCGGGACGACCGCGGCGCCGTGGCCGTCCTCTCCGCGATCGTCGCGATCGTGCTCTTCGGGTTCTGCGCGCTGGCGGTGGACGTCGCCCAGCTGGTCAACGAGCGCCAGGAGCTGCACGACACCCTGGACATGGCGGCCCAGGCCGGGGCCGGGAAGCTGCCGGCCGACGGCGCCGGCGCCCGCGCGGCCGCGCTCGCGAACGCCGCACGCAACGACCCGAGCGCCACCCCCGACATCGACTTCTTCTGCGTCGTCGGCGCGAAGGCGTCCGGCGCGACCTACGTCGTCGACGCGACGCACATCCCCCTGAGCTGCAACCCGGGCCCGGCGCCGTACACACCCGCCGCCTACCCGGGCCTGGCCTGCAACGACCGGATCTGCGCCATTCCGTGCTTCCCCGAGCAGGGCGACCAGTGCAACACGCTGCGGGCCCGGGACGAGAGGACGGTGCCGTACGTGCTGGCACCCGTCGTCGGCGTCGACGACGGCGACACCGGCGCGCTGACCTCCGTCGCGTGCAAGGGCGCCTGCGGCTCGGTCCCGGCCAACCCGATCGACATGGTGGTGGTCGGCGACCGCACCGGCAGCATGGGGAGCGCCGTCAGCAACCTCAGGGACGCGATCAAGGGGCTGCTGGAATACCTCACGCCGACCCAGCACCGGGTCGCGCTCGGCACCATCGGCCGCAGCTCCAGCACCGCGCCGGCGTCGTGCAGGAGCCAGGCGAGCAGCTCGGAGTCCTCCGGGCCCTGGATCCCGGTCGGCTTCAGCAGCACCTACGACGACACCGACGTCGATCCGCCGAGCAGCCCGCCGGTGCTCAGCGCGACCGACCCGCTCGCGCTGGCCGTGGGCTGCCTCTCGTCGTCCTCGACGGGCACCTACCTGGCCGCGCCGATGCGCGCCGCGCGCGAGCTGCTCCTCGGATCGACCGCCCGGCCGGCACCCGTGCGCAAGGCGATCATCTTCATGACCGACGGCGAGCCGAACGAGAGCACCAGCCCCGGCGGCGGCTACCCGTACAGCAGCAACGGCACGACCGCGTGCAACAACGCGGTCAACGAGGCCACGACGGCCAAGAACGCCGGCATCCTGGTCGTCACCATCGCCTTCCGGCTCGAGAACGTACGCTGCAGCGGCAGCGGGTCGCCGCTGGTGACCGAGCGGCTGGCGGCGATGGCGTCGGCACGATCCGACGGCACCCCGTCCGCGGACGACGGCGGCGGCCTCGGCGGTGGCTGCAACACGACCGCGAAGGTCAATGCGGAGAACGCCGACGGCGACTACTTCTTCTGCACGCCGACTCCCAGCGCGCTCGCGCCGATCTTCCAGACCGCCGCGGCGTCGATCGTGCAGTCGACCCGGCTCATCCGGCTGCCCTGACGCGAAGGTCACGCGGACGTGGTGACGTTGGGCCCTGCCACGACCCCCGGCTCGCCTCCGACCATGGAGCCATGACCGGGCTGCAGCCGATGGTGGGCGTGGGGCGCACGGGGCGGGACGTCGTCCCGCTCTCCGTGCTCGTCGAGGGCTGGGTCCGCGATGGGGTGATCAGCCCCGAGCAGGCGGCGCGGATGACGTCGCCGACCTCCCTGGCGGCCGTGACGCCCCCACGGGAGGGCGTGCCGGTGGTCGCCGAGGCGCTGGCGTACGTCGGAGGTGCGGTCGTCGTCGCCGGGTCGAGCCTGCTGACGGCGTACTACTGGGGCGACCTGGACGCCGGGTGGCGCTTCCTGATCCTCGCCGTCGTGACCGCGCTGCTGGTCGGGCTCGGTGCGGCCGTGCCGCGCCGGCTGGGTGACGCCGGACGGCGGCTGCGGGGCGTGCTCTGGCTCGCCGCGACGGCGGCCTGCGCCGGAGCGACCGCCGTCCTGGTGGCCAGCGTCGCACCGGACCGCTTCGGGTCGGACACGGAGGCGGTGCTGGTCGCGGCGACGACGACTGCTCTGGCAGCCGTCCTGTGGACGCTCCACCGCTTCCTGCTGCAGCAGCTCGCGCTGCTCGTCTCCGCCGCGGTGCTGGTCGGCACCGGGATCGACTGGTCCGGCCTCCCGGTCGAGCCGGGGGTCGGGGTGTGGCTCCTGGGCGTCACCTGGGCCGTCCTCGGGGTGCTCCGGGTCATCGCGCCGACCGAGGTCCCGCTCGTCCTGGGGTCCGCGGTCGCGATCTTCGGATCCATGACCACCGGCGACTCCGACGCGGGGATGGTGTTCATCCTCGTGACGATCGCCGCCGTGGTCGTCGCGGCCATCGCGCGCCACGACCTGGCCCTGCTGGGGCTGGGTGCCCTGGCGACGGTCGTCAACCTCCCCGCGGCCATGTCGCGCTGGTTCGCGGGATCGGTGCCCGCCGCCACCGCGCTCGTCGTGGTCGGGGCGCTGCTCGTCGTGCTCGCGGTGTGGATCACGCGCCGGGGCCGGGAGGCGCCACCGCGCTGAGCGGCGCTGCGGCAGGATGGGCCCATGGCCATCCACATCACCGGCGACGCCGCCGCCGACCAGGTCCTGACCGACGACCCGTTCGCCCTGCTCGTCGGGATGATGCTGGACCAGCAGTACCCGATGGAGCACGCGTTCCGCGGCCCGGCGAAGGTGCTCGACCGCTTCGGCAGCCTGGACCCCGCCCGGATCGCCGCCGCCGACCCGGAGGAGTTCGCCGCGCTGTGCAGCACGCCGCCGGCGATCCACCGGTTCCCGGGCTCGATGGCGGCGCGGCTGCAGACACTGGCCGCGCTCGTGGAGGAGAAGTACGACGGCCGCGCCGAGCGGCTGTGGACCGAGGCCACCACGGGCAAGGAGCTGCTGGGCCGGGTGATGGAGCTGCCCGGCTTCGGCAAGCAGAAGGCCCAGATCTTCGTGGCGCTGCTGGCCAAGCAGCTCGGCGTGCGTCCCGACGGCTGGGAGGCGGCGGTGGGGTCGTACGCCGAGGACGGGTACCGCTCGGTCGCCGACGTGGTCGACGAGGCGTCCCTGCAGAAGGTGCGCGACTACAAGAAGCAGAAGAAGGCGGCCGCGAAGGCGAGCGCCGGCTGAGGCATCAGCCGACCGTGGCCAGCTCCCGCTCGCGGGCGGGCTCCGGGGCCGGCGCCGGCCGCATGCCCCCGAGGGCGGGCCGGTGGCGGGCGAGGAAGGCCAGCAGCGAGCCGAAGCCGAGTGAGGCCGCCAGGAGCGCCCACCAGGGCCAGCGGTAGTCGGTCAGGTAGAGCGGCACCGCGTGGGTGAGCACCACGATCAGCCCGAGGGACGCGGCCCGCGAGATCCAGGCCGGGCCGCCGCCGCGGAACACGCGCTCGAACAGGCCGAGCAGGCCCGCGCTGAGCGCGACGGCGACGACGAAGCTCAGCACCGGCGTGCCCCAATCGCCGGCCTTCATGTCCAGGGGCTTCGCGAGGCCCGACGCGACGAGCGCGGCCCCAGCAGCCAGCGACACCGGCCACCAGCGGGTCAGCCACGAGCGGTGGTCACGGAGGACGTGGCCCGCGCCGACGAAGAAGATCGCCATCGCCCCGACACCGGCGGCGTACGGGATCGTCGCGATGTGCTGGTCGACGAAGGTCAGCGGCAGGGGGAGCAGGGACACCACCTGGGCGCCCCGGCTGCCCAGGATCGTGTCGAGCACCCGGTAGAGCAGGGCCGCGACGAACAGGGCGGACAGGAACCAGAACGCCAGGTAGGGGTTGTGGAGGTACGTGCCGCCGTGGACGAACGAGGAGATCCGGTCGCCGAGGCCCGTGCGGGACGTCACGTCGTCGTAGACCAGCAGGGGCAGCGCGATGACCGCGACCCAGGCGAAGTAGGGGACCATCAGCGACCGCCAGCGCCGGCCCGCCTCCTCGCGCAGCGACCGGCCGGGCTTCCAGAGGTAGCCGGCCAGGAAGAAGAACACGGCGACGTGCCAGGGGTAGATGACCTCGCGCACGACCGCGTTGGGGACGGCGTGACCGACGACGATCGCGACCAGGCCGAGCAGACGCAGGGCGTCCGGGCCGATCGCTCGAGGAGAAGGCATCACCCTCATGGTTGCCGGACGTCGCGTCCCGCAAACGGGTCGGGTCGGGACGGGAGGACCGGGATCGGGCCGATTGCCGGGATCTCAGGGTGGCCGTGGCAGAATGAACAGCGCGGCTCTTGACGACACCGGGATGGGCCGCGCCCCGGAACCGTTTGACCGTCGTTTCACGAGAGGTGTTCGTGTCCTCGAACGCGCGCAAGATGCTCCCTGCCGAGGTGCTCACGCACCCTGCCGTCGTGGCCCTCATCGAGCGAGGTACCCCGACCGGCAGCATCACCCCCGAAGAGGTCAGGCAGGCCAGTGAGGACGCCGCGGTCGAGCCGCGCCACCTCAAGGCCCTCCTCGCCCACCTGAGCGCCCTGGGCATCTCGGTGCAGATCCCGGCCGGCACCCGCGCGGTCGCCGCGACCTCGGCGCGCAAGACCACCACCGCGAAGACCGCGGCGAAGAAGGCGCCGGCCAAGAAGGCCGCCACCGCCCCCGCGAAGAAGGCCGCCCCGGCCAAGCGCGCCGCCGCCCCGGCGGCCAAGGCCGCGGCCGCGACGCCCGAGCCGGGCGAGGAGGTCGCCGTCGAGGTCGAGACCGCGGAGGTCGTGATCGGGCCGGACGGCAAGAAGGTCCTGCCCGACATCTCCGACGAGCAGTTCGAGAAGGACGTCGCGACCGACCCCTCGATCGTCGAGGACGAGAAGGAGGCGTCGTTCGTCGTCTCCGCGGCCGACGACACCGACGAGCCCGAGCAGCAGGTCATGGTCGCCGGCGCGACCGCCGACCCGGTCAAGGACTACCTCAAGCAGATCGGCAAGGTGCCGCTGCTGAACGCCGAGATGGAGGTCGAGCTCGCCAAGCGGATCGAGGCCGGCCTGTTCTCGGAGGAGAAGCTCGCCAAGGGCGGCAAGACGTCCCCGAAGCTCCAGGAGGAGCTGGAGTGGATCGCCGAGGACGGCCGCCGCGCGAAGAACCACCTGCTCGAGGCGAACCTCCGCCTCGTCGTCAGCCTCGCCAAGCGCTACACCGGCCGCGGCATGCTGTTCCTGGACCTGATCCAGGAGGGCAACCTCGGTCTCATCCGCGCGGTCGAGAAGTTCGACTACACCAAGGGCTACAAGTTCTCGACGTACGCCACCTGGTGGATCCGGCAGGCGATCACCCGTGCCATGGCCGACCAGGCCCGCACGATCCGCATCCCGGTGCACATGGTCGAGGTCATCAACAAGCTGGCCCGCGTCCAGCGCCAGATGCTCCAGGACCTGGGCCGCGAGCCCACGCCGGAGGAGCTGGCCAAGGAGCTCGACATGACCCCCGAGAAGGTCATCGAGGTCCAGAAGTACGGACGTGAGCCGATCTCGCTGCACACCCCGCTCGGCGAGGACGGCGACTCCGAGTTCGGCGACCTGATCGAGGACTCCGAGGCGATCGTCCCGGCCGACGCCGTGTCGTTCACCCTGCTCCAGGAGCAGCTGCACGCGGTCCTCGACACGCTCTCCGAGCGCGAGGCGGGCGTCGTCAGCATGCGGTTCGGCCTCACCGACGGCCAGCCGAAGACGCTCGACGAGATCGGCAAGGTGTACGGCGTGACCCGTGAGCGGATCCGCCAGATCGAGTCGAAGACGATGTCGAAGCTGCGGCACCCGTCGCGCTCGCAGGTCCTGCGCGACTACCTCGACTGATCAGCCGGCGGGGTCGTACCCGAGGACCTGGTAGTCCAGTCGGTAGAGGTCGGCCACGGCCGCCTGGAGGTCCTCCGACGCCAGCATGGACGCGGTCTGCGCGGTCGCCGTCCGGTGCCGCGGCGCCGCGGGGACGACCGGCAGGTCGAGCCGGCGGCAGACCACCTCGAAGTCGCGGTCGAACGTCTCCAGCCGGCCGAGGAAGTCGACCTGGGTCAGGTCGATCAGCCGGGTCTGGAGCGCGAGGTGCTGGTCGGTGTCGGTCAGGTCCCGGCCGGCGACCCACGCGGCGAACTCCTCGGGGTGGTGCCGCAGCCGCCCCAGGGTCGGCTCGTCGAGCTCGAAGTAGTTGCTGTTGACGACCTTGTCCTGCCAGGTCGAGACGAACCGGGGGAGCGGGTGCCGGACGAAGCCGAACTTGAAGTAGTCGCCGAACAGCGCGGTCGGGTAGCGCGTCCAGTAGGCGTGGTCGACGTCGAGCACGACGTCGTGGTCCTCGAAGTACCCCAGCAGCGTGCGGGTCGCGACCTTGGCGACCCGGAACCACACGAACCGGTGCCGGTGGCTGATCGTCAGGTTGTACGCCCGCGGCGACAGCTCGCCGGAGCGGGCGCTCGGGCGGGCGAGACGGCGCAGCGCCTGCTTCGCGTCGGCGGTCAGCCGGGTGCGCTTCCCGGGCTCGGTCCGCAGGACGTCAGCGGAGATCTCGGGGCCGGCCACGCGCCGAAGATACCGGGAGCACCCGGTCACGCCCTCCGCAGGTCGTCCAGCGCGTGCCGCGCGGCGCGGTAGCCGCACATGCCGTGGACGCCGGGTCCCGGCGCGGTCGACGACGAGCACAGGTAGGCGCCCCGCACGCCGGTGCGGTAGGGAGCCCGCCACACCAGCTGCGGCACGGTCACCGCGCCCGCGGCGATATCGCCGCCGACGTAGTTGGGGTTGTACGCCGCGAACCCGGCAGGGTCGGTCACGTGCATGCCGACGATCCGCTCGCGCAGGCCCGGTGCGAACCGCTCGAGCTGGTCGAGCACGAGTCCGGTCGCGTCGCCGGCGTACGCGTGGGGGACGTGCGCGTACGCCCAGACCGGGTGCACGTCACCCGCCGACCGACCCGGGTCGGCCAGGTACTGCTGCCCGACCAGGACGAACGGCCGTGACGGCATCTCGCCACGCGCCGCCTGCGCCTCGGCGTGCCCGATGTCCTCGAGGGTGCCCGCCACGTGGACGGTGCCCGCGCGGCGGCAGGCCTCGGCGGTCCACGGGACACCACCGCGGACGGCGAGGTCGAGCTTGTACGCCGCCAGGCCGTACTTCCACCGCGGGCGCGGCCGCCGCGCGATGTCCGCGAACGCGGTCGGCGTCGTGTCGAAGAGCGCGATCCGCGCGTCGGGCAGGTCGGCGAACGTGCGGACCTCGACACCGGTGCGGATCTCGCCGCCCAGCGAGCGCAGGAGGCTCGCGAGGGCGTCGGTGATCGCCCGCGAGCCGCCCTCGGCGACGGGCCAGCCGTAGCGGTGCCCGGCGCCGATCATGAAGGTGCCGATCGCGGCGGTCGCCGGCCGGTTCAGGGGCCGGGAGATGTGCGCGGCGACGCCCGCGAACAGCGCGCGGGCCGCGTCGGTGCGGAACGCCCGGGCCAGCACGGCGGCCGGCAGGGCTGCGCGGAGGCCGAACCGGCCCATCAGCAGCGGCCGCCGCGGCAGGTGCAGGATCGGCCCGAGCACCTCGGGGGCCAGGTCGTCGTACCGCTCGGAGGCGAGCCCGAAGACCGCCCGCCACCGGTCGCCGTCCTCGCCCAGCCCGGCGGCGGTCTGCTCGAGGTCGCGCACCATCACCCCGGCCGTGCCGTCGTCGAGGGGGTGCGCCAGGTCGATCTCGGGGTGTCGCCAGACCAGCCCGTGGTCGGCGAGCGGCAGCGTGTCGAAGAACGGCGACCCGATGCCGAACGGGTGGATGGCGGAGCACACGTCGTGGAGCACGCCCGGCACCGTCAGTTCGGCCGTGCGGGTGCCGCCGCCGATCTCGTCCCGCGCCTCCAGGACGGTCACCGCGAGGCCCTCCCGGGCGAGGGTGACGGCGGCCGAGAGCCCGTTCGGGCCGGAGCCCACCACGACGGCGTCCATGTCCTCCCCGTTCCCCGGATGGTCGTCCGGTACTCGGTGCGGCTCAGCCCGCGGCGACCAGGGCGACCGCGCCCGCGCAGAGCGCGAGCCCGTACGCCTGGGTGCGGTGCACGTGCTCCCTGAGCACGGTGGCCGCGAGCAGCACGGTGAACGCGGGGTACAGCGAGGTGATCACCGCGGCGACCGCGAGGTACCCGTGGTGGGTGGCGACCTGGAACAGGCCCGTCGCGAGCGCGCCGAGGGCGCCGCTGACCAGGCCACCGAGGGCGTACCGGTTCCGCGGGACCCAGCGCTGCCGCAGCGCGGTCGCGACCACGATGATCGCGGCGCCGGCGACCAGCTGGTTCACGGCGAGCGGCAGGAACCCGGCCTCCGCGGGGACCTGGCCCAGCGCGGCGAACAGCGTGCCGAAACCGAGGCCCGCGAGCACGCCGTCGATCAGGCCCGAGCCGGCCCGGGGGCCAGCTCCGACGCCCGGCACGTCGACCGGTTCGCGGGAGACGAGCCAGATCGCCGGGAAGGCCAGCAGCACGCCGACCAGGACCAACCCGCCGGGACGCTCGCCGGTCAGCAGCCCGACCGCGACCGGCACCAGGACCGATCCCACGCCGGACACCGGCGCGACGACGCCCATCCGGCCCGAGGACAGGCCGCGGTACAGGAACGCCGTGCCGAAGCCGTTGCCGACCCCGGCGAGGAGCGCCCACGCGAGGTCGGCCGACGTGGGGGAGCCGCCGTCCAGGAGGACCACGAGCAGCACCAGCACCGTGCCGCCCAGCTGGGCGAGCAGCGAGACCGCCCAGGCGCCCCCGCGCCGGGAGAAGATGCCGCCGTTGAAGTCGCTGAGGCCGTACGAGAGCGCCGCGCAGAGCGACAGGAGGACGCTCATGTCGCGGCCACCCCGTAGATCCAGACGGAGGCGGCGGCGAGGGCGGCGACCAGCTCGATGACGATGCTGAGCCCGACCGCCTTCAGCGAGTGGAGGGTCGACGGCCAGGCCTGGCGGGACCCGACCCGCAGCAGCTCGGCCAGGTAGATCCCGAGGACGAAGCCGAGGAACAGCCCGACGACCGGGACCACGAAGAAGCCGACCACACCGAGCCCGGCACCGGCCCACTGCGTGGTGGCCGGGATCCCGGCCACCTGGAGGTGGCGGCCCGGGACGACGTACTTGACCACGGCCCCCGCGACCACGAGCGCGGTGGCGACCCCGGCGACCGCCCAGGCGGTGGGCCCACCGGTCGCGACCGCCCATCCGACGACGCCCGCGACCACGAGGATCGAGCCGGGCAGGACGGGCACCAGGATGCCGACCAGGCCGACGGCGATCACCACGGCGACGATCAGGTCGGTGGCGGTCACGGGGGAGATCCTAGGGAGTGGCGCAGACGCACGAGGGCCCCGGACTCGCGTCCGGGGCCCTCGTGAACGATCGTCAGGTCAGCGCTCGTCGTCCGGAGCCTTGGCGGGGGTGGTGGAGAGCTTGTGGGTCTCGTCGACCACGTTGGCGGCGATCGCACGGAGCTTGTCGCCGTGCTCGCGGGCGTGGTGCGCGCAGAAGAGCAGCTCACCGCCCGACTGGAGCTCAACGCGGAGGTAGGCCTGGGCTCCGCAACGGTCGCAACGGTCCGCGGCGCTCAGCGCTGCGGTGTGGGGGGCAACTGCAGTGGTCACATCGGCCTCATTTCTTCTACTGCCTCGGTGTCTGGCTCAACGTACCGACCGGTTCCAAGATTCCCGGCCGGGCGTGGTGCCCGACACGTCAATCCAATCACGTGTCTTCTTCCCGCTCCCGGGTTTTCCATGCTTCGGATCTCGGGATGTGAAGTGGACGACAGTGCCGGTCGCTGCTGCTGCGCTGGTGGTGCGGGGTGCTTCCCCGTGATGCAGGGGAAGTCCTGCTCACGGTAGCCCCGGCTCCGGCAGGCGAGCCTTCATCGGCGTCCGGCGTGTCGCAGGTAGATTCGGTGCCGAGCAACCACCGGATTTCCGCAGGAGCCCCACGATCGACAACACGTACAACGCGGCGCACCTCCTCGTCCTCGAGGGACTGGAGGCCGTGCGCAAGCGTCCCGGGATGTACATCGGCTCGACCGACACCCGCGGGCTCATGCACTGCCTCTGGGAGATCATCGACAACGGCGTGGACGAGGCGCTCGCCGGAGCCGCCCACCGGGTCGAGGTGACGCTCCACCCCGACGGCTCGGCCGAGGTGCACGACGACGGCCGCGGCATCCCGACCGACAAGGAGCCCAAGACCGGGCTGCCCGGTGTCGAGGTCGTCGCGACGAAGCTGCACGCCGGCGGCAAGTTCGGCGGCGGTTCGTACGTCGCGACCGGCGGCCTGCACGGCGTGGGCCTCTCGGTGGTGAACGCACTCTCCGCGCGGATGGACATCGACGTGCAGCGCTCGCCGTCCGAGCAGGGGCTGTCGTTCCGCCACGGCGTGCCGGGCGTGTTCACCGGCGACGGGCCGGACGCGGCGTTCGAGGCGCGGTCCGGCCTCACCCGCAAGGGCGGCCGCGTCGCCAAGGGCAGGTCGGGCACGCGCATCCGGTTCTGGCCGGACCGCCGGATCTTCACCAAGGACGCCGGGTTCGTGTACGACGAGCTGATCGGCCGCGCCCGCCAGACGTCGTTCATCGTGCCCGGCCTGGAGCTCGTGATCCGCGACCTGCGCGGCCCGGACCCGGTCGAGGAGAAGTTCCGCCACGACGGCGGCATCGCGGAGTTCGCCGACTTCCTGGCGCCCGACGAGCCGGTCACCGACATCCTGCGGCTGCAGGGGTCGGACACGTTCACCGAGACCGTGCCACTGCTCGACGACAAGGGCCACATGACGCCCCAGGAGGTCGAGCGCGAGCTGCACGTGGACGTCGCGGTGCGGTGGGGGACCGGCTACGAGACCGTGCTGCGGTCCTTCGTCAACGTGATCGCCACGCCCAAGGGCGGCACCCACCTCAGCGGCTTCGAGCAGGCGGTCACCCGGACCTTCAACGACGCGATGAAGGCGACCAAGGTCCTCAAGGTCAACGACGACGACGTGATCAAGGACGATGTGCTCGAGGGCATGACGGCCGTGGTCACCGTGCGCCTCGCGGAGCCGCAGTTCGAGGGCCAGACCAAGGAGATCCTCGGCACGCCGGCGGCGCGCACCGTCGTACGCCGGGTGGTCTCGGCCGAGCTGAAGAAGTTCCTGACCTCGACCAAGCGGGCCGAGAAGGCGCAGGCCCGGCTGGTCATGGAGAAGGTCGCCGGCGCCGCCAAGACGCGCCTGGCCGCGCGGCAGCACAAGGAGACCCAGCGCCGGAAGAATGCGCTGGAGTCCTCCGCTCTGCCGTCCAAGCTCGCCGACTGCAGGGCCGTCGACAACGACCGCACGGAGCTGTTCATCGTCGAGGGTGACTCGGCGCTCGGCACCGCCAAGCTCGCGCGCAACTCCGAGTTCCAGGCGCTGCTGCCGATCCGCGGCAAGATCCTCAACGTCCAGAAGGCCTCGGTCGGCGACATGCTGAAGAACGCCGAGTGCGCCTCGATCATCCAGGTCGTCGGCGCCGGGTCGGGGCGGACCTTCGAGCTCGAGGCCCGCCGCTACGGCCGGATCATCTTCATGGCCGACGCGGACTCCGACGGCGCGCACATCCGCTGCCTCCTGGCCACGCTGTTCTTCAAGTACATGCCGGACCTCATCGCCGACG
This sequence comes from Nocardioides sp., assembly GCA_035765695.1. Classification (GTDB taxonomy): domain Bacteria; phylum Actinomycetota; class Actinomycetes; order Propionibacteriales; family Nocardioidaceae; genus Nocardioides. The sequence goes on along the minus strand of DASTXB010000033.1, from coordinate 374 downwards.
GCCGCGTGTACTCCGCCGTCCCGCCGCTGCACCGCGTCGAGATCTCGAACCCGAGGAAGGGTCAGGACAAGTACGTCTACACGTACTCCGACGACGAGCTGCAGCGGAAGCTGGCCGAGCTGAAGAAGAAGAACGTGAAGTGGAAGGAGCCGGTCCAGCGCTACAAGGGCCTCGGCGAGATGGACGCCGACCAGCTGGCCGAGACGACCATGGACCCGCGGCACCGCACCCTGCGCCGGCTCACCGTCGACGACGCGGAGGGCGCCGCCGGCGTCTTCGAGCTGCTGATGGGCTCGGACGTCGCGCCGCGCAAGGAGTTCCTGGTCCAGGGCGCCTACGAGGTCGACATGGAGGCGCTGGACGCCTGAGCCCGG